>NZ_BCWM01000004.1 GCF_001592205.1 Brevundimonas vesicularis NBRC 12165 | reverse complement strand
CCCGTCGCCTACGACCGCGAGCATGTGCTGGTCCTGTCGGACTGGAGCTTTATGCACCCACACGAAATCCTGGAGAAGCTGAAGAAGAGCCCGGGCTACTTCAACCGGCAGCGCACCACGCTCGCCGGTCTGATCAACGGCAGCGACCGCATGAGCCTGGAGGAGCGGCGCATGTGGGGTGAGATGCGGATGGACCCGCGCGACATCCTCGACGTCAGCGGCTCGACCTATACCTATTTGATCAACGGCCACGGGCCGCAGGAGAACTGGACCGGCCTTTTCAGCCCCGGCGAGCGCGTGCGGCTGCGCATCATCAACGCCTCGGCCATGTCGATCTTCAACGTCCGCATCCCCGGCTTGCCGATGACCGTGGTGCAGGCCGACGGCGAGAACGTCCGCCCGGTCGAGACCGACGAGTTCCAGATCTCGGTCGCCGAAACCTACGACGTCATCGTCCGGCCGACTGAAGACCGGGCCTACACCATCGTCTCGGAGGCGATCGATCGCTCGGGGATGGGCCGCGCCACCCTTGCGCCGCGCCTGGGCATGACCGCCGAGGTTCCGCCGCTGCGCGAGGTCCCGAACCTGACCATGCGAGACATGGGCATGGGCGGAATGGATCACGGCTCAATGGGCGGCATGTCCGGAATGGACCACGGCACGATGGCCGGCATGGACCACGGCGCCCCAGCCCAAGGCGCGGCGCCGGCGGGCGAGATGGGCGGAATGTCCATGTCAGGCATGAACATGCGAGATCCCGAGAACGCCCCGCCGGACATGGCGGTCGGCGTGGGCGTCGACGCGATAGCCATGGCCCCCGCCAACCGCCTCGGCGAGCGGCCGATCGGCCTGACCAACGTCGATCACCGCGTTCTCGTCTACACCGACCTGGTGTCGCTGCAGCCGAACAAGGACCAACGCCCGCCGTCGCGGACCATGGAAATACACCTGACCGGCAATATGGAGCGGTTCATGTGGGGCTTCGACGGGCGGAAGTTCAGTGAACTGGTCGAACCCATCCGTTTCGAGCGGAATGAGCGGGTGCGCGTGACCCTGGTGAACGACACCATGATGGCCCACCCCATCCACCTGCACGGCCACTTCTTCGAACTGGTGACCGGCGGTCCCCCGGGGCATCAGCCGCTGAAGCACACGGTAAACGTCGCGCCCGGGGGCAAGGTGACCTTCGACCTGACCGCCGACGCGCCCGGCGACTGGGCCTTCCACTGCCACATGCTGATGCACATGCACGCCGGCATGTTCAATGTCGTGACGGTCCGGCCCATGGACGGAGCCGCGTCATGAACCGCTTCGCCGTCGCCCTCGCTCCGCTGATCCTCGCCGCCAGCGCCGTCACCGCCCAAGCGCAGGACCCGCACGCGGGCCATGTCATGCCGGCGACCGCGGCGCCGCGAGCCACGCCCGCTCCGGCCGTTCGGCCTCAGACGTCCACCCGGCCGCCGGCGCAAGACCCGCACGCCGGTCATGTCATGCCGCCCGCGCAAACGCCGCCAGCTGCCGACCCTCACGCCGGCCATCAGATGCCGGCTGAGCCCCCGGTCGTTGATCCGCATGCGGGTCACGACATGTCGACAATGCCGCCGACGGCGCAGCCCGATCCGCACGCCGGCCACGACATGTCCGCCATGCCCTCCACCCAGGTCGACCCTCGTGCCGGGCATGATATGTCGACCATGAGTATGGGACCGCCGGACGTGCCGACCAGCGCCGACAATCCCGGCCGTCCTCCGGAGGACCCGCTCCCAGCCGCCGCCCTGAGCGGCCCCACGCACGCCGCCGATCTGGTCTTTGGCGCCGAAGCGATGGCGGCCGCCCGTCAGATTCTGGTTCGCGAGAACGGCGAGGTCCGCACCACCGCCGTCATCATCGATCGTCTCGAAGCCGGCTTCGGCGGTGCTGAGGAGTCGTATCTCTGGGACGTCCAGGGCTGGAGCGGCGGCGACATCAATCGCTTCTGGTGGAAGTCCGAGGGCGAAGGCGACTTTGGCGGCAAGTTGGAAGAGGCCGAACTCCAAGCGCTTTACAGCCGCGCGATAGCGCCGTTCTGGGATGTGCAGGCCGGCGTGCGTCAGGATTTCCGGCCCGACGGCGAGGATACGACGCACCTGGTCCTCGGCCTCCAGGGCCTGGCGCCCTATTGGTGGGAGATCGACGCGGCCGCCTTCCTCTCCACCGAGGGCGACCTGACCGCCCGCGTCGAGGCCGAATACGACCAGCGCATCACCCAGCGCCTGATCCTCCAGCCCCGCCTCGAAATCGACGCCTCAGCCAGCGACATTCCGGAGTTGGAGATCGGCTCGGGCTTGTCGTCCATCGAGGCGGGCCTGCGCCTGCGCTACGAGTTCCGCAAGGAGTTCGCCCCCTATGTCGGCGTTGAGTGGAGCCGGGCGCTCGGAAACACCGCCGACTACATCGAAGCCCGAGGCGGTGGGGCTGATGACACCCGCTTCGTCGTCGGCCTCAAGGCCTGGTTCTGACCTAAGGAGACCACCCCATGATCCGCATTCTCACCCTCACGGCCGCCCTGGCCTTCGCCGGCGCCGCCGCCGCCCAGGATCCGCACGCCGGGCACAATATGCAGACGCAGGCCGCCGAGCCTCAATCGGCCGTCACCACGGTTCCGGCGAACGGGGCCATGACCCACGGATCGCCAGAACGCTTCAGCGTCACCTTCCCCCATGCGATGGTCCTGAAGACGGTGACCCTGAGCGCCGAGGGGCAGGCCCCGGTGGTCGTGAATGCCCCCGCCGCACCGGCCGCCGCGACCGTCAGCGTGGCCCTTCCCCGGCTTGCCCCGGGAACCTACACCGCCGCCTGGACCGCTGAAGGTCCGGACGGCCACAAGATGTCCGGCTCTGTCAGCTTCATGGTTCACTAGGAGAACGACGATGCGAGTTTCCAACCTGCTGGCCGCCGCCGGCGCGATTCTGGCCCTGAGCGCTGGAGCGGCCCTGGCCGCCGAAGGCTGCGAATGCTGCAAGGATATGGCCGCTGACGCCGCCATGAGCTGCTGCGACAAGATGAAGTCCGACGCTCCGCCGCCCGCCGAACCCGCGCCGCCCGCGCCGGCGCCCTCAGATGCTCCGGCTCCCCAGGGTCACGCCGACCATAACTGACCGCCCGATCTGAACCACTCCGGCAGGCGCTCCGACGGATCGGAGGTCTGTCCGGAGCAGACAGGCGTCAACTCTCGGTCTTCGCCGCGCTGAGCCGCGCCGCGCTCCCTGTGACGCCCACTCCCGCAACCCGGATGAAACGGACGGTTTCGGCCCGCGTCCGCGGTTCGGCGACGAAGCCCGCGTCGGCGAAGGCGAGGTGCTGGGGCATTTGCTCCCTCGCCGGATTCGCGCGCCACCAGTCCTCCAGCGAGGCCCCCTTGGGCAAGATGCCGCCGACGATCCGCTCGATGTCCCGAAACGACAGGTCCACCTCGGCGCCCTTCTGACGTCTGAGAAAGGCTGCGAGCGGCGTGTATTTAGCCATCTGGGTGTCTTGCTCCGCTGCTGCCGGGGGTCAAGCCCGGCTGGCGCGCTTGCGCTGCCCGATCTAGACTTACCGGCGGCGGGTTCCGGGAACGATAGGCGCCGATCGAGAGCCAGGGGACGTGCAAACGTCGGCGGCGATCGGCGGCGAAACGCCGGGCTTCATCACAGAAGTTCCTGGCCCGCCCCCTTCCCTCATCCCGGGTCGATCAGACCGCGCCGGACCGCCGAGGCGACCGCTTCGATCCGGGTCCGGACCCGGAGTTTGGAACAGACCTTCTCAAGATAGCTGTCCACGGTGCGGGGCGACAGCGACAATATGGTTCCGATGTCGGAGGAGCTCTTCCCGCGACAGACCCATTGCAGGCATTCCTGTTCGCGCGGGCTCAGGCTGACCGCGGGCGATCCACGGTCCGGATCTTCGGAGACAGCTTCCATATTACACCACGGGTTGTCCGACTTTCTCCGTACACGGCGGGTTCGGACCCGGGCAACGTCGATCAATTGCGGGCCGCCCGCAGGTTTCTTGCGGTCCGACGGCGCCGGTTGAACCGTAGAAGGGTCGCGCCTACAGCGGAGCCGTCGGGCGCCGCGAGATAGGCGCACAGCCGGAGCCGGGGTTCGTCGCTGACGGAGGCGGCGCTGCGCGCTGAAGTAACGGGCCTCGATCGCAGAGGATTCCAACGCCCGACCCCTCCCGCTTGCGTCGGGATTCCGTTTGATTCATGCTTCGATGTCGGCGTTCGCGCCGATAGGGGCCTGGAATCCCCTGTGCGATATCAAATCATCGACGGCTGCCGCTCTGTGCGTCGGCCGGTTGCCGCCATCTGAGCGCGCGCGTCGGCGCGCCTGCCCGGAATCGCGCGGCCACGCCGGGATTCCCGCCCCTCTCGTCGAGAGGTCGGAGATCCGTGGTGACCGATACGAAGCAGCTGGGGGTGGAGGCGCAGGACGGGATCAACCGTCTCTACCGGCGATACGCCGTCTGGCTGGATCGCCGGTTGCGCCCTCACATCGGCGCCGACGCTGCGGCGGATGTCGTCCAGGAGACCTACCTCAGGGCGGCGCCTTACGCCGTGTCGGACATCCGCCATCCAAAAGCGTTCTTGCTGCAGATCGCCCTCAATCTGGTCCGCGATGAAAGCCGAAGAGAGGGCCGACGCCGCCAGAGCCAGGCGCTTCAAAGACCTGCCGAGGCCGAGGCCGCGCCGCAGTTCGACCAAGTTCTTCTCGAACAGGTTATCCGGTCCATGCCGCAACTCTACCGCGACGTCTTCGTCTTGAACCGCTTTGGCGGTATGACTTATCCCGAGATCTCCGTGTCGCTCGAGATCAGCGTGAAAACGGTGGAATGGCGAATGTCCAGGGCGCTTCAGTACTGCGCGTCTCGGCTGGACCTGTAGGCAACGGATGATGATCGAGGCTGAAGCCGACATCAGGCGCAAGGAAGCCGCCGACTGGTTCAGCAAGTTGAACCAGCGCAAGGTCACGACCGCCGACGTGAAGGCGTTCAGCGCGTGGCGGCGAGACCCGGAGAACGCGCGCGCTTTCAGCCGTCTCGAAGCCATGTGGGACGCGGCAGGGACGCTGGCGCAAAGCCCCGGGATGGCGGGGCTCGCCGACGAGGCCTTGAGTCGGGTCGAAAAGGCGCGCCCGCGCCGTCGGATGCGGGACGCCGGCCGTCTGATCCCGCTCGGCGTCGCGGGCGCCATGGCGCTTGTGATCGGAGCCGGGAGCCTGACCTGGTGGTCCCTGCAGCGGCCGGACGCCTACGCCACGGCCATCGGCGAGCAACGCACCGTGCGGCTGGAAGACGGTTCCCGCATCGTCCTCGACACGGACTCGCGGGTCACCGTTCGCTTCACCGACGCCCGTCGCGTGGTCACGCTCGCAGCAGGACGCGCCATGTTTGAGGTCGAGGGCGACGCCGCGCGGCCTTTCTTCGTCCAGGCGGGCGACACGGAGGTCACCGCCGTCGGCACGCGCTTTGACGTTCGGCGATCCGGCTCCGGGGCGCGTGTCGTCCTGGTCGAAGGGCGCGTCGACGTTCACAAGCCGTCCTCGAGGACGGCCCAATGGACCCTGGAGCCCGGCCAGCAGGTCACCACCTCGGGTCCAACGCCCCGGGTCGTCGCGGTCAATGTCCCGGCCGAAACCAGTTGGACAGTCGGCCGGCTGACCTTTGAGAACACGCCGATCGCTGCGGCCGTGACGGAGGTGAACCGCTACACCTCCAAACCGATCGAGCTTCGCGACGAACGCATCTCGTCGATCCGGGTCAGCGGCGTTTTCAACGCCGGGGACATCGACGGCTTCGTCGCCGCCCTGCGCGACCTCTATCACCTTGAAGCCGCCACGGCGGCCGACGGCCATCTGATCCTTTCGGGGCCGGCATGAAAATAATCTGCGTCCGGACTTAGGGGACGCCCCGCGACCCAACGTCTCCTCCCCGCCCCGCAAAGCCGCGGGTAGAAAAGAGGGGGAGATCATGGGTCACAGGTTCACTTCAACCGCGCTCGCTGCGCTCATGCTGGGTGTCGCGACGCCGGTCATCGCGCAATCGACCGAGGCCGTCCGGACGTTCAGCATCGGCGCCGGGCCGCTTGAGCGTAGCCTGCCGGTGTTCGCCCAGCAGAGCGGCCTGCAGATCCTCTATCCCAGCGCGCTGGTAACCGGCCGACAGGCTCGCGCCCTCACCGGCGAATACACTCCTGAGGCCGCGCTCGCGGAGCTCCTGCGCGGGACGGGCCTGGCCTATCGCCAGAGCCGCCCGACGGTCTTCGTGCTCGTTGATCCCTCAGCCCGCGCCGAGGCCGAACCGCAGGCCACCCAGCTTGAAGAAATCGTGGTCACGGGGACCTATCTGCGGGGCGCGGACAGTCCGTCGCCGGTCACCGTCATCACCCAGGACGACATCGCCCGGCAAGGCCGCGCGACGGTCGCCGAGACCCTCGCCGCCTTGCCGCAGAACTTCACCGGGGCGGCCTATGAGGGGTCTGCCGGGACAGGCGCAGACCGCACGAGCCGAAACTCGGCTTATGCGACCGGGGTGAACCTGCGGGGTCTGGGCGCGGATGCAACCCTCGTCCTGGTCAACGGCCGGCGGATCGCGGGCACGGGCAGCGCCGGCGACTTCTCGGACATCTCCAATCTTCCCAGCAGCGCCATCGCCCGAGCGGATGTGCTGCTCGACGGCGCGTCGGCCCTCTACGGCGCAGACGCGGTCGGCGGTGTGGTCAACATCATCCTGAAGTCACGGTTCGACGGCGCCGAAACCCGGCTACGTGTTGGCGGCACCAGCGACGGCGGGGCCGAGGAGACTCTCCTGTCTCACAGCGGCGGTTTCAACTGGTCCAACGGCGGCCTCCTCGCCGCTTACGAATTCCACGACCGCGGCGAGTTGCGCGCCGCCGACCGTCGCGCAACCGCGAATGCGGACCTGCGCCCGCTGGGCGGCTCGGACTGGCGCTTCACCTACGCGGCCCCGGGCAACCTCATGGCGTTCGATCCGGTCAGCGGATCCTATGAACCGGTCTACGCCATCCCACGCAATCAGAACGGCGTGGGCCTCCCGCCTGGAGACTTTCGCCCGGGCGAAGTCAATCTGACCAATCAGATGGAGGGCCTGTGGAGCCTGCCGCACCAGCGCCGGCACAGCCTTTTCGTGGCGGGCCGGCAGGACCTTCCGGGTGGTTTCAGTCTGGACGGCGACCTTCGCTACACCGACCGGACCTACATCCAGGAGTCGGTGGCCGACATCGGCATCCTGTTCGTGACGCCGGACAATCCCTTCTTCGTGCCGGTGGCGGGCGAGCCCTATCAGGAGATCGCCTATTCCTTCATCAACGACCTGGGGCCGGGCCGTGACGAAGGCTTCTCCCGCAGCGTCGGCGGCGCCGTCGGGGTCACGGGTGAACTCGCCGGATGGAACCTCGCGGCCTATCTGAGCGGAGGTCGGGAGACTACCGGGCTTATGGCCTCGAACCGGGTCCAGACGACCCGGCTCGACGAAGCCCTCGGCTCTACGCCGAACAATCCGGGAACCACCTTCAACCCGGCCGTCGACGGCTACTTCAATCCCTATGGCGATCCCGCCGCCCATAGCCCGGCCCTGTTGGCCTTCATCGGGTCCGGCTACCTTCGGTCCGAGAACATCAGCACGGTCGGCTCCTTCAACCTCAAGGCCGACGGCGTCCTCTTCGCCCTGCCAGGCGGGGACCTGCGCATGGCCGTCGGTGTCGACTATCGCCAGGAGCGTTTCGAAACCTCCGGCGAGAATTTCATCTCCGGCGCAGCGCTGCGCATCGCCGCCCCGACGGCGTTCGAGCGCGACGTCTCGGCCGCCTTCGTCGAACTGCGCGCGCCGCTCGTGGGGCCCGACAACGCCCGGCCCGGCCTCGAACGGTTGGAGCTGTCCCTTGCCGGTCGTGTCGAGGACCATGAGGGGATCGGCCAGACCAGCAATCCCAAGGTCGGCGTCCTCTACAACCCGACCCCCGACCTGCTCCTGCGCGCCAGCTACGGCACCTCGTTCCGCGCCCCTTCGCTGAGGGAGTTGAACAGCGCCTACCGGCTCGGCCCGGTGTTCCTGGACCGCGCCGGCGCCAATGTGATCAGCATCGTCCAGTACGGGGGCAACCCGAATCTCATCCCGGAGACCGCGGAGTCCTGGACGGCGGACTTCGTCTGGACGCCCGCCGCCGCCGAAGGTCTCCGGATCGAGGGCGGCTGGTTCCGGACGACCTTCGAGGACCGGATCGCGACCCCGGTCGCGGAGAACCTGATCAATGCGCTCAATGATCCGACCCTGGCCCCTTTCATCCGCTATGTGAGCCCCGGCTCAAACGCGGACGACCGGGCCTATGTCCAGTCCCTGCTCGGCCACCCGGGCAACTTCAATCCGAACGTCTTCCCGGCGACCGCCTACGGCGCCGTCATCGATAACCGCTACGTCAATGCTTCGGCCGTGGAGGTCGAGGGGCTCGACCTTTCGACCCGCTATCGCTTCACCCTGGGGTCGGATGACATCTCGCTCGACGCGAGCGTGACCCATCTGCTGACCAACGACCGGACGGTCACGGCTGCGTCGCCCACCGAGGACCTGCTCGGCGCCCCGAACTTTCCCGCCCGGTGGCGGGGCCGCTTCGGCGCCCAGTGGCAGCGGGGCCCGCTCACCCTCGGCAGCGCCCTCAACCACGTCAGCGGAGGACGCGATCGGGTCAACGGACGCGGGATCGATGACTGGATCACCCTGGACGGCCAGGTCCGCTACGACTTCGGGAGCGGATGGGGCGAAGGCCTTTCGCTCACCCTCAATGTGCTCAACCTGACCAATGAGGAGCCGCCCTTCTACGATGCGCCGGCGGGGATCGGTTACGACGCCGCCAACACCAATGTGCTGGGCCGGCAGATCTCCCTTCAGCTCGTCAAGCGCTGGTGAGCGTCCATGCGCATGGTCGCTTTCGCCCTCGCGGGCCTGCTCGCGACGGCGGGCCCGGCGTTGGCCAGGCAAGAGCCGCTCACGGTGGATGTCATTCTGGGGCTCGAGAGCTTCGGACGGGTCGCGATCGATCCGTCCGGCGCGGTCGCCGTCTTCGAGGAGCGGCGCGCCCGAGGCGATCTCCCCCGCCATGATCTGGAGGCCGAAGGCGCCAACCGGTACGCCCGGCTGTACCGCATCGACCTCGACGCCCCCGACCATCCGCGACCGCTCCTGACGATGGACGAAGACGCCGGCTATTCCGTCGGCGCCTTCTCGCCCAGCGGTCGGCGTCTGGCCGTGTTTCGGCTCCGGAACGACGAATGGCGGCTGGGAATCGTCGAGATCGCCGCGGGGGAGGTGGTGTGGACCGATGTGGCGCCGGAGCTTAGCCTATGGGGCCGGTCCCTGGAATGGCTCACGGACGACACCCTCGTCGTGCTTGGCATGCCGGACGGGGCGCTTCCTCCAAGACTGGCGGGCCCCCGCGCCGAACAGGCACGCCTGCTGGCGCTGAGGGCGGCGGCGACGGCCGGGTCGCCGGCTGCGATCACGGTGGGCGAAGACGGCCCGCCGGAAGCCTTGCCGCCGCGACGTCTCTGGCGGATCGACGCCGTCACCGGAGAGGCCGCGGCGATCGCCGACGGTCCCTTCCTCGACCTCGAGGTCTCTCCGGACGGACGATACGCCGCGCTTCTGCTGGACGGCCCCCTCCTGCCGCCGCCCTCCGCCGATACCGCGAGCGAGGTGCGCCGCGCCCGGGGGCTGGAGCTCGTCGAGCTGACCACCGGGGCCGCCGTCCGGCCGCCCGAAGCCGGCAACATCTCCACGAGCCTGCTGGCCTGGTCGCCGGCCTCCGACGCCCTTCTGGTGGCGACGATCGGCGACGAACCGGCCCGGCTCCTGACCGTCGCTCCGGACGGCGCGGCGCGGGATGTGACCCCGGCCGGGGCGCACCCGACCACGCCGATCGACTTCCAGGGCATGGCCACGGCCGAGGGCGGCTGGTTGGGCGGTGTCCCGATCTTCAAGGGCCGCTCCGCATCCGGCGAGGGCTGGTTCGTCGCAGGGGCCGACGCCCAGCCGCTCACAGGCCTGTCTCCGGACGCCCGACTCGTCGCCGAGGGTCGCTCCTCGGTTCTGTTCGCCAGCGGCGGTCGCGTCATCCGCCTCGGCGCAGACGGCGAGTCCGTCGATCTCGGGGCCGCCGCCTCGGCGGTGAACCCGCGCGGTCCCTTCGGATTGCGGGCTCAGAGCGGTCCGCTGAAGGCGGACTTCGCGGTGATCGAACGTCCCGACGGGCGACTGTGCCAGGCCTGGGCCGATCCCGGGGCCGAGCCCCGATGCGTCGCGGCGACGCCTGGGGCCGCGATCAGCTGGAGCCGGGGGATCGGCCTCGACCGGAGCGGGCCGGAGGCCGAACCGAATACGCTTCGCCTCCAGCGCGGCCATAGCCGGGAGGTGGTCTGGCGGCTGAACCCCGAGCTCGACCGGATCGCGGTCGCGGCGCCCCGGCGCATCACCGGCGTTGGCGGCGCGGGCGGCTGGCTCTATTCGCCGTCGAACCCGACAGCGACGCCGCCCGTGATCGTGGTGCCCTATCAGGGCGAGGCCTACCCCGCCCCGCCGTGGTGGATGCGGCGGGAGTCCACCGGCCTGTCGCTGGCGCCCCAGCTGATGGTCGCGGCGGGCTACGCCATCCTCATCCCGGACCTCCCCGCGACCCCGGAACCGGCGGACGGCCTCGCCCAGCGCATCCTGTCGGTCGTCGACGCCGCGGCGGCGGAGGGGCTGGTCGATGCGGAGCGCATTGGTCTGTGGGGCTGGAGCTTCGGCGCCTGGTCCGCCGTGATGAGCGCTGCCCAGTCTCCCCGCTTCGACGCCGTGGTGGCGTTAAACGGGCCGATGAATTTCTCGACGGTCATCGGAGACGTCGGTTCGACCCTGCGGCTGGAGGGCGGGCATGCGCTCGCCGCGACGGCCGGCGCCCGCTGGCTGGAATCCGGCCAGGCCGAGATGCGTGACGCCTACTGGCGCGCCCCCGACCGGTATCGGCGCAACAGTCCGTTCGAGCAGGCGGACCGCATCACCGCGCCGACGCTTCTCGTGGTGGGCGAGTATGACCTGATGCTGGGCCAGTCGGAGCAGCTCTATGGCGCCCTGCACCGTCTGAACCGCCCGGTGGCCCTGACCCTGCTCATCGGCGAGGACCACGGGGTTCAGAGCCCGGGCAACATCCGGCTCTATTACGACCAGGTCCGCGACTGGTTCGACCGGCATCTCAGGGGTTCCGGTGGTCCAGCCGTTCCCGCCAGCGCCGCACCCAGGCCTCCGTCAGGGCCAGACTGAGCAGGTGGGAATGGCCGCCACGCCACAGCAGGGCGTCCCGGGTGAGGCGGTCCTCCAGGCCGGGATCGATCAGCCCCGCCTCGGCCAGGGCGCCGCCGAGCAGATAGTCGCGCAGGAAGTCCAGGTGCGCGGCGACCGCGTTGCCATAGTAGGCGCCCAGTTCGCCCTTCGAGCGGCGATCGAGGATCGAGGGCGGCAAGACATCCGCGAAGGCGGCGCGCGCGGCGGCGCGATCCCGTCCGCCCCAGGTCAGATCGACCGCCGACAGGGCCAGCCCCGCCTCCATCACCGGCTGGCTGAGCAGCGGATTGAGGCAGGGACCGAGACGGCTGCGGACCGCCAGCCCCTGGAAGGTCTGACAGAAGGCCAGGGCGGACATCTGCAAGGCCTTGGCTGGCGGGACGCCGCCCAGATCGTCGAGCCAGGGGTGATCCCAGTCTGCGCGATGGCGGACCTCCTCGCGCCAGTCCTTCGCCAGCGCCGTCGGCCACAGGGGGCGCCGCAGCCAGCGCGAGAGCCGATGCAGGACCGCCAATCGCGCGCGACCGCGCCGCTCCCAGATCTCGTCCAGCCCGATCAGCAGGCTGGGCATCTGAAAGAAGACCGCGTCGCCGCCCTGCCCCGTCAGCGAGCCCCAGCCGCCTGTCGCCTCGATCCGGTCGGCGATGTCGTCGTTGTAGTCGGGATCGATGTCGTTGGCCGCCGGCCGGAAGGTCTCGGCGCAGGCGGCCAGACGCACGGCGTCGAGTCTGAGGCCGTCGCGGCGGACTTCGGTCAACGCGAAGCCATGCCTTTCCGCCACCGCCCGGGCGTAGGCCCGCTCGTCGCCCTCGGGCTGATCGACGTAATGGTTGACCCAGGCGGCGACGTTGCGGCGTTGGTCGGCGGTCAGGACGCCCGCCACGATGGCGGAGTCCAGGCCGCCGCTGACCTCGGTGATCCAGGGCCTGTCGCCCGCCAGCGCCCGCACCGACCGTTGCACCGCCCCTCGGAGGTCGGGAGGCGGACGCGAACCCCGGTCCCGGTACACCTCCGCGGGCCGCCAGATCTGGCGACCTTGGTTGACGCCCTCCCCAACGACCCGCAGTTCGCCACCGGCGACGGCCTGCAATCCGGTTAGGGCCAGTCGATGTCGATATTCGCCGGGGCGGGCCACCAGGGCGGCGACCGCGTCCCAATCCAGCGCGATCCCGTCGGGCAGCCAGGGATCGATGACCGCCGCGGCGCTCGTCGAGATCAAGGTCACGCCGGCCTTGCGCCAGACGACGCAGTCCAGGGCGCCCGACGGGTCGCGGAGCACGGCGACGTCGCCCTCGACCCGCCGGACCAGCAGGTAGCGCCCCCAATGGTCCGAACAGACCGTGCGGGCCTGCGCCGCGTCCAGCCGTCGGCATCCCAGGGCGCCGCGCGCCCGCAGCGACAGCGCCTGGCCCTCGCGGTCGTAGATCTCGCCGAGCACCACGCCGTGCCCGTCGAGCCCCCGCGCCACCTCGAGCCGTCCGCCGGTCGGGGCGAACACCTGGATGAAGGGGTCATGCGACTTGCGCGACCAGCCGGCCCGGCTCAGGCGCTGTCGAAGCGGCGCGACCAAGGCGTCGAGCGCAGCCGGATTGTCGCCGACCAGAATGATCGCAGAGTCCGCCGCCACCTCAGATCACCAGGATCGGTCGATAGACGGTCAGGGTTTCCGGGGCTTCGCTGACGCACTGGTCTCCGCTCTGCAACCAGCAATGGGCGAGAAAGGGGAAGGTGCGGACCCCGAACACCCAGTCCGCGTCCAGATCCGCGGCGTTCACGAAGCGCAGCAGCAGTTCCGCCTGAAGCAGACAGGCGCCGGTCCAGGGCGCCAGCGGCAGCAACTGGCGGAACACCTCGACCCGCGCGGCGAGCGCCTCGGGATCCGACCGGCGACCGCGACGCCGGGCGTATCGCCGGCTGAGGTCCAGAAGTGTCGGCCGACGCCGCACCGCTTCGACCCAGATGACGCCGAAGGTAACGAGGTCCCGCAGCGTCGGCCGGATCGGCGGCGCAGGCGGCAGGCGCGCCGACGGCAGGGCCGGCGGCGGGCTCCGATCTTCCGGCGCCGACGTGGGATGCAGCAACTCCTCGGCGGCCAGGCGAAGAAGATCGTCCATCGACCCCAGCGCCCGCCGTCCCTCGATCCGGAGATCGCCGCACTCCGGCAGGCACAGATAATCGTCCGCGGCGAGATCGAGCAGGACCAGATCGTCGCCGACACGGACCGCGTGAATGCCCTCGGCGAGCCAGCCGCAGTGACCGTCCTCGGCGCGAAGCGCTTCGGCCATTCCCAGACCTCTCCCTGTTAGAGCTGAACTTGGCTGGTCCGCCCTGCGGCAGGACCCGGCGGGGCCGTCCGGAACCGGACGGCCCCCTGGGCTCATTCCGGCGGCATGGTCCAGTGACGGGCCGGGTTCAGTTCGGTGAACGGTCCCATCAGGATCGCCCGGGTCAGCCGACGGGCGGCCCCCAGACGCAGCATGCGCGTCTCGTTCTGGATCTTCATCGATCCCTCTCCTGTGTCAGGAATGGCCCCTGCTTGCGGCGTCCGGGGCGAGGCCGGGCCCGGACGTCCGGGCCGCCGAAGCGGCCCGTCCGATCATTCGCTGGGCGGAATGGTGTACTTCAGCACCGGATTCAGCTCGTCGAATTCGCCGCGCGAGACCGCGCGGGTCAGGGTGCGGGCGGCCCCGAGGCGCACGAGGCGCGAGGTGCTCTTGGTCATGGTCGTCTCCTGTTTTGAAGGCCGACAAAACGTCGACGACGAACCATCAACGCCGGAAAGCAAATCGATTCAAACTATATTTCGCGTATACTTCGACTGACCTGGATCGATCCGCCGAACACGGGAGGCGAGGCCCGTCGCGGCGATCCGCCAGCGCGCATAGTAGGCCTCGACCTTGCTCGCCGGCGCGGGACCCGCGGCCGCTTCGGTCGGGCCGTTCAGGCGTCTGAGCGGCGCCAGGCGACGGCGCACGCGAACGAGGCTCTCGATCAGGGGTTGGTTGTCGCAGGCGTCAACCAGGTCGTCGATCCACGCCTCGACGGACGCGTCCGTGGCGTCGCAGGGCTGGGCGACCCGGGTGTAGAGCGCCGCGAGACCGACATGGGCGGCCTCCAGATCGAGCAGACCCAGAACGTCCTCCAGAGGCGCGGCGCGGGTGAAATAGCCCAGACCGCGGCGATCCTCGACGAGGCCTTCGCCGCACAGGCGGGACAGGGCTTCGCGCACCGGGCTGGTGCTCAGCCCGAGCGAGGCGGCGATGTCGACCACGGACAGATGCTGGCCGGGGGCCAGGCCGTCCTCGAGCGCGGCGCGCAGGCTGGCGAGCGCCAGGCCGAAGGGATCGCGCTGCCTCACGACCGCCTCCGGGCCGCTCCGGGACGCAGATCGACGACCGGCAGGCTTCGGGGCGATCGGGTCATGCGGCGCTCCTATACTGATGTCCGCAAGATAATTGCGTCGTATCCGCAGCTTTTATGCTGTTGATCTTTCTAGGCTTTCATTTGACGCATCGCTGAGGCATTTTTCAACCTGTAGGGGTGCACTCGCTTCGTAGTCGCGTGGCGCCGGAGGCGAGGGAGTAACTGGAGACATGGACGCCCGACACACCCAGACGGCGAACGCGGTGCTCTCCTCCAGCCTGCGCCTGATCCGGTCCCATCGGCGGATGCGGGCCGCGGACGTCGCCCAAGGCATGAATATGGCGCTGCGGTCCTATGAGCATTTCGAGTCCGGCGCCGGTCGGATCAACCTCGAACGTATTCACCGCTTCGCGGAGGTCACCGACAGCGATCCGCACGGAATCCTCGCCGCCCTGGCCCTTGGGTCGCCCGCCTTCGCCTTGCGGTGCGCCGACAACAAATTGGCGACCATCCTCGCCGTGGCGCTGCAGGAGTTCGACGAAGAAGCCGGGGACGCCATCGGCGATCTGGACGCCCGCACCATCATCAACGCCTTCACCAAGAGCCTGAAGGACCTCGCCGATCAATCCGTCCGGCGCGACGCCGAGGCCGAGGCCTGGCTTGAACAGCGCCGGGGACGGTTGATGGCGCCCGCCCGGGAGGATGGGACCGGCGACGGCGCGTAACGCCCCCTCGCCACGGTCGTAGACTTGCGGTCCGAGACTCGCGGACTGGCGCGCGGGACCGATTGCGCGGTTGGATTCGGGCATGAAAGTCCTCCCCCCTCATTCCCCTCCCCATCTGCTTCACCCTGCCACCGGCTGTCGGATCGCCAGCGGGAATGTCTGGACCTGGCGGCTCTGGGTCTGACCTCCGCCCGGATCGGCGATCGGCTCGGCCTGTCGCCCCGAACGGTCGACGAGCATCTCATGGCCGCCTGTCGCGTCCTCGGCGTCCGCACCCGCATCCAGGCCGTCGCCCGGCTCGCCGCCGCTCAGCGGCCGTCCGAACCCCGGACCTTCCTACCGTAGATTTCCGGCGGGGAGCTCGCGGGTCGCCGGTCCCGCTCCCGATCGGGTTTGCTGGGGGCTCATGCTGGAGCCCGCCGTGCTGGACCTCAATCTGATCCTCGCCCTGTCCCAGGCCTGCGCGCCGCAGGTGGCGCCGGAAACCTTGGCGGCCATCGCCTATGCGGAGAGCCGGTTCAACCCGATCGCGATCGGCGTCAACCGGGGTCCGCGTCCGGCCCGATCGCCTCGGGACGCCGCGGACGCGGCGCGCATCGCCCGCGGCCTGCTGGCGCGGGGCGCGAACCTCGATCTCGGCGTGGCCCAGATCAACAGCGACAATCTGGACTGGCTCGGCCTGTCCGTGGAGGCGGCCTTCGACCCGTGCCGCAACCTCGCCGCCGCCGGCGTCGTCCTGCGCGCGGGCTATCGCCCGGCCGAAGGTGTCGATCGCCAGACGACCCTGAGGGTCGCGCTGTCCCGATACAACACCGGCCATCCGGAGCGCGGCTTCCGCAACGGCTACGTCGCTCGCGTCGAGGCGGCCGCCGCGACCCTCGGCGTCCTGCCGCTCGCCCCTGTTCGAACCCCTGCAGACGACCGGCCCGCACCACCCGCTCCGCCGCTGCCGCCGCCCGCCTGGGACGTTTTCGGGCGGGCCCAGGCCAGCGCCGTCCTCACCTTCACCGCCGCCCCAGACACGGAGTTCTGAGATGACCGCATCCGCGACCGTCCGCAGGGCCGGCGCCGCCGGCGCCATCGCCCTCGCCGCCAGCCTCGTCCTGGTCCAGCCCGCCTTCGCCTCGGCCAATGTCGAAGGCCTTCTGCAGAACGTCGTCGACATGCTCACCGGCAACACGGCCCGGCTTCTGGCCGTGCTGGCGGTCGTGGTCGTCGGCATCCTGTGGATGTTCGGCCTGTTCGACCTGCGGCGGGCGGCGATCGTCGTGCTCGGCATCGTCGTGGTCTTCGGCGCGGCCGAGATCGTCAACCTGATCACTGGCGGTGCGTGATGGAGGCGACCCTGCCCTGGCTGGCGGTCGCTTCGGCCGCGATCGTCCTGGCCCTGTGCCTGATGCTCGGCCTGAAGCTGATCTCGCCCACGCGGTTCGCCCAGATCCTCGCCGGCCTCGCCTCGGGGCTCGCCCTCGCCCTGACCCTGTCGCGCCTGTCCGCCGGAGGTCATCATGGCTGACGAACGTCTGACCGAGGACCCGCTGTTCCTGGCCTGCACGCGGCCGGCCATGATCCTGGGCGTGCCCATGGAGGCCATGGGCGTCAACGTCATCGTCTCGGGCGTCGTCTTCCTCGTCGGCGGCAGCCTGCTCTATCTGCTCGTCGCCCCGGCCCTGCATTTGGTCTTCCGGGCGATCTGCCGGGCGGACCACAACGCCTTCCGGCTCCTCTTCGTCTATGTCGACACCAAGGGCCGGTCGCGCAATGCGGGCCTCTGGGGCGGGAGTTCGGCGACGCCCCTCCCCCTCGTCCGCCGCTATCGCCTGGCGGAGCTGACCCGTGGCTGAGGGCGGGGTTCCTCCGGCGCGCCTGCGGCGGGAGGCCGACGCCCGGCCGCACCTGCCCTATGCGCGTCATGTCTCCGACCATGTGGTCACGCTCGACAGCGGCGCCCTGATGATGGTGTTCCAGATCGACGGAGCCAGCTTCGAGACCGCCGACGCCCGGGACCTCAACGACTGGCACGTCAAGCTCAACCAGGCCTGGCGCAATCTCGCCGACGACCGGCTGGCGGTCTGGCATCATGTGGTCCGGCGTCCGGTGGAGCTGGAACGCTCCTCCGGGTTTCGATCGACCTTCGCCGGCGAACTCGGCGCCCTCTACGACCATCGGGTCGCGCGCCGGCAGCTCTGGATCAACGAGCTGTTCGTCACCCTCGTCCTTCATCCGGGTCGCGACGCGGGCGACCGGGCCGCGGCGCTCGCGAAACGCCTGAAGGCGGCGCGCCGCAGCGACGGCGAGGTCGAGGTCGCCCATATCCGGCGCCTCGAGGAGGCCGGGCGCGACCTGGCCCAGTACCTTGGGCGGTACGCGCCGCGCCGGCTCGGTCTCTACGAACGCGACGGCCTGTGGTTCTCCGAGCCGATGGAGGTCATGCGGCTCGTCTTGACCGGACGCCGGTCGCCGGTCCCGATCGTGTTCGGCCACCTCGGCTCGGCGGTCTACACCGTGCGCGCCATCTTCGGTCGCGAGACCCTCGAGCTGCGCGACGCGGCCGATGCGCGCTACGCCGGCGTCCTGGCCATCAAGGAGTATCCGGCGACGACCCGGCCCGGACTGTGGGACGACCTGCTGAGCGTCCGCTTCGGCTTCGTGATCAGCCAGTCCTTCGCCTTCCTGTCCAAGGCCTCGGCCCGGGCGGTGATGGAGCGCAAGCAGAACCAGATGGTCTCGGCGCGCGACCGCGCGGCCTCCCAGATCACCGGCCTGTCCGACGCGCTGGACGATCTCGTCAGCAACCGCTTCGTCATGGGCGAGCATCAGGCCTCGATCCTCGTCCACGGCGACACGCCGACCGCGCTGGCGGAGCATCTGTCCAAGGCCCGCGCCATCCTCGCGGACTCCGGCCTGGTCGTCGCGCGCGAGGATCTGGGGCTGGAAGCCGCCTTCTGGTCCCAGTTCCCCGGAGCCTTCGCCCGCCGCACCCGGCCCGCCGCCATCACCTCGCGCAATTTCGCGGCCCTGGCGCCGTTCCACGCCCATCCCGTCGGCAAGGCCCACGGCAATCACTGGGGCGAGGCCGTCGCCGTGCTGCGCACCACGGCCGGTTCGCCCTTCTGGTTCCACTTCCATGTCGGCGATCTGGGCCACACCTTCATCTGCGGACCGTCCGGATCGGGCAAGACCGTCGTCCAGAACTTCATGCTGGCGCAGTTGGAGCGGTTCGACGCCCAGCAGCTGTTCATCGACAAGGACCGGGGCGCCGAGATCTTCGTCCGCGCCTGCGGCGGAACCTACCTCGCCCTGCGCAACGGCGAGCCGACCGGCTTCGCCCCGTTCAAGGCGCTCGACCCCAGCCCCGCCAACCGCGCCTTCCTGGTCCGGCTCGTCCGGGCCCTCGTCGCCCGCCCGAACGAGACCCTGACCGTACCCGAGGCCCGCGCCATAGACCAGGGCGTCGCCGCTCTGGAGGCCTTGCCGCGCGAGCGTCGCTCCATCGCCGCCCTGCGCAGCCTCCTCGGTCAGGGCGACGCCGGCGGCGTGAGCGCTCGGCTGGAGCGCTGGCAAAGGGGCGGCCCGCTCGGCTGGGTGCTCGACAACGATGAGGACGCCCTCAGTCTGGAGGCCCGCTTCGCCGGTTTCGACATCACCCAGGTGCTGGACCACGACGAGGTTCGCACGCCGGCGATGCTGTACCTGTTCCATCGCATCGCCGAGCGGGTCGACGGTCGCCGCCTCGTCCTCGACATCGACGAGTTCTGGAAGGTGCTGGGCGACCCGGCCTTCACCGATCTCGCCCAGGACGGGCTCAAGACCTGGCGCAAGCAGAACGCCTTCATGGTGTTCGGCACCCAGTCGCCCGCCGACGCCCTGCGATCCCCGATCGCCCACGCCATCCTCGAGCAGTGCGCGACCAAGATCTTCCTGCCCAACGCCCACGGTCAGGCGCGCGACTATGTCGACGGCTTCGGCCTGACCCAGGAGGAGTTCCGTCTCGTCCGCGAGGTCCTCACCCCGGAGTCGCACCGCTTCCTGGTCAAGCAGGGCCACGACAGCGTGGTCGTCGAGTTGGACCTCGGCGGCATGGACGACGCCCTGTCGATCCTGTCCGGCCGCACCGAGACCACCGCCCTGCTCGACCGGCTGCGCGCCGAGGTCGGCGACGACTACGCGCGCTGGCGCGATCCCTTCCATGACCAGAGGAGGTTCCTATGAGAGCCGGCATTCCCTTCGCCGCGGCGGCGGCCGCATTCGCCCTCGCCGTCGCCCCGACGGTCCAGGCCCAGCAGATCGTCCACGATCCCCGGGCCCTGGCCCAGATGATCGAGGAGGCGCGCACGACGCTAGACCAGCTGAGGGCGCTGCAGACCCAGGTCGAACAGGGCCGGCAGCTGTTCGACAGCCTGAACGACCTGTCCGGCGTCAACGCCCTGGCCGGCGAGCTCGGCTTGCCGACGGTGCGCAATCCGCTGCCGGACATGCGCGCCCTTCGCGCCGCGGCCGACGGCGACCTGTCGGCACTCGGCGACCTGGCCGACCGCGCCGACGCCATCCGCCGCGACACCCGGCTCTATACGCCGCCGGCGGGCGACCTCGACCCGGCCGAGGCCTATTACCGCGACAGCCTCGAACGCGCCGGCGCCCGCACCGCGCGGGACCTCGCCGTCGGTGAGGCGGTGGCCGGCGCCGCGGACCGGCGTCTGCAGGGTCTGGAGACGCTCCGGTCCGCTCTCGACACCGCGCCCAACGCCCGCGCCGTCCTGGATCTCGAAGCCCGCCTCGCGGCCGAACAGGCGATGATCCAGAACGAACAGGTGCGGCTGCAGGGTCTGGCCCTGACCCAAGCCGCCGAAGCTCGGCTCGAGGAGCAACGCGCCCGCGAGCGGGCGGAAGCCGCCCGGGCGGCGCGCATGACAGTCTATGAGAGGGCGTTCCAGTGAGACGATCCGCCCTGCTCGTCGCCCTCGGCCTGGTCGGCTGCGGGTCGCCCGAGCGAACGGCCGAAGACTTCGCCGCCGATCCCGACGCGGCCGAAGCGGTCGTGGCGGCGTGCGACGCCGGTCGAGCCGAGCGCGAATGCGAAGCGGCGCGTCAGGGCCTGGCCGAAGCGCGTCGGCAGGCGCGGATGCGCGTCTATGAGCGGGCCTTCTGAGGATCCCGACGATGAGCTTTCGCGTCTTCGAACCCAGCTACGACTTCATCGACGAACGGCTCAACGTCTTCCTCGGCGACCGTCTGTCGTCTGTGATCGCCGAGGTCGAGGGACCGCTGCGCATCGCCCTGGTCCTCTATGTCGTGCTCTACGGCGTCGCCATCCTGAGGGGCGCGATCAGCGAACCGGTGATGGACTTCGCGGTCCGCTCGCTGAAGCTCGCCTTCCTCTATCTGCTGGCGACCACGGCCGCCTATTCCACCTTCGTCACCGAGCCGCTGTTCACCGGCCTGCCCAACGCCCTCACCCGGGCGGTCAGCGGCGCGGACACCCCCAGCGTCGGCGCGGCCTTCGACCAGTTCTTCGCCTATGCGGCCTGGCTGGGCGAGGACATCTCGCGCGAGGGCTCCGCCTTCAATCCGGGCCCTTGGGTCGTCTCGGCCGCCGTCTTCATCATCGGCGCCCTGGCCGCCGCCCTCGGCTTTGGGGTGGTTCTGGTGGCCAAGCTGGCCCTGGCCCTGCTCGTCACCCTCGGCCCCATCTTCATCGCCTGCGCCCTGTTCGACGCCACCCGCCGCTTCTTCTTCGGCTGGCTCAGCCAGGCGGTGAACTACCTCGTCCTGTTCGCCCTGATCATCGTCATCTTCCAGCTCGTCCTGTCGCTCGTGCGCGACCAGTGGGGCGCGATCCAGGGGGCCGACCCGATGATCGGCGGGCTGATCTTCATCGCCCTGTGCCTGCTGGGGGCGATCTTCTTCCTTCAGACCCCGGCCATCGCCGCCGGCATCGCGGGCGGCGCCAGCGCCGGCCTCGCCGACTTCGCCAACGCCGCGGCCCTGGGCGGGAGCGGCTCGGGCCGCACCAAGGGTCCGCAAGAAGCCAGCCGCCAACCGCCCAGGGGCGGCGGCTCCATTCGACCGAGAGGCGCCTGACATGACCCACCGCTCCCTCCTGCTCGCCGGCCTGATGCTGCTGGGCGCCTGCGCCCACCGGGGCGATCCCGCCCTGCCGACCTGCGACGGCTCCGCCCGGCGGCCGGCTAATCCCCACGGCTCGGTGCTTGCGCCGCACGCCGAACCACGACCGGCCGAGGCCGCCGCCGGTCCCGACGCCGGAACAGGAGGCTGCGCATGAGCGGCGTCCCTTCCTCCGAACTGAAGCGCTATTTCACCGAGGCGCGGCGCTGGGACCAGGATCGTCTGGCCGCGGCGCTCCGGTCCCGCCGCCTCGCCTGGTCGGCGGCGGCGCTGGCCACGGGTCTGGCGGTGATCGCGACCGGCGCGGTGGCGATGCTGACGCCGCTGAAATCCACCGAACCCTTCGTCATCCGGGTGGACCGGACGACCGGCGCGGTCGATGTCGTGCGCGGCCTCTCGGCCGAGGACGGGCCGGTCCACTACGACGAGGCGGTCAGCAAATACTTCCTCGGCCAGTATGTACGCCAGCGCGAGGGCTACCTCGACCCGGCCGCCGAGGACGCCTTCCGTCTGGTCTCCATCCTGTCGGCGCCGGCTGAACAGCGGCGCTGGGCCGATCTGTTCCGCGGCTCCAATCCCGACAGCCCGCAGAACCTCTATGGCCGCGACGGCGAGGCCGTCATCTCGATCCGCGCCATCGGCTTCATCAACGACGGCGTCGCCAACGTCCGCTTCCACCGCACGGTCCGCCAGGCCCAGCAGACGGTGGAGAGCGACTGGATCGCCACCATCGCCTTTACCTACACCCGCGCGCCGATGTCGGAACCGGACCGGCTGAGGAATCCCCTCGGCTTCCAGGTGACCTCCTACCGCGCCGATCCTGAGGTCATCCGATGAGACGCTCCCTGTCCCTGCTGGCCCTGGCCGCCGGCCTCGCCCTCGCATCCCCGGTCGCGGCGCAGGCCCCTCTGGACCCGCGCATTCGCGAACTCGCCTATGATCCGGCGGCCGTCTACCGGATCGCCGGAGCGTTCCGGACGGCGACCCAGATCGTGTTCTCGCCGGACGAGACCATCCGACACGCCGCGATCGGCGACAGCGTCGCCTGGGAGGTGGCTGCGGAAGGGTCAGTGCTGTTCCTCAAGCCGCGCGAGCGCCATCAGGCGACCAACCTGCTGGTCGTCACCGAGCGCGCCGGCGTGATCCGCCACTACGCCTTCGAGCTCGTCGCCCGCGAGCCCGGCGACCGGTCCGCGATCGCCTATCAGGTCCGGTTCCGCTACCCGGCCGACGATCAGGCCGAGGCGGCCCGGGCGCTGGCCGTCCAGGCCGAGGCGGTGGAGCAGCGTCTCATCGGACTGGAACTGGAGCGCGGCGTGGTCGAAGGGACCCGCAATCTGGCTTGGTCGGCCCAGGGCGACGCCGCCCTGCAGCCGAGCGAGGTCAGCGACAACGGTCGTTTCACCGTGCTGCGCTTCCCCGGCGTCCAACCCCTGCCGGCCGTGTTCGAGGTCGGGGAGGACGGGGCGGAACGCCTCATCCCCTATGACGTGCGCGGCGAGTTCGTCGTCATCCACGGCGTGACGCGCGGTCTGCGGCTGCGGCGGGGGCAGTTGGTGCTGTGCCTGTTCAACGACGCCTATGACGCCCGCGGCGTCGCGGTGGGCACGGGCACGGCCTCTCCGGCCGTCGACCGCGGCCCCCTCGGAGGCCGGTCATGACCGCGCCCGATCCCATGCCGCCCGCTGACGCGCCGCCTCCCCCCGCCGCTCCCGGCGATCGCGGCGTCTCGCCGATCGCCGGCCGGTTCGGCGGACGGCAGGGCAAGCTCATCACCCTGGCCGCCCTGGCCGTCGGCTGCGGCGTCTTTCTGATCGCCAGCTGGGATCGCGGCGACGCCGAGCGCGGCGGGCCGTCCCGTCGCGACGAACCGGCCCGGCAAACGACGCCCTTCGAGCCTGCTCGCCGTGAAGCGCCGCCTCTGCTCAGCGAGGCCGCCTTCGATCCGAACGCGCCCGCCCTGACCGACGACGACGCCATCCCGCCTCTGGAAGCCGCGCCCCGGGGCGAACCCCCACCCCGATCCGGCCCCAGTCCGGCGGAACAGCAGCACGCCCTGGCCGAGAGCGCCCGACGCGCGCCCGTGCTCGCCTATAGCCGGGCCGGCGGCCAATCTGGCCCGCCGCCGATCTCGACGACGGCGGCGCCTCCGGGCGAGCCGACGTCGCTCGACCAACTCCGTCAGCTCACGCCCGTGGGCCAGACCCGCGCCGGCCGCCTGCCCGACCGCAACCTGCTGGTCACGGCGGGGACCAGCGTGCCCTGCGTCCTGCAAACGGCCCTGGACAGCACCACGCCCGGCTATGTGACCTGCGTCCTGCCGCGTGACGTCTGGTCCGACAACGGCGCCGTGGTGTTGCTGGAGCGCGGCACCCGGGTTCTGGGCGAGTATCGCGGCGGTCTTCAGCAGGGCCGCCGCCGGCTGTTCGTGCTCTGGACCCGGGCGGTGACGCCGACCGGGGTCGCCGTCGCGCTCGCCTCGCCGGCCGCCGACGCCCTCGGCCGGTCAGGATTCGACGGCGTGGTCGACACTCATTTCTGGGACCGGTTCGGCGGCGCCCTGCTGCTTTCCATCGTCGACGACGGCGTCCATGCCGCCGCGGGCCGGAACGACGGCGCATCCTCCACCGCCCGCCTGCCGTCCGACGCCGCCAGCGTCGCCCTACAGGGCTCGGTCGAGATCCCGCCCACGCTGCGCAAGGGCCAGGGCGCGGAGGTGTCGATCTTCGTCGCCCAGGACCTGGATTTCTCCGGGGTTTATCGGCTGCGGCCTCGCTGATGGATGACACCTCGGTCCTGGATCACTACCTCGCGCCCCTGCGCCCCTTCCTCGAGCCGGCGACCGTGACCGAGGTCGTCATCAACCGGCCGGGCGAGGTCGGCGTCGAGGCGGACGGGACCTGGCGCTGGGCCGAGGCGCCCGAACTGACCGAGGCGTGGCTGCGCACCCTGGCGGTGGCCGCCGCGGCCTACACCCGTCAGGACGTTGGACCCGAGCAACCGATCTGCTCGACCACCCTGCCCGGCGACGTGCGCTGCCAGATCGTCCTGCCGCCGGTGGCGGCGGACGGGGGCCTCTCCCTCACCCTGAGAAAGCCGTCGCGGCGACGTCTGGGCCTGAAGGAGTTCGCGGCGGCCGGTCTGTTCGACGAGGTCGCCGACGCCCAGACGGACGCCACGGATCTCGTCGACGCGGAACTGGTTCGTCTGCGGCAGGCCGGCGACTGGTCCGGCTTTCTGACCCTGGCGGTCACGGCCCGGCGCAACATCCTGATCTCCGGCGCAACCGGCTCGGGCAAGACGACCCTGGCCAAGGGGTTGATCGAACTGATCCCGGACCATGAGCGGCTGCTGACCATCGAGGACACCCGCGAGTTCGTCGTGCCGCATCGCAACGTCGTCCACCTGGTCTATTCCAAGGACGGACAGGGCCTGGCCCGGATCGGTCCGAAACAGCTTCTGGAAAGCGCCCTGCGCATGCGGCCGGACCGCATCCTGCTGCAGGAACTCCGCGACGGCACGGCCTTCTTCTATCTGCGCAACGTCAACTCGGGGCACCCGGGCTCGATCACCACGGTGCATGCGGATTCCGCCGCCCTGGCCTTCGAGCAGCTCACCCTGCTGGTGCGGGAGTCCGAAGGCGGGCGCGACCTGCCGCGCGAGGACATCCGCGCCCTGCTGCATCTGCTCGTCGACGTCGTCATCCAGATGAAGAAGGTCGACGGGCGCTTCCGTGTGACGGAGGTCTGGCATGACCCGGATCGCAAGCGCCAGCCCGGGGGCTAGGGCGGCGGCTTTCGCCGTCGGCAGCCTGGCCGCCGTGACCCTGCTGGCCATCCTAGCCGCCCTCATCGCTCTTGTCGGTCTGGGCCAATTCTCCGGCGCCATCGATCCCGCCCGCGTCCCCGGCTGGTTCTGGTACTATCGCCAGGACCCGGAGGTGCGGCGCTGGCTGACCGTCGGCGTCTCGGTGTCGGTTCTGCTCGGCGGGGTTCTCGTCGCGGCGATCCTGCTCTCCCGACGCCGGCCCTTGCACGGCGCCGCCCGCTGGGCCTCGGGATCGGAACAGCGGCGCGCGGGTCTGCGGGCCGACCGCGGCGTCATCCTGGGCCGGGCCGACGGCGGCTTCCTCATCGCCGACGGGCCCGAGCACGTCATGCTCTACGCGCCCACCCGCACCGGCAAGGGGGTCGGCGTGGTCATCCCCAACCTCCTAGCGTGGTCGGACTCCGTAGTCGTGCTGGACATCAAGCGCGAGAATTTCCTCGCCACGGGGGGCTATCGCGCCGAGGCCGGCCAGACTGTGCATCTGTTCGATCCTCTGGCGCGGGATGGTCGCACGGCGCGGTTCAATCCGCTCGGCCATGTCGATCGCACGGACCCCATCGCGGTGCTGGACGAGCTGCAGCGCATGGCGGTGATGCTGTTCCCGGTCCACGACCGGGCCGATCCCTTCTGGGCGGAGGCGGCCAGAACGGGGTTCATCGGCGTCGGCGGCTATGTCGCGGCCACGCCCGAACGGCCCTTCACCCTGGGCGAGATCTTCCGCCAGTTGACCGCCGGGGACGCCCGCGCCCGCCTGCCCCGGATCGTCGCGGCCCGGGAACAAGAGGGCCGCCCCCTGCCTGGTCCGGTCGTGGCGGCGCTCACCGACTTCACCAGCTCCAGCGAGAACACCTTCGCCTCGGTGCGCCAGTCGATCACCACCCGGATGGGGCTCTGGCTCAATCCCCGGGTCGACGCCGCCACCTCCGCCTCGGATTTCGACCTGCGCGACCTGCGCGGCGGCCGGCTCTCCCTCTATCTGGGCGCCACCCCGGACAATATGCTGCGGATCCAGCCGCTCTATGCGCTGCTCTTCCAGCAGTTGGTCGACCTGAACAGCCGCGCCCTGCCCGGCCCCGCCGACCGACCCGCCCTGATTGTGCTCGACGAGTTTGCCCGTCTCGGGCCCGCGCCGGTGCTGGCCCACGCCTTCGCCTGGGTCGCCGGCTACGATCTGCGGCTGCTCGCGGTGCTTCAGAGCCCGTCCCAGCTGAGGGCCATCTACGGTCCGGACGTGGCCGAGGAGGTGATGACCAACTGCGGGGTCGAGATCGTCTTCGCGCCCAAGGAGCTGAAGGTCGCCCAGGAGCTCAGCGATCGGCTGGGCGCCTATACGACGGACGGCCGCAGCCGCAGCCGACCGACGGGACTGAGCCAGGGTCGTCGCAGCACGACCGTGTCCGACCAGCGCCGGGCGCTGATGCTGCCACAGGAGCTGATGCAGCTCCCGCAATCGGCCCTGATCGTGTTGAAGGCCGGCCTGCCGCCGGTGCGGGGCCGGAAGATTGCCTACTTCCGGGAGCGCGTCTTCCAGCGCCGACTGCGGCCCGCCCCCGACCTGGCGCCGGTCGCCGCGCCGACATCGCCCCCTGTTCCGGAGGAGGATCCGATGGATTTCGACGTCATCGCCCGGGCCTTCGCCGCCGAAGGCCTGCCGCCGCCTCCCGCCGGAGCGGATGAGAGCGCCGTCGGCGCCTGGCTGGATCGGGTCGTCGATACGGCCGTGCTGGAACGCGAGCCATGAAGACGCCCGACGACGCCCCGTCCAACCGCCTCGCCCCCGCATCAAGTGCGACCGGGTCGCGGCGTTCGACCGCCAAGGGCGATGTGCACGAGGCGGTGCTCGATCGCTATCTGGTCGAGCGCGACCTGCGGGGCCGACCGGAACGCTTCTTCCGCGATCATCGCGCGTCCGAGCCGACGTTCCGCGACCGCGGCGGCTCGCTCGTCTCCAGTCAGGCCTATCCGGACGCGGTCGTCGATATGCTCAAGATCGCCCGCCACCGCGGCTGGGACCAGGTTCGGGTGTCCGGCGATCCGGCCTTCCGGCGCGAGGTGTGGATCCAGGCCCAAGCCCTGGGGCTGGAGGTGCAGGGCCATCGACCGCGAGAGCGGGATCGGCAGGCCGCCGGCGAGCCACATCCCCAAGCCTCCCCGGACCTCGGCGCGCGGCTCGACCGCGCCGCCGTCGTGGTGCGCGCGCTCATCGCCGATCCGGCCGCCCAAGCGCGGCTGATGGCCCGCGCTCTGACCCGGGCTGCGGACCGGACTCCTCAACCGGAGCAGGTCCGCGAGCAGCGAACCCGAACCCGGTAACCGAACCTCGGATCTGTTGATGATCAGACAGTGCCAATTGATCGGGCCATAAGTTCGCGCTATGTTCTTGCAATGCCTGTTCGAAAGAAAGTCCTGGTCGAGTGGCAAACAGCGGGGCCGCGCCGGTCCTACTTCGTGCGGCCCGGTTCCCGATCGCGACCCTGGATCTGGTTCAGGGACGGCCACATGCCTCATTTCGACGAACCGACGGCCTGGTTCATCGTGGAAAAACGCAAGGGCTATTGGGTGGCGGTCGAACGGGTCGATCAGCCCTGAAGGCCTTGGCCGCGCGCGTTTGCGATCGGTCGTGACTGTGCCACGCTGGTGGCATGTGCAACCTCTACAGCCTGTCCAAACACATCTCGGCCATCCTTCAGATGGTCGCGGCCATGACCAAGGACATCGGCAATTTCGGCCCGATGCCGGCGGTCTTTCCCGACTATTCGGGGCCGATCCTGCGCGGTCAGGCTGACGGGTCGCTCCTGCTCGCCCGGGCTCGGTGGGGCATGCCGAGCAGTCGGAAGGCGCTGTTCGAGGCGGCCACCAAGCGGGCCGACAAGCTGAGGGCCAAGGGCAAGCCGTTCGACTTTGAAGAACTGCTGCGGATGGAACCCGACAAGGGCACCACGAATATTCGCCGCACCGAGAGCCGGCACTGGTGGCCCTGGCTCGCTCCGGAGAACCGATGTCTGGTCCCCTTCACCGCCTTCAATGAACCCGACCAGGTCAACCGCGGCGACAGCGTCTGGTACGCCCTCGGCGAAGACCTGCCGCTCGCTTTCTTCGCCGGCGTCTGGACCCAGCACGCCTGCGTTCGGATGATCAGCAAGGGGTGGGAAGAGCTGGACACCTATGGCTTCCTGACGACGGACGCGAACGCCGATGTGGCGCCGTTTCATCCCAAGGCGATGCCGGTGATCCTGCGGACAGCGGAGGAGCGCGACGTCTGGATGCGGGCGCCTTGGGACGAGGCCAAGGCCCTTCAGCGGCCGCTGCCGGCGGGCGTCCTGACCATCGTCCAACGCGGCGGCACGGAGCATTCCGACGGACCCCTCTGACGGGCAGGTTCAGCAGCCAGCCCTTCAGCGTTTGCGTTTGGATTTCGACGGCGGTTTGGTCGTCTTCAACGCCTTCCGGATTTTCTTCACCTCAGCGACGCCGCGCTTCGCCTCGGCGCGAACCCAGTTCGGGTCAAAGCCAAGGACCGTGGACAACTCATCGAGATTCTCGTCGCCCTTTGAGAATTCGACGGCATGAACAATGCGCGTGTTGCTGAGAGGAAAGGTCTCGTCCCGGGGGTCCAGACGGGAGAGCATGACCTGGACCTGCACGGCCTTATCCAGACTATCCGTCAGGCTGGTCGCCGTCGGCGCCGTCGCGCCCCACTGATCATACAGGGCGACGCGGTGAACGGCCCTCTGGTTGGGAGCCAACTCATAGGGGTGAAGACGAAAGACGTGACGTTCCTGGAAGAAGCGCGTCAGGCTCGACCAGTCGCAGATTTTCACGCCATCGCGGCCCTCGGGGAGTGCGAACGGCTCACTGAACAGAATGCAGGGGACGATCGTGTAGTCCGCGATATCAATGCCGCCGGCGGCAAGCGCCATATCCGGATGGCGTCGCAAGCCGCCGATCTGACGTTCGATCTGGCTGACGAAATCGTCGAGTTGTTCGCCGAAACAGTACCCGGCCATGGGATTGCCGTCGGACAGCCCCCGGTTCTTGCACTCGAAGACGAAAAGTCTGTCGCCCCACGGCACCAGGACATCGAGCTCATAATCTTCGCCGTCCCGAGTGGTGTCGATTGTGAACGGCTTCAGCCCCTGCGCGACAAACAGGTCGTGCACGGCCTGCTCAAAAACGGTGCCCTTGTCCTGGGGCGCGGCGCCCATCGCATTCAGTCGAGAGAGCGTGGTCTTGCCCGGGTCCGCGTTGAACGATGCGGCAGAGATGAGGAAAAATCCGCCGTCATCGAGGCGGACCAAGGGCGTATCGAACAGGTCGCCGCTGCGCTTGTGCAAGCTGGCGTGGGCGACGAAGGCCTCAGCGGTCGCTAGATCCAACCCAACGGTCCCCAGTCTTGCCTCCAGATCGCCCGGCGCGAACCGAACCACCCACCGATCCACCCCGTCCTGGCCGACAGCGCCTCTTCCGCGAAAAACCCCAGCGCTGCATAGCCCCGCAACCATTCGACCAGCCTGAGCCCCGCAAAGCGTCGGACGTCCTGAAAAATGTTCTGGCCAAGCACCGTTGCGAGGTAGCCGGCGCCCACGATCTCGGGGGCTCGCAGCGCCGCCAGCGGCGCCAGCGGAACGGGTGAGCCAGGCGCCGGACTCCGACACGGCCCCGCGCCGAAGCTAGCCAAAATGGTCTTTGCGAAGCTCTGGATTGCGACCTCTTTGGCCCGTTCATTGGCGATCCAGTCGAGAACCTCCTCTTCGGTCGCATGATACTGCAGCACCTCCGACGGCCCGGGCGGCGGCGCGGACGCCTCGCCCTCTTTCGCCGTGCGCGGATCTGTCGGACCTGACGTCAGCGTCCAGTCCCCGCCCCAGAATCGCCGACGTTCCTCCACCCGTTCCCAGCGCCGCCAGAAGGCGGCCATGATCTCGCAGCCGTGTCCGTCCTGGGGCTGTGCGGCCTGGAGATCCAACGATGCCGGGAAAACCGCGACGCCGGCCTTGTCAAACCAGTGGCGCTCGTACGCCAGCATGGTCAGGGTGATGCGGAGACCGCTCAACAACGCCCCGGTCACGCCGTCGATGGAATACGGCTGACCATCAGAATCCAGGCCCCGAATTTCGTTGCCGAGATTCAGCGCCGTCATGCGGGCAAGGGCCGCGTCCGCCTCTGTGTGAAGGCCCTCTGACCGAACCGCAATCAGGGCCAGGGCGATGGCCGCCTGGTCTTCGGGCGAACGGGACCGGACCGGCAAGGCGGCCAGATGTCCGCCCAGGCTGTGGTAACCGGCCTCGATTTCCCGATGCACCGCGAAGACCGCCGCCAGGCGCTGCCCTTCGGTTTGGCCCGTCGTCGTCGTGACGTGCGCAACGATGTCGGCGGCAAAGGCATCGCGTCGGGACTGGCGCGCCAAGTTCGGAGTTTTGGAGAAGAGATCGCCCGATCGGAGCAGCAAACCGCAAAGCTTGTCCATCTCTTCCGGCGCCAGCGCGCCTGTCGGCAGCGCCAAAATGAACCCCGCCGGGGATAGCGACGCGAGCGGGCTACGCAAGGCAGAGAGGGACACGCGGGATTTGGCCATCGCGATCAGATAGGGCCCGGGACGCCGTCGCGTAAGGGTCCGATCAGTCCGGCCAAACCACCGCTTGCATTCAGGTCAGGCGACAGCCCCGGCGTTGGCTCGCCGGGCGAGATCCGCACAGGTCTCCATCAAGGCCTCGAACGGTTCGGCGTCCGCCTCGAGCAGACCGTCCTCGACCATCCGACGATAGTCCTCGCCCAAAGCCTCCAGGGATGCTCCCTCCGGCTTCAACTGAAGACCGCCGGCGACCGCCCGACCGTAGTCGATCTCCGCCCCGTCGGCGGTCTCGCGGAAAAACATCGCCTTATGCCGCGCGACCGCCTCGGCCACCGCGCGATCGGTGATCGCCGTCCCCGCAAAACCGGCGGCGTCCAGACGGGCCAGATCGTGCCAGTGACGCGAGAAGCGATCCCCGCGCAGGCGACCCTGAACGCAATAGACATGGGCCGCCGTGGCCTTCTCCCAGAAGGTTCGTTCGGCGGCCATCACCCGGGGCGTGGCGATCGGGAACGTCACGCCCTGCAGATGGGCGGCCGCATCGCAGACCACCGGACGCGGCGCGCTCGGTTCGCCGGTCGCACGAGCCCCGAACTCGAGCATCACGCTGGGCGAGACATAGCCCGTGCCGGTGCTGGTCGGGGCGTAGTCCACGAAGGCCTTGGCGCCCTCGATCCGCACCTCGGCGGCGACTCCGTCGGCGGCCAGGCGCGCCTCGAGCACCGGCCGGACCTCGCCCTCGACCCAGAGCGGCAACAGCCGGTGAACGTCGCGCGACCAACGCCGCTCCTCGGCGCGGGTCGCCGGCACGGGGTCTTCGGGCGCGTCGGCCAGGTCCGGAAGGAGCCGGCGGATGTCATAGGTCAGGTCGATGTCTTCAGAGAAGCGCTGGATGACGTCATAGGCCTTGGACAGGGACGTGCCGCCCTTGAAGACCAGCGCCTCGCCCAACGGCGCGTCGAACAGAGCCCGAAGCGCCCACACGACCCAGACGTCTTTCTCCAGCAGATGCGCGGGACGGCCGGACTCGGCCGCCGCCGTCGCAAGCGCCTCGATCCGGTCCTCGGCGGACAACTGCAGGAAGACGTCAGACATGCGCCGCCTGGCTCACCGAACGCGCCAACCACGTCGGCAGACGCGGTCCGACGGACACCAGTTCTCCGAACGCCGAAGGCCCTAGCTTGCGCTTCAAGGTTTCGAGCGCCGTTCCGGCCTTCTCCGGCCCGAGCCAGGCTAGGGCGCGAACCGCCTCGCCGGCGGGACGATCGGCCAGGAGCAGTTGCCATGCGGGCGCGTGCTGGAATTCCACCGTCTGCTTGCCGACGCTGAAGATACGGCTCTTACCGTTGGTCAGATAGACCATGCGGATCGGCACCTGGGTGGTCAGGCCCAAGGCGTTGGCTGCGGCGGCGCCATTGGAGGCGACGACCTCGCCACGCTGCTCGCTGACGGCTCGCACCACCTTTTCGATCGAGGGCGTACGAGCGCCGAACCGGCTTTCCAGCGGGCGCATATAGACGCCGCGACCGGCGCGCAGCAGCCGGCCCCGGCGCACCAGCCGCGACAGGGCCTGATCCACAGCCGCGCGGCTGCCCAGGTGCAACAACCCCTTGGCGGCGATCGGCGCGCCTTCCGGCAGCGTCGAGGCGCGCTTCATGATTTGATCGGCGAGTGTTTGCATCACAACCTCTGTGTCAGAAATATAGGTCAGCTTCTGACACTTCGCAAACACCATGCGCCCGCCTGCAATGTCCGACCTATCGGTCACGCGTCCGGCCGGCATCGCGCCGGGCCTCCCGTCCCTGTCGCAGCGCCTGATCTCGCGTCATCGGGGCCGGCCGTTCCCGGACGAACCGCTCCACCAAAGCGGCGAGCGCGCGGTCCCTGGGCTGCTCCGATCGCGACAGACGAAGGGCCTCGGCCACAAGGGTGCGCCGGATGGACAGCTCACGTATCCGGATCGCGTCCAGCCAGGGCGTTTCGCCACCGCCTACTGTGAGCGCGGCCCGATAGGCCGCGGCGAGGACCTCGGGCAACGGCCCCTGCCCCGCCGCGAACCGCTCGCGCATCTTGCGCACCGGGATGCGCTCGGCCTTGCGAGTGACGCCCCGGGACCGGCGCGGCGTCGCCTCGGCCTCGATCGACCGGTCGCTAAGGGCGCGCGCGAAGCCTTCCCGCCAAATCTGCAGGTCCGCCTTGCGAGGATTCAACCGCTCGCCGTCCCGCCCCAATCTTCGCACCGTCAGATGGACGTGCGGATGTCGGCCTTCATCATGCAGGGCGAAGACATAGGGAAAGCGCTCGCCGAACGTCCCGGCCGCAAAGGCCCGCGCCGCGTCCTGCAAACGGGCGGCGTCGGTCCCGGACGGCATGCTCAGCACGATCGACAGGGTGATCGACGCATCCCGCCGACGTCCCGGCTCGAGGGCGAACTCCTCGGCCCAGTCGCGCGCCAGTTCTCGCACCTGCCCACGGCCTTCCAGTCGCTCTCCATCGGGCCCTTCCAGCGCCAGCGCTCCGTTACGGCTGATGTAGTCTAGGTGCGCCTTCAGATGAGCGTTGTCCCGGGTCCGTCCGGTGATCTTCACCATCACCTCGGGTACGCGGCGAGCCACCCGCGCGAACCGGACGGACGGATCGCCGCCGTCCCCGCGAGACGGACGCAGCACCGCAGGCGTGATCCGGGCGCGCCGGATTTCGACGGGCGGACGCAGCACCTCCTCGAAACCGCGCGATGACCGGAAGTCGGTCACGACGCCGGCGCCCAATAGGCGAGATTGCCCTCGAAGGCCTCGCCGAGCGCCTCGACCCAGGCCGAGATCTCAGCCTGGAAAGCGCCGAGTTGGGCCAGTTCCAGATCCAGCACCGCACCGTCCATCACGGCGGTGTTTAGCGCGCGGGCGATCTGATTGATGTTCACGCCGATCCGCCTGAGCTCGCGGCGCACCTCGATCAGGGTCAGAGCTTCGGGCCGGCTGAACTGCGGCCGATCATGCAGGCGGCGACGGATGAGCGCCACGCTCCACTGGGTTCGCGACAGGCCCGTCGCCGCCGCCTCGCGCTCCAGGAGACGCAGGTCTGCTTCGCCAAGACGCAGAGTCAGCTTGCCCGACCGCACCGCCACCGGTGCTTCCTCCAGCGCCGGAAGAGCCGCCTGAGCGGCGCCGTCCATGAGCCTCCGGAGAAGCCGCGAGCGCCCGCCTTGATCGGCCGCGGCGGCGTCGAACCGGCGGATCAAATCGGGCGAAACGCGGAGGGTGAGGCGGTCCATGGGAGAGCGGGTCTGTCAGACATTGCCGGCGCAAAGCCTATCCTGCCCTAGACCGTCACCCCCCTCGCCCCGTAGGCCTCCGGTGCTGCACGTCCTCCCCTCGGCGACCGCTGCACGGCCGCTCGCCCGCCGTCCTGTCGGACGCCCCAGCCGGACGGATCATGAGGAGGGAAGCGGCCTCGGAGGCAGACGCCCGCGCTTTCGCGCGGGCGTCCTCCGTCAGCGGATCAGCAGCAGGGTCCGCCGTTACAGCAGGCCGCGAGAAGCTCGCAGCAGGAGGCGGCGGCCTTGACCACCGAGTCGGGCGCGGCCGCGAAGGCAGCCGAGGCCGAGGTCAGCAGCACGAGGGCCGCGAGCGAAAAAGCACGTTTCATTGTCGATCTCCATGGATCGGTTTTCTGAGAAAAGGATCGTCGGTGGAGATCAGGTTCGAGGGGGCGGGTCCTCCGCTTCCGGCTCCACCCCCGCGAGGGCGTCGGCCGGTAAACGATCGTGCACATCGGCGGAGGCCGCTACCGGGACGGCCGCGGCGGGCGTCGGAACCAGGCCATGGCAGAGCACGGCGCACAGCCGAGCGCAGCTCATCTTCACGGGATCGCAGGGGGCATCCGGACTGGAGCCGTCGGCGGGCGCCATCGGCATCGACATGGCCGCGGCCGGAGTCTCCCAGGCCGTGACCGGGCTCGACGCGAACAGCAGGGCGAACACGGCCAGAATGGCCGGCGCCCAGGCCGCAGTTGTTCGACGTCCGATCATCAAGCTCAATACGTCCAGCAAGACCCCAAGGTTACAGCGCAGGTGACGCGCGCGCCAGCCATGACCGGCGCGCGCCCCTGCATCTTTTACGTCCCCGGCGTCAGCCGCCCTCGCCGGCCGCATGAAGAAAGTCCACGGCGCGCTGGGCGTGGGCGGCGGCCGAGAAGATGAATCGCTTGTCGTCGCGCAGCACCTCGAGCCATGAGGCGACATAGGCGGCGTGATCCTCGCGCGGCTCGAGAGCCAGCCCCAGGTCGGCGCAGAGGAAGGCGGCGCCGATTTCGGCCACCAGTTCTTCCCGGGCGTAGCCGGCGTCTCCATGCCGGCGGCGTCCGAAGTCGCGGTCGAGCCGAGCGGGGTGCCTGGTCCAGTGCGTCAGCTCGTGGCCCAGCGTCGCGTAGTAGGCTTCCGGATCGCGGAAGCTTTCGAACACCGGCATCTGCACGAAGTCCGGTCCCGGCGCATAGAAGGCGCAGCCGCCGCCATGACGGACGTCGGCGCCCGTCGCGGCGAAGAACGTCTCGGCCCGGGCGATCCGTTGACCGAGGTTCAGGACCGGCGCGGGCGCCGGGGCGGACGAGGCCGGGAGACCCTCGATCTGTTCGACGTTGAAGACCGTGTAGGCCTTCAGGAACGGAATGCGTCGGGTCGTCTCCTCCCCGGCGTCGTCATCGTCGATGCGGACCAGCTGGTCGGCGTAGACGACGGTGGAACCCTTTTCGCCCTTGCGGACATGAGCGCCCAGGGCCAGCGCCTGCCGGAAGGTCATCCAGGTGGAGGACTGAAAGCCTCGGGCGGCGGCCTCGCCCCACAGCAGGACGACGTTGACGCCGCGGTAAGGCGTGCCGTCGTGCCGGAGGGGTCGGCTGACGCTTTCGGATGCGGCCCAGGGCTGGCTCCAGGGCCGGACGCCGGCTTCGAGCTGGGCGACGATCTGGTGGGTGATGCGGGTGTAGAGGTCGGGACGTGAGGGTTCGTTGGGGCGCGACATGGCGGCCTCCTCAAGACGGGATTTGAAGAAGGGGCGGCGGCGCTGTCGTCAGCGCCGCCGCGGCTCGCTCAGCGGGACCAGATCAGGCTGTGTCCGCCATCGATCTCGACCAGCGAGGCGTAGATCGGGGCCGGGAAGCTGGGATCGTCGAGCTTGACCGACAGGTAGTCGCGGTTCTGCTGGCTCGTTTTCTTCCAGGCCGCGCCGAACTCGGTCTGGCCGGAGAAGATGCGGAAATCAGGAGCCTTGTCGTCGGTCTTGTCATTGGCCCGGAGTTGGGCCGCCTTGACGTTGAGGGTCAGGGTCTTGATCGAACCGCTGTAGCTGCCGTCCGCTTGCTGGGTGAAGGAACCGATGGTGGCCATGGAAGTCTCTCCTTGCTGATCTCGGGCCACGCCTGCCGCGGCCTCGATGGCGATCGGCGGACCGGAGGCCGGGCGGCCCGCAGGCGAGCACAGGGAGCCCCGCAGCGCAGCGGAGGACCGGGAGCGCGACTTTCTTGCCTCGCGAGGAAGGCCGTCAGGCCGGGGAAGAAAGTCGCGCGAACGGTTGCGGAAGCCGGACGGGCTTCGGTCAGATCAGGCCATTGAGAGGCCGCGCAAGGCTTGGCGCGTCGCAGGAGAGACGGCTGGTCACCGCCGCTTGAACCATGCGGCCAATCGCGGCGCTCGTAGGGATCGTGCCGCCAATGCCGGTGCATCCGCTCCGCCACCAAAGACGTGCCCAGGATTCACCGCTTCCGCGTCGTCGCAGCTGACGCGCGGCATGGCGACGGGCGCGGCCACGCCTGGCATGAATCTGAGGTGTCTCCTGCTATGAAGGGAACCTGAAGCAACTCCAGCTTCGTTCCCCTTCCGAGCGTTCCGTTCGAGGGACAGTCGCGGTGTCGTAAGCCAGCCGGATGAGGCGGCCGGAGCGTGCTCATCGGGAGTCAGAACAATGCGCAACTCCATCAAAATCGCTGGCTGCGGAGACAGCCCTCGGCGTCATCGCCGGTCTCGTGGCCACGAGGGTAACCGAGAGGGCGCAGACGGCGCTCTACCAGATCAAGCCGCCGAAAGTACGGGAAGAGGAAGTGCTGGAGCGACCATGCTCTTGATGATCGACGAAGGTCTGACGCCTGTGTTCGGCTACAGTGCTCCCAATCGAGACAACCCCCTGCTCACCCAGGCTAGAGGGGTCGCCGGGCACCTTCTCTTTGGCGCCGTCAACGCGGTGGTGACCGAGGCACTGTACCGCCTCGTCCGTCCCAAGGTAGCCGCTACAGAGCGAGCGCGGAGCATACATCGATGACCAAACATTATGATCTTGTGGTGATCGGGACCGGGACCGCCGCCATGGTCGGAGCCATGCGGGTTCGCGCTGCTGGTCGCAGCGTCGCGGTTGTCGATTTTCGTCCCTTTGGAGGCACGTGCGCGCTCCGGGGCTGCGATCCAAAAAAAATGCTGATCAGCGGGGCCAACGCCGTCGATCATACATGGCGGATGCGAGGCAGGGGTGTCGCCGGCGACGCCCGAATTGCTTGGGCCGACCTCATGGCCTTCAAGCGGGGTTTCACCGATCCCGTTCCCCAAAAGCACCAAGAGCGGTACTCTGAAAGAGGCATCGACACTTTTCATGGACGGGCGCGCCTCACCGGCCGCAACAGCCTTGAGGTGGGCGAGGAAACGCTGGAGTTTTCGAACCTGCTCATCGCCGCCGGAGCCGAACCCAGGAAACTCGGCATCCCGGGGGAAGAGCATCTGGTCACCAACGAGGGCTTCCTCGAGCTGGGTGACATGCCAAAGCGCATTGTGCTGGTCGGCGGAGGCTATATCGCGGCCGAGTTCTCCCACATCGCCGCGCGGGCTGGCGCCGAAGTCGTAATCCTCCAGCGTGGCGAGCGATTGCTTCCCCAGTTCGACCCGGACGTGGTCGGTTGGCTCATGGAAAGCTTTCGCCAACTCGGCGTTGACGTGCGCCTCGAAACGACAGTCCAGGCGGTCGAGCAGACGCGCGCAGGCTTTCGGGTTCACTCCCAGACGAAGGGGAAAGCCGTCGATGTCCATGCTGATCTGGTCATTCACGCCGCCGGACGAGGACCTGCGATCGACGATCTCGGCCTTGACGCCGCCGGGGTCGAGCATGAAGGAGGCCGCCTGAAGCTCAACGAATTTCTGCAGAGCGTTTCCAATCCAGCCGTCTATGCCGCGGGCGACGCAGCCCAGGTCGGTCCGCCGCTGACCCCCGTGTCCAGCCACGACGCCAAGGTCGTGGCGGCCAACATTTTGAACGGTAACTCCGAAAGGCCGAACTATCGCGGCGTCCCGAGCGTGGCCTTCACAATCCCGCCTATCGCGGCGGTCGGGCTGACGGAGAGGGAGGCTAAGGATCAGGGTCTGCTCTACCGAGTCAAAAATCAGAAGGCCTCCGACTGGTTCACAGCACGCGCAGCGGCCGAACCCACCTTCGGCTTCAAGGTCTTGGTCGAGGAAGGGACGGAACGGGTGTTGGGCGCCCACCTCGTGGGCCCGAACGTGGACGAGGTCATCAATATTTTCGCTTTGGCGATCCGCCATGGACTGACTGCGGATGACCTCAAGACCACGATGTTCGCCTATCCGACGGGCGCATCGGATGTGGGCTACATGCTATGACGCTCAAGCGGTGTCGCGGTAGGTTCATGGCGCCATCCGCATCGCGGATTGGAGCGAAGGAGGGATCCCTTGGAGAGGCAGTCCGACACCATCCAGTTCACGGTGATCCGGGGCGACGGCGACTGGCGGGTGCTTCGCGATGGCCGACCCTCAGGGCATTTCGACTTCAGCGTCGACGCCATAGAGTCCGCGCTCGTGAAGGCGACGACGCTGATCGACAAGGGCGAGCAAGTGGAAGTCTTTGTCCAGGACGCGGCCGGCCAGTTGCGTCAGGTCGATCCGGTCGGCGGGGAAGTGCTCCACTAAGAGGACGGCGATTCCGACCTCGTCGCCTTTTAACCCGTCCACTCGAGTTCGAAATCCGGAGTGAGCGCGATCAAGCCTGTTTCGATCTGGTTCCAGGTCAGGCGGAGCGCCTTCAGATCTTCGGGCGTGAACAGGTGCGCATGGTGCGACGCCGCGCGCAGCTTCCCGGCCTGCTTCAGAAGATCGAACACCGCCTCTGGGTCGTCGAAACCAGCCTCGAAGATCGCCTGGAAATGCTCCGGATGGCTCATGATCCGCGCGTAGTGGGTGTAGTCGGCATGGTCGAAAACCTCGCCTCCCCGCTTCTTCCACTTCCCCAGCAAATCCTTGCAGTCGCACAGCGGCAGGCGCTCGTCCGCCCAGTCCTCACCGTAGGTCTCGGCCATCACGGCATCTAGAATTTCCCTCAAGGTCAGTTCGTAGCGGTGAACCAGAGTTTTGGCGCGCTTCACATGCGGCGGGGCCGAGTTGGCCTGAAGGCGGGCCTTCAGGCGACGGCGCTTCTCCGCCATCGTCAGGAGACGCCGTCTCGGCCAGTGCGCAAGCCGCAGTCCCGCCGCGTCGAGGAAACTGCGATAACCGGCCAGATTGGCGAACTGCGGCATCTCCGTGATGGAGAAGGCGCCGACCGCCTCTCGCACTCCCCGCGTCAGCCGGTCGCTCTCGGCGAACATGTCGGCCATCGCCGAGGCCCGCGCGAAGGCCTCGATCTGGGCGGGTCGCCCGATCGCCAGGGCGCTCGCGCCAAGACCACTGTCCGACAGTCGGAGGATGCGATCGACGAAACTGTCCGTCGGCGTCCTGAAGCGCTCGAGACCATCCGGCAAGGCGAAGCCGGCGGACAGTTGCGCGATCCGCTCGGCCTGCTCGATCAGGCCATTCGGAAACGCGGCGCGATAGACGCGGTCCGCGTCGGTCTGAGCCCTCATCAGGGCGCCGACGCCCTGCATCCGGTCCATGAACGGGTTACGACCCATCGCGGCCAAGGCCAGCGGGGTCTCCAGCTTCATGCGCTCGGCGATGCCGAGCACGCCGCTGGCCCGCAGCATATCGTGCTGTCGGCGGACGTCCTCAAAGGGATCGGCCATCCGTCTTGCGGCGTCCAGCGTCGCGCGCATGCTGGGCGGGATCAAATCACGCGGAAGGGTCATCGCTCGCCGCTTCGCGCAGATGGGCCAGCCGTTCCTCGCACACAGTCGTCGCCAGCGCGCGCAGCACCTCAACCCGCTGGGTCAACCAGGTCAGTTCCTCGACGCTGATCTTGTAGTGCTTGGAGTAACGAGCCTTCACATAGGCCTCGCGCAGCAGCTCGAAGCAGCGGCGCTCGAACTTGGTCTCGCGCGGCCAGGCCTCGGCCAGGCGGGCGTCGATCGCCTCGCACTTCTTGCGCAGGAAGGCGAGGTTGTGCGCCTTGCCGCTGTAGAGCGTCACAACCAGCAAAACGCAGTGGTAGAGGTGTTCAGCCGATTGATGAAGGTTGAACGCGGCGAGCTTAGGATCAGCGCCCTCGCCCATATAGAATTTCGCGCCACGAGCAAAGCTGGCCGAACTCTGCGTCCAATCTCCGAAGAACTCCTCCGCTTCCTTAAGGGCAACCTGAGCTTTCAGGTCAGCCGGCTTGCGCAGCTTGGCGCCGGGCGTGTCGAAGAGAACGATGCCCTCACGCACGATGTCGGCCCAGAAGTATCGCCCGCGGTCCAACTGCTCGTTCACGTCTTCCAGACTGTGCACGATAAGGCTCACCGGCGTGCGGATCAGGGTCTCGCCCGGCATCAGCTTGTTCTCGGCGTCATGCCAGAACTCGCCGTCGGTCAGATCCTCATGATCGACAACGATCAACAGATCGAAATCCGAGAAGTAGCGTCCGACCGGATCATGGACCCAATCGCCGCGCGCATACGATCCGTAGAGGATGATCTTGAGGATCTTGCCGTTCTTCAGCCGCTCGGCCCGACGGGTCGAGACGGTTTCGGCGAACGACTCGCGGATCACCTCGACCACCCGGCGCAGTTCCACCTGCTTGCGCGGCGGCAGATGATCGATCGAAGTCTTCATGACGCGAGTCTCGCGCAACGCGTGCATCGGGGCAAGGCGCGAAGCCTCAGTTCTGGATCAGGCGGATCAGGGTTCCGTCCGGGTCGATGAGCGCGCCGATCCGCATGCCCGACTCCTCGATCTTGGGCGCGTGCAATCGGGGTTGGCCCCAGCACGTCTCCGGCAGTCCGGTGCCAAGGCACACGGCGTAGAACGCGTCGAGATCGTCAAGCCGCAGGCAACAGCTGAAGTTGCTGGTCAGCGGATCAAGTTCCGGGTGCGGGAAGAACTCAAGCGTCAGCCCGCCCCGTTTCAGGATCATCCACCCTTCGTCGCGCCAGCCCTGCTGGAAGCCCAGTCGAGTGTAGAACTGGGACGTAGCTTCGAAATCCCGCGACGGCAGGTTGGGCGTGGCGTGATCGGTCACGGCGAACTCCGGAATGCAGCAGTGCCGCCTAAGCCTAGCCGCAACAGCCCTTTCCATCCACCTGGATCGGCGGACACGGCACGTCGGCATAGGAGCAGAACACGCAGCAATCGCCGGGTTGAGGCTTCAGCTTCACGCCGCAACCGAGGCAATCGTAAAACCAGATGCAGGCGTCGGTGGGCATGGTCTCGGTCGCGACGTGACCGCAGTGCGGGCAGGTCAGCGTCGATTCCAGAACGATGGCGGGGCTCATCGCATGGCCGCCAGTCGCGGCATGGCCCATGGTTCGATGTAGGGCTGCCAGGCCAGGGACAGGACGATCAGCAGGCTGGCGATCACCAGCAGCCAGAACGCCAGACGCGAGGGCCGGCGGCAGGATGCGTCCTTCCGACACATCCGCAGGCGACGCCAATGCAGCAGCCAGCCGGCGGCCAAGATGACGGCGGCCAGAAGCGTCAGCCAGGTTCGCGCGCCCGCGATGACCGCGGCGCCGGCGAAGGACACGCCCGCCACCGAGAGAGCCAGAGGCAGTACACAGCACGCGGCCCAGGCGAACACCGAGGCCACACCGCCGATGGCGGCCGAGGCGCTGACGGCGACCTCAGGAATGTTGGGCCGGTCTTGATCGATGGCCATGGGGCCTCCCGTTCGATTTCTGCTACAGGCTACAACCCGTAGCCGCTACGGGATCAAGAGCCATGTCCGCACGAAGTTTGACGATCGGGCGCCTCGCAGAGAGCGCCGGGGTGAACCTGGAAACGGTGCGCTACTACGAGCGGATCGGCCTGATGCCCGCCCCGGCCCGCACCGAGGGCGGACACAGGAGCTATGAGCCGGAACACGCCCAACGCCTGCGCTTCATCCGCCGGTCCCGCGAACTGGGATTCGGCATCGACGCCATTCGGCGGCTGATCGCGTTGAGTGAGCCGGGCGTCCAGGCCTGCTGCGAAGTCCGCGACATGGCCCAGGACCACATCGCCAGCGTGGACGCCAAAATCGCGGATCTGGAGCGGCTCCGGACGGTGCTTAAGCAGGCCGTCGCGGACTGCAGCGAAGGCGGGCGGGTTCGGTGTCCGGTGATCGCAGAACTCGGATCGATCGCATAGGTGATGACCTGCGCACCCTGTCGAGCCGGTAGGGTCCTGGCAATCACGCGCCGATGACGCCGAGGTGCTCAAGCAGGATCATCAGACCGAGCGCGACAAGCGCGAGCCCTCCCAGAAGCTCGGCGATCTTGCCAAAACGCTGGCCGACGGCCCGGCCAATCAGCATGCCGATCGTGGTCAGCAGGAAGGTCGTGACGCCGATTGAGGCCGCGATAACCCAGATATTGGCTCCGATGAAGGCCAGGCCGACGCCAACAGCCGCCGCGTCGATGCTGGTCCCGACCGCCATGGCGATCAGCGCCCAAGGTCCGGACCGGCGTGGGGCATCCTCAGCCAGGGGACGGGTCGCTTCCCAGATCATCTTGCCGCCAACAGCGGCGAGGAGGCCGAAGGCGATCCAATGATCCACGCGTTCGACGAGGCCTGCAGCGACCATGCCGAGCCCCCAGCCAATCACCGGGGTGATGGCCTCGATACACCCGAATACCAGGCCTGCCTTCACGGCGCCGGCCAGGTTCGGTCGATGCAAAGCACCACGCCCAACGGCGGCGGCGAAGGCGTCGGTAGACATGCTGAGAGACAGAACGGCGATGGCGACAGGAGTCATGACGAGCATCCACCCGGCAACGAACAGCGCTTCCCTCCCCGGCCGGTGCGGCGGTGGGACGCGCTGGTCTCGCTAGGCGGCGGTTCCGCTGGTCGGACCGCGCGCCGAAACGCGAGTGTGTTGATCCGACCCCGGCGATCAGACGCCGGAAGCTACTCCCCAACAGGAAGCGGCCTCATAGGAGGTGTCGCGCGCCGGTGCAAGATACTATAGGGGAGTATCCATGGCGCATACCTCCACGAACAAGAAGAAGCTCGTCGCGCGGGTCCGGAGGATCTCGGGTCAGCTCAGCGCAATAGAGCGCGCCATCGAGTCTGAAGCCGGGTGTTCGCAAATCCTGCAGCAGGTCGCGGCCGCGCGGGGCGCCATGGGCGGGCTTCTGGAAGAGTTGATTGAAGACCATCTGCGCCACCACGTCGCTCATCCCGATCTGAGCAAGGACGCCCGGCAGGGCGGCGCCGACGAGTTGATCGCCATCATTCGCCGCTATTCAAAGTAAGGCCCGCGCCATGTCCGCGTCCGAGACCGACTATCTGACCCACGACCACTATTTCCTCAGCCGTTCGCACGACGACAGCGCACGGCGAACGCTGTGGGTGGTCGGCCTGACGGCCGTCATGATGGTCGGGGAGATCATCGCCGGCCTGGTCTACGGCTCGATGGCCCTGCTGGCCGACGGCTTTCACATGGCGACCCACGCCGGCGCCCTGGCCGTTGCGGCCGGCGCCTACGCCTACGCCAAGCGGCATGCCGCCAACCGGCGCTTCAGCTTCGGGACCGGCAAGGTCGGGGACCTGGCGGGGTTCGCCTCGGCGCTGGTTCTGGGCATCGTGGCGCTCGGGATCGCGGGAGAGTCCATCGGCCGCCTGATCGATCCGCGCTCGGTCGCCTTCGGCCAGGCGACGCTGGTCGCCATCCTGGGTCTCGTGGTCAATCTGGTCAGCGCCGTCCTTCTGTCCGGCGGGGGGCACCACCACGGTCGTCATGGCCACGGGCATGGCCATCACCACGACCACGATCATCACGACGACCATGATCACCAGCACGGTCATGGCGGCCATCGCGACAACAACCTGCGCGCCGCCTACATCCATGTGCTGGCCGACGCCCTGACCTCGGTGCTGGCGATCATCGCCCTGCTTGCGGGCCGCTATATGGGATGGGTCTGGCTAGACCCGCTGATGGGCATCGTCGGCGCGATCGTCATCGCCCGGTGGTCGTGGTCCCTGATGCGCGACACCGCCGCGGTGCTGCTCGACACAACGGACACCGCCATCGAGGCCGAGGTACGCGAATTCGTCGAGGGGCCGGGCGACGCCCGGATCACCGATCTGCACGTCTGGCGCATCGGGCCGGACGCGCACTCGGCTATCGTCAGCGTGACCGGGGCTGTGGATGTCGCGACCGTTCGCGACCGGCTGAGGCCGGTCCACGAGCTCGGGCATCTGACGGTCGAGTGCCGTTGACGGCGATCGGCCTCAATGGCGTGACGGTGTGATCGAGGAGGCAGCCTCGCGGCAAGCGTTTTCGCAGCGGCGGCATTCCTCGGCGCAGATGCGGCAATGCTCGTGCATCTCGGCGTGTTTCTCACATTCGACAGCGCAATCCGCGCAGGCCTCGGCGCAAGTCTCGAGCATGCGCTGGATCAGTGTCTCGTGGCTGCCGGCGCGACGCGCGGCGAGGCCGGCCGTGACCAGGCAGACGTCGGCGCAATCAAGATTGAGGCGGATGCACTGGGTGAGATCCTTCACCATATCCTCGGCCAGGCAGGCATCGGCGCAGATGTGGCACACCGCGGCGCAGCCGTAAGCCGCTTCGATCGCGCGAACGAGACTGTCGTTGACGCTTCCGCGCACGTCGGGATGGGTGCTGATCATTGGTTGGATTTGCATCGGAGGGCTCCTTGGTTGATCGGAGTCCAACCCAAGCGCCGCGACGGGGTTCCGAATGGCGACGCCTCCGGATATCCCGCGGATGACCATCGCCTCCTCTCTGGGGCTACGGACAGATAAGACTGCGGTGAAGCGCCAAAGAGCGGACATCAGTCCGCCGCCGAGAACTAGATGTTTCGACAAAATCGAAGTTGTCCGCACGCGGCGGCGGACCAACATACATCGTATGGCTGGCTGTCCGATCGCGAACCCGTAGTGGCGGGAATATCCGACAACCGTAGCCGTTGACTCGGAGGACCGCCGAGCGCAACCCAAGCGTTAGCAAGGGGCGATTCAGACCCGTGGAGGGAAACATGGCACGTCGGGTGTTCTTCAGTTTTCACTATCAACGCGACATCTGGCGTGTGAATCAGATTCGCAACATCGGCGAGATCGTGGGCACCGCGGCGGTCGGGTTCCATGACGCCTCGCTCTGGGAAGAAGCCAAAAAGAAGGGCGATACGGCGATCAAGAAGATGATCGACGACGCGCTGCTCAACACGTCGGTTACGGTTGTTTGCATCGGCGCGGCCTCAGCGGGCCGCAAGTACATCGACTACGAAATCAGCCAATCGATCGCGCGGGGCAACGGGATAGTGGGCATCCAGATTCACGAGCTCAAGGATAGGCTCGGAAATACGGATCTTGCCGGCGCTACCCCGGCTCTTCTTACGAGGGCCGGGGCGCCCGTCTACAAGTATGCCGATCACGCCCGGTTGGCGGCTCGGATTGAAGAGGCGGCCAAGCGGGCCGGACGGTAGGATGCCTACGTCAAGCCGAAATCGCTTTCTCAAGGATTTTCCAGCTGCCCTCCACGAAGGCGTTGGCGCAGTGTTCGTCGGCGCCGGTGTTTCGAAGGCCGCGGGATATCCGACTTGGGCGGAGCTTCTTAAGGACATCGGCGAGGAACTCGGTGTCCGCTCCAGCGACATCCAGGACCTCGCCGCACTGGCCCAGTGGCACATCAGCGAGAGCGGTGCCGCGACCGGCGTCCGCAACGTGATCCGGCAAGAGATCGGCAAAGATCGACCGGTTCCGCCGACCTTGGAGGTGCTGGCGCGCCTCCCCGTTCGGCAGATCTGGACGACGAACTACGACCGTCTGGTCGAGCGCGCCTTCGCCGTGATCAATCGGCCTGTCGATGTTGTCTCCGGGGCGGCCGACCTTTCGCTCCGCGCCCGGCCCGGCGCGGCACGGCTCTACAAGATGCATGGGTCCGTCGACCGAATGGACGACATCGTCATCTCGACCGACGACTACGAACTCTATCGGTCCAAGCGTGGGGCCTTCCTCCCCCTGCTGCAGGCGCATCTCAGCAGCATGTCCGTTCTTTTCATCGGGCTCAGCCTGACCGATCCCAATGTCCGGCACGTGCTATCCCTCATTCGTGAGAGCTTCACTGAAGCGCCGCCGGAGCACTTCGCAATCGTGAAGCCGCCCAGCCTGGCGGACTGTTCTTCCGAGGACGAGTTCAGGGCCCGCACGGCGCAGCATAAGCACTGGGCCAAGGACCTTCGCCGCTACGGACTGAGGACAATCGAGGTAGAGCATTACGACGAAATTCCCGAACTGATGCGCCAGGTAGAGCGCCGCGTCGCCGCGATGCGGGTATGGGTCAGTGGAAGCTGGCCGCTCGACGGCGACGACGGTCGCGCCGGCGATCTGTATCGCCTTTCCGAGGCGGTCGGCGGGTTGATCGCGGACACCGGGCGGGATCTGGTGAGCGGATCGGGCTTACTGGTCGGCCCAGCTGTGATTGGGGGCTTTATCGACCGTCTCCGTCAGGACGGCGGGTGGGATCTGGACCGCCGGCTGATCGTCCGACCCTTCCCTCAACCGCTGACGGATAGGGAGCCGGACCAGAAACGATGGACCGCGCTTCGCGCCGAGATGGCGCGACAGGCCGGGATTGTGATTTTCCTAGGCGGCGCAAAGCTCGAGGGCGGCTCTCAGATCGTTGCGGACGGCGTGTTGAAGGAGTTCGAGGTCGCGCGCGAGGCCGGGGCCTTCATACTGCCCATCGGTGCGACCGGAGGCGCGGCCGAGCAAATCGCGCAAGATCTGACTGGGTCCGCTATCCCATCGCAGGGCGCAAGCGCGGCCAGGCCAACCGACGAAGAGCTAGCCGTCCTGTCAAACCAGGCCACAACACCCGACAAGCTCCTGAAGCTCGTTCGAGAGATACTCCAACGGCTGGCGAAGCCACAGGACGACAACTGAGGTGACCCGGTTCGTAACAAGGGCGGAACTTCGGGGTTTCGCCGCGAACATCACTTTGACCGAACAGGCCTCCGTGCTTCGCACGGCTTCGGCGCGAAGCCCTGCCGGCTCAACTTTCCTGTCCCACTCCAGCAAGGACCAGGATCTTGTCGTGGGTGCCACGATCGTCCTGCAGAACCACGGCGCCGTGGTCTACATCGATGAAATCGACCCGGAGATGCCTCCCTACACCACGGACGAAACCGCCAATTTGCTGAAGTCTCGCATCAAGCAGAGCAGCAGGTTCGTTCTTCTGACGAGCAAGAACAGTAAGGGGTCGCGCTGGGTGCCTTGGGAGCTGGGAGTGGCTGACGGCTACAAGGGCCTCGGACAAATCGCTCTGTTTCCGTCCTCGGACGATCTGCACGACTCGACCTGGGCCTCATGGGAATATCTGGGCCTCTATCGCCGGATCGTTTGGGGCCAGATGAAGGGCAGCGACCAAGACATCTGGATGGTACTAAATCACAAAGCGAACACCGCAACGCCTCTCCGGAAATGGCTGACGGGTGGGTAGCTAGGTCGTGGGTCTAAGCTTATCAGCGCCACGCCGCCATTCATCATAGGACTTGTACGACCCCATCTCCGTGCGTCGTACTTGGTTCACGAATATGCTGGGGCTGCCGCTTAGGTTTGCGAAGTCTATCTTGGGATAAATCTCTAGATACTCTTCGCCTGTGAAGTCGAGTTCGCCCGTTGGAGGGATCAGCGGAAGGATCGCGACGTTGCCGTTATGGCCGTCGAAAAAACCGAGCTCCCACGGCATCCACCTCGACCGCCTCGAATGTCGGGAAAAGAGATAGAAGCAGGCGTCGCACTTCCTCATACGATGCCGCAACCTCTCTGCCGTAGCGCCGGTGACTGCGTTTCGGTCAAGGTTCGGATCGCTGATCCAGTCCACGTAGACGGTCTTTCCGGCCTCCTCCAGGATCCGCTTCACCCCCATGACGAGACTAGCGTCCCGAACGGAATGGGAGAGGAAAATGTCGAAGCGATCTGTCAGGGCGCTCAGCGCGGAGTCGAGAGCGAGCGCGAACGCCAGCACATGAGCGGGCTCGTCCTCTGCTACGCCAGCGCGAGCGCGGGCTTGAGCTTCAGTTAGATACATACGGTCAAGCTGAAGCGTAGACCCGCCCGTGTCCAATTGGAGATTGAGTAGGCATCGGAAGTCCGGGGTTCAGCAACTCGAAGCGGTTTGACGCCCTGCTCCCCGAAGCGCGATCTTGTTTTTGAAGGACCTGCCGCCGGGAGGCCGACAATGCAGCGGCCTTCATTGCGCTGGGTACTGCGGAGAGCGCCACAAGCGAACCAAGAGCGACGGCTCTATAGCGGATGTCAAATCCGGATCTGCGTGAGCGACACTTCCAATCCCTTCCAGCCATATTCTCTTTAGCAACGGCAGGTCATAACTTCCGCATGGCCTTGCCTTGGGACTTCAGCTCGGACCACTGTCCGGTCGTATACCACTACACCTCGATCGAGGCGGCGCGGGCGATCGTTGAAAACCGGACCTTTCGGCTCTCCGAGTATACCGCGCTGAACGACGCTTCGGAGTTTTCGTATGCTCGTGATCGACTGATCGGCCTTATGCGGGATCGACAGGTCTACACGGACCTCACGACCCGCATTTTCGTCGTGTCGGAGCTTGAGGGGCTGACCGCAAACACCGGCCTCATGATCGGGTCATTGACTCCTCGGCGCGACGATCTGGGGCAGTGGCGAAGCTACGCGGGCGATGGTGGCGGGTGCGTTCTGGGCTTGGACGCACGGCATCTCGAACACGACGCCGGCGTCGCGATCCGGACCGTGGTTTACGACGAAGCCTTGGTCGACCGAATGCTCTGTCTCGGCTTGGGCGTCGTCCAGCAACAGCTAGAGGATGATCCTGACGATCACCCGACGCTTTCGGACTATGCGCGGCGCCTGTGCGTCGACCTCTTTTCGATGAAACACCCTGGCTTCGCGGACGAGCGCGAAGTGCGGATATCGCGGATGCTAGTTCGCAATGGCGACGGCGCACTCGAGGACGTTGGTGGAAATCGGACGGGCGGAGAAAAGACACCTGCGCTTCCAGTGGGTCTTCGCGCCGGCCGTTTCGGGCCGACGCGATATGTGGATGTGCCCCTCGCCCGCCAGGATGGTTCGTCGGCGATAGTCAGCGTCGGCATGGGCCCGACCATGTCTGCGGACGCCGCCCCTGAGGCCAGCGACTTCTTCCAGTCTCACGGGCTCGAAATCTGGCGCTCCTCGCTCCCATACCGGGCTTGATATTCAGAAAGCCGCTTCTGCTGGGCCGAAAGGCCCGTTCTGGTGACGGCCCGACCCCGCGATGGCGACCTGCTAGCGCTTTATCAAGCCGAATGTCAGAGGCGTCCAAAAGTCGGCGCGGATCCGAGTGAGACGCAGGACACCTGCGGTATTCAGGCCCCGACTCCAAGCCCGGTTAGTCCAAGTCGGCCCGGCCATAGCCAGACCTCCACTTGCCTGTGAGCGCAAGGACAGGGTTGCGGCTCCGTCGAAACAGCCGACATCGCCGGCCTTGGGGTTCAACACCCGCCCCTCGAAGACATAGCTGAGGACGGCGTCCCCGGCTTCGTTCGCCGGCCTTAGTTCAACGGCCTTCAGGGTTGATATCTGATAGCGATCGTCGGCACTTTCGAGTTCGAGATAAATCCGGGCGAAGGTGGTCCGGATTTTCACCGACACGGGAACCTCGACCAAGTCCGGCAAGGGCCTAGCCAAGTCATCCACGTCGAGAGCGGGTGCGCCAGCCTGTTTGGCCGCCTCCTTAAGCCGCTCGACGACGGACCAATTCGAGGCGACCACGCCCGACCACTCCCCGTCAAGCTGCGGAGCCTTGCGTTGAAAATAGGGGACAAGCCACAGCAGCCGCCAGATCGGCGTCGCGACGAAAACCGTCACTAAAAGCGAGGTCAGGCTCATACCGCTTTGCAATGACGGGAGGATTTCGCTTCCGACCAACAAGCGCGCGCCAATGATCGCGACGCAGATCGCCAAAGCTGCCGTGAGCCAAGCCTTCCAACCCAGAACGGAATGCATTTCGCCCCCTTGCGGTCACAATCTTTAACCCTAGATGTAGGGTTCGGGCGCGCTCAGGACAACAACATGCGGTATAATGCACATCGGCTTCTTCATCAGGCGGCGAATCAACCGTGCCTGAGATGCGAACTGGTTATCACCGACGCGCAGAAGCACAAACTCCAGACCGCACAGAAGCTGGTCCGCAACGCGCTTCGTGCAGGGCTGCGGGTGGCCGGTGCCTATCTGACCCAGGACGAGGTCCCTCTGGTCAAGGCGCACGGGGTTCCGGACCCCGCCGCCCTGTCCTTTACCCCGAAGTTCCGCACCCAAGGATCTTGGGCGTACGGCACGCTGAATCAGCCCGCGAAGGCCTGTCAGCAACTCGACCTCGATGACGGCATGTATGTCCCCATGTCGATCGTCGGGCTCAACCCGGCCGTGGCCTCGAACACGCTGTTCGCGATCGTCGAACGCATCCTGGGCGCCCTCTGCGACGCCCAAGGCTGGACCCTCGACACAAGCAAAAGCATCTGCGTCCGGGTCGTGATTGATGCGGAAGCGCACCTCGACCTCAACATCTACGCCATCCCTGACGTGAAGATGGCCCTACTTGAAAAAGCCTTTCATGCGGCGGCCAATCGCGCAATGGCCGGCTCCGCGTTCTCGTCCCCGCCGCCCGAAATCCGGCTCGATCCGAGCGAGATCTATGTCGCCCACCGGACTACAGGCTGGGAGCAGTCGGACCCGCTGGAACTCGAGGACTGGTTCGTCAATGCGGCGGCGCGTCATGCCAGCTGGACCGACCTAAAGCGGCTTACTCGCTATCTCAAGGCGTGGCGGGACTACCACTGGGACAGCTGTCGTTTGAGCTCTCTGGTCCTGATGGTCTGCGCTGTTGAAGCCTTGGACGAAGCCAATACCCCGCCCCAGCCTGGGCGGGACGACGACGGGCTGCTGGTGGTGGCCCGCGCCCTGTCCGCCAAGATCGCGGGCGTGGTGTGGAACCCGGTGGTTGACGACAAGGCCCTGAACGACAACTGGACCACAACCGAGCAGAACCAGTTCGAACTCAAAGCGCGCGCCCTCGCCAGTGAATTGGACGGTGCTCTCAACAACGAGACCAGCATCTTCAATGTCGTCGAGCGCTTCCGCAGGCTCTTCGGTCATCGGGTGCCGGACAACGCCGCTCTTGTGTCGCCCATCGCATCCGCAAGCCAGGTGCGCTCCACCGTTGCAGCGCAAAGCCCATCGCCCCGGGTGGGGTCCCAGACCTCCGGGTGACGCCTCTGGAGACCCGCGCTTGGGCGGCCCTCGACGCCGCCCTCAAGGCGCGAGGGTTCGCCTATGTGCAAAGCCGACGCGGGATCACCCGCTATCGCGGCGACCTCCGGTCGGGGAGGACCACCATCGCGGTCGCGGTCTGCGTGACTGATCCGGTGATGACGACGCCACCGAAGATCTATGTCGAAGACCTCGCGATCCGCAGGCGCCTTTTGGCCCACCTGAACGCCGATGACAGCCTCTGCTTCGCCGAGAAAGAGGTCGAGGAATATGATCCCTACAATGCCGGAGGGGCCATCCTTAGGGTGCTCGAGTCCGCCAAAGAGACGCTCGACCAAGTGCTCCACGCTTCCACGCTCGCCGACCGCCAAAGGGAGTTCGTCTCCTACTGGAACCCTGACACCTATCTCTATACGGACCTCCCCGCAGGGTTCTCCGGTCGCGCGCGCTGCTGCACCTGGAACAGGGTCGGCGGGCGAGACAGTTTGGTGATCACGACACCAGAACGGGTTAGCCGATGGAGCCGGGACAAGCCTGACGATGTACGGCAGGCATATGTGCTGCGCGGCAACCGCCCTTTCGACATTCGGCGAGGCGGAGGGCCGGGCAAAACCCTCGCCACGCTAAAGACTTGGATCGCGCATTTCGTCGATGAGCCGGACGCCATCGCCCACGCATTTGCGCCTGCCTTGGTGGACAAGGGGCACATCATCCTTGCGGCCGAGAACGGGGTCGTCGCCGCGTCATTCAAATGGCCCGAGTTCGCCAGGATCGCCTATGCGAAAGCGCCCCAGAATCGTCGCGCCCGATCCATATCTCACGGAGAGAACGAGATGACCCTCGATCGTGGCCTTGCCGACAGCGTCGCTCTCCCGGACTTGGTCAACGGCCGGCTCAGCGCGCCTTCTCCCCTTATCGGAAAGGCCGTCGCAGTCGTGGGCGCGGGCGCAATTGGTTCCCGAGTCTGCCTAGAGCTGGCGAGGTCCGGCGCCGGTCAATCTCAGCGCCCCATGTTGATCATCGACGGCGATCAGTTCTCGACCGCCAATTTTGGCCGCCATGTCCTGCCGGTTTCCGCGGTTCGCCTCGCCAAGGCCGGCGCTCTCGCCGCCGAAGTTCGACGGCTCCATCCCGACCTGACGGTGGAGGGCGTGGCCACCGACGTGTTCGGGGTCACAGCCCGACTCCAAGACTACGACCTCGTCATCGACGCGACTGGCTCAACACCTGTGGGCCTTCGTCTCAACGATTTGGCCGTAACGACCCGCCGCCTAGGCAAGCCCTTCCCCCCGGTGATCCACGCCGCCATCCACGGCAATGGTCTGGCGGCCCAGACCGTGCTGGTCACCCGCTCAGCCCATGCCTGTCTAAAGTGCTTGCGGCCTAACCACGGCGAACTCAAAGCCAATCCCCTCAAACCCGGCGTGACCACGGCGGTCGAGAGCGGCACCTGCGGCGATGGCGCTCATATCAACTATGCAGCCCCGGCGCCGATGCTCGCTGCCACCCTTGTCGTTCAAGCCGCCCTTGAATGGGCGGCGGCACCCGACATGCCAGGTCCTCGCGTCCGCACTCGGGTGCTGGATCTCGAGCATACGGCTCCTCCGAAGGACCGAAACTGGCCCATCGAGCCGCTTTGTCCGGCCTGCCAAGGCCCGGTGACTTGAGTTTCGGCCCCCCGCAACGTCCTTGTCGAACACATGGTGTTGAGCCGCATCAAGGCCATCGCAGAAGCCGCAGCCTTTCGACACGAGGTCGGTGGGATTCTGTTGGGGAGCTATCGTGGCCGCGATCTTCATGTCATCGACGCTTCCGCTCCTCAGAACAGCGACCGTTGGTCCCCGACACGGTTCTGGCGATCTCCAGCCGGTCACCAGGCCTTTGCGGATGCAGCATGGAGACGGTCTGGCGGTCTGGTAACCCATATTGGCGAATGGCATTCCCACCCGGAACTCCGCCCGACCCCCTCGGTGATCGACCGGGCGTCCTGGCTCAAGTCGCGACGTGAGCAGCGACGCCCGCTCGCCTTCCTCATTGTCGGGACCGCCGATGTCTGCGTCTGCGCCGACGCGGAGCTCGGAACGATCCGGGCGCTTGTCCCCATCGACCAAGACGAAATGGGCGTTCTGTTTGGGCATCCCCTGAGCGATCCATCGCGACCTGTGACCGTAAGCTAATGACGAAGGCACGTCTCGATGTTCCCGAAGACTGGATTTCCCGGACGCTGGATCACGCGGTCCAGCGCTATGCGAACCGGACGGGTGAACTATTCTATTTCAGCATGAAGGGTCACCACGAGGCGGTCCGTCACGCTTACGAGGACCTCGGTGGCGAAGGTCAGTGGTGGATCCCCACCCTCAGCAACAATCTGCTCAAGGCCATCGCCCTGACGTTGAACGGCCAGTGGCAGAACGACGTGGTGGAATGGTTGTGCGAAACCCAGGCCTTCGGATCATCAGGTGCCACGGACTTCTCCAAATTCAGGAAAAGCGCGTCGCCGGAAGCGGTCGACAAGCACGTCCGCCGCCTACGGGGATGCGGCCTCTCGACATTCCCGGAATACGCCACGCTCCGGGAACTGCACCTCGTCGCTAATGCGGTGAGGCACGGTCCGGGACGTTCCCTGACCGAACTTTGGGAAGCCCATCCGGAACTGTGGGCACCCGATAGCGAGATCATCCGACTGCGCCCTTGGTACATGCCCGCGAAAGAGCCCTTGTCTCAGTTCATCGTCAGCGAGGCTGACATGAACCGATACAACGATGCGGTTTGCACCTTCTGGAACCGGGTCGCTGAGGCAGCCCTCACGGAGGGTGAAGGATCAGACTGACCTGCGTCAGCGGTCAAAATTAACAGAGTCCGCACCCCAAGATCTCGATACTCGATTTGCTTAGCTACCCGCTCCCGCAAAGCAGACCAGATCGACGACGGCTCAGAGTCACGAGCCGCCATCAAGCCATGAAAAAGCCGCGCGCCCCCAAAGGGCGCGCGGCGAGTTTTCGCTCGATCTGTGCGCTGCGGCTATTCGGCCGCGAACGCATAGGCGTCGTCGTTCGGCGCGGTGCGGGTTTCGTCGTCAGCACCCTCGCCTGCCTCCTGCGCCTCCGCAGGCACACCAGCCTGCGTCCGCAACACCGACGGCAGCCAGCCCCGACCCTCCACTAGCCGTTCCGCCGCCTCGGCCATGTCGCCCTTTCTGAACCCGGCGATCCGGCCCGCTTCCTCCGGATTGACGGCCTCGGTCACCGCCTCCAGCACCCGCGCCTTGGCCACCCGCGAGAAGTAACTGGCCGCCGTCGCCGTCCACGTCCCGGCCATGTCGAGCCCTACAGCCGTCGCCAGCGTCTCGGCCTGCGCCAAGGCGCCGGGCCGCCGGTCGTGCGGATCGCGCACCGCGTAGAGACCGACCCCGGCGCAGCAGGCCATCAGGTCCAACTGCTCCGAAGGCGGCAGCGCGGCCACCACGCCCCAGAGGTCTTCCGGGCGCTCGGGCAGGCGCGCGCCCCACGCCTCGCACCGGTCGCTGACCCGGCGTCCGGCGGGGCCGTCCTCCACCCCCGGCGCCAGCCGCTCCAGCCCGGTCGTCGTCAACCGAAGCTGCAACGGCGTCCAGACGCCGTAGCCCGGATAGAAGACCTGCAGGGCGAGCGCGTGAACCACCGTCGCCAGCGCCGCATTCACATCGGCCTGCACCGCGTCGCGCAGACCCATGGTCTTGTGGGCGGTCAGGTCGATCAGCAGACGATCCGACAAGGCCGAGGGCGCCTCGTCCTCGGCGGCCTCCGCCTCCGAGCCCGGCGAATTGTCCGCACTCTCGTCCGCCGCCTCTTCCTCCTGCCACGGCGACGGCGGATCGGCGGGCACGTCCTCGGCGCGGACCAGTCCGCGCTCGAAGCGGGCGAGGCCGTCGTGACCCAGCGTCACCACGACCCCGGCCCGCGCCCTGGCCTCGCCGGCATAGGCGAAGTCCGGGCCGAAGGCCTGCAAGGCCTTGTCGATCTCCTCCAGCCGGGCGTCCACCTCGGGGGGGAACATTTCCGCCGCGTCGGTTTCAGAGACGAGGCGGTCGTATTCCTCGGACAGGGCCGCGATTTCGGCGACGTCCGCGTCCGACCGTTCGACCGCCACCGGATAGACCCGCCCGAACGCCGAAACGTCGGGGTAGTCCAGACAGGCCTCGGCCCATTTCCAGCCCTCGCGCTCGCGGGCCTCGTCGGCCAGTCCGGTCAGCTTGTCGCCGACCAGCCGGTCCAGCAGGACCACATCCTCCAGCCAGCCGCCGCCGTCCTCGGTGAACAGGTCGCGCAGCACCCCGCCCCCCTCGGCCTCGTAGGCCTCCACGCCGACGAAGCGGACGCGCCGGTCATCGACGCGGACCTTGGCCTCGGTCATGGCGCGGCGGATGGCGTAGGCCGGGGTGTGCGGCCCGATCTGCTCCAGCACCTGCCGTTGCCGCTCGCGGTCCTCGCTGACGCAGAAGGCGGTCAGTTGGTCGAGCGCCAGCGTCCCCTCCCGATAGGCCGTCATCAACTCCGGCGCCGCCGACCCGAGCCGCAGCCGCTGGCGCACCACATGGGCCGACACTCCGAACCGGGCGCCGATCTCTTCGGGTCCGTAGCCCTTCTCGGCGGCGAGCCGCTGGAAGGCCTCGAACTGGTCGGCGGGGTGCATGGCCTCACGGGTCATGTTTTCGTCGAGGCTGATCTCGTGGGCGTCGTTCTCGGCGTCCACGATGACCCGCACCGGATGGGTCCGCTTGATGGCCTTGCGCTTGGCCAGCAGCCGCAGCCCCTGACGGCGCCCTTCGCCGATGGTGACGAGGTAGTTTCCGGTGGGCGCGCCCTCCCCGTCCCGCTCGATCTCGACCACGGGCGGCTGCAACACCCCCTTGGCCTTGATGGAGGCCGCGAAGGCCTCGATGGTCGCCGGGCTGTGCGGCGTCTTCCTCGCATTCTTCGGCGAGGCCTTGAGCCGGTTGAGCGGCACGGTGATCTCCGAGCCGTGCTGCGGCGCGGTCGCTTCGGTCGCGGCGGTTTCGATGGATTGAGCAGTCATGTCTGCCTCCTTTGGGCATGGGTTGCAGGGACGCGAACTGCGCACCTGAAACCCTGCCCGTCGGCGAGACCGGGGTAGCAAGGGCCAGGGCGGACCGGCCGGAGGGGGATCGCCCGGCCTGCACAAGCCGACGACGATGATGAAAATGAACAGCATGACCGCGCGGAAGGTCGGGGAGACCGGCCGGTCCGGCGGCGCAGCCGCTTCACCCTGACCCGCGCGAGGGCGGAGCCCTTAGCCTTCTGGGCGGCGTCCCGGCGTGCGCCTGTGGATGACGACGGCGGGCGCGCGAAGCCGGCTTGACCCCGCTTCGTGTTCTGCGTTTGTTCTTGCCATGCCCCTCCGCAAGACCGTCACCATCGAATGGCAGGACGCCGGCTCCAGCCGCGCCTATTTCGTGCGCCCGGGCAGCCGGTCGCGCCCGTGGATCTGGTTCCGGGACGGCGACGTGCCGGCCTTCGAGGAAACGTCCGCCCGCTTCGTGGTCGAGAAGCGCGGCGGACGCTGGGTCGCGGTCGAACGGGTGGACACCTGACCGCAGGGGTCGCCCATTGACGGCGGACGCCCGCGGGCCGATCAAGGCGGCTCGATTTCAAGGAGACCCGCGATGACCCTCAAGATCGCCGCCGCGGCGGCCGCCTTCCTCGCCCTCAGCGCCGGCGCGGTGCTCGCGGCGGAGGCCTGCGCCTGCTGCAAGGACATGGCCCCCGGCGCCGCCATGGAGTGCTGCGACGAGATGAACGCTCCGGCCCCGGCTCCGGACGCACCCGCCCCGGCTCCGGCGCCCGCTCCCGAAACGCCGCAGAGCGGCGGGCACGCAGGTCACACGCCCGGCTAAGCCGCGGCGTCATCGTCACCCAGGACCGCCATGAACCGTTCTCCGACCATCCTTGACCGCCGGTCCATCCTGAGCGGCCTGTCCCTCGCCGCCTTCGCCGCCCCGGCCCTCGCCGCGCCGCCGAAGCGGATGACCGCCTACAAGACGCCCTGGTGCGGCTGCTGCGGCGGCTGGATCGCCCACATGCGCCAGGCCGGCTGGACCGTCGAGGTCGTCGAGCGCGAAGATCTCGCGCCGACCCGGGCGCAACATGGCGTTCCGGACCGGCTGGCCTCCTGCCACACGGCGGTCGTCGGCCCCTATGCGATCGAGGGCCATGTTCCGGCCGGCGACGTCGACCGGCTGCTCAGCGAACGCCCCGGCGCCCGGGCGCTGAGCGCCCCCGGCATGCCGGCTGGCTCGCCGGGCATGGAAGCCGCCGGGCGCGAACCCTATACGACCGTCCTGATCCTCAACGATGGTTCAACCCGCGTGTTCGGCCGCCACAACGGCGCCTGACGCCCGAGGCGTCGCGGGTGCGTTCCTGTCCGCAGCCGCCAGCCTGACGCGCGACGGGTTGAGCCAGCTCTGCACCGGCCGGTCGAAGCCATAGCGGAACACCGCCGCGGCCGCGAAGGCGCCGATGAAATCGATCGACCACAGCGCCCAGCGAACCCCCGACGACAGGGCGTCCTGGCCCAGGGCGTCGAGCAGGCCGAACCAAACGATACGGGTGACCTCATTGGTCAGGAACATCGAGAACGACATCAGGGCCAGATGTTCGATCAGGCGTGACGGCCTGCGCACCGATACGGCCCCGGCGGCCCAGATGATCACGGTCATCAGGCCCAGCGACAACAGGCTGAAGGCGCCGAAGGCCTGAAGGATGACAAGCGCGATGGCGGCGCCGACCCCGATCGCGCCGGCCAGACGGGATGCGACATAGACGCGTGAACCGTAGAAGGCCGCCGCGACCCCGAGCAGGAACAGCGGCAAGGCGCGCAGGACGCCGTAGCGCATCGGCAGGCGGTAGATCGGATCGCCGAGCCACAGCGAGGCCGCGAGGTCGGCGCCGACGACCAGCAGCGTCGCGCCGATCACCACGGCGATCGGCGGCCAGCGCCACAGGGCCCGGCAGATCCAGGGCAGCAGGAGGTAGCAGGCAATCAGGGCCGAGAGCGTCCAGGTCGGGGCGTTCCACCCCTGCCCGCCCGGCACGCCCCAGGCCTGGAGCAGCAGCACCTGGGCCGGCAGCTGCGACCAGTCGAACCAGCGCGGGTTGCTGGGCGCGATCCCCGCCAGAGCCGCGCCGCCGACGAGGACGACGAGGATAAGGCTGACGACGAGGTGGGCCGAAATGACCCGCAGCAGCCGCTGGCGCGCATAGGCGCGCAGCGACGCCTGACCGGCGGCGAGCCGGTCGCCGTAGATGCGCGCCAGGACGTAACCGGAGTCGATGATGAAGAAGTCGGTGAGCAGATAGCCGCGGTCGATCACCGGATGCAGCTGGGGCAGCGGGACCGGCGAGGCCTCGCGGAAATGGTAGAGGATGATCAGCGCCCCGACGATGAAGCGGAGCGCGTCGAGCCAGCCGCCGCGGGCGATGCGCGGTGGGCGGGACTTCATCGGCGCGGCGTCGCTGCGGACCATGGGCGCAGCCTAGTCCGCAACGGGGCAAGGAATGGTTATCAGCGCGGGCCGCTCACTTCGCCACCGACCCGGGCTTTGGCCCCGGCCGTGTGATCATGGGCGTAGCCGCCGTCGTCACTCAGGCTTCTTCCCCCGCTCTCGTTTCGGCCCGGGAGTCGCGGAGGATGTCGACGCCGCCCTTCACGGCGATGCCGGCCACGATTAGGCCCACGACCAGATCCGGCCAGGACTGATCCAGCCACAGGACCAGGCCACCCGCGATCAGGATGCCGCCGTTGGAGGCGAAATCGTTGAAGCTGAAGGTCTCGGCGGCCTTCATGTTCACATCCTCGCTGCGTTGGCGCCGGATCAGTTCCAGGCACACCAGGTTCACGATGGCGGCGACCACCGCCATGCCCATCATCGTCCAGCCTATGGGCTCCGTCCCCATCAGCGTTCGTCTCAGCACGTCCAGCAGGACGCCCGCAGCGAAGATCAGCAGCAGGATTCCGGAGGCCCGGGCGGCGCGGGTCTTCCAGATCAGGGCGCGGCCCACCGCCAGAAAGCTGATGAGGTAGACGGCGGAGTCAGACGCATTGTCCAGGGCATTGGCCAGCAGAGCGCTGGAATCGGCGAGCAAGCCGCCGATCCCGAGCCCTACAAACAGGGCGGCGTTGAGGATCAACACCACCAGCAGGGTGCGGCGCTGGACGCCTTCCGTCTCGTCTCGTTCGCTCATCAATCCTCGATCCCTTCCGCCTTGCGATGCTTCACCGCCTTGGCGGCGAAGGTGGGCAACACCAGCAGTGTCAACGCAGTCGCCGTCAAAAGGCCCCCGATGACCACTGTGGCCAATGGTTTCTGGACCTCGGCCCCGGCCCCGTGGGCGATGGCCATGGGAATAAAGCCCACGATGGCCACCAGGGCGGTGGTCAGAACCGCCCGCAGGCGGCTGGACGCCCCTTCGATCGCGGCCTCACGCGGCGCCAGGCCCGCCGTCAGCCGCTCGCGGATGGCCTGCATCAGCACCAGGCCATTCAGGGTCGCCACCCCCGAGACGGCGATGAAGCCGACCGCCGCCGAGACGGAGAAGGGCATGCCGCGCAAGAGCAGCGCCAGGGCCCCGCCGACCAAGGCGAGCGGGACGCAGGCGAACACCAGACCGGCTTCAGCGAATGAGCCGAGGGCCATGAAAAGCAGGACCCCGATGAGGATGAATACGATCGGAACCACGAGGCCCAGACGCTGTTCGGCGCGCTTGAGATTCTCGAACTGACCGCCCCAATCGAGCCGGACGCCCGGCGGAAGATCGATCCGCTCCACCCGCGTCTGCGCATCCGTGACGAAACCGCCGAGATCCCGGCCGCGGACGTTGGCCTGCACCACCATGCGCCGACTGCCGTTGTCGCGGCTGATCTGGTTGGGCCCCTCGGCGGTCTGGATGCGCGCCACCGAGGACAGGGGCACCACCACGCCGCTCGAGGAGACGATCGGCAGGGCGGCCAGGCTGGTTGGATCGTTGCGGGTCGCCTCGGGCAGACGGACGACAACGTCGAAGCGCCGATCCCCTTCGAAGATGCGTCCAGCCTCTGTTCCGCCGATGGCGGTGGAGACCGCCTCCGAGACGTCCGCCGCCGACAGGCCGTAGTTGGCCGCCGCGAAGCGGTCGACGCTGACCGTCAGCGTCGGCAACCCCGACGCCTGTTCCACTCGAACGTCGGCGGAACCCGGTGTTTCCTCCAATGCGCGAGCCACCTGCTCGCCGACCCTCTGCAGGGTGTCGAAGTCGTCGCCGTAGACCAGCACCGCCAAATCGGTCCGGACGCCGGAGATCAGTTCGTTGAAGCGCAGTTCGATCGGCTGGCTGAACTCGAAATTATTGCCGATCTGCTGACTAACCGCCTCCTCAATGCGCTCGATGAGCGCCTCCTTTTCGAGGCCCGGGTCTGGCCAGTCGCCTCGGTCCTTGAGGATGATCACGCTGTCGGAGATGTTACGCGGCATGGGATCGACGGCGGCCTCCGCCGTGCCGGTGCGCGAGAACACCGTCTCCACCTCGGGCTGGGCCTTGACGACCCGCTCGAGGGCCATCTGCATAGCCAAGGACTGGTCCAGCGAAGCGGACGGCACCCGCAGGGCCTGCATGGCGATATCGCCCTCATCGAGGGTGGGAATGAACTCCCGGCCGAGGGTGGCGAAGGCCAGACTGCCGACGACCAAGGCGCCCAGGGCCGAGGCGAGCACGACACGGGGCTTGTCTACGGCGGCGCTGATCGCGGGTTGGATCCAGCGGCGGGCGAAGCGCAGGACGCAGGTTTCGTGCTCCTGCACGCGGTCGTTGGCGTCGAGGTGGGCGCTTTTCGGGTCGCGTACCAGCAGCGCAGTCATGGCCGGGACGAAGGTGAAGGAGAAGATGAAGGCGCCGACCAGGGCGAGCATGACGGTCGCCCCCATGGGAATGAAGGTCTTACCCTCCACGCCCTCGAGCATCAGCAGGGGGGTGAAGACCAGCAGAATGATCAGCTGGCCGAAGGCGGCCGGCTTCACCATCTGCCGGGCCGCGGCCATGGCGACGTCCAGTCGTTCGTGACGGCTGAGCATGCGGCCCAATTCCGCGCGCCGCCGGGTCATCATCAGCAGGGTATTCTCCACCACCACCACCGCCCCGTCGACCATCAGGCCGAAGTCGAGGGCGCCGAGGCTCATCAGGTTTCCGCTGATGCCGAAGCGGTTCATGCCGATGACGGCGAACAGGAAGCTGATCGGGATCATCAGGGCGGTGATGCTCGCCGCCCGCAGGTTCCCCAGCAGCAGGAACAGCACGACGATGACGAGCAGGGCGCCTTCGGTCAGATTGCGCGCCACCGTGCCGATGGTGGAGTTCACCAGGGCGCTTCGGTCGAGCACGGTCATCGCCTCGATCCCGGGGGGCAGGGTCTCGCGCACCTCCTCGAGGCGCTCTCCGGCGGCCTGGGCCACGGTGCGGCTGTTGCCGCCGGCGATCATCAAGGCCGTGCCGAGCACCGACTCGTGGCCATCGCGGCTCGCGCCGCCCAGCCGCGGAGCTTGCCCGACCTCGACCGTCGCCACATCGGCGACGCGCACCACCAGGCCGCCCCGGTTGACGACCGGGGCCTGGGCAAGATCCTCGACGGTGGAGGCCAGGGCGTCGGTCCGGACGGTCAGCGCCTCGCCGCCGCGCTGGACGTAGCCGGCTCCGGCCTGGGTGTTGGCCCGCTCCAGGGCCGTGACGAGGTCGCCCAGCCCCAGCCCATACGCTGACAGGCGGGCGGCGTCGGGGCGGACGGCGTATTCCTTCACATAGCCGCCGATGGTGTCGACGCCGGCGAGCCCGGGCGTCGTCCGCATCTGCGGCGCGACGATCCAGTCCTGAACAGTGCGCAGGTAGGTGGCGCGCGCCTCGGGCGTGGTCAACCGCTCCCCCTCGGGGGTCAGGTAGACGCCGCCTGGCTGCCAGCCGGGTTGTCCCGGCCGGGCGAGGTTGCGGCTGTTGAACGGCAGATAGTCCACGGTCCACATCAGGACCTCGCCGAGGCCGGTGGTGATCGGCGCCAATGCCGGCTCCACGCCCTCGGGCATGCTTTCGCGCGCCTGGGCGAGGCGTTCGGCCACCTGCTGGCGCGCGAAATAGATGTCCGTCTGGTCGGTGAAGATGACCGTGATCTGGCTGAAGCCGTTGCGGCTCAACGAGCGAGTGCTGGTCAGTCCGGGAATGCCGGCCATGGCCGTCTCGAGCGGATAGGTGACCTGCCGCTCGATCTGTTCCGGCGCGAGCGCCGGGGCGACGGTGGTGATCTGGACCTGCCGGTTGGTGATGTCCGGAACGGCGTCGATCGGCAGCTTGGTCAGTTCGAACAGACCGAGCGCGGCGACCAGCGCGGTCGCCAACACAACGAACCAGCGGAAGCGCACCGAGGCTTCAATGATGGATTTGAACATGCCGCGCCTCAGTCGTCATCGCCGGCCTCGCCCTTGGCGAGTTCGGCTTTCAAGAGAAAGGCGTTGGCGGCGGCGATGCGTTCACCCTCGTCGAGGCCGCGCAGGATCTCCGTGCGCCCTCCCGCCTGACGACCGGCCAGCACCGGGACGGCCCGGAAGCCGCCCTGGACCTGAACGAACACGACCGTCGCGCCTTCGATGGTCTGCACGGCTTCGCTGGGGACCGTCAGGCCGCCGGGGACGGCATCGCCCGTAACGATGGCGCCGGTGACGGCGGATCCCGTCGGCGGCAGCGACACGCCCGACGGCCGGGCGCGAATGATCGTCGCGCCGCTCTCGGCGCCGGCGCCGGGCGCCACGCCGGTGACGACGGCTTCGAATTCCCCGTTGGGCCCGGTCGCCCTCAGGCGCGATCCGGCGCGGACCTGGGCGGCCAGAGCCGGCGGCGCGTTGAAGACCAGTTCAATCCGCGCGGGGTTGGTGACCTCGGCGACGACGCCGCCCTGGGGGACAAAGCCTCCGGGGCCGACCTGCACCGAGGTGACGACGCCCGAAATCGGGCTGGTCACGCTCAGCCGTCCCGAAGCGTTTGGCGATCCGGCCGCCGAAGCCCTGGCGCGGGCGGCGCGCGCCGACGCCTCGGCGCTGAGCGACTGGGCTCGGGAGGTCTCCACCTCCTGCCGGGCCACCACGCCCTGGTCGGCCAGGTTGCGATCGCGGTGATAGGCCTGGCGCGCGGCTTCGGCCTGCGCCACCGCCGCGTCGGCGTCGGCGCGGAAGGTCGCGGCGTCGCCGCTGACCAATGTGGCGAGGGCCTGACCGGCGCGCACGGACTGCCCCGGCGCGACGAGCACGCGCTCGACCCGGCCGCCGACCGAGGCGGCCACGGCGGCGCGCGCATCGACCATGGGCTCGACGCGTCCCGCCAGCCGGGTCTCTGACCCGCCGCCGGCGCCGACGGCGACCACGGCGATGCCGGCGGCGCGGATCTGTTCGGCCGTGAGCGCCACGACGCCTTCGGGGGCCTCGGCGCCCTCGCCTTCCGCGTGCCCCTCCTCTTCCGCGTGACCGGCCTCGCCCTCGGCGGCCGGCCGCGCGTCGCGATTGAGAGCCAGGAACAGCCCGCCGCCTCCGAGCAGGACGACGGCGGCGACGCCGCCAATGAGCAGCGTTCTGTTGGATTGCGGCTTGCGCATTATTGGACCCCTCCGAAGGGTGCGCGCGCTTGCAGGCGCGCGAGATCGATTTCGGCGCGGACGCGCGCCAGGCGGGCGTCGACGGCGGCGTTGCGGGCGGTGATGAGGGCGGCGCGGGTTCCGCGCAGCTCCAGTTGCGAGATGCGGCCGGCCTCGAAGCCGATCCGGGACAGGCGATAGGCTTCCTCGGATGAGGTCACGCCGGCGTCGGCGGCCGCGACGCGGCTCACCGAGGCGTTCAGCCGGGCGACCGCGGCCTGACCGTCGGCCTCGGCCTCCTGGCGCGCGCCGGCCAGGCGGGCGTCCGCGGCGCGGAACTCGGCCTGGGCCGCGTCGATATTGCCGCGGTTCCGGTCGAACAGGGGCAGCGGCATGCTGATGCCGAAGGTCAGCGCTGTCGCATCCTCGGCTTCGTAACGCCGAACGCCGACGCTGGCGCTGACATCGGGCCGCGCGCGCACTCGCTCGACGGCGATCCGCCGTTCGGCCGCTTCGCGTTCGGCCTCGGCGACGCGAACGGCCGGCGCCCCGGGAGCGGCTTCGATGGCCGTCCGGGTCGGCGCGTCGTCCAGCAGGCTGTCGACGATCGAGGTGACCGGCGCGGGCAGCATCGCGACAGCCGTCAGGCGGGCGAACGCCGCGTCCCGCTCGGCCTGCGCCTCGTCACGGGTCGCGCGGGCCGCCGCCGCCTCGCTCTCGGCCTGGATGCCGCGCAGCATGGGCTCGCGTCCCTCCTCCACGAGCACCAGGGCGGCGCGGGCGTCCGCGATGGTCAGGCTGAGCGCCTCCTCGGCCAGGGCGAAGCGCCGCTCGGCGGCTTCCGCTTCGGCGTAGGCGAGTGCGAGCCGTCCGGCGGCGTCGACGACCGCCTGATCGCGACGCAGCGAAGCCGTTCCGGCCTCCGCCCGCGCCACCTCGACCCGGGCGCCGCGCCGGCCCCACAGTTCGAGGTCCTGGGTGAGCGAGAGCGTGGTCTCGGCGTTGTCGTAGCCGGAAAAGGGACCGCTGCCGAAGGCGTTCTCCGCCTCGAGGGCGGCGGTCGGGTTGGGCCGCACGCGCGCCTGGCGCACCCGGGCCTCGGCCGCTTCGAGCAAGGCGTCGGCCTCGGCCGCGGAGGGGCTGGCCCCTATGCGCTCAAGCAGGGTCCGGAAGGATGGCGCGGGATCGGCCCAGGCCGGGCCGGTCAAGGCGGTCGTCAGGGCGACCACAGCGCAGCCGACCGCGAAAGGCGGCAAGCGGCGAATAGGGGATGGCATGTCTCATGTCCCGGAAGGTTGACGTGAAGGGCGCGCGCGAACGCGAGGTCACGTCAGGTTCTGGGCGGGCGCATGGGACCGGCGGGCATCCGGGAGGCCGGCGCCTGATCGAGCGATGGCGCCAAGGGCGCGCGATCGAGGGCCATCGACCTCATGTCGTCAATCGCCGGCGGCGCGGTAATGCCGCAATGGTGGCAATGGCCGTGGGCGCAGGCGACCTGACCTGCTGCGTCCTTGCGTTCGCCGTGACCTGTATCGGACACAGCGACGACGTCCGACGCGGCCAGGCCTTGCAAGCTTCCGGTCTCGGGTGCGCAGGCGAAGGCGTCGGCTGCGGAAACCAGGACGAACAGGGCCAGGAACGACGCGAGCAGCGCCGCCATCCACCCATGCCTAGTCGAGGGAAACCCCATGCCGTCCCATAACACGGTGCGCCGCGACATCAATCGCCTCATCGTCGCACCGCCCGATACAGAGAGATGGATCCGGTGGCGGTCGGGATGACATCGAGCACTTGAACCTGTGTGAAGCCGGCCTCGGCCATCAGCGTAGGCAGAACGCCGTCGGCGTTCGGTTGGGTGTTTTCGTAGCCGTCCAGAGACTGCACCAGGCGGAAGAGCACGCGCATCGCACCCGACTGGCGGCCGTAGTCCGCGACATGCAGCGTTCCGCCCGGCTTGAGCGCCCGCAGGCTCGCGGCGAGGCCCGCTCGCTTCTCGGCCATGGGCAGCTGATGGAAGACCAAGCTGGAGACCACCTTGTCGGCGGCGTCCTCGCCCAGGAGCGCCGCCACATCGCGCGAAAACCCCTGGATGAAACGGACGGCCTGACCTGCAGCGGCCGTCTTCGTCTCGGCCCGCCTGAGGATGTCGCCGTCGGGATCGAGGCCGAAGATGCGCGCGTCCGGCGCCCGGTTCGCCATGGCGATCGCGAATGAGCCGGTTCCACATCCAAGATCGATGATCGTCTCGCCAGGGGACGGAGCCACCTGTTCGAGAAGGCGGCTCCGCCACAGCGGTTCCCGGGTCAAAAGCGCGATGGCCGGATCATACAGCCCGCTCAGGGCTGTATGGCCGAGCGCGGGGGTGAAGTTCGCGGTCACGCGGCGGCCTTCAGTTCTTCGCGGGACTGACGAATGATCGACCAGCCGGATTGCAGGAAGACCACCGCCAGGATCGCGCCGGCGATCAGGTCGGGCCAGCGAGAGGCGGTCAACCAGACGGCCACGCCCGTGGCCGCGACCACCAGGCTCTGGATCAGGTCGTTGCGCGTGCACAGCCAGACCGAACGGACATTGGCGTCGCCTTCGCGATGGCGGACCAGCAGCAGCGCGGCCAGGGCGTTGGCGAAAAAGCCCAGGGCGCCCAGGCCGGTGATGACGACGCCTTCCGGGGGCGCCCCCGAGGTCGCCCGCCAGATCGCGTAGCCAAGGATGAACAGCGCCAGCGCCGCGAGGCTGGCGCCCTTGATGATGGCGGCCCCGGATCTCACGGCGACCGAGCGCCCGATCACGGCCAGGCTGATGCCGTAGGTGGCGGCGTCGGCCAGGAAGTCGAGGGCGTTGGCACCCAGCGAGGCCGAGCCCTGCAGGGCCGCGCCGCCGGCGATGGCCAGGAAGGCGGCGCCGTTGATAGCGATCACCGCCATCAGGATGCGGCGATAGGCCGGCGTGGCGCCGTCGAACTTGACGGCCGCGCCGCAGCCGCAGCCGGCGGCCGCCGGTTCGGGGGACGAGAGGGAGTCAGTCATCGAAGTCCGCCTTTCACCACGAGAATGCATCCTCCAGTCGCTCGAGGATCAAGAACAAAAATGGATGCCTCGCCCAAAAAGACGCGGTTTGGCGGAACCGACTTGATCCTCTAGTAGCTAGAGGACGCACAATCGGACGAAATCCACAGGAGGCCTCATGATCACGATGCACCCGTCGCGACGCGGTCCCAGCCGCATGCGGGCGATCGCCTTCTCGTTCTTCATGCTGATCGCCGCTCTGGATCAGGCCGCCAAGGCCGCGGCTCGCGCCCGACTCGAGAGCCCGGTGGACCTCACGCCGTTCCTCGCGCTGCGTTTGGGATTCAATCCCGGCGTCACCTTTGGCCTGTTCGCAGACTCGGGCGCGGTGGGACGATGGGCCCTGAGCGCCGTGGCATTCCTGATCATCGGCGTCCTGCTGACCTGGATCTGGCGTACGCGAAGCGCCGTCACGGCGGTCGCGGCGAGCCTCATCGCCGGTGGAGCGCTCGGGAACCTGCTCGATCGTCTGCGCTCCGGCGCGGTGACGGATTTCATCGATCTTCATTGGGGCGACGCGCACTGGCCGACCTTCAACCTCGCCGATGCGGCCATTGTTTGCGGCGTGGCGCTGCTCCTCCTGACCGTCCGGGGCTCGGACGGCCGCCCGGCGACGTCGACCCTGGGACGGGCGGCGCGATGACCTTTTCCGCCGAACAGAAGGCGATCGCCGTCCGTTCGGGGTTGGCGATTCTCATCACCGCTGCGGCGGTGGCGTCAGCTTGGCTATGGCTTTCGCCACGTCTCCTGGGCGCCGCGCCGGACATGGCGACAGCTGATCGGCTGGCCTACGCCCTGAAGGCGGACCTCCTCGTTTTCCTGTGGCTCGCCGGTTGTTTGAGGGCCGTGGCGAGCATCCGGTTCCGGTCCGACGCCGACCGGCCGGGTTCCGCCTATGCGGCGCCCAGCTCGAGGCTCGCCGTGCCTGCCGCCGTGCTTCAGAACACCCTGGAGCAGACGGTCCTGGCGGTGGGCGCCCACCTGGTGCTCGCCACCGTGCTGCGCGGCGAGGAGATGGTCGTGCTGCCGGTGCTGGTCGCCCTCTATCTGATCGGCCGCGTGTTGTTCGCCCACGGTTATGCCCGGGGCGCGGCGGCCAGGGCCTTCGGCATGGCCCTTACCGGCGCTTCCACGATCGCCGCCTTCGGCGCCGCCATCGTCCTCATGGGGCTGGGCCGATGATCCTTTTCCGTCCTGCGCCTGCCGCCCTTCAGCCCGCTGCTGCGAGATGATGCGATGACCCTGCCCTCCCCGGCCTCGTCCGGCCTGCGCCCTATCGGCAAGCTCGCCGCGGCCACCGGCGTCAAGGTCCCGACCATCCGCTTCTACGAGGAGATCGGCCTGCTTCCCGCCGCCCCGCGCACCGCCAGCGACCGGCGGATGTATGACGACGCGGCGGAACGCCGCCTGTCGTTCATTCGGCATGCACGGCAATTGGGCTTCGATCTGGACTCGATCCGCTCCCTGCTGGATCTGTCCGATCACCCTGATCGGCCCTGCGCCGAAGCCAGCATCCTCGCCGAACGTCATCTGGCGGAGGTGACGCATAAGATCGCCCGACTCCGGGCCCTGCAACGCGAGCTTTCGCGGATGACGGCGGAATGTGCCGGCGGCCGCGTGTCCGCCTGCAAGGTGATCGAAGCCCTGCACGATCCCTCGGCGCCGGTTTGAAGACGAACCCGACCCGGGTTTGCACCGCTCCTCGGCCTCGCCGTGCAGGTCGGCGCTGAAGGTCAGAACGGGCCCGGGATGATGCAGGAGCCATTGGGTCACCGCGACGTTTTGAGTAATCCCGCGGCCCTCGTCGCGCTCCCTTCGTCCATGGAGGACTTCGATGGCGCATCGATCGACACAGCGACACGCCGATCAGACGTTCGCCCTTTTGACGGACCCGTACAGGCGCATCTCCCGCCTGTTCGAGCAGGCCGGCGCGGACGCAATCGAGACCCGTCTGGCGCTGAAGGAGACGGCCTGTCTGAGAGGGCGCGAAGCGGCCCAGGTCTTCTACGACGAGACCCGCATCTCGCGCGCGGGCGCCATGCCGGCGCCTGTCCGACGCACACTGCTCGGCGAAGGCGGCGTCCAGGGCCTGGATGGCGAAGCGCACCGCGCCCGCAAACGCGTGTTCATGGCTCTTATGTCGCCGGAACGGATCGCGCGGCTGGGCGACCTGTTCGAGGCGGAATGGCGACGCGCGGCCGTTGAATGGGCTGGCCAGGAAGAGATCGTGCTGTACGACGCCCTGCAGCCGGTGCTCACCCGCGCCGTCTGCCGCTGGGCGGGGGTGCCGCTGAATCCCGACGACGAAGCGAAACGGGTCAGTCACCTCAGGGCGCTGTTTGACGCGGCAGGATCGCGGGGGCCTCGCCACCTGTGGTCGAGGTACGCGCGGCGACGCGTCGACGCCTGGCTGGCCTCGATCATCGAGGGCATTCGCGCCGGACGACTGGCGCCGGATCCAGACACCGCCGCCTACGCCTGGGCCTGGGCGAGCGCGGATGATGGCGAACCGTTGGCGGCCCGGACGGCGGCGGTCGAACTGGCCAATGTGCTGAGGCCGACCGTGGCGACCTCGGTCTATATCGTGTTTGTGGCGCACGCGATGCAGGCGCACCCCGCGGCGGCCCGTCTGGCCACCGCGGACGCCGGCCGCCGCCGCGCCTTCGTTCAGGAGGTGCGACGCCTTTATCCGTTTTTCCCGGCGGTGATCGGGCGTGTGCGCGCGCCGTTTCGCTGGCGCAACCTTGACTTCCCGGTGGGTCGGCAGGTGATCCTCGATCTCTATGGCTCCAATCACGATCCTGCCGTCTGGACCGATCCCGACGAATTCCGGCCAGAGCGTTTCATCGACGGCTCCGGGGACGCGTTCGGCCTGATTCCCCAAGGCGGCGGGAACGCCCTGACCGGTCACCGTTGTCCCGGCGAAAGCATCGTCGTCGAATTGATGGAGCGGGCCCTCGGCTTGCTCGCCGGCCTGAACTACCGGCTGCCGGCTCAGGATCTGGAGATCGACTTCCGCCGCCTTCCGGCCCTCCCCAGGAGCGGGTTCCGAATGATGACGCGTCGGACTTCCCCGCGTGAGGGCGGCGCCTGATGTTTGCTCATGCGGGTGGCCGGCGCCTTCGTCCCTCTTTCACTTACAGCGAAGGCTGACGCGATGGCTTCGATGACATCCTATGACCTGGTGATAATCGGCGGCGGGCCGGGCGGGTACCCCTGCGCCATCCGGGCGAGCCAGCTCGGCATGTCGGTGGCGGTTATCGACGACCGGGAACTCCTCGGTGGAACCTGCCTGAACATCGGGTGCATTCCGTCAAAGGCGCTGCTGCAGGCCACAGAGCGGCTGGAGATGGCCCGCAATCTCGAGGCTTTCGGCGTCCTGGTCGACAATGTGCGGGCCGACCTTGCAGGCGTCATGCGGCACAAGGCCAGGGTCGTGACGGAGCTTGGTGAAGGGGTCGCCTACCTCCTGCGCAAGAACAAGGTCACCCGCCTGCAGGGCCGCGGCCGGCTGCTGTCGCGCGACCGTGTGGAAGTGAGCGCCCCGGACGGCAGCTTCGAGGTGCAGGTCCGCAAGGCGATCGTGCTCGCCAGCGGATCGAAAGCGGCGACGTTGCCGGACCTGCCCATCGACGAGCAGCGGATCGTCACCTCGGCGGGCGCCCTCAGCCTGACGGCGGCGCCGCGCCATCTGGCGGTGATCGGCGGCGGCTATGTCGGACTGGAGCTGGGCTCCGTCTGGCGCCGTCTCGGCAGCGAGGTCACCGTCGTCGAGGTGCTCGACCGGATCGCGTCCGGCGTTGATTCAGAGATGTCGACGGCGCTGCACAAGGTGCTCGAGGCCCAGGGCTTCCAATTCTGCCTGGCGCACAAGGTGGTCGGATCGCGAATGGAGGCGGACGACGTCGTCCTTGAGGTCGAGCCCATGGGAGACGGCGCGCGAGGAACCATCAAGGCCGATGTCGTGCTCGTGTCCATTGGCCGACGTCCCGCCACCGACGGACTCGATCTGGAGACGGTCGGCATCAAGCCGGACCCAAGGGGCTATATTCCGGTCGACGACGGCTTTCGAACCAGCGCCGAAGGGGTCTACGCCATCGGCGATGTCATCGGCGGCGCCATGCTGGCCCACAAGGCGGAGGAAGAAGGGATCGCCCTTGCCGAGCGCCTTGCCGGCGCCGCGGGCCATGTCGACTACGGAACGATCCCGGCCGTCGTCTACACCTGGCCGGAACTGGCCTCAGTCGGGCGCACCGAGGACGACCTCAAGGCGGCCGGCGTGGCCTATCGCGTCGGGCGCTTTCCGTTCTCGGCAAACGCCATGGCCAAGGCGCGGTTGGAGAAGAACGGGCTGGTCAAGGTGTTGGCGGACGCCGGCACGGACAGGATTCTCGGCGTGCACATCCTGGGGCCGGACGCGGGCAGCCTGATCCATGAAGCGGTCGCCGTCATGCAATTCGGCGCGGCGGCCGAAGACGTGGCGCGGACGAGCCATGCGCATCCGACGCTTCCGGAAGCCTTGCGCGAGGCATGCCTGGCTGTGGCCGACCGCACGATCCACCTGTAACGACCGCCCGTCGCGTGGCTGCCCGGGCTGGCCGCGCGGCGCCGAGGCGTCCCGGCGGGCGTAGAGGACCCGTAGCCGCCTACGAGCCCGGCCGCGTCGCGAATAAAGCGCGACAGCGTCGCCGCCTGAATGCTAATGCGAGCCGTTCACATCTGGATTGACCATGCGTCCTCTGCTCCGTCTGCTTGCCCTGCTGTTCGCCCTGGGGCTGGCCGCGCCCGCCCTGGCCCAGACGCCGTCCGCCTCCGAGGCCCAGGTCGCCTGGCGGCTGCTCGACTATGTAGCGGTCGACTACGCCGGCGCGGTGGCCGACGGTCAGGTGACCAATCCGGCCGAATACGGGGAGATGATCGAGTTCGGCGGCCAGATCCGGACCCGCCTGGACGCCCTGCCGCCGAATCCGGCCAAGGCCGGTCTGGTCCGCGACGCCGAGGCCCTGCAGGCGGCCATCAGGGACAAGGCGGATCCGCGCGTCGTTGGCGACCGGGCCAAGGCGCTCGCCGGCGCGGTGCTGACGGCCTATCCGAGCCCGCTGGCGCCTTCGTTCCCGCCTGATCTGGCCCGCGGCGCGACGCTCTATGCCGAGCAATGCTCGGTCTGCCATGGCGTGACCGGACGCGCCGACGGCCCGGGCGCCGAGGGGCTTGATCCGCCCGCGATCGCCTTCGCGGATGTGGAGCGCGCCCGTCAGCGCAGCGTGTTCGGCCTCTACCAGGTCATCGATCAGGGGCTGGAGGGCACGGCGATGGCCAGCTTCGCCCATCTGCCGGCCGAGGACCGCTGGGCCCTGGCCTTCTACGTGGGCCGGTTCGCCTTCACCGACGCCGAAGCCGCCGAAGGTCGACGCCTCTGGGAGAGCGACCCGGCGATCCGCGCCGTCTTCCCGGACCTGGCCGCCCTCACCCAGGCGACGCCGGCCGAGCTGGCGACAAGGATCGGCGAGACGAAGGCACGGGCGGTCACGGCCTACCTGCGCCGCCACCCGGAGGCGACGGTCCGCGCCGAGGGATCGACCCTGTCCCTGGCCCGGACGCGACTGGCCGAAAGCGAGGCCGCCTATCGCCGGGGCGATCGCAGGGCCGCGACCGACCTGGCCCTGTCGGCCTATCTCGACGGCGTCGAACCGATGGAGCCGGCGCTGGGCGCCCGCGACGGCGCCTTGCTGCGGCGGGTCGAGACGGCCATGACCGACCTGCGCGTCTCGATCAGCAGGGGCGCGCCGGCCCAGGAGGTCGCGGACCGGGTCGCCCGCGCGAACGCCCTGCTGGACACGGCCGAACGCGCACTCGCGCCCCAGGAGGCGGACAATCTCGCCAGCTTCCTCGGCGCCTTCACCATCCTGCTGCGCGAAGGTCTGGAAGCCATCCTCATCGTGGTGGCGATGATCGCCTTCCTCAGGAAGGCCGAACGTCCCGAGGTGCTGCGCTACGTCCACGGCGGCTGGGTGGCCGCGCTGGTCGCCGGCGGCGCCACCTGGGCGGCCGCGACCTTCTTCATCTCCATCAGCGGCGCCAGCCGGGAGCTGACCGAAGGGTTCGGCTCGCTTCTGGCGGCCGTCGTGCTCGTCTCGGTCGGCATCTGGATGCACGGCAAGTCGCACGCCGACGCCTGGCAGACCTATATCCGCGACAAGCTCTCTCACGCCCTGTCGAAACGGTCGGCCTGGTTCCTGTTCCTGCTGGCCTTCGTGGTGGTCTACCGCGAGGTGTTCGAGACCATCCTGTTCTATGCGGCGATCTGGAGCCAGGGCGGCCATCTCGGCATGCTGGCCGGCGCCCTTACGGCGGTGGCGATCCTGGCCGTGGTGGCCTGGGCCTTGCTGGCCTACAGCAAGCGCCTCCCGATCGGCCGGTTCTTCTCCCTGAGCTCGATCCTGATGGCCATCCTGTCGGTCGTCCTCGTCGGCAAGGGGGTGGCGGCGCTGCAGGAGGCGGGCTGGCTCGATGTCCATCCGCTGGCGTGGATCCCCCGCATCGAGATCCTCGGTCTTTATCCGACGGTCGAAGGCGTCGCCGTTCAGCTTCTGACGATCGCTATCCTCGTGGTCGGCTTCTCCCGGCATGCGGCGCCGAAAGGCGCGCGCCCAGCCTCTTGAGCGGGCGTCTGAGGCCCTCAACTGCGACCCGTTGGCAGGGTTTCGGAGCTGCTTGGGCGCCGATAGCCGCGCAGTCCGCGGATACCCAAGGTGCGGGGCCGCAGCCGATAGCGTGCGGAGACCACCCTTGGTGCGGAGATTAGGCGCCCTATTCTCCGCACTTCGCGCGGAGAATAACCTTGCTCTTGCGGCGAATAGCGCCCATATTCTCCGCAAGGAGTGCGGGGAATGGCGCAATACATCCATGAGATCGAAGGCTGGCCGCGTCTGGACTGGCGCGCTGACGCGCTTGCCGATCGCCTCGCAGCCGTCCGTCATCGCCAGGGCCTTCTGCTTGGCCGGATGCACACGCTCGGCTTCGACCTCCGCGCTGAAGCCGTCCTCGAGACCCTTACCGAAGATGTCCTGAAATCCAGCGAAATCGAAGGCGAGCTGCTCGACAAGGATCAGGTGCGATCCTCCATCGCCCGCCGCCTCGGCATGGATATCGGGGCCCTCGCCGCCGCGGATCGCAACGTCGAAGGCGTCGTCGAAATGATGCTCGACGCGACCCAGAACTTTGCGTCTCCGCTCACCGAGGAACGGCTGTTCGCCTGGCACGCCGCCCTGTTTCCGACCGGGCGCAGCGGCATGACGAGGATCGTCGTCGGCGCCTGCCGCAACGAGAGCTCCGGCCCGATGCAGGTCGTCTCGGGCCCCTTCGGACGAGAGCGCGTGCACTATGAAGCGCCCCTTGCCGACCGTCTGCAGGACGAGATGCGGGCGTTCCTCGACTGGTTCAATGACGAGCCGCGGACGGATCCGGTCCTCAAGGCCGCGATCGCCCACCTGTGGTTCGTGACCATCCACCCGTTCGACGACGGGAACGGCCGGATCGCGCGGGCGATCGCCGACATGGCGCTCGCCCGCTCCGAGAAAAGCGCTCAACGCTTCTACAGCATGTCCGCCCAGATCAGGCTGGAGCGCAAGGACTACTACGCCACCCTGGAGGCGACCCAGAAAGGCGCGCTGGACGTGTCCCTCTGGCTGGACTGGTTCCTCGGCTGCCTCGATCGCGCGTTCGATGGCGCGGAAACCACCCTGACGCATGTCATGCGCAAGGCGCGCTTCTGGGAGGCGCTAGCAGGTCAGACGTTGAGCGAGCGCCAGAGCACGGTCATCAACCGGCTGCTCGACGGCTTCGAAGGCAAGCTCACCTCGACCAAATGGGCGGCGCTGACGAGGTCCTCGCCCGACACGGCCCTGCGCGACATCAACGATCTGGTGGGGCGGGGCATCCTCGTGAAGGATGAAGGCGGCGGGCGCAGCACAAGCTATTCGCTGGTCGATCGAGGATAGGCGGGACCGCACGACGCCGGCACGGCACTTCGCCAGGTCGGTCGCTCAAGACCCGAGCCTCAACAGGGAGGATCGCAATTCGCCACATCTGGCGAGTTACCGCCAACAACCCGCCTAATTCGCCAGAAGTGGCGAATTACCACCTTTGCCAGGCGCGCGACGCCGCAAGGCGCCGCCGACGCGGCCTCACGCCTGACGCGCGATGGCGATGGCGGAGAGATCCGCTGCGGCCTCGACCGGACTGCCGGCCGCCTTGCGCTCGGAGTAGCGGTCCACGAGCTGGGTGGCGTGCGGTCGAGTGAGGACAGTGAAGCGCACCAGCTCCTCCATCACATCGACGATGCGCTCATAGTAGGCCGAAGGCTTCATCCGGCCGGCCTCGTCGAACTCCTGAAAGGCCTTGGCCACGCTCGACTGGTTGGGAATGGTGATCATCCGCATCCAGCGGCCCAGAAGGCGCAGGGTGTTGACGGCGTTGAAGCTCTGGGAACCGCCCGACACCTGCATCACCGCGAGCGTGCGGCCCTGGGTCGGGCGCATGCCGCCCAAACTCAATGGCAGGTGATCGATCTGCAGCTTCATCAGTCCGGAGACCTGGCCGTGCCGTTCCGGACTGCACCAGACCATGCCCTCCGACCACAGGGCGTGCTCGCGCAGCTCGCGCACCGCCGGATGGTCGTCGTCGCCGGGCGAGCCCGGCAGAGGCAGGTCGGAGGGGTCGAAGATGCGGGTCTCGCATCCCATGCGCTGCAGCAAGCGGGCCGCTTCCTCGACGCAGAGCCGCGAATAGGAGCGCTCGCGCAGCGACCCGTACAGGAGAAGGATGCGTGGCGGGTGGTCGTGCGGACCCAGGCCGGCGGCCGGGTTGCTCGACAGATAGGCCGCGTCCAGGGCCGGCAGATGATCGGGATCCGGCAGCGGCCGCAGGCGGGCGAAGATCATCCGAGATCCTTGGTCAGATAGGCGGCCGAGGCCGGGCAGATGTCTGCGAACTCGCGGGTTCGCCGGATCGCGGCGGGCGCGGCCGCCCGATCTGCGGCGGCGAAGCCGCGCCGGGCGAAGAAGGGCTCGGCCGTCGTGGTGAGCAGGTGGAGCCGTTCTCCGCCCAGCTCGCTCGCCGCGGCCTCGGCGGCGCTCAGGATCCGGCTCCCGAGCCCCCGCGAATTCAGGCCAGCGAGTACGACCAGGGAGCGCAGCAGCAGGTCCCGCCCCTCTCCGTCCAGGCCGACGTAGCCGGCCAGGGCGCTGTCGTCGTCGGCTCGGAAGTAGCGGCCGGCCCCGGGCTCCGGCAGGCCCTCGCCCTGCAGGGCCGCGATCAGGCCGGCGTCATCCGCGTCCAGGAGATGCAGCACGACCATCAGGCGGCGTCCGCCGGCGGGGCCGTGTCCGGAAACCAGCGTCGGCCCATCCACAGCGCGACCGAGACCAGAAGGATCAGCACCGGCACCTCGACCAGCGGACCGATGACCGCAGCGAAGGCGACCGGCGAGGTCAGCCCGAAGGCCGCGATGGCCACCGCGATGGCCAGCTCGAAATTGTTCGAGGCGGCGGTGAAGGCCAGGGCGGTCGTGCGCGGGTAGTCGGCATCGATCAGCTTGCCCATGAGGAAGCTGACCACGAACATGACGAGGAAGTAGATGGTCAGGGGAATGGCGATGCGCAGGGCGTCCAGCGGCAGGGCCACCACCTCGCCGCCCTTCAGGCTGAACATGACCACGATGGTGAACAGCAGGGCGATCAGGGTGATCGGTCCGATGCGCGGCAGGAAGCGCCGCTCGTACCAGTCGGCCCCGCGGCGGGCGATCAGGCTGCGCCGGGTCAGGAAGCCGGCCAGGAAGGGAAGACCGAGGTAGACGAGAACGGCGCCGGCGATGGTCCAGACGCTGACGTCCACCACGCTGCCCTGCAGGCCGAACAGGGGCGGCAGGACGGTGAGGAAGACCCAGGCGTAGAGGCTGAAGAACAGGATCTGGAAGATCGAGTTGAACGCGACGAGACCGGCGACATACTGGTCGTCGCCCCGCGCCAGTTGGTTCCAGACCAGCACCATGGCGATGCAGCGCGCCAGCCCGATCAGGATCACGCCGGTCATGTATTCCGGCTGGTCGCGCAGGAAGATGACCGCAAGGGCGAACATCAGCACAGGGCCCAGCACCCAGTTCTGGAACAGGGACAGGGCCAGCACCCGCTTGTCGGCGAAGACGCGCGGCAGTTCCTCGTACCGGACCCTGGCCAGCGGAGGATACATCATCAGGATCAGGCCGATGGCGATCGGAATGTTGGTGGTCCCGACCGAGAGGCCGTCGACCCAGGCGGGCAGGCCGGGAACCAGAGTCCCCAGTGCGACGCCCAAAGCCATGGCGGCGAAGATCCATCCCGTCAGCCAGCGGTCGAGAAAGGACAGGCGGCGCGGCGGGGCCGCGTCGGTGACCGGCGTATCGATCATCGCGCCACCCGAAGGCCAGCCGCCTCGATGACGACCTCGCCGTCCTCCTTGGTGAACCGCTTGAGATCATCGGCGGGCAGGAGGTCCAGAACGGCCTCGGACGGTCGGCACAGGCCGACGCCGAGAGGACTGACGACGATCGGGCGATTGAGCAGGATCGGATGGGCCTCGATCGCATCGAGCAACTGATCGTCTGTCAGGCCCGGGTCCCCGAGGCCCAGGTCGGCGAAGGGCGTGCCCTTGTCGCGCAACAGGTCGCGCAGCGGCTTGCCGGTTCGTTCGGCCAGCCAGGCGATCATGACGCGCGATGGCGGCGACCTCAGATACTCGATGACGTGCGGCTCGATGCCGACGTGGCGAATGAGCTCCAGAGCGTTGCGCGACGTCCCGCAGGCCGGGTTGTGATAGATGATGACGTCCACGGGATCCTCAGGCGCAGCAGGGGGTCAGTTCGGCCAGCAGAGGCTCGCATAGCTCCGCCCGGCCGCCGCAGCAGTCCTTGAGCAGGAACAGGACCAGGTCGCGCAGCCGGTCCAGATCGGCCCGGTAGATGATCGACCGGCTGCGACGCTCCGATTTGATAAGTCCCGCTCGGGACAGCACCCCCAGATGCGACGACAGGGTATTGGCCGGGATCGCCAGATGGTTGGAGATGTCACCGGCCGGCAGACCGGCCGGTTCGTGCCGCACGAGAAGTCGGAACGCCTCCAGCCGCGTCGACTGCGCCAGGGCGGCGAGAGCAAGAATCGAGGCTGCGGTTTCCATATTTCCGAACTAGTCGAACTATAGAAATGTGCAATCCCCGCTCTGCAGCCGGCCGTAAGCTTACGGTGGAGAGTTTGGCGGCTTGGCCTGCCGCAGCCTTTCGAGTTCGATTCCCATGACAACATGGAGATCTTCGATGGCCCAGGCCGACCCGCCGCTGAGGCGCACGATCAAGAAGCCGCAGCTCCGTCAGATGGTGCCATTGGCGGACAGCACCATCTGGGAGATGGAGCAGCGCGGCCAGTTTCCCCGGCGCTTCCTGCTGACCCCGCGCTGCGTGGTCTGGGACCTGGCCGAGGTGGAAGCCTGGCTGGCGCTTCGGCGGGCCAAGCCGATCCGCCGGGCGCCGCCGCCCGATGTCCGCAAGCGGATCACCCGCCCGGTCAGAGCCGCGGATCGAAACGAGGGCCGGCCGTTTCCGGGATAGTCAGATCCGGCGTGAATCCGCGCCCCGCCTCCCAGGCGTCCACGGCGTCTGACCACTGCTGGGCCATGTGGCGCCGCTGGGCCTCGAATTCGGCCTTGTTGTACACGCCGCGGGAAGATCGCTCTTCGTGGGCGAGGCATTTCTCGATCCAGTCCGAGTTGAAACTCATCTCGTGCAGGAGCGTGGAGGCCGTCCGGCGCAGGTCGTGAACCGTGAAGGGCTCCAGGGGCAGATCGCGCTCGCGCGCCAGCTCGGCGATGGCGCTGGTCACCCGGTTGAAAGTCGCCCGCGACATCGGCGCGTCGGCGTCATAGCGCGACGGCAGGATGTAGCGAGAGTTCCCGGCGCAGGTCTTCAGCGCGATCAGGATGTCGAGCATCTGGGTCGACAGGTAGACGTTATGCGGCCGCGACCGCTTCATCCGCTCTTTCGGGATCGACCAAACTGCGTTCTCGAAATCGACCTCGTCCCAGGTCCCGTCCTGCAATTCGCTCTTCCGCACCATGCTCAGCAGGATGAACTTCAGCCCGAGACGGATGGTCGGCAGGGTGGCCACCTCCCCCAGCAGGTTCAGCGCGATCCGGATCTCGCTCGGCGACAGCGACCGGTCCCGCGGCCGGAAGGTCGCGATGGACGCCGGCCCGACCCCGTCGGCGGGATTGTCGATCTTCTCGCCGTGCAGGATGGCGTAGGCGTAGATTTGTTTGACGATGTCGCGAACATGGATGGCCGTCGCCGGGGCGCCGCGATCCACAATGGTCATGCAGTGCGCTCTCAGGTCGTTCGGCGTGATCTCGTTCAGGAGCCGGTTTCGCCATTCGGGCAAAACCTCTCGGTTGAAGATCGACCGTCGCATCTGGCGCGTGCTGTCGGCCATCGGAGCGTGGTCCATCCACCGGATCGCCACCTGTTCAAACCGCTGGGCCTCTCTCAGCCTGCGTTTCACGCGTTGCTTGTCCAGCGCCGGTGAAACGCCCTCGGCGATCAGGCGCTTCGCTTCACGCAGCTTTTCCCGCGCCTCCCCCAGGGAGAGTCCCGCCGGACCGTAGGAACCGAAGGTCACCGTCTCGCGCCGCCCGTTGAAGCGATAGTCGTACCGGAAAGCGATGCCGCCTGTCGGTGTTACGAGCACGTACAAACCGTCCCTGTCGGTCTTTTTGTACGCTTTTGATTTCCCTCGCGTATTTCGCAATTCTGCGTCGGTTAGCTTGCGAATTTTACTCCAAAAGACCGTCAGGCGTTTTCGGGGTCTTCGGCAGCGATTTCTTCAAGAAACTCATAGGCTTGTTTCAGAAAAAAGACCGTCAGGACGCCCTCAGCCCTATGAGGGTATGAATCGGGGGGTCGAGAGGCAACGGGAGAAAGACCGTCTGGCATACCGACACACGGGTTCGCTGCCCCTCGATAGATACCGAGAGGCAGCGAACATATTTTTCTTGTAAGTCAGTGTTTTAGTGGTAGATTCGGAAGTGGCGTCGAAAGGCACCGAAAGCTCTGAATCATTCCCTGACTCTCCGCCTGGGCCGACGGGTCCAACTGAGGAGCCCGCGGCGATGCTTACCGCAGATGTCCGGGTATGACGAAACAGGAGCGCCGCCCTCTCGGTTCAAAAAAGTCAAAGACACCGGCCGCGCCTCTTCATAGGCTGTTCGCCTGGATGACCGTGGAAGGCGATGGAGGGGGCGGATGGCTGAATATCAACTCATCCTAGACGACGGACGCAGCACCGACTTGATGGCCGAAACCGTTGAGGCGGTCGACCCCGCAGAAGCGCAACTCCTGGCGCAACTGCGCTTCGCAGCCAGTCCGGACCTGTTCAGCATCCTGGTGACGCGACGCGGAATGGAAGTGGCGCTCGTCAGGCGGCCCCAGTAACCGCCGCCAATCGGCGCGAGCCCGATCGGCCTGGAGGCGACGTCCGGAGCAGGCGGACAGGCCCGCGATGGTTTCTCGGCAGAAAAAAGGGGCCGTCATGCGGCCCCGAAGTTCATAGGGAGGAAAACGCCCCAGGAAGGGCGACACCGAACTTATGTTGCAGCGCAGCATCGTGCAAGCTTCGTTCATCGATGAATGAATAGCCGCCGGCAGGAACGCCTGAACCTGTCCAGGCCCGGCGGCCCGGACGCCGGGCGAAACACTCTCCTGGCTGCCATATTTCAAATATCACACGATATGCGACTCGAATATCGTGTGATATGTGAGTTGATGTTCCACGACGACGGCAAAGGTCACGACGCTATGAGGGTCAACCGGAAGGAAGCGCAAGGGCGGACCCGACGTCGCCTCTTGGCGGCCGCCCACGCCTCGATCGTCGAGAAGGGCGTAGCCGCCCTGTCGATCCGCAACATCTGCGGCGCGGCCGGTCATTCCCAGGGCGCCTTCTATTCCAACTTCGCCACCAAGGACGACCTGCTCGTCGAGATCATGGAGACGCACATCCATGACGAGGTGATGTTCCTCCGCGATCTGATCCGCCGCGCCGATGGAGACGACATCGAACGGACCCTGCTTGGTCTGGCGGGCCGATTGTCCGATCTGGCGGCCCAACCCGAATGGTCCCTGCTGTCCGTGGAGTTGCAATTACACGCCCGTCGGGATCCCGACTTCGCCGAACGACATCGCGAGAGCAAGGCGTCCTGTTATCGACTGTTCGGCGACCTCATAGAGGAACTGGCTCAAAGGTTCGACCTGCGCCCTCTCCTGCCGCCGTTCCAGGCCGGGATCGGTCTTTACGGCCTCTGGATGGGGCTGGCGGTCCAGGGGGATATCGAAGGAGCCGCCGCCCGGGACGCCATGTTGCTGGCCTTCTTTCGCGCCACCGCGGGCCTGCAGGCCAGCCCTCTCGAAAGCGTCCGGGGATGACCTCCGTCCTGCCGAGGCATCGTCGAATCGGCTGTCATCCGTCCGGCGCGCCCCTGAAGGGCGAGGTGGACGAACAGCGGCGGTTCCACCTTTGCTTCCAGGCGCAGGACGAGGACATCGACGAACTCGGCCATGTGAACAATGCGGTCTGGATCGTCTGGATCCAGGACGCCTCGGTGGCGCACTGGTTCGCCATGGCCTCCCCGGGCGATGTGGACCGCTACGTCTCGGTGGTTCTGCGTCATCAGGTCGATTACCGCGGCAGTATCGCGGCCGAAGAGGCGGTGACCGCCGTCACCTGGGTCGAGGACTCGCTCCGCGGCGCGCGCTACCGGCGCCGGATCGACTTCATTGACGTCAAGGGCCGGGTCGTCGTCGCGGGCCTGGCCGAATGGGCCGTGATCGATCGATGCACCCACAAGCTTGTTCGCGTCGTGCCTGACATGGCGGCGCCGTTTCCTTCTCCAGGACAACTGAAACAGGAATCCGACGATGGGCGAAATCAAGAAGGTGGTCGTGATCGGGACGGGCGTCCTGGGAAGCCAGATCGCTTTTCAGACCGCCTACAGCGGCTTCGACGTCATTGCCTGCGACGTCAGCGACGACGTCCTCGCCAAGGCGCGCCTGCGACTGGCGGCCTTGGTCGAGACGTACCGGAAGGAGGTTCCGGGCGCGGTCGGCGGAAAGGAGGCGGAGGCCATAAGGCGTCTGACGCTGTCGACGGATCTGGCGGCCGCCGTCGCCGATGCGGATCTCGTGATCGAGGCCGTGCCCGAGGTTCTGGCTTTCAAACAGGCGGTCTATGAACAGTTGGCCACGCTCGCGCCGGCCAGGACGATCTTCGCCACCAACTCCTCCACCCTTCTGCCGAGCGCATTAAAGGCGTTCACCGGCCGACCCGACCGGTTTCTCGCGCTGCATTTCGCCAACAACATCTGGAAGTTCAACACCGCGGAGGTCATGGGAACGGACGACACCGATCCGTCGGTGTTCGAGACCGTCCTGAAGTTCGCTGCGGACATCGGCATGGAGCCGATCCCGATCCGCAAGGAAAAGGCCGGTTACATCCTCAACTCCCTCCTGGCACCATTCCTGAACGCCGCCGCCGATCTGGCGGCGGGCGGCTATGCCGATCCCCACGATGTCGACAAGGTCTGGCGGATCGCGACGGGCGCGCCGATGGGCCCCTTCCAGATGTACGACGTCATCGGCCTGAACACGCCCTACAACATCCTGTCGCAGGGCGACGCCCGCGCCCGCGCGCTCGCCGCCTGGCTGAAGGAAAACTACATCGACAAGGGCAGGCTGGGCGTCGCCTCCGGCGAAGGCTTCTACAGCTACAAATCCACCGACTGAGCCCTGACCAAATCCTCCCCCACGCCCAACCGAAGGAGTTCGCCGTGCACTACAGCAGTGGAAACTATGAGGCCTTTGTTCGTCCCCGCAAACCCGAGGGCGCCGACAGGAAGACGGCGTGGTTTGTGGGATCGGGGCTGGCCGGTCTCGCGGGGGCCGCGTTCCTGATCCGGGACGGCGGCGTGCCCGGTGATCGCATCACCATCCTTGAGGAACTGGAGATTCCCGGCGGGGCGCTCGACGGGCTGGACGTGCCGGAAAAGGGCTTCGTTATCCGCGGCGGTCGCGAGATGGAGGAGCATTTCGAGTGCCTGTGGGATCTCTATCGCTCGATCCCCTCGCTAGAAATCGAGGACGCCAGCGTTCTTGACGAATTCTACCGGCTCAACAGGGACGATCCGAACTTCTCCTTGCAGCGTACAACCCAGAACCAGGGCCAGGACGTCCCGGACAAGCATCTGCTGACGCTGAATGACCGGGCGCAGAAGGATCTAATCTCCATCTTTCTGGCGACCCGCGAGGAGATGGAGAACAAGCGGATCAACGAGGTCTTCAGCGAGGACTTCCTCAAGAGCAATTTCTGGCTCTACTGGCGCACCATGTTCGCCTTCGAGGAATGGCACTCGGCGCTGGAGATGAAGCTCTATCTCCACCGCTTCATCCACCACATCGCCAACCTGGCGGACTTCTCCTCGCTCAAGTTCAACCGCTACAACCAGTATGAATCCATGGTCCTGCCGCTGGTCAAATGGCTGACCGAACGTGGCGTCCGGTTCCGCTACGGCGTGGAGGTCACGGATGTGGACTTCGACATCCAGAACGGACGCAAACAGGCCACCCGCATTCACTGGATCGAGAAGGGCGAGGAGGGCGGGGTCGATCTCGGCGACGACGATCTCGTCTTCATCACCATCGGATCGCTGACGGAAAACTCGGACAACGGCGACCATCACACGCCGGCGAAGCTGAAGGAAGGCCCTGCTCCCGCCTGGGACCTGTGGCGACGCATCGCGGCCAAGGATCCGTCCTTCGGACGTCCGGACGTGTTCGGCGCCCATATTCCCGAGACCAAATGGGCCTCGGCCTCGATCACCGCCTTCGATCCGCGGATCGCCCACTATGTCGAGAAGATCACCAAGCGGAACCCGTTCTCTGGCAAGATCGTCTCCGCCGGCATCGTCACGGTCAAGGATTCCAGTTGGCTGCTCAGTTGGACGGTGCATCGCCAGCCGCATTTCAAGAAACAGCCCAAGGACCAGATGATCGCCTGGTTCTACGCCCTCTTCGTCGACACCCCCGGCGACTATGTGAAGAAGCCCATGCAGGACTGCACCGGCGAGGAGATCACCCAGGAATGGCTCTATCACCTCGGCGTCCCGGTGGAGGAGATTGCGGAACTCGCCGCCAAGGGCGCCAGCACCGTCCCGACCATGATGCCCTACATCACCGCCTTCTTCATGCCGCGCCAAGCCGGCGACCGGCCGGACGTGGTGCCTGAAGGCGCCGTCAACTTCGCCTTCATCGGGCAGTTCGCGGAATCGAAACAACGCGACTGCATCTTCACCACCGAATATTCGGTGCGTACGCCGATGGAGGCCGTCTATACGCTGATGAATGTGGAACGCGGCGTGCCGAAAGTGTTCAACTCCACCTATGACATCCGCACCCTGCTGGCCGCCGTCACGCCTCTGCGGGATGGCGAAGGCATAGAAGTCCCCGGCCCCGCCTTCCTGCGCAAACTGCTGATGAAGAAGCTTGAAGGCACCGAGATTGCGAAACTGATCGAGGAGTTTCACCTGATATCGGAGTGAGCGAAGCGCGACGTCGTCCCGAAGGAAGGTGAAGGATGGCTGACGACGATCACCGAAGCGGACCCGCCGCAGGCCGACGGCAACGGCTTTCTCAAGGGCTGGACGGCGCAGCGCCGTCCAGTTCCCTCCAAGAGAAGGGAATGGACGTGTCGATGCACATCATCCGGTCCGAACTGGCGCCCTTGGGGCGGTTGCGCGTGGCGATCAATCTCGGCAATCCGGTCCTGGCGCAGAGGGCGGCGGACGGAACTCTCGCTGGCGTGTCGGTCGATCTCGCCTGGGAGATCGCTGTGCGCCTCGGCGTGGAGATGGAGCTGTCGAACTTCGCCACGGCGGGAGCGGCGGTGGCGGCGCTTCAGGATCAGGCCTGCGATCTCGCCTTCCTCGCGATCGATCCGGATCGTCGCACCGTCTTGGATTATACCGCGCCCTACGTCCGGATCGAAGCTCCTATCTGGTCCCCTCCGAGTCCCGCTTCCGCTCCGTCCGCGACGTGGACGTTGCGGACGTGACGATCGCGTCGGGCCTGAACACCGCCTACGACCTCTTTCTCAACCGTTCGCTGAAACAGGCCCGACGGATTCATACGCCCTCCTCCCAGGCAGCCGTCGCCCTCTTCCTGGAGGGCGGCGCCGATGTCTGCGCCGGTGTGCGCCAGACGCTTGAGGCGGCGGCGCGCGACCGGGCCGGCGTCCGCCTGCTCCCGGACAGTTTCCAGGCCATCGACCAGGCCGTCGCCCTCCCCCGCGAGCGGCCTCACGGGCGCGGTTTCCTGGAAGCGCTCTTCGAAGATCTGGTCGCCTCCGGCTTCGTCGCCCGAAGGCCGGTCGCCAGCGGACAGGACGCCGCCCTCGCGATCGGTCCGGGACGCCCGGCGCCGGCCTAGGCTGCGGCGGGCGATCATTCCCAGCCGCAGTTCACGCTCCGGTCGAGGGCGCTCCGGACGGCCGGGTGAAGCGCCACCACGCCACGCCGCCGTAAAGGAGGATGAGGCCCAGGAGGTTGAGAACCTCGCGCCCCTGTTCGACGAGGCTGGCCCCCATCTGGTTCACCCCGACCATGAGATGGATTCCGGGCGTCGTGGGCAGCAGTCGGGCGAGGAAGGCGAGCCAGGTCGGCGTCGCCTCCGCGGGCCAGGACAGTCCAGCGAGAAAGAAGATGACCAGGGAGGTGCCCATGAGCAGTTGCAGGGGCCGCTCGCGGGTGCGGAAGACGCTCGCCAGGGCAAGCGCCGCTGCAACCGTCGCCGCCACGAAGAGGCTGCCGGCCACGATCAGCGTTCCGGGCGCGGCGGCGGCCCGTGGATAGTCCTGGAACCAGAAGACGAAGCCGGCGTAGTAGGCGACATCGATCCAGCCGATGACGAAGAAGGCGAGCGCGACGCCGAGGAGACGACGGGACGCAAACCGAAGCCGCTCCCCCTCGCCACGCAGGGTGGCCGCCAGCATTGCCAGTCCCATCAGCAGCGTCTGATGAATGATGAGGAAGCCGACGCCCGGAAAGACGGTGCTGCCGTATCCTTCGCGGGTGTTGAACAGCGGGTGCGCGATCACCGACAGGGCCGGCGGCGCCGGCGCGCCCTGCGCCATCGCCTGATCGACGGCGGCCTCGCCCGCCTCGGCCGTGATCGCCGCGCCTATGCCGGCCAGCGCCGTGCTGCTGCGCAGCAGATAGGCGCCGTTGCCATAGAGGGCCACCGTCCCTTGCCCGCCGGTGAGGATGCGACGTTCGAACCCCGCAGGCACGACGACGATCGCCCCCGCCCCTCTCGTCCGCAACCAGTCGTCCGCCGCCTCGGGCGACGGCAGGCGGGCGACGAGATCCGCCTGCTGCAGACCCGAGAGCTTGTGCACCAGCGAACGGCTGGCCCCGGTGTTGTCCAGATCCACCACGGCGACCGGGATCCGGACGGCGACCTCGCCGGAATAGGCGGAAGGGTAGAAGAAGGAATAGAGGATCGTCGACACCACGATCAGCATGAAGGCCGACCGGTCGGCGAGGACCGCGCGAAACGTCGCGATGAAGGCCCGGCCGATCAACGTCGCCCCCAGACATCGGGTTTGCGGGAGGCGGCCAGATATCGCGGCAGGCCCAGCCCGAACCCCACGACCGCGAAGGTCATCAGGATCAGCAGCAGTTTGACCGACATCGCCGCGGGCGCGCCCATCATCCATTGTTCGGCGACGAGACGGGCGAAGGTGGTGTAGGGCAGAAGCGCGCTCCAGACGCGCGCGAAGGCCGAAGCGGATTCGATTGGAAAGACGGCCCCGGCGAAGGCGAAGGAGGCGCCCGCATAGAGGGCGGTCATGGACAGCGCCTGCCCCATGGACAGCGTCAGGCCGACGATCAGCGTGGCCATACCCGCATAAGCGAGATAGAGGCCGACATAGCCCGCCAGGAGCAGGCCGACGCTGCCTTCAACCGGCCAGCCGCGAAACGCCGCGAGATAGATGGTCGCCAGGGCGCCCCAGACGAGAAAGATCGCCACATAGGGCGCGATCTTGCCCACGACCGCCGCAGCGGCCTCGCGCGGCGGCCCGGCCAGCCAGCCGCCGATCGTCCCGTCTCGCAGTTCGCGTCCCAGGGCGCTGACGACCGCCACCATGAACAGCAGATGCAGCAAGGCCGGGTGGATCAGGGCGACCAGTTGCAGCTCGTAGCTGGCCTGGGGATTGTAGAGGATGCGGCTCTGGACCTGGATCGGCGCCGGCCGCACCCGGCCCGGGCCGAGGATCGCCGCGCTCTGTTGCGCGGCCAGGGTCCGGGCCTGGCTCTGGATCACGGCGCCGACCTCGCGCAGCACTGACCCCGAGGGCGTGGAGTAGCTGGCGTTGTAGAAGACCAGCGCCCTGCCCGCCTCGCCGCGCAGCACCGCGCGTTCGAGCCCTTGCGGCAGCATGACGATCGCATAGGCGCGGTTGGACCGCACCACGCTCTCGGCCTCGGCCATATCCTTGGGGCGGGCCGCCACGTGCAGGCCGGGCGAGGCGTCCAGACGACGAACCAGATCGCGAGCGACGCTTCCGCCGTCGGCGTCGACGACGGCGACCGGCAGATCGCGCATAACCCCCGCCGACATCTGCACGGCGACGAGGGCGAGAAGCGCCAGCGGTAGCCAGACGACGAGGAACAGATCCCAGAAGCTCCCGCGCAGAAAGGCGATCTCGCGTCGGGCGCCGGCGAGAAACGCCGCGATCATTGCGGCCAGTCGAACAGGACGGTCATGCCCGGCCGCAGCCCGTCGACGCGCGAGACCGGTGCGACGCGCACCTCGAAACTCTTGACGTCGAAGCCGCTCGACTGCCGGGTCGCACGCCAGGTAGCGAAATCTCCGGCGGGAGCGATGAAGGTCACCCGGAACCGGGCCGTGCGGTTCTCCAGAGCGGGAATACGACCCGTCAGAGTCTGTCCGCGTCGAATCCCGCTGAACTGATCCTCGCGCAGGGTGAGCGTCACCCAGGGATGCTCTATGTCCGTGAGCATGAAGACCGGGAACCCTTGGGGGACCAGTTCGCCGGGCTGGGCGAGCCGCCGGCCCACCTCGCCGGACGACGGCGCCAGCACCCGGGTTTCGCGCTCCGCCGCCTCGACCTCCGCCACGGCGCCGCGCGCCTGCCGCACCTGTCCCCCGGCCGCCTGGCGATCCTGTCGGCGCGCCCCGGCCAGCGCCAGGTCATACTGGGCGCGAGCGGCGCGGGCGGCCTCCGTCGAGGCCACCGCATTGGCCCGGCTCTCGTCGCGCTTCTGCCCCGCGATCACGCCCTGATCGTACATCTCCTGGGTGCGGGCATACGTCGTCTGGGCCAGATCCGCCGCCGCCTGCGCGCGCCGCCATTGCGCTTCCGCGGCCCGGATATCCTCCGGACGCGCACCTTCGTCGGCCTTGTCGGCCGTGGCCTCGGCGGCGACGAGGGCGCCGCCCGCCTGTTCTGAACGTGCCGCGACCTCGGGACTGTCGAGGGTGTAGAGCAGTTGGCCGGCCCGGACCGGCTGCCCCTCCTCCACATGGAAGTCGGCGATCCGCCCCGTCACCTTGCTGGTGATCCGAAGCTCCCGCGCATCCACCATCCCCTGAAGCTGATCGGGAACGGGTCGGTAGCTGAGCCAGAGGCCGACGCCGAGCCCCGCCACGATCAGCGCCCCGATGCCGAGGGGCAGCAGTTTTCGGCGCCGTCGAGACGGTCCGGCGTCGCCCCGTTCCCCGCCCGGCTCCGTGTTCGGCGTCGGCGTGTCCTGGGTGTCGGTCATGGCGCGATCCTTTCGCCCTGGTCGATATAGTCGGGCATGTCCTCGATCCGGCCGCTGACATGAAGAAGGCGGGCGAGCGCGACCACGAAGTCATGGGCGGCCTGGGCGCGCTGGATCCGCGCGCGTCCGACGCCGAGTTGGGCGTCGATGACGTCGAGCGAGGTGGTTTGCTGCACCTGGTAGCCGACCATCTGGACGCGCAGGTTCTCCTCGGCGGCGACGATGGCGCTGTCGGTTCTCTGGAACCGCCGCCGGGCCGCTTCCGCGTCGTTCCAGGATCGGGTCACGCCGATCTCGATCTGGCTTTGCGCCTCGCGCAGCCCCGCCTGGGCCTGGGCGACCTTCTCGCGCGCGGCGCGGACATTCTGCGAGCGATCGACGCCGGAGAAGAGGGTGTAACGGAGACCGACCCCCACGGACCAGTCCGGATCGGTCAACAAGGTGTCCTGACGATCAAAGTTGTACTGGGCGAAGCCATAGACCGTCGGCAGAAGCTCGGCGCGCTGGGCGGTGACCCCGGCTTCCGCCTGGTCTTCCAGGGCCTGGAGCCGCTCCAGCTGCGGGTGGGCGCGATAGGCGGCTTGCAGATAGGTCTCCAGCGGCTCGAGCGGCCGGAGAAGCACGAAGAGAGACGTAGCCGGATCGATCCCCGACGGCGCCCTCAAGGTCCCAGAGAGCGCCGTGTCCGCGCTGGCCAGATTGGCTTCGGCCGTCTCCAGCTCGCGCGCCGCGTCGTCACGCGCCACCTCCACCTGCAGGCGCTGGGCGCGACTGATGAACCCGCCGCGCTCCAGAATCGTCGCATCGGCCAGGTGGCGTTCGAGGCCCGCCAGGACGTCGCGGCGGACGTCCCGAACCCGGGTGAGCAACTGTTGCCCGAAATAGAGTTCGGTCATCTGCAACAGGGCGTTATCGACGACGATCTGGCGCTCAGCCCGGGACTGGCCGAGTTGAGCCTCAGCGGCCGCCTGGGCGGCCGGAATCCGGCCGCCGGAATAAAGCGGGACGGTGGCGGTGATGATCGGCCGCGTGCTGTCGCGTTCCATCTGGAACTGCAACGGATCGCTGATGGCGTAGTCCTGAGCGACATCCGCCAAGGGCCCCAGCGGCAGATAGAGGGTCTTTTGATACCGCATCATCTGGCCCTCGAACTCCACCGTGGGCAGCCGCAGCGTCCTTACAGCGTTTTCCTGGGCTTCCCGGCTGCGGACATCGGCGTCCGACGCCTCAATGGCGTCCGAGCGTTGCAGGAGCCTGGCCTGCGCGTCGGGATAGGTCAGGGGCAAAGGACCAACGGTCTGGAGGCCGGAGGTTTCGGCGTCAGAGATCTGGGCCTTGGATGCGGGAGCGTAGGCGGCCGCACAGGTCGACGAGATCAGCAGGATCAGCAGGATGGAAGGTCGCAAGGTCATGAGCGAGGTTCTCCTTGGCCGACCGTAGCGTTGACATCGATCCATCTCAATACATACCTGTATCGAATGATCCAGAAGACTGCTCTCTTGAGCCCAAGGCCTGTCCGGAGCCGTCCCACGCGTGCCCAGACGCGCGAGCGTATCCTCAACGGCGCCCTGGAAGCCTTCGCCGAACGCGGTTTCCAGGGGGCGACACAGGAGGACATCTGCGAACGGGTCGGATTGAGCCGGCGGGCGTACAACTCCAATTTCCGGTCCAAGGAGGAGCTGTTTTTCGCCATCTACGATCGGACGATCGAACGGCTTGAACGGCATCTCGAAACCTCGATCGCATCGGCCCTGTCCGGACCGGGACCGGCGGTGGAGAACTTCGTCAGGGCGTTCATCGCCGGCTACGCCTTCGACCGCAGTTGGTATCTGCTGCAGGCGGAGTTCGGCCTGCACGCCCTGCGCAACCCCGCAGTGGCGAGCCACTACGCCGCACGGCAGGCTCGCATCCTCTCGGTTATCGAAGAGGCCGTCTGCCGCGTCTGGAGCGGAATCGAGCCCGGCCGCCCCCACGCGTCTTCTCGCGTCGCTCGTCTCATTCTGGCGGTCCACGAAGGCGCCATGTTCCAGCGCCTGCTGGAACCATCCGCAATCAAGGACGGGGAATTGCTCGCCCTCTTCGCCGAGTTTCTGGTCTCAAGGTCCGTCATCGACGCGTGATGAGCGTGGCGCCGCCCGCTCGCCTCCGCCTTCGGCAACGACCGCGATGCAGGCGGCGCAACGCGAGGACAAAACGCCGCCAGCCATGGGCGGACGGCCTATCAAGAGGATAAACGTCCGGTCGGATGATCAGATGAAAGCAAGGCCCCTCTTAAGAGGGGGCCCGGCTCGCCGTCACTTGTCCCCGTAGTAGCTGCCGAAATGGTTGGATGGCGACCACGCCGGGAGCGCTGCCGGCAAGGCCGGCGTCAGATCACCGTAGTCTTCCACGCCGAAAACGACCCTGCCGTCCATGACCGTCAGGACCGATGAAATGGCCTCGATTTCATCCTCCGAGACGGAGAAGTAGTCCCTGTCCAGGATGGCGAAGTCCGCCAGATTCCCGGGCGCGATGGCGCCCAGCTCGGCCTCGGCATTCATGAACCAGGCGCCGCCCCGGGTGAACAGCCTCAACGCCTCGGCCCGCGTGAGCCGGTTGTCATCGGCGAGCGCCTGTGAGCCGGACACGGACTTGCCGGTCACCATCCAACTGATGCCGACCCAAGGGTTGAAGGTGGCGGCCCGGAAGGCGTCCGTCGTCATCGCCAGGGGGATGCCGCTGTCGACCAGCATACGCAGACGCGGGGTCTGCAAGGCCGCTTCCCGCCCGTGCGTCTTGATGAAGCCATCGGCATGCAGCGCCATCTTGGCGTCCAGGGCGATACCGCCGCCCAGTCGCCTGACGCGCTCGATGTTTTCCGGGCTGATGGTTTCGGCGTGCTCCAGGCTCCAGCGCAAGCCGTCGATCGGCACAGTCTCATTCACCCGCTCCAAGGCGTCGAGGAAGGGCGTAATGTTCTCGTTGTAGGAGATGTGCATCCGGAAGGGGATGCGTCGCGCGATCAGCCGAGAGACGTCCTCCTCGACGAAGCGCTGCATCGTGTCAGGATCGATGATCACCGCCGGCCGATCGAAATTCTCGTGATCGTGCACCGCTCCGTTCAGCACCTCGCCCGCCCCGCGATACTCATGACCGTGCTGGAGCGTGGGATGCAGGTTCTGTCCCGGACTGATCGGAGCGGTCCTCGTGATGGCCTCGATCTCCAGATCGACCATATTGACCGGACCGCCGTCGCCGAGTTGGAGGTCCACGAACGGCATGCGCACATTCAGGCGATTGTCGCGGGCCAGCACATCGACCCGGGCTTGCGCTTCCGGGTACGGCCACCGGCCGCCGTTGTCGATGATCGAGGTCACCCCCAGACGGTTCAGGCCGCGAACGCTGTAGGTGATCGAGCTGACCTGCTCCTCGACACTGGGTTGGGGCACCATCGTTTCCAGCGCGAGAAACAGCCATGTGTAGCCATGGATGACGCCGGTGGGATTTCCCCGGCTGTCACGCTCGATCTCGATATCCGGGAGTTGCGCGAACTGTTCGGAGCCGACGTTGAGCGCCGCCATGGCCTGGTCGTTCAAAAGGGCCCGGTTGTAGGCGTACTGAACAATCGCGGGACGATCCGGAACCGCCGCGCGCAGCTCATCGATCGTCGGGAAGCGGTTCTCTTCGAACTGATAGGGCGACCATCCGCCGATGACCTTGACCCACTGGCCCTCCGGCGTGCGTCGCGCCTGCTCGCTGAGCATGTCGAGGGCCTGCCGCAACGTCGGCACGCCGTCCCAACGGACATTGTAGTTGTAGGCCAGGTCATTGAGGACGTGGGTGTGAGCGTCGACGATGCCGGGAATGAGCCTGCGGCTGCGCGCATCGATCACCGTCGTTTGCGCAGTCGACAGGCCGCGGATTTCGGCGTCGGAGCCGACCGAATAGATCCGCCCGCCTCGGACGGCGAGCGCCGACGCTTCCGGCTGAGACCGATTGCCGGTGAAGATCTTCGCATTGACCACGATCAGGTCCGCGCCCGCGCCGGCGACCGGCGCGGTCTGCGCGTGCGCAGTGGTGAACGAGACCGCCGCAACGACGGCGATGAGAAGTGTCCTGATCATTCTGTCCTCGTTTCACTCGCAAGGGGCGCCGGTCCGGCGCGAGCCGGAGCGCCGAAGTTCGGTGCGAGGCCTTGAGCAGCCCCAATGCACAGGTTCTCGCAGCCTCCTCCCTCCGGGATAGACCGCGACACCGGCACACTGTGTCGCCGTGCGAGGAACGCGTACGGTGGCGGCGAAACGATCTAGAGCCGCCTCGCCTTCCCCTCTGTGGACGTACCGGGCAAGCTGGCCTGCCGGCGCACGCCGTTCCAGCGCTTCGCCCCCCGGGATCCAACCGTCAGCTTGGCAGGACAGAGGCTGTAGCGACCGGATTTGCCCCTGGCGGCTGTTCGCGTCGGCTCGGGCGGCGTCTGCCCGGATGGAGGGGCCAATCGGTCCGGCCTCCGGCTACGGACGGCGTTTGCGACGGCGCCCTCAGGCGGCTTGCCTCACTCTCTTGCCTTTCCAACCTTCCCCGAATGGAGACGCGGTGGCGCACGAAAAGGCGCTAGCGTCGGGCGAAGGCGAGGCTCAACTCGGTGCGCGGGCGGAAACAACGCACGGCGAGGCCATATGCTTTTCTCAGTTTCCGACTTCCGCCGAACGGGCGTGCTTGCGGCGGCCTGTCTCGTCGCCGGCTTCATCGCGCTGAGCATCCATGTCGGCCTGCTCGCCGCAGGCGTCCCCTTCCCCATTCCGACCCCGCCATTGTGGGCGACATGGCTGCACACCGCCTTGGTCGCGGGCGGCCTGATCATGGCGCTTGCAACCGCGGGACCGCGGGGACTTGGTGGATCTTTGGCGGGCCGGACGCTGCTCGCCTTCGCCATACTGGTGCTGCTGCAGGAGACCTTCAGGGTCGCGGTCATGAACGGCGTGGTCACCGGCGGCTGGGCCTATGGCGCGATCGGCCTCATCAAGCCCCTGCTCCGGTCCCTGATCCTCGCACTGCTCTGCGCGGTGGCGGTGCGTTGGGCGCGTGGACCGATCTCGGCGATGGCCGCGGCGCTCGCGGCGGCGGCCGTGGCGACCGGCGCCCAACGCCTGATCCATCCGTTTCTGAACCCCTGACTCGACACCTTCGATCATCTGTCGCGCGCCCCCCTGTTCGTCTTCCCCTATCCCTTCCATGTCACCGTCGCCGCCTACGTCAGCTTCATCGAGGCCGTCGTCGGCGCCGTCATCCTGACCGCGCTGATCTGGGATCGTCTGCCGGCCCGGCTATGGGCGCGACTGGCCTCGCTGGCGCTCCTGACGGCCCTCATCAAAGGCGTCGTGGGCGGGACCGTCCTCTATGGCGTCTTCACCGGCGACAACCCCTGGATCGGCCTGTTCAGCTGGAGCCAATTCCTGCTGGAGTTCCTGGCCCTCGGCGCCCTGATCGGGGCGGTTTGGGGCAGGCTTGGGCCTGACGGTTCACCAGCCGGCCTTCCACCACCCTGAAGACGGACCGATGAGCGGGGAAGAGGCCCTGATACGGTCCCGTTCAACTGCGGGCCGTGCGCCAGTTGGGATAGGTCACATAGGCCGTCCTGGCGCCGTCGGCCCCGGCGGTGATGGTCACCTCCACCCCCTTGGGCATGTGCACGATTGCGCCGGGCGCGGCCGAAACGGTTTTCCCCTCTGACGTTACTTCAAGTCCGCCCTCCAGCACGATCATGACGTCATCAACCCGCATGGTTTCGGTCAGTCTCGATCCCGCCCCCCAACGCCCGTAGCCGATGCTGATCGGCGCGCCGTCGGCGTCATTAACGACATCGCCGGTTTCAATCTCGTCTTTCTGGCCGGGCGAGCGCTCCATTGCGGCGTCGGCGAATATGAATCCCTGCATCTTCATGGTGCGGCTTCCGTCTGTTCGTCTGCAACGCAAATTCCCGACGGCCGGGACCGTTCCTCGAGATGATCCCCGATCCCGCCAGGGTCGCCCTGCGCCTTGTTGGTGAGGAAGACGCGACGAGCGCGGCGGCTGGACGCGACGGATGCCGATGCGCCCGGAATCCGAGCCGCTTCCGACCAGGGCGGCGCTTATTAGTATTTGAAGGTCGCCATGGCGCTGGCGAGAAAGATGGTCTGCGATGATCCGGTCTCGCGGATGAAGGGACCGGCCCCGAGGGCGCCGGCCGAAACCGCCAGCGCCAACTCCTGTGTCGCGCGCCATGTCGCTGACAGCTCGATCTGGGTGCCGATATAGCGAGCGTTGCTGCCGCGGCCGCTGCGGACCAGCGCTCCTGGAATGGAATAGACTCCGTCGCGAGTGCTCTCGCGCCAGTAGGCCGCCCCCATCAAGGTGACGTCCAGGTCGTCACGGGGACGAAGGGTGACCGAAGGCTGGAGGTGAATGAGGTTGCGAGGACCGATCGGCGACTGGGCGACGAAGTACCGCCCACGGGGGAACAGGGCGTTGAAGGTGTTCAGCTCGGGGTCGTCGGGGTCGTCGTCGCCGGAGATGTAGTCGATCATCATAACGACTTCGGGACTGAGCGGAGCTGTCGCAAATCGGCGACGGATTTCGCCGCCCACGCCCCAGGCCGCTGTGCGGCATCGTTGAACTCGCCGCGCTGGATGACGCCCTCGACGTTCCATCGCCATCCGCCTTCGACCCCGAACCAGCGCATGCCGAAGGAGTGAACGGTCTGGCGACCCGAGCCCTGGTCATAGACCGCGTTACGATCCCGGAATCCCAACCAATAGAGATCAACGCCGGTCCGGCGGTCTTGGGCAAGCCACTGGGTTCCATAGAGCCCCCACAACGCCTTCTGGTCCGAGGACCGGTCATCGAAGTCGCCAACACGGTTTTCGACGGGCCGCAGACCCAGGGCGGTGATCCGACGCGTTCCCCGGGTCAGGGAGACATCGGCGCCATCGAACGCCAACGGCACATTCACGCCGTAGCGCGTATCCACCAGACGCCCGCCGCCCAAGGATCGCAGCCGCCGCCCAGCGGCTAGATCCAATGTGGTCCCCGACGCAATCTCCATCTCCAGGCCGACGAAGCCCTGCAGGAAATCGACGCCCGTCGTATCCACAGGCGTCTCGACGCGATCGGCTCCGGAAATGTCTGAGATGATCGGCTGGGCGAACACGCGCAGCTGACCCATATGCAGGTCCGCGTAGGGCATCACACGGTTCCAGAGATAGTCGTTGCGTGGCTGCTGCCCCCATTGCCCGTGCTGGTAGGATTCATATCGGGTCCGCGCCTCAAGGCCGGTGGTCAGATACAGGTCTCCGGCGTCGTTGAGCGGAAGGTATTTGAACGGTTCGGTCCAGCGCCCCGTGCGCCTCCGCGGGTCCGCAAGAACCGACCAATCCTCACTGTATCGCTCGATGGTGATGCCGGGGCCGCCCACGCTCGCCGGCGCCTGAGCCCAGGCAGCCGGCGCCGAAACGGCGATGGCCGCGATCCCCGTCAGACATCCTCTCCAGCAGAGCCGACGCGCGAAGGGCTTCTCGGCCCCGCGACGGAGCGACCCGCTGCGCCGCCCGGCCATGGCGAGGAAGGAAGAGGGATTGGTCGGGTCGAAGGGGTGGCGGGACGCCATGCCGAATCTCTCTTGTTGGAGGTGGAGCAGACGCCGACAGCGCCGACCCTTGCGACATTGGCAGTTCCGATTTCGATGCGGTATGGCCCCATGGGGCTACGCAGTGTCGCCCAAGGAGGAACAATCATGGACATCGACGAACTGCGCACCTTCGTGGAGGTGGCGGACACCCTCGGCGTTTCGCCCGCTGCGCGGCGGCTGGGCGTCGCCAAGTCCGTCGTCAGCCGCCGCCTTTTCAGGCTGGAAGCGGATCTGGGCGTGCAACTCCTGTCGAGAACCACGCGCGGCGCCGTCCTCACCGAGGCGGGCGCGGCCTTTCGGGACCATGCGGCCCGGATTTGCGCTGAGGTCGACACGGCGCGGGAGACGATCGCGCCACAGGGGGAGCTTCAGGGCCGTCTGCGTGTCGCCGCGCCCCTCACCTTCGGCCCGACCCACTATGCGCCTGCCCTCGCTGAAATGGCGCGACGGCACCCCAAGCTCACCTTGCAGACCTGCTACTCGGATCGTTTCGTCGACCTAGTGGCCGAAGGTTTCGATTGCGCCATTCGGGTCGGCTATCTGCAGGATTCCACCCTGATCGCCCGCAGGTTCGGGTCCGTGTACGGCAAGCTCGTCGCCAGCCCCGATTACATCCGCCTCCATGGCGCGCCACAGGCGCCGGACGACATCATGGACCACGAGGCTCTGATGCAGGGGTCCGAGACCTGGCAGTTCATCGATGGCGACCGAACCGTCTCGATCCGTCCCCGCGGCCGGTTCAAGGCTGACAACGGAACCGCGCTCGTCTCGGCGGCCCTGGCTGGGCTCGGGCTGGCCTGGTTGCCGGACGATTTCACCCGGCCCCACGTGGAGGCCGGCAGACTAGTGGAGGTGATGCCGCAGTTTCCGGTGCCGCCGGGCGGGGCTTACGTCCTCAGGCCGCCCGGCCAGCATCCGTCCCGCAAGATTCGCGTCTTGACCGAGTTGCTCATCGAGATGTGCGTTTAGCTCTGAAGGGTCGCACGGCCGGAGCCAACTCCAGTCGGGCTGTTTGAGCCCCAGATAGCCGACGCCCCGCGTTGCCGGAATGGCGACACCGAGGCGCTCGCCGCGCGACTACTCATCCCCGATCGGAACAGGGATAGTCGAGCTTCTCGCAGCAGCCCGGAGCCCGACGTGCCCAATATTCTCGCGCTCACCAGCAGCGTTGCGGGCGACGCCTCGGTCTCGAGCCTCCTGGTCGACTACGCCGTTCGACAGTTGGTGGAGTTTCACAGCGGCGGGGCGGTCACGCGACGCGACCTCGGCCAGGACCCGATCCCTCATCTGACGCCCGAGACCGTCGCGGGCGTGCGCGCCGTGGCCAATACCGCGCCGGAGCTGACGGCGCGTCGGCTCTCCGACAAGTTGATCGGCGAGGTCTTCGCCGCCGATGTCATCGTGATCGGCGCGCCGATGTACAACTTCAGCATACCCACCGGTTTGAGAGCGTGGTTCGACCACGTCATACGGCCGAGGATCACGTTCGCTTACGGCGAGGCGGGCGTCCAGGGCCTCGTCACGGGCAAGAGGGCGATCGTGATCCAGTCCCGCGGCGGCCTCTATACCGAAGGCCCCTTGGCGAGCCTGGATTTTCAGGAACCCTATCTTCGCCTCCTGCTCGGCTTCATCGGGATCAGCGATGTCGCGTTCGTCCAGGCTGAGCGGATCAGCCTTGGACCGGACGCCCGAGAAGCGGCGATCAACCAGGCGAAATCCACAATCGCGGTCGTCGCCGCTCAGCCCTTGTCCGACGACGTCTAGACCCCGCCTCGGCGAGCCCCCGGCTGGCCAGCCCGAGCCCTGCCCTTGGGAGCGAGCGAGCCACCGATGCCCCACCCACGTCCCGCCGTCGCTGCGCGTTGAAAAGGAGGTCTTCCATGCCTGACTTCGCGCCGCCCGCTGTGAATCACGGCTCCGTTTTCGCCGACATGCGCGCCCACCACGTCGCCATCCGCACGCCCGATCTGCAGCAAGCTCTCGACTTCTACGTCGGCGTTCTGGATTTCCGCATCGTTGCGACCTGGCCTCACGGCGACAGCCTGCTCGCCTATATCGCCCCGCCCGCTGACGACCATTTCTACGTCGAGATTCTGGGAGGCGGCGCGCCAGTACCGGTCGAGACTCGCCCCTACGCAGATTTGAGCGATAGCCTGCAGTATCGCGGCTATCATCACCTCTGTTTCGCCGTCGCCAGCGTGGACGCGACCATCGAGCGACTGCGCGCACGCGCGGTGACGATCGTGACAGATCCCTTCGTCGTCCCCGCGATCAACCGCAAGCTCGCGTTCTTCTGCGACCCCTTCGGCAATCTCATCGAACTCGCAGAGGTCCTGAGTTGATCACAGACCATGTCGCCTATGATCGACCGGCGGCGGAGGCCGCGCTGACAATGCCGTCCCACCCCGCCATCGCGACATCGACGACGCTGTCGAGTTCGGAACGGTCGGCGCCGTTGCGGGCCCGGATCGACATGCCCGCCTGGACGGTCTCCACAAAGCGCGCCAGTCGCGCGGTGTCGAGATCCTGCGGCAAATCTCCTTCCGCCACGCCTCGATCGATGCGGGCCTTCAATCGGCTGAACGTCGTCTCCACGTCTTTGGCGAAGGCCTGAAGCGCGGGCAGGCCCTCGCACCCCATGGAGGCGATCGTGGCCATACAGCCGCGCGGGATGTCGAAGACCGCGCCTGAGAAGGCGGCGGCTGAATCGTGAAGAAAGGCGGCGGTCGCCTCGCGTGCTGTCGTCGCCTGGCGGGCGCGATCCCAGGCCAGACCCTCATATTTCCGCACGTAGTGATGCAGCGCCTGGGTGAAGAGGTCGTCCTTCGATCCAAAGGCCGCGTAGAGGCTCTTGGCGCCTATGCCCATGGCTTGGGTGAGGTCCGCGATGGAGGTCGCTTCATAACCCTTGGACCAGAACAGGGTGGTCGCCGTGTCGAGCGCGGCGTCACGATCAAACGCCCGCGGTCGGCCGCGGCCGCGCCGCGCCGGAAGCGCCTCGGAAAGGGGTGAATCTAAATTCTGCATTGAATGATGTATAATTCCGTTGACGCCCATTTTCAACGTCCCTACCTAATTATGCACCAGTCACTGCATAAATGGATGAGACGATGATTGATCTGAGTGGGAAACGCGCCCTCGTCACCGGCGGCTCTCGCGGCATCGGGGCGGCGATCGCTCTGGCCCTGGCCGAGAACGGTGCCGATGTCGCCTTCACCTACGCCAACTCCCCCGATCGCGCAGAGGGCGTCAGAGGCGCGATCGCAGTCAAGGGGCGCAGGGCTTTCGCCATCAAGGCCGACAGCGCCGACCCCAAGGCGATTGAACGGTCCGTCGCGGAGGCCGTCACAGCACTTGGCGGGATGGACATCCTCGTCAACAGCGCCGCAGTGGGCTTCAATGGCCTGATCGCCGATCTCGATGTGGACGCCTACCAGGCGATGATGGACATCAACGTCCGGGCCCCGGTGCTGTTCTCCAAGGCCGCCATCCCGCATCTGACCTCGGGCGGACGCATCATCTTTATCGGCTCCAGCCTGGGGGATCGCGTCCCAATCCCGGGCGTGACCGCCTACGCCATGTCGAAGTCGGCGCTTCTGTCTTTGACGCGTGGTCTTGCCCGCGAACTGGGGCCACAGGGCGTCACGGTCAATCTGGTCGCCCCCGGCTCGACGGATACCGAGGCCAACCCGGCGGACGGCGAGAGCGCTGAGTTCCAGCGTGGTTTGACGGCGCTGGGACGTTTCGCCGAGCCGGCCGAGATCGCCAACGCCGTGGCCTTCCTGGCCAGTGCGGCCGCCGGCGTCATCACCGGCTCCGTCCTGACCGCAGACGGCGGCGCCACAGCGTGATCCCTAAGACGCCTCCGGTTCTTGCAGCCGGAGGCGTCATGGCGGCCAGCGCCCCATGAGATCATTGGCCCGGACGCACCGCATTAAAGCTGAGGGATCCGCCGATCATCACCGAGCACGATCCCCATGGTCCGTCGCATCAATCGCGGGCTGAAGCCCAGGCCGCGCCAGGCTTTCGGCTGGCTCCGACATCCCTGACGACATCCAGCAGAGCGCGCAACGCAGGGGGGATAGACCGATGCCCAGGGAAGTAGAGCGCCAGCCTCTCTTCGCCCGGCATCCAGTCCGAAAGGACCTGGCGTAAACGTCCCCGCGTCAGCGCACCGGACGCCGCAAACTCTGGAACGTAGGCGATGCCCAAACCAGCGACGGCGGCGTCCACCATCAGCGCCTCGTCATCAAGGACCAGACGGCCGCTGATAGCGAGCGCTAGCGGAGTTCCGTTGCGCTCGAACTCCCAGCGATAGGGTTTGCCGCTCGGCAATCGGTGGCCGATGCAGCGATGGCGATTCAGAGCTTCCGGCGTGTCCGGCGTGCCGGCGCGCTCGAGATAAGCCGGAGCCGCGACGCACACGTATCGAAGCCCGGCAGGCATGGGCGCCGCGATCATGTCCTTGGGGATCATGTCATGCGGCCGTACGCCGACATCGAAACCCTGTTCTACAATATCGACGAGACGATCCTTCGCGACGATATCCACGGTCACCTCGGGAAACCGTTCGGCCATCTTCGGCAGGATGTCGCGGACAAACATCGCCACGGCCAGACGCGGTGCATTCAGACGGACCACGCCCTGCACCTGCCCGCGGAATGGAGCGACGCTCTCCAACGCGTCGTCAAGCAGGTCGAATGCTGGGCCCAGGCCTTCGAGCAGACGGATTCCCGCCTCAGTGGGTGAGACGCTCCGCGTTGTCCGATTCAGCAAGCGCACACCGAGACGTGTCTCGAGCGTCCGCAAGGCGTGGCTGAGCGTCGAGGGAGCCACGCCCAGCTCATCCGCCGCCCGCCGAAAGCTGCGAAGGCGGGCCACCGTCGCAAAGGTCATCAGATCGTTTAGCGACGGGCGGGCCATTCGTGGGATTATTTCATCAACTCGTGCGGAATTGAACGTCTAACCGATCAAATCGACGTCTCCTACCTTCGATCAGCCCCGACAAGCTCGGCGCAAAACCTCAACAACCGAGACGTAACTCCAATGTCTGACCGCGAAGCGATCTTCCCACCCAATCGTCACGCCCTTTACGATCTTCATCGCTATTCCGCCGCCATTCGGTCCGGTGACCTCGTCTTTGTGTCCGGACAGGTCGGCAGTCGCGAAGACGGCTCGCCCGAGCCTTCGTTTGAGGATCAGGTCAGAAGGGCGTTCGCAAATCTCGAAGGAGTCTTGACCGCCGCCGGCTGCGGGTTCGACGACATCGTCGATGTGACCACCTTCCACACGAACCCAGACGCCCAACTGGAGACGGTGATGGCTGTCCGAGCAGAGCTTCTCGGCGGACCGCCTTACCCCAACTGGACCGCCATCGGAGCCACTTGGCTGGCAGGGTTCGATTTCGAGATAAAGGTGATTGCCCGCGTGCCAGGGGATTTCCCCAAGGCTGACCCCGGCATTTCACATCCCTGTTGATAGCCCTGCGGATCGGATATCGGCTCTAACGGGCCGATATCTCCGTCTTCAGGACCTCAGTGACCGTCGGAAAACATCCGGGTCGCGCGCTTTCGGCATTCGAAAAGTGCGCTCGTATCGGATGCGTCAGAAGACAGCCGAGCCGGAACAAAGTGTGCGCTAACGGCGCGCATTGCGCCAATCAACCTACCCGATCCAACAGGGCGATGATCTCCTCGATCTTGCGACGCTGCTCCGCTGGGTCACCCGAGACGATGGCGTCCTCGACGCAGTGGCTGAGGTGCCCCTTCAGCATCTCGTTTTCGAACCGGCCCAAGGCGGCCTTAATGGCCCGGACCTGGGTCAGGATGTCGATGCAATAGCGGCCGTCCTCCACCATACGCGAGACGCCGCGCACCTGGCCCTCGATGCGGTTCAAACGCTTGGTCAGCGCGGGCTTGTCGTGGTGATGCATGGTCGGATCATAGCGTGGATCACCCATTTGCAAAATACCCTATGGGGGTATAATTGCGGTCCATAGTTAAGGTCGAGGATCGCCCATGTCGCATGACCATAGCCCGCACGATCACCGTCATTCCCAGGGCCCCGACGCCCAATCCTCGACCAACGCCACAGCGAAGGATCCCGTCTGCGGCATGACGGTCGATCCGGCGAAGACGACCCACCATACGACGCACGACGGGCACGAGTTCCACTTCTGCTCGGCCGGTTGCCGAGCGAAGTTCGTCGCTGATCCGGCGAAATACCTGACGCCCGCCGCGCCCGAACCCGTCAAGCCCGGCGTCATCTACACCTGCCCCATGCACCCCGAGGTGCGCCAGATCGGCCCGGGAGCCTGTCCAAAATGCGGCATGGCGCTGGAGCCGGAAGACGCCACGGCCGGCGCCGGCCCCAATCCCGAGATCGCCGACTTCACCCACCGGTTCGTCGTCGGCGCCGTCCTGACGGTCCCCCTGTTCGTGATGGAGATGGGCTCGCACCTGCTCGGTCTGCACATTCCCCTACCCCACGGCTGGAGCGGATGGGTCCAGTTCGCCCTGGCGACGCCGGTGGTGTTGTGGGCGGGCTGGCCGTTCATCGCGCGCGGCTGGACCTCGGTCAGGACTTGGAACCTGAACATGTTCACCCTGATCGCGCTCGGGACCCTGGTCGCCTGGGGTTTCAGCACGGCCTCGGTCGTCGCGCCCGACCTGATCCCCGACGCCTTCAAGGACATGCACGGCCAGCCGCCCCTCTATTTCGAGGCCGCCGCCGTCATCGTCACCCTGGTGCTCTTGGGCCAACTGCTGGAGTTGCGCGCCCGCGAACGTACCTCCGGCGCCATCCGAGCCCTGCTGGACCTGGCGCCAAAACAGGCCCTGCGCATCCGGTTGGACGGAACGGACGAGGAGATCGCCGTCGAACACATTGCCGTGGGCGACCGCCTGCGCGTGCGGCCGGGCGAGAAAGTCCCGGTCGATGGCCGCCTGATCGAAGGCCGGGCATCGCTGGACGAGTCGCTCGTCACCGGTGAATCCCTGCCGGTGACGAAGCAGGTCGGCGACGATCTGATCGCGGGCTCGTTGAACGCCACCGGCGGCTTCGTGATGGAGGCCGAGAAGGTCGGAGCCGACACCCTGCTGAACCAGATCGCCGCCCTGGTGGCTAAGGCCCAGCGCAGCCGCGCGCCGATCCAGCGGCTGGCCGACCGCGTCTCCGCCTGGTTCGTGCCCGCCGTGGTGCTGGCGGCGGTCGCGGCCTTCATCGTCTGGTCTGTGATCGGGCCGGAGCCGCGTCTGGCCTATGCGCTGGTCGCGGCGGTCAGCGTGCTGATCATCGCCTGCCCCTGCGCCCTGGGTCTGGCCACGCCCATCTCGATCATGGTCGGGGTGGGGCGCGGCGCCCAGGCGGGCATACTGATCCGCGACGCGGAAGCATTGGAAACCTTCGCCTCTGTCGACACAGTGGTGGTCGACAAGACCGGCACCCTGACCGAGGGCCGCCCCGCCCTGACCGCCGTCCAGCCCGCGCCCGGTTTCGACGAGGCCGAATTGCTGCGCCTCGCCGCCGCGGTCGAGCGGGCCAGCGAGCACCCCATCGCCCGCGCCATCACCGAGGGCGCTTCCGCGCGCGGGATCACGCCCGCCGCCGCCGAGGACTTCGACAGCCCCGTCGGGCGCGGGGCCTTGGGCCTGGTCGAGGGCCGCCGCGTGCTGATCGGTTCAGTCGGCTTCCTGAAGGACGAAGACGTCGACGCCTCCGGCCTGTCCGCCCCGGCCGACGCCCTGCGCGCCGATGGAGCGACCGTGGTCATCGTGGCCGTGGACGGCGCGCCCGCGGGCCTGCTGGCTGTGGCCGACCCGGTCAAGGCGACCACGGCCGAGGCGGTCGCGGCCCTGCACGCCGAGGGCGTTCGCATCCTGATGCTGACCGGTGACAACGAAACCACGGCCCGTGCCATCGCTGCCCGCCTGAACATTGATGAGGTCCGCGCCGACGTCAGCCCCGCCGACAAGGCCGCCGTGGTCGAAGCCCTGAAGGCTGAAGGCCGTCGCGTCGCCATGGCCGGCGACGGGGTCAATGACGCGCCCGCCCTGGCCGCCGCAGACGTCGGGGTGGCGATGGGCGCGGGCTCGGACGCGGCGATCGAGAGCGCGGGCGTCACCCTGCTCAGCGGCGACCTGAACGGCATCGTCCGGGCGCGACGCCTGTCGCGCGCCACGGTGTGCAACATCCGCCAGAACCTCGGCTTCGCCTTCGGCTACAATGCGCTCGGCGTGCCTCTGGCGGCGGGCGTCCTCTATCCGGCCTTCGGCCTGCTGCTCAGTCCGATGATCGCCGCCCTGGCCATGTCGCTGTCGTCTGTCAGCGTCATCTCCAACGCCCTACGGCTTAAGGGCGTCCGGCTGTAGAAGGCAGAGCGCCGAAAGTCCTGCTTGCCGATCGGCCCGCCATCGGACGACCAGTCAACGCGGAGTGACGTCTGGCGCCTGTAGCATTCTGCGCGGCGGGTTCGACGAGGCCTAAAACGCGACGATCACCCGAAGCTCAGTCCCGTCACCACAGGTCGCAAGGAAGGCGTCTGGCTGCACGCGTCAAACGGTCAGGCTCGTAAAAGTCTGTGGCTACCGGAAACCTACGGGTAGCGCTTGTCTGCACATCGCGCTCGACTCAGCTTCTCGCGATCCTCGCGCAGCGGCTCAGGAGGCGTCACATGACCGAGCCTCGGCTCTTCACTGAAAAGGAGGCCGCAGAGTACCTGGGCCTGCCAGCGGCCAGCGTCCGCAAACTATCGTTCGGGCACGTGCGGCTCGGAACACGACATCGATACGACCGCAAGGTTCTGGACGCCCATCTTGACCGGCTGGCCGGACTGGATTCTTCTGCGGAACTGAACGTGAACAAGGCCGATGCCGAACTCGCCCGCTTCATTGCCGATCACCCGGATGCTGCCCGGGGTCCATAGGATCAAGCGCGCCAAGGCGAACCGGGTTTTTGAATACTGGTACGCGTGGCGCGGCGGTCCGCAAATCCTGGCGGCGCAAGCTTCCAGCCTGCGCTCCCTCGCGCGAGAGGTCGCCCGAAAGGCGCCGGCGGCGATGGAGGCCTATCGCGCGCAGATCAAGACCGAGAAAAGCGCGACCGACGAGCCGACACTCTACGGCTTGATCACGCGCTACCTCGACCTGATGAACCAGGACAAATCACTGGCTCTTCGAACCAAGACGGATCGCCGCAAACATCTTGACCTCGTACGGACGGAATTGGGTGATCTAACGCTGGCCGCCCTCACCTCGCCTAAGGCGCGATCCTTCTTGCTCACCTGGCGCGACAAGCGAGCGAACACGCCCAAGACCGCCGACGAGCTTCTGGGCGCGCTGTCACTGGTTCTGAACTGGGCCGTGAACCGGGGTGAGTTGGCTACGAATCCCGTCGCGAACTTCCCGCGCATCTACAAGGTCAACCGGGCCGACATAATCTGGGAGCCGCAGCATCTGGAGACCATCCTGGCCTACGCTGACCCGCCAATCGCGGCGGCGATCCGACTGGCTGCGGTCACGGGTCTGCGCAAGAACGACCTCATCGCCCTGCCTTGGGCGGCGGTGAAGGAGAACGCCATCATCTGGCAAACCGGCAAAAGCCGGGGCCGAAAGAGCGTGGTCCTTCCGATCACGGACGCTGTCCGGGAGGTACTGGGCTCCCTTGAGCGCGGCAGTTGCCCGACCGTGCTGTCCACCTCCGACGGTGAACCGTGGACACCGCCAGGCCGCGGTCTGGACAGCGGCGTACAACGCGCCCGCAATGATGCTGAGGAAGCGGCGCAGACGCGTTCAGGATCGGAAGCGACCGCCGGTCTGGATGGACTGCGCTTCCATGACCTGAGAGGCACCGCGGCGACGAACTACATCCTCGCCGGCCTGCCGCTCGACGACGTGGCCACGATCCTGGGGTGGGAGTTGCAGCGTGTGAAGGAGATCGCCCGGCGCTACGTCACAGGGGAAGCTATCGGATTGGGTATGATCGCCCGGCTTCAGGAAGGGCAGAACAGAAGGCCAACTGTAAAACCCAGTGTAAAACCCACCTCCCTCAGGAGAGGTCAAAAGGGCTCAAATGCAGTGAGGGCGGTGGCTGGGGAACTAGGACTCGAACCTAGAATGACGGTACCAAAAACCGTAGTGTTACCATTACACCATTCCCCAGCGGACCGGCGTTTCCGAAGCACTCTGTGCGGCGGAGGCGGTCAGATACGCCAAGCCGTTTTGGGATGCAACACCCTCTTTCAGGACTATTTTCGCTTACCGTGAAGATGGGTCAAAATGGGCGCTTGCGGCCTATCGAACCCATGGCTATAAGCCGCGTCCTCACTTCGGGGCGACGCCGCCAGGCCAGCCCCCACGGTCGGAGTGTGGCTCAGCCTGGTAGAGCACTGCGTTCGGGACGCAGGGGTCGGAGGTTCGAATCCTCTCACTCCGACCATCTTCTCCTCAGAAAAATCGACGATGCGACAGCGGGTCTTCGCCGCTGCCATGTCCGCTTCAGTCGTCGTTCGCCGCACTCTCCGTCGCCTGACGCGCCACCGCATTCAGATGCGCTCCAACCGACTCGATGGTCCTAGAGCCCAGTGCCTTTCGGCGCGCGGTCAGATCAGGCGATCCGACGTCATAGTCGGCCATCAGTCGCCGCACGAACGCCCCGCCTTGAACCTCAGCCAACACCTGATCCATCGCCCGGCGAGATTCGGCTCCAATGACACGCGGTCCGGTCAGGTAGGCGCCGTATTCCGCCGTGTTCGAAATCTTGGCGAAAGCGCCCGCGATGCCGCGTTCGTACATCAGGTCGGTCACCAGCTTCGTTTCATAGAAACACTCGAACCACGCCACTTCGGGCGGATAGCCGGCGTTGACCAGCTTCATGAAGGCCGCGTCGATCAGTTCGGCGATGCCGCCGCACAGTACGACCTGTTCGCCGAACAGGTCGCTCTCGCACTCGTCGCGCATCGTCGTTTCCAGAATGCCCTTGCGCCCGCAGCCCAGCGCCGCCGCATAGGACAGGCCCAGGGCATGCGCGCTGCCCGTCGCGTCCTGCTGCACGCCAAACAGGCAGAAGACCCCCTCCCCGGCTTCGTACAGATCGCGGATGCGCGGCCCGATCCCCTTGGGCGAGGCCAGGATGACGTCCAGATCCGCGCGCGGTTCGACCAGGCCGAATCGCACCGACAGGCCGTGGGCGAAGACCAAGGCCGCGCCCGGCCGCACGTTCGGCTCCAGTTCGTCGCGCCACAGATCGCGGTGCGCCTCGTCTGACGTCATGACGGCGACCACGTCGGCGCCCGACGCGGCCTGTGCGGCCGTCATCACCTCAAACCCGTCGGCGCGCGCCAGGTCTCGCGTCTTGGAGCCGGACTTCAGACCCACCACGATATCGGCCACGCCCGAATCGCGCAGGTTCAGCGCATGGGTCCGGCCCTGGCTGCCGTAACCGATCATGGCCACGCGCTTGCCGCGGATGATCGAAAGGTCGCAGTCGCGATCATGGAAGACGGGCAGCGGATTGGGTAGGGTCTGGGTCATGACCGCCTTCATAACCCCATCCGACGTCGTCGCCTTCTGGAAAGAGGCTGGGCCCGAAAAGTGGTTCGCCAAGGACGAGGCGTTCGACGCCGATTTCCGCGACCGAGGCAGAGACCTGCATTGGGCCGCCGCGCGTCGCGAACTGGACGGCTGGATGGACACGGCTGAGGGCGCCTTGGCGCTGTTGATCCTGCTGGACCAATATCCCCGAAACAGTTTTCGCGGCACGGCGCATCAGTTCGCCACCGACCCGCTCGCCCTGATGTTCGCCAACCATGCGGTGGCCCACGATCTGCATCTGGCGGTCGAGCCGGCTTTGAAGAACTTCCTGCTGCTGCCGTTCGAACATTCCGAACGGATCGAGGATCAGGACCGCTACATGGCCTTGATCGCGGGCGACGAAGAGCTGGAGAAATGGGGCAAGCTGCACCGCGACATCATCGTCCGCTTCGGCCGCTTCCCGCACCGCAACGCCGCACTAGGCCGCCAGACAACGTCTGAAGAACAAGCCTTCCTCGACCAAGGCGGCTTCGGGGGTTGATTCGATCCACAACGATCCGATCGTGACCACCGACGGCTCATTGGCGAACGACTGATTCGGGTGGAAGCTGACGTCATGAACGCTCAGGTCGCCATCGCTGAACTTCAGGCTCGCATCGCCGCAGCGCCGGCTGATCATCCCGAGCGGCAATATCTGAATCTGCTGCGCGACATCCTCGACAATGGCGTCCGTCGCGACGACCGCACCGGCACCGGCACCTTGGGCGTCTTCGGTCGCCAGATGCGGTTCGATCTGTCCAAGGGTTTCCCGGTCCTGACGACCAAGAAGCTGCATCTGCGGTCGATCATCGTCGAACTGCTGTGGTTCCTGCGTGGCGAAACAAACATCGCCTATCTGAAGGACAATGGCGTCCGCATCTGGGACGAATGGGCCGACGCTGAGGGCGAGCTGGGCCCAGTCTATGGCAAGCAATGGCGGTCCTGGACTGCGCCGGACGGCCGCGTCATCGACCAGATCGAGAAGCTGGTTCATGGGCTGAAGACCAATCCCAACAGCCGTCGCCACATCGTCACCGCCTGGAACCCGGCCGATGTCGACGACATGGCCCTGCCGCCCTGCCACTGCCTTTTCCAGTTCTTCGTCGCCGACGGAAAGCTCAGCTGCCAGCTGTATCAGCGTAGTGCCGACGTCTTCCTGGGCGTGCCGTTCAACATCGCCTCTTACGCCCTGCTGACGCTGATGCTGGCCCAGGTCGTGGGGCTGGAGCCGGGCGATTTCGTCCACACCTTCGGCGACGCCCACCTTTATCTGAACCATCTCGAACAGGCCGAGCTTCAGCTGACTCGCGAGCCCCTGCCCCTGCCCGTCATGCAGATCGCGCCCAAGACCGACCTGTTCGCCTTCGACCTCTCGGACTTCACACTCGAAGGCTACGAGGCCTGGCCGCATATCAAGGCGGCAGTCGCGGTCTGATGAACCTCAAGGACCTGCAGGCCGACGTCCTGCGCATTTCCGACATCTACGCCGCCGAACACGACATCGACCGTGACCGCGACTGGGCGCTGCTGAAGCTTCAGGAAGAGCTGGGCGAACTGACCGCCGAGCACCTGCGGCTGACCGGCCGCGCACGAGGCGCGCCCGACAGCCGGGCGCTGGGCGACGAGGCGGCGGATGTGCTGGGGATGCTGCTGATCTACTGCGCGCGGGCGGGTGTCGATCTGGATCACGCCATGCAGCGCAAATGGCTGAAGTGGCTGGACAATCAGACTGAAGCTTAGGCTTCGGGCGCAATCATGATCATCGGCGTCAGGCGCCGAACCAGGTCCTGATCCGTAGTAATGCGTTCGACCACGATGCTGTTCTTCATCATGCCCATCTGCATGGTGGCGCGAAAGGCGATCACGTCGCCCGGCGCGGCGATGAAGCCTTCGACCGTCGGCTTGCTCTGTTTGCCCGCCAGACCGCCGAACGCCATCGACACCTGGTGGCCGCCCGGCGAGACCGAAATGGCGGTGAAGCGCGGGCTCTTCAGTTGGGCCACGAACTTGTCGTCCACCGACAGGTCCATGCCAGCGGCCTTGCCCACGAAGCCTTCGCGATAGACGATCAGCAAAGCCTGGTCGTGAAACTGAGGGCGAAACGCCAGTGCGGCCTGTTTCTGCTCCGCCGTCGCCGCCTTGCCCAGCTTTGTGCCCGCCAGATTGGCCATGATGTAGGCGGTGAACACGCCCAAGAAAGCACCGACCATCATCGGCAGATAGCCGGCGTCGACTCCGGCGGATGAGAACAAGAACGCCAGCCCACCGCTGATGACGAACGCGACTAGGAAACCGACCACGATGGCGGGGAGATACTTGCTCACAACGGGGCTCGCGTTCATTGGATGGGCCACCTCAACGCATCGATACGGTCAAGGTTCTTGCCCCAGCCCCTCATTTCCCTGGTCGTCGCGCGTGGACGCAACGGCGTCATCGGCCGAAATGGCGACCTGCCCTGGCGGCTACGCAGCGATCTGCAGCGCTTCAAGGCCATCACCGTCGGCAAGCCCTGCCTGATGGGCCGCAAGACATGGGAAAGCCTGCCTTTGAAGCCTTTGCCCGGTCGGCTGAACATCGTGCTGACGCGTGACGAATCCTACGAAACCGACGGCATGTCCAAGGGCGCGCTGGTCTGCGCCACCCTGGACGAAGCCATCGAGATCGGGCGCGAGACAGCCGAGGACGATGGCGTCGATGAGATCTGCATCATCGGCGGCACCGCCCTGTTCGAGGCGTCCCTGCCCCGCGCCAGGCGCCTGTACATCACCGAGGTCGAGGCCTCGCCCGAAGGCGACGCCGTCTTTCCTGCATTCGACGAAACAGCCTGGGTCGAGGTATCGTCAGAATCGCACCCGGCAGGCGAGAAGGACGATCATGCCTTCACCTTCCGTGTGCTGGAACGCCGCTAGGAGAAACAGATGTACGTCACCACGACCAACGACCTGCCCGGCTTTCGCGTCACCCGCCACATCGGCCTGGTTCGCGGTGTCACGGTGAGATCGCGCAACGCCATTTCCGACGCCATCGGCGGGGTCCAGTCCATGCTGGGCGGCCGCGTCGGCGCCTATGTGAAGCTGGCTGAGGCCGGGCGTCAGGAAGCCTATGACGAACTGGTCAAACACGCCCAGGCCCACGGCGCCAACGCCATCCTGGCCGTCCGCTACGACGCGACGGAGATCATGCCGGGCGTGACCGAGGTCCTATGCTACGGCACGGGCGTGATCGTCGAGCCGGCATAACCGGCTCGATGTCTCACGATCAGGACAGGGTCATCAGGTCCGAACGCTCGAAGTTGCGCAGCTCGTCTTCGCGACCGTCGCGGATCTTGGCGACCCACTGAGGATCGGCCAGCAGCGCGCGGCCGACGGCGACCAGGTCGAACTCCTCGTTCTCCAGACGGCGCAGGAGACCGTCCAGCGAGGCGGGCTTTGAACCTTCGCCGCCGAAGGCCGCGATGAACTCGCCGTCCAGGCCCACGGACCCGACGGTGATCGTGGGCTTGCCCATCAGCTTCTTGGTCCAGCCGGCGAAATTCAGGTCCGAGCCTGCGAATTCCGGCTCCCAGAAGCGGCGCTGCGAGCAATGGAATACATCGACGCCGGCGTCCGACAGCGGGGTCAGCCACTCGACCATCTGCTCCGGCGTCTCGGCGATGCGGGCCGTGTAATCCTGAAGCTTCCACTGCGACAGGCGCAGGATGATGGGGATGTCGTCGCCGACGCCTTCACGCACCGCTTTCACGACCTCGGCGCCGAAGCGGGCGCGGTCCGCGATGGTTGGTCCGCCCCAGCGGTCCTCGCGCGCATTTAGGCCGCCCCAGAAGAACTGGTCGATCAGATAGCCATGGGCACCGTGGATTTCGACGGCGTCGAAGCCGAGGTCGCGAGCCGCGCGGGCCGACCGGCCGAAAGCGGCGATCGTGTCGGCGACATCTTCCTCCGTCATCGGCTCCAGCTTGGTCTTGCCCGGCATGGTCATGCCCGACGGGCTGTCTACCTTGCCCAGCGGCGCCCAGTCCTCGCCGCGTCCCCTCGCCGAGCCCACGTGCCAGATTTGCGGCGCGATCAGACCGCCGGCGGCATGAACCTCTTCCACCACGGACTTCCACTCCGGCAGCGCTTCGCCGTGGAAGACGGGAACATTGGCGTCGTTACGCGCCGCAGGACGCTCGACGACCGTGCCCTCGGTGACAATTAGACCCACCCCGCCCTCGGCGCGACGGCGATAATAGGCGGCGACGTCTGAGGTCGGGATGCCGTTCGGCGAGAAGGACCGCGTCATGGGCGCCATGACGATGCGGTTGGGCAGGGTCAGCCCCTTGATCGTGAAGGGACTGAACAGGGCGTCGAGGCTCATCGGAACTCCTTGAGTATCTGTAGCATCCAAGGTGGCGAACAGGGTTGCGTTTGAAAACCCCCTGCCTCGGCTTTTTCTAAATCCCGAGCGCCGCAGAGACGTGCGTGGCTATTTCGGCGAAGCGGCCGGCGATATCGCCCTGCGGATCGGTTGCGACAGGCGGTCTTCCGGCATCGCCGCCCTCCCGCAAGGCGGCGTCCAGCGGCAAGGCGCCCAGAAACGGGATGGATAAGCGCTCGGCCTCGGCCTTCCCCCCACCTTCACCAAAGACTGGCCCACTCATGTTCTCGATCAGGCCAAACGTCGGGACATTGACGCGTTGGAACAGGGTGTGGGCGCGTCGCGCATCGGCCAAGGCCACTTCCTGCGGCGTCGACACGATCACCGCTCCATCCAGCGGCGTCTTCTGGATCAGTGTCAGCTGGACGTCGCCCGTGCCTGGCGGCAGATCGACCACCAACACGTCCAGCGGCGCATCAGCTGTCCCCCAACGCGTCTGGGTCAGCATCTGCGTGATGGCCTGCGATGCCATCGGTCCGCGCCAGATCATAGCGTCGTCCATCTTGGTCAACAGGCCGACCGACATAGCCTTCAACCCGTGAGCGATGTGCGGCACGATGGCGCCGTCCTCATAGGCGGGTTGGCCGCTGATGCCCAGCATGGTCGGCAGCGACGGCCCATACACGTCGGCGTCAAGAATGCCGACCGAAAGCCCGCGCGCCGAAAGCGCAGCGGCCAAATTTACGGCGACCGTGGACTTGCCCACCCCGCCCTTGCCGCTGGCGACGGCCAAGACGCGGCGGACATGGGCCGGACGATCGGTCGGGACGGGCGCCTTGGCGCGGCCCTGATCGACCGCCGCCTTTGACAGGCTCGCCGTGCGCGGCGCAGCAACAGGCTTGGTCTCGGCGGTTAGAATGACCGAAACGCGCGCCATGCCGGGAATGGCCTTCAGCGCAGCCTCCGCTGCGTCACGAACCGGCGCGTAGGCGGCCGCTTGGGTGTGATCGACTTCCAGAGCAAACCCCGCGCGATCCTCGGCCACGACCAGACCCTGAACCAGACCGGCGGCGACCAGTCCCTGGCCGGAAACCGGATCGATGATGGCGTCCAGGGCGGCGATGACGGCGGTGCGTTCTACCAAGGCGGTCTCCAAGGGACTTGCAGGCGATGATGCGCGCGTTCTATCGCCCTCGAACCCGTCTCGCGAGCCACGATTTGTCCCAGCCGCCCTCAATCACCCTGATCGCCGGCCCGACCGCCTCGGGCAAATCGGCGCTGGCGTTGAAGATGGCGCGCGAAACGGGCGCGGTGATCATCAACGCCGACAGCCAGCAGCTTTACGCCGACCTACGCATCCTGACGGCCCGCCCTTCGGCAGAGGATGAAGCCCAAGCCGATCATCTACTGTATGGCGTCGCAGACGCGGCCGACGCCTGGTCGGTCGGACGCTGGAGCCGCGCGGTAATAACGTTGCTCGACGACCTCCGCGATCAAGGCCGCCCGGCCATTCTGGTGGGCGGCACTGGCCTCTATTTCACCAGCCTGACGCGGGGCTTGGCCGACATTCCCGCAGTGCCGAGCGGCGTGCGCGATCAGATGGATGCCGACTACACGGCGCTCGGCGAGTCAGGTTTCCGCCGGGGCCTGGCCCAGATCGATCCCGAGGCGGCGCAGGCCATCGAACAGGGAGACCGCCAGCGACTGGTTCGAGCCATGAGTGTTTTCATCGCCAGCGGCCGTGCGTTGAGTGCCTGGAAGGCCGACACCCAGCCCTTGTTGGCTCCGGGTTCATGGATCGGATGGGTCAGAGAGCCCCAGCGTCAGCAACTCTACGCAAACTGCGACCAGCGTGTGGACCTGATGATTGATCAGGGAGCGATAGAGGAAGTCCAAGCCCTCGTGGACCGTGGCTTGCACCCCGCCCTGCCCGCCATGAAGGCGGTCGGGGTCAGAGAATTGGCCGCCTACCTGTCCGGCGATCTGGCCCGCGACGACTCGATCGCCGCCCTAAAACAAGCCACCCGCAACTACGCCAAACGTCAGTTGACGTGGTTCCGAAACCAGACGCCGGAGTGGCGCCGCGCCTGAGTGCAATCCGGCGCTTGGAATGCCTCACGGCTGCGCCTATATTCGTCTGGTCCGGTTTCGGCCGGACTATAGCGATAAACGCGCTTGTAATAAGCGGACCGGACCCGGGTGCGATTCCCGGCGGCTCCACCAACTTTCTCCCCGCGTTATCGGCGGAGGCAGCATGGGGCCGACTAGCATCGACGGACGTGTAAAGAGGATTGCTTTCGCTCGTCCTGGCCCACCGTATCGGGCCATTTTCTAACTGCGAACGATAACTTCGCTGGAGAAGTCGCTCTCGCCGCGTAATGCGGTTCGAGTGATTTCGAATCTTAAGTCCTAGGGGTTCAGATCCCTGGGCGGGGCCCGTCGGGGGGCCTGGCAACAGAACCCCCGGCACTTTCCAAAAGATGATCGGGAGCCTGGCGCCAGAAACCCGGCGCTTTACCTTCATGACACCTTTCGCCTACGGCCCTGCGCCGCTATCAGTCGCGCTCTGATGTGAGGTGACGATGAGCGACCAGGCCCCTCCGGTCGATGAGATGCGGTACGAACAGCTGGCGCAGGAAGCCCTGCGCGGCGTCATGCGCGCCGCGCTGGAACGCGTGCTGGCCGAGGGCCTGCCCGGCGCCCACCACTTCTACATTACCTTCAAGACGCGCGCCGTCGGCGTCAGCGTGGCCCCTGACATTCTGGCGAAATATCCAGAAGAGATGACGGTCGTTCTGCAGCACCAATATGACGACCTGCGCGTCGAGCCTGAGCGTTTCTCGGTCAAGCTGCGCTTCGGCGGCATGCCCAAGAGCCTGGTCATCCCCTATTCCGCGATCACGCGCTTCTACGATCCTAGCGTCCAATTCCTGCTGCAGTTCGAAGACCCGCAGCTTCTGGACGAGGTCGAAGACGAGCCGACCCCGCCGCAGGACATGCCGCCGATTTCGGACGGCCCCAAGGTCGTTTCGCTGGACCAGTTCCGCAAGAAATAGCCGCCGTCAGTCTTTACGCGGATAGGAGCGGATCAGAATCCGCTCTCTTTCGCCTTCGCGTCTTTCGACCAGCAGCCGCGCGACCTGGGCGTCGTCGTGGAACAGATAGCCCTTGATGGAATCGAGCAAGGCCTTGGCCAGGTTGTCGAGGTCCATCCAGGGCGGTTCGCCGACATGCTCCATGCGGATTTCTACGACATGGTCGCCCCATGACGGCCTGGCTCCGCGCCATTCCTTGCGCATGAATTCATAGACCAGCGGCTTATAGTATTTGGCCTGGGTCGTCAGGCCGTCGATCACGATCTCGACCGCATCGCCATCCTCCCTCGCCCTGACCTTACCGGTCCCGATCCAGCCGGCGGTCATGCGACGATTGCCGGTGTGAGGATATCCGCGCTCTTCTTGCCCTGCATGGCTCTCGTGCTACACCGCCGCGCAACCCATCGCCACGCCTGAGAGACGAGATTTACGCGCATGAGCAACGTCCGCACAGAGACCGACACCTTCGGCCCGATCGAAGTCGCCGCCGATCGCTACTGGGGCGCCCAGGCGCAGCGGTCGCTGGGCAACTTCAAGATCGGTTGGGAAAAGCAGCCCCTGCCGGTCGTGCGCGCCCTGGGCATCGTCAAGCGTGCGGCCGCCGAGACCAATCGTGACCTGGGCAAGCTGGAGCCGGCCCTGGCCGACGCCATCATCAAGGCCGCCAATGAGGTTATCGAAGGCAAGCTGAACGACCACTTCCCGCTGGTGGTCTGGCAGACGGGTTCGGGCACCCAGTCGAACATGAACGCCAATGAGGTGATCTCGAATCGCGCGATCGAGATTCTGGGTGGCGAGATGGGCTCCAAGAAGCCGGTCCATCCCAACGACCACGTCAATATGAGCCAGTCGTCCAACGACACCTATCCCACGGCCATGCACGTCGCCTGTGCCGAACAGGTGGTCAACGATCTGATCCCGGCCTTGAAACATCTGCACGCCGCCCTGGACGCCAAGGCCAGGGCCTGGGCCCACATCATCAAGATCGGCCGCACCCATACCCAGGACGCCACACCTCTGACGCTGGGCCAAGAGTTCGGCGGCTATGCGCAGCAAGTCGAGAACGGCATCAAGCGCATCGAACAGACGCTGCCGGCCCTGATGGAACTGGCGCAGGGCGGCACCGCCGTCGGCACCGGCCTGAACGCGCCCATCGGCTTCGCCGAGAAGGTTGCGGCCCAGATCGCCGAGATCACCGGCCTGCCCTTCACCACGGCCCCGAACAAGTTCGAGGCCCTGGCCGCCCACGACGCCATGGTCTTCAGCCACGGCGCCATCAACACGGTCGCCGCCAGCCTGTTCAAAATCGCCAACGACATCCGCTTCCTCGGCTCAGGCCCGCGTTCGGGTCTGGGCGAATTGGCGCTGCCGGAAAACGAGCCAGGCTCGTCGATCATGCCGGGCAAGGTCAATCCGACCCAATGCGAAGCCCTGACCCAGGTCTGCGTCCAGGTGTTCGGCAACAACGCCGCCCTGACCTTCGCGGGATCGCAAGGCCATTTCGAGCTGAACGTCTACAACCCCGTGATGGCCTACAACTTCCTGCAGTCGGTGCGCCTGGTCGCCGACGCGGCTATCAGCTTCACCGACAACTGCGTCGTCGGCATCGAGGCGCGCGAGGACAATATTGCGCGCGGCCTGAACAACTCGCTGATGCTGGTCACCGCTCTGAACGGGAAGCTCGGCTATGACCTGTGCGCCAAGATCGCCAAGACCGCGCACAAGAACGGCACAACATTGCGCGAAGAGGCTGTCGGCGGCGGCTATCTGACGGACGCGGAGTTCGATGAAGCCGTGCGGCCGGAGAAGATGATCTCGCCGGGCTGACCCCTCCAAGATCGAGATTTTTGAAACGCCGACGTCGTCTGACGTCGGCGTTTTCGTTTGGGTCAGGCTTTGTCGCGGATGGTGCGTCCGACCGGCGCCAGCGCCAGCTTGGCCAGTTCGAGATCCTTCAGCGCGAACGGAATGCCGATGATGGAGACGAACTCCGCCACGGCGATGATCAAATGCGTCAGGGCGATGTACCAGCCGGCCACGACGAACCAGACGACGTTCAACACGACGCCGACACAGCCAGCGACGGGATGCGTGTCCTGCCACACGATCTCGCGGCCGAAGGGCCAGAAGGAATAGCTGGCGATGCGCCACGCTGCGAACGTCCACGGCAGGCCGACGACGGTCAGCGCCAGGATCGCGCCGCCCAGCAGCCACAGAAGGCCGGAAATCCAGCCGCCGAAGATGAGCCAGAGGATATTCAGGATCAGGCGCATCAAGACAGGCTCCACTGTCGCCCATTGCGACATACCTCAGATAAGCAAAAGACCCCGCTTGTGCAGCGGGGCCTTCATTAAATCGGCGTCAGATCGGCCTTAGTGCGGCTTCTCGGTCCAGCGCGCCTTGGCGTCGTCTTGGGTCAGGCTCAGATGAACGTGCTTGTCGTCAACCCGTTCGACCCAGCTGACCGGGATCATGTGGTGCTTGAAGCCGCCGGCGAAATCCAGCTTCGCCAGTTCGATCTGGTCGCCCAGGACGTGATCGACCCGGCCCACGTGACCGCCGTCCGAGCCCACGACTTCGAGGTGTTCCTTGATGAGCGAAACGTCAACCATGTGTATCTCCAGCAGTTTGGTTTGTCCTGCCGATGAGAACACACCCGGCCTGCGACGGTTTCAAACGGCGACGCTTGTTCATCGCCTTGATGACAGGATTGGCAAGGACGCGGTAGAAGCCGGCGTTCACACGGAACCGGAACTCAAGAAATGCGGCGGATTGGATCAGGCCTGTTCGGCGTCCTCATGGCCTTGGCCCTTTCGGCGTGTGGAACGCTAGATCGCCCGACCGGCCCCCTCCGCATCACCGACGGCACGCTCGTCAAGGCGGAAGACCCTCGCATCCGCGCCAGCGACAGCGCGCGCCTGCAGGCCTTCACCCAGGAAATCGGTCAGCGACTTCGGCCCGACAAACCGACGTCGATCTTGGCGCTGTCTGGCGGCGGCGCAAACGGGGCCTACGGCGCCGGGCTTCTGGTCGGTTGGACCGAACAGGGCGATCGCCCCGCGTTCGATGTCGTCACCGGCGTCAGCACGGGGGCGCTTGCCGCTCCGTTCGCCTTTCTTGGATCGGATTGGGACGACGAACTTCAGCACGCCTATACCAGCGGCGCCGCCAGCAATTTGCTGAGCTGGCGCAGTTTCGCCGCCTTCCTGAACCCGAGCCTGTTCTCGTCGCAGGTCCTGCGCAATCTGGTGGATGACAACGTCACCCCTGAACTGATGCAGGCCGTCGCGCGCGAGCACGCCAAGGGTCGCCGGCTGCTGGTGGCGACGACCGATCTGGACAGCGAGGAAACCGTCATCTGGGACATGGGTCTCTTGGCGACCCAGGGCGACGAGAACGCCCGCGAGCTTTTCAAAGAGGTGCTGGTCGCCTCAGCCAGCATTCCCGGCGTCTTTCCTCCTGTGCTGATCGCCGGGCTTCAGGACGACGACAAGGTGGTTCTGGAAATGCACGTCGACGGCGGCGTCAACACGCCGTTCCTGGCTATTCCTGAAGACCTGATGCTTTGGACCCGCCCAAAGGACGAAGGCCGCGTCGGCGCCCTCTATGTCATCGTCAACGGCCAAGTCGGCCGCAACGACGGTGTTACGCCCGGCCGCCTGTCGGGTATCCTGGCGCGGACCTATGACAGCATGAGCAAGTCGTCGCTGCGCATCCATTTGGCGGTGACGGCGGCGTTCGCGCGGCGCAATGGGCTGGACATGGCGCTGTCGGCCATTCCGGACAATGTCGCCGCCTCCAGCCTGAAGTTCGATCAGGAGACCATGACGGCCATGTTCGAACTGGGGCGTCAGCGCGGGCGCGGCGCCGATGCCTGGACCCGGCTGGGCGAGCGCCCGGCGGACCAGCCCTTCATCCCCCAGACGACGATCTCGGAGTCTCAGGTGCCGGCTGTGCTGGCGCCGGAGCCCTCGGCCAAACCGTCGGCGGATACGCCCCCCGCCGACAAGCCCAAGGCGTAGTCATGGGCGAGATCATCAATCTGAACCGAGCGCGAAAGACCCGCGCCAAGGCCGAAGACAAGGCCCTGGCCGTCGCCAACCGCTTGGCCCATGGACGCTCCAAGGCCGAGAAGACCCTGTCCGCTCTTGAGCGTCATCGCGCCGAGAAGCAGTTGGACGGTCAGAAGCTGGAGCCGAAATCCGACGACTGACGGCTCAGGCCTTGGGCGCGCGGATCAGCATGACCTGCCCCGCCAGCACAAGCGCCAGCCCGATCAGGGCGCTCCAGCCGAAACGCGCGCCCTCGAACAGCACCGATACCAGCATGGCGATAGGCGGCGTCAGAGCCGAGATGTAGCTCGCCAGCGCATAGCCGCGTTGGCGCGCGATGGTGAAGTACAGGCCGAACGCGATCACCGACCCGAACAGCGACAGATAGAGCAGCGACAGGACATAGTGCGGCGTCGGCTCGATCCGCCACACCACGCCGGTCGCCATGCCGTACAGCGCCAACATCGCCGTGCCATAGGCCATCGCCCAGGAGGTGGCGGCCATGACGGGCGCGCCCGCCTGCTGTCCCTTCCAGGCGAACCAGTTGCCCAGCGCCGAAGCCAGAACGGCGGTTAGGGCGAAGATGACGCCCAGCCCTGGATTGAGGCCGGCGCCCGCCGCGGTGATCTGGCTGTAGGACAGGACCCCGACGCCCATGACGCCCAGTACTGCGCCGATCCACGCCGCCGGCGCCGCCTTCTGTCCGCCCAGCAGCCGAAACAGGATCAGGTTCACAAAGGCCAGGGCGGCGAAGATCACCGCGACCACAGCCGACGCCACCTGCCCCTCCGCCGCATAGACGAAGCCATAGCTGACCGCGAAAACGAAGGCTCCCTGCCCGATGGCGGCCAGATGCTGGCTGCGCGTCAGACGCAGCGGCCGTCGCGTCACCGCGCAGAAGCCGAACAGGACCACCGAGGCCAGACCAAATCGCCAAACGATGGAGACGATGGAATCAACCGGCCCCAGCTGCAGGGTGATCGCGTACCAGGTCGTGCCCCAGATCAGGGCGCAAATGGCGATCGCAGCAATCGCAAAGGGGCGGCTCAAAGGCTGATCTCCGACGGTGGACGGCCCGCATAACACGCCCTAACGCCACGCGCCCTCACGTCTTGCGCCTGAGTGTGACACACTGGGCGCCGCCAAGGAGATCGCCATGCGAAACGCCCCCCTGATCCTGCCCGCCGCCCTGGTCCTGGCGGCCTGCGCCGCCACGCCGGACGTGACGACCGGAACGACGATGGTGAACGTAACGGCCACCTATCGCGAACGGATCATGCTGCCGCCCGGCCATGTCCTGACCGTCAGGATTGAGGATGTCAGTCTGGCCGACGCGCCCGCCAAGATTCTCGCCGAGACCAGCGAGCCGCTGACCGGCGCCCCGCCCTATCGCGTCACCCTGGGCTTTCCGACGTCTCAGATCGATCCGCGCCACACCTACGCCGCGCGCGCCGAGATCCGCGACGCGGCCGGCGCCCTGGTCTTCGTCACAGACACCCGACACGCGATCCTGACGAACGGCGCGCCGGCCTCGGCCGAGATCGTGCTGAAGTCCGCGCGTTGAGCAGCCTCAGCAAACGTTCGGTCGCCCTCGCCGGCCATGCCACGTCGGTGGCGCTGGAGCCGGAGTTCTGGGCCGTGCTGGACCGGATCGCGGCCGCTCGCAGCCTCAGCAAGGCTCAGCTTCTGGCTGAAATCGACGCCGGTCGCGGCCGACGCCCTCTCGCCTCCGCCTGTCGCCTACTGGCGCTGGACTGGGTGGCGGATCATGGAAGACCGGCGTAGCTTCGATCTAACGGAGACCTGACCATGTCAGACAATCGTCTGCTTCCAGCCGCCGTGGTCGGCGGTCTTCTGGCTGTCGGCTTCATCGGCGCCGGTGCCCTGATCGGTCAGGGCGTCATTCACGCGCGCGCCGGCGACCGCACCGTGACGGTGCGCGGCCTGTCCGAACGCAATGTGAAAGCGGACCTTGCCGTCCTGCCGCTACGCTTCACGGCCTCGGGCGATGTCCTTTCGGAGGTTCAAACCAAAATCGACGGCGATCTGGCGCTGGTCCGCCGCTTCCTCACCGCCCAGGGCTACCCTGCCCAGGCCATCGAATTGGGCCGGTTGGAGGTGGCCGACACCCGGTCGCGAGAATACGCCGCCCAGAACGGCGGTCCACGCTTCATCCTGGCTCAGACGGTGATCGTGCGGACCAGCGATGTCGCCCGAGTTCAGGCAACGACGCGACTGCTCAACGATCTGGTGCGTCAGGACGTGGTGCTGCAGGACTTCCAGGGTCCGTCCTATATCTTCACCAAGTTGAACGACGTGCGCCCGCAAATGATCGCAGAGGGTACAGCGGCGGCGCGCACCGGTGCGGAACAGTTCGCCAAGGACAGCGGAACGCCCTTGGGCCCGATCCGTCAGGCCACACAGGGTTCGTTCGAAATCCTGCCGCGCGATGGCGCAGCCGGCGACGAAGCCGCCTCCATCGACAAGAAGATCCGGGTCGTCACGACCATCACCTATAGTCTGAAGTAGTCTCGGGCGGTCCGGCGTCGGAGGATTGCGGTCGCCCGATGAAATCGACGTCGGCGTGCGGATCTTGATCTATCTCGACCAACACGACCCAGACGGCCAGGATCACGAACATTCCGACCATGCCCAGAACGAAGGCCCACCACCCGGCCTTCTTGCCGCGTGGTTTGCGGTGTGACGCCGCGTCCCTTTTGTCAGTGTTCTGCTGCATCGCACCTAGGAACCGGCCGTCGATCCGCCGGGTTCCGAGGTTTGATTGTGGCGGCGGCCCTGACATTGCCGCGCGGTCCCCTTATGTTCCGGTTTCGATTCTGACTGACGGATAGTTTTGCGCCTGTGACTGATCTTCCCGCCCCCCGCATTTCCGACCTCGCGCGCGCCCGTGCGCCCGAGGGCGAGGCGCCGCGCGATTATCTGAAGGGGCTGAACCCGGAGCAGCGCGAGGCGGTCGAGACGACTGAGGGCCCCGTGCTGGTGCTTGCTGGCGCGGGCACGGGCAAGACCCGCGTCCTCACGACACGACTGGCGCACATTCTGGCGACAGGCCGGGCCAAGCCGTGGGAGCTGCTGGCCGTCACCTTCACCAACAAGGCCGCGCGCGAAATGCGCGAACGGATCACGCATCTGATCGGCCCCTCCGCCGAAGGGTTGCGCTGGCTGGGCACCTTCCACTCCATCGCCGCCCAGATCCTGCGTCGCCACGCCGAACTGGTCGGGCTGAAATCCAGCTTCACCATCCTGGACACCGACGACCAGGAACGGGTGCTGAAGCAGCTGCTCGAAGCGGCCAATATCGACACCAAACGCTGGACGCCCAAGTCGCTGTCCGGCCTGATCGATCACTGGAAGAACCGCGGCTGGACGCCGGACAAGCTGCCGCCGGGCGAGGACTTTGCCAACGGCAAGGGTCAGGGTCTGTACGCCGCCTATCAGGCGCGTTTGCGCAGCCTGAACGCCTGCGACTTCGGCGATCTGCTGCTGCACAACATCACCATCCTGTCGCAGCATGCGGACCTGGCTGAGGAATATCGCCGTCGGTTCCGCTACATCCTGGTGGACGAATACCAGGACACCAACGTCGCCCAGTATCTGTGGCTGCGGCTGCTGACGGCCTCGACCGGCAACGTCTGCTGCGTCGGCGACGATGATCAGTCGATCTACGGCTGGCGCGGGGCCGAGGTGGACAACATCCTGCGCTTCGAACGCGATTTCCCTGGCGCCAAGATCGTCAAGCTGGAGCGGAACTATCGCTCGACCAGTCATATCCTGGGGGCGGCGTCCGGCCTCATCGCCGCCAACCGAGACCGGCTGGGCAAGACCCTGTGGACCGAGGACGACAGCGGCGACAAGGTGCGCGTGCGCGGCGTCTGGGACGGCGAGGCCGAGGCCCGCCTGATCGCCGACGAGATCGAGACCGCGCGGCGTCCCCACGCCGGCGAACCCGGCCTGAAATACAAGGACATGGCCATTCTGGTCCGCGCCTCGTTCCAGATGCGCGCCTTCGAGGAACGGCTGGTCATGCTGGCCATTCCCTACACCGTCATCGGCGGGCCTCGCTTCTTCGAGCGCGCCGAGATCCGCGACGCCCATGCCTATCTGCGCCTGATCCTGTCGGAAGACGACGACCTCGCCTTCGAGCGGATCGTCAATGTGCCCAAACGCGGCATCGGCGACACCAGCGTGCAGAAAATCCTGCAACTGGCCCGCCAACACGACCTGTCGGCCCTGACCGCCGTGCGGGGCCTGATCAATACCGACGAGCTTCAGGCCCGCACCCGCACCGCCCTGTCCAACTTCGTGCGCGACATCGACCGCTGGCGCCAACTGTCCGAGACCACGCCCCACTGGCAGGTCATGGAGACGGTGCTGGAGGAGAGCGGCTATACCGACATGCAGAAGGCCGACCGCACCAGCGGGCAGACCCGCCTGGAGAACCTGAAGGAACTGACCCAGTCGATGCAGCAGTTCGAGACGCTGCAGGCCTATCTGGAGCACGTCTCTCTGGTGATGGATCTGGAGCGTGCGACCAGCGACGACCCCAATGGCGACGGGGCGGTGCAGATCATGACCCTGCACGGCGCCAAGGGGCTGGAGTTCCCGCTGGTCTTCCTGCCCGGCTGGGAGGAAGGCGTCTTCCCCAGCCAGCGCAGCATCGATGAGAAGGGCGAAAAAGGCCTCGAGGAGGAACGCCGCCTGGCCTATGTCGGCGTCACCCGCGCCAAGCAAGACGCGCGGATCAGCTTCGCCGCCAATCGTTTGGTCTATGGCCGTTGGACCTCGCAACTGCCCAGCCGCTTCGTCGACGAACTGCCCATCGCCCACGTCGATCCTCAATCCGACACCGGCTATTACGGCGCGTCGACCGGCATGAAGGAGGCCAAGAGCCGCTGGGACGACACGCCATCGTTCGGCAGCGGCTATTCTTCCCCCGGCTGGAAACGCGCCCAATCCTTCACCGCCGCCCAGACCCCAGCCAAGATCCCGGCGCGCAAGGCCGTCATCGAAGGCGACGGCCGACTGATTGCCACCGCCGACCCCAAATCCAGCTCAGGCTGGAAAAAGGGCGAACGCGTCTTTCACCAGAAGTTCGGGTACGGAAACGTGCGCGTCATCGAAGGCAACAAACTGCTGGTCGAGTTCGAAAAGGCCGGGGAGAAGCGCGTGATCGACAGCTTTGTCGAGAAGGCTTAACCCGGCGCTCTAACGCAACGAATGGAGCCAAAGATGGCGGGCCTCAAGGACAAGCGCGGCTTCATCGACAAGGATCGCATTGATCTGTCGGAACGTCAGTCGGTCGAATACTGGATGAAACGCTGGGGCGTAACCAAGGACCAGATCACCGCCGCCCACCGCAAGGTTGGGCGCATGACCAAGGATATCGCGGCGGAATTGGGCAAGAAGCGCTAGCGTCGAACCGTCGCGCCCTATCTCAGGCGGCGCGCAATCCTGCCAGCAACTGCGGGTTCTTCCTCAGGTAGGCTACAGCCTTCAGCCGGGCGCGCTCGATCTCGGGCTTCAGATAACGGCCCATCTCTCCATCATCCCCCCGTAGCTCGCCAAAGACGGCCAACGCGAAAGCCCAACTGTTTGGAGAAAGATAGCCGCTGGTTTGACTTTGCCAGCCTTGGCTGAACGCATCGCCATGCTGGGAGAAGCTGAAGGCCGCGTTGGCGCCGAACACCCCCATGCCGGCATAGGCTACGGTTAGGTCGGTGATCAGTTCATGGGTCTGATCATCTAAGATGTCGGATTCCGCCGACAGAAGCAGGTGCGATAGTTCGTGCGCCAACACCGCGACCAGTTCAGTCGGCTTCTCGACCAGGTCCGGTACATAGGTGATGACCGGCTGGCCGGCTTCATCAAAGCTGAACGTTCCTCCCGGACCTTGCTCGCCCTGGATCGAAACGAACTCGGCCACGCGCAATCCCGTCATCTGTGGCGGCTGCGCATGTAAGCTACAATGCCAGTGCTGCGTCCCCATAGCAGCCTTCACGCAGTCAAAAACATGAAGCGCACGTTCATGTCCGACGGCGTCAGACGGCGGGAAAAAGTCTCGTGTCGGCACGACGACAGGCGTTTGGTTCAGGGGAAGATCAACGCCAAACCGGTCGATCAGGATCGCCCAAGTTTCCAGGTGCCAATCTTCCAAATCCCTATCCAGAAAGCTCCTCGACATCAGCTTTGCGAACATATCCGCCTCTCGTCACAAGCCCTGGTTGATCGGGCGCAACCATAGACAGAACCACGTTCAACGCTAGCATCGCATGTGGTTCTTGAAGGTCGGCGCTTCGAGCAAGCCAGGCAGCAAAGTGTCCTCCTCAAGAGCGTCTGAAGAAGACCACCCCCGCTATCAGATGTGGATCACGCGCCCATAGGCGTCCAGCGCCGCTTCGTGCATGGCCTCCGACATCGTCGGGTGCGGATAGACGATCCCGTGGATGTCTTCTTCCGTGGCCTCCATGGTGATGGCGGTGACATAGCCCTGGATCATTTCGGTGACCTCGTGGCCGATCATGTGGGCGCCGATCAGGGCGCCGGTCTTGGCGTCGAAGATCACCTTGACGAAACCGTCGGTGTCGCCCGAGGCGATCGCCTTGCCGTTCACGCGGAACAGGAAGCGGCCGATTTTCACCTCGCGCTTCTCGGCGCGCGCAGCCTGTTCGGTGACGCCGACCGAGGCCACCTGCGGCTGGGCATAGGTGCAGCCGGCGATGGGCGAATGAACGTTGGGCGTCTTGTAGCCGGCGATATGTTCGGCCGCGTGGATGCCTTCGTGCGACGCCTTGTGCGCCAGCCAGGGCGCGCCGGCGCAGTCGCCGATGGCGTAAAGGCCTTTGACGTTGGTCTGGCAGTGGCTGTCGATCTTGACGTGGCCGCGGTCCATTTCCAGACCCAGTTCTTCCAGGCCGATGCCGTCGGTGTTCGCGGTGATGCCCACGGCGGAGATGCAGACCTCGGCCTCCAAGGTCTCGGCCTTGCCGCCGATCTCCACGGCGACCTTCACGCCCTTGGCGTCCTTGCTCACCTTGGTGACCTTGGCGCCCAGTTTGAACTTCATGCCACGCTTTTCGAACGACTTCTGGGCGGCCTTGGAGACTTCTTCGTCCTCGACCGGCATGATGCGATCCACCGCCTCGACCACGGTCACATCACAGCCCAAGGCGCGATAGAAGCTGCCGAACTCGATGCCGATGGCGCCCGAACCGATCACGACGATCGACTTGGGCATGAATTTCGGCGCCATGGCTTCGCGATAGGCCCAGATACGATCACCGTCGGCTTCCAACCCGATCTGCGGCAGGGCGCGGGCGCGGGCGCCGACGGCCAGCATGACCGACTTGGCCTCGAGCGCGCGCGAACCGCCCGCTTTCAGGGCGACCACGACCTTGGGCGAGGCGGCGCCCTTCTCCAGCTTGGCCGAACCTTCGATCACCTCGATTTTATTTTTCTTCATCAGGAAGCCGACGCCCTGATTCAGCTGTTTGGCCACGCCGCGCGAGCGCTGGATGATGGCGTCAAAGTCGAACGACGCGCCGGACGCCGACAGGCCGTACTCCTTCAGATGGCTCAGGCTCTCGAACTTTTCGCCCGACTTCAGCAGGGCCTTGGTCGGGATGCAGCCCCAGTTCAGGCAAATGCCGCCCAGGTTCTCGCGCTCGACGATGGCGACCTTCAAACCCAACTGGCTGGCGCGAATGGCCGCGACATAACCGCCGGGGCCCGAGCCGATGACGACGAGATCGAATTCAGCAGCCATTAGATCAACTTCTCGATGTCGGCCTTGATGGCCTCAGGTTCAGTCTGCGGGGCGTATCGGGCGACCACCCTGCCCTCGCGGTCGGTCAGGAACTTGGTGAAGTTCCACTTGATGGCTTTGGAGCCCAGGAAGCCGCGCTTCTGTTCGGTCAACCAGGCGTAAAGCGGATGTCGGTTCGGTCCGTTGACCTCCACCTTGTCGAACAAGGGGAAGGTCACATCGAAACTGGTGGCGCAGAAGGCGGCGATTTCCGCCGCCTTGCCCGGCTCCTGCTCGCCGAACTGGTTGCAGGGAAAGCCCAACACCTCAAACGGCTGATCGGCGAACGCGCGGTGCAGCTTTTCGAGGCCGTCGTACTGCCCCGTAAAGCCGCACTTGGACGCCGTATTGACGATCAACAACGCCTGACCGCGAAAGCGATCGAGCGAAACGTCCGTGCCGTCGATGGCGCGGGCGGAGAAGTCATAGACCGAGGTCATGACCTCACCCTCCCCTTAGGCCAGCATCGCGACGGGATCTTCGATCAGCGGCTTGAACGCCTGCAGGAAGCGGGCGCCGGTCGCGCCGTCCACCACGCGGTGATCGCAGGTCAGGGTCACGGTCATGACCGTGGCGGGCACGACCTGGCCGTTCTTGACGACCGCGCGTTGCTCGCCCGCGCCCACGCTCATGATGCAGCCCTGCGGCTCATTGATGATCGAGGTGAACTGCTTGATCCCGAACATGCCCAGGTTGGACACCGAGAAGGTGCCGCCCTGGAACTCTTCCGGCTTCAGCTTGCGGTCGCGCGCGCGCTTGGCCAGGTCCTTGGACTCTGTCGCGATCTGCGCCAGACCCTTGGTTTCGGCCTTCTTGATGATCGGGGTGATCAGGCCGCCGTCGATCGCCACCGCCATGGAGACATCGGCGTTGTGATGCATGGCGATGCCTTCGGGCGTGTAGGAGGCGTTGGCCTCCGGCACCATCTTCAAAGCAAGAGCGGCCGCCTTGATGACGAAGTCGTTGACCGAGACCTTGATGCCCTGCGGCTCCAGCATCTTGTTGACCTTGGCGCGCACGGCCATCAGCTGGTCGATTTCGCAGTCGATGAACAGCGGGAAGTGCGGCACATTCTGGACGCTGTCGACCATGCGGCGCGCGACGGCCTTCTTCATGCCGTCCAGCGGGATCAGGTCGTAGCTGCCGTCCGGAATGCCCATCTGCGCCAGCGACTGCGCCTTGCGCGGCTCCGCTGCGGTCGTGGCGGGCGACGCCGAAGAGGCGGTCGCCGGTTGGGCCGGCGCCTTACCGGCGTCCTCGACGTCGCGCTTGACGATGCGACCGTGCGGACCGGTGCCCTGGATCGACTTCAGATCGACGCCGTTCTGGGCGGCGATGCGGCGAGCGAGCGGTGACGAGAAGATGCGATCTCCGCTGTCCGACTTCGGCGCGGCAGGCGCCGGAGCGGCAGGCGTGGCGTCCTTGGGCGCCTCGGCCGCAGCCGGAGCGACCTCGGCCTTGCGGGCCTCTTCCGTTTTTGCAGCCGACCTTTCAGTCGGCTTGGGTGCGGCCGCGCCGCCCTCGTCCTTCAGGCGGGCGATCGGCGTATTGACCTTCACGCCTTCCGTGCCTTCAGCGACCAGGATGTCGGTGACTTCGCCCTCGTCCACGGCCTCGACTTCCATCGTCGCCTTGTCGGTTTCGATCTCAGCGATCACGTCTCCGGCGGAGACGACGTCCCCGACCTTGACGTGCCACTTGGCCAGAACGCCCTCCTCCATAGTCGGAGACAGGGCCGGCATCAGGATGTCGGTCATGCCATCACCTGTTTCACGGCCGCGATGATCTTGTCCACGCCCGGCAGCGACAACACTTCCAGGTTGGCGGCGTAGGGCAGCGGCACGTCTTCCTGGTGAACCCGCAAGGGCGGCGCGTCCAGATAGTCGAAGGCGTGCTCAATGACGCGGGCCACGACCTCGGCGCCGACGCCCATCGGACCCCAGCCCTCTTCGGCAGAGACCAGGCGGTTGGTCTTCTTGACGCTCTCGACGATGGTCTCGTGATCCAGGGGGCGCAGAGTGCGCAGGTCGATCACCTCAGCCTCGATGCCCTCTTCGGCCAACTTCTCGGCGGCCTGCAGGGCGAAGCCGACCATGCGGCTGTGGGCGGTGATGGTGACGTCCTTGCCTTCGCGACGGACCTTGGCCTTCCCGATCGGCAGGACATAGTCCTCGACCTCCGGCACATCGAACTCCAGGCCGTACATCATCTCGTGTTCGAGGAAGACGACCGGGTTCGGGTCACGGATGGCGGCTTTCAGCAGGCCTTTGGCGTCGGCCGCGTCATAGGGCGCGATGACTTTCAGACCCGGCACCTGCGCATACCAGGCCGAGTAGTCCTGGCTGTGCTGGGCGCCGACGCGCGAAGCCGCGCCGTTCGGGCCGCGGAACACGATTGGCGCGCGGATCTGACCGCCCGACATATAGAGCGTCTTGGCGGCCGAGTTGATGATGTGGTCGATCGCCTGCATGGCGAAATTGAACGTCATGAACTCGACGATCGGCTTCAGGCCCGACATGGCCGCGCCGACCCCTAGGCCGGCAAAGCCGTGCTCGGTGATCGGGGTATCGACGACGCGCTGGTCGCCAAACTCCTGCAGCAGGTCGCGGCTGACCTTGTAGGCGCCCTGATACTGGGCGACTTCCTCGCCGATCAGGAAGACGCGATCGTCGCGGCGCATCTCTTCGGCCATGGCGTCACGCAGAGCGTCGCGCACCGTCGTCTTGACCAGTTTGGCGTCGGCCGGGATTTCCGGGTCCCGCAGTTCGACCTTGGGCGTCGCGGTCTGGGCCGGGGCCTTTTCGGGATCGCCAGTCTTACCTTCGGCCGCAGCCTTGGGTGCCTCAGCCTCGCTCTTTGCGGAATCAGCCTTGGGCGCAGGCGCCGCTGCGCCGTCTTCGCCGGCCAAACGCGCGATCGGCGTGTTGACCTTCACGTTTTCAGAGCCTTCGTCGACCAGGATTTCCAGCACTTCGCCTTCATCCACGGCCTCGACTTCCATCGTCGCCTTGTCGGTTTCGATCTCGGCGATCACCTGGCCTGCTGACACGGTGTCGCCTGCCTTGATGTGCCATTTGGTCAGCGTGCCCTCTTCCATCGTGGGGGACAGCGCCGGCATCAGAATGTCGGTCACGGATCAGGCCTCCACGTAGACGTCGGTATAGAGCTCGGACGGATCGGGTTCCGGGCTCTCTTGGGCGAATTGAACAGCTTCGGCGACGATCGCCTTGATCTCGTTGTCGATGGCCTTGAGCTCGTCCTCGGTCGCATTGGCGGCCGACAGCAGCGTCTTCAGGTGATCGATCGGGTCGCGGGTCTTCTTGACCTCGTCGACCTCTTCCTTGGTCCGGTACTTGGCCGGGTCGGACATCGAGTGACCACGATAGCGATAGGTCTTCACCTCCAGGATGAAGGGACCGCCGCCCTCGCGGGCGCGCTTCACCGCACGCGCCGTCGCGTCGCGCACGGCCAGCACGTCCATGCCGTCGACCTGCTCGCCCGGAATGCCGAAGCTGGCGCCGCGCTGATACAGTTCGGTCGTGGAGGACGAGCGCTCGATGCTCGTGCCCATGGCGTACTGGTTATTCTCGATAATGTAGATGGCCGGCAGCTTCCACAGCTGCGCCATGTTGAAGCTTTCGTACACCTGCCCTTGGTTCGAGGCGCCGTCGCCGAAATAGACGAAGGCCACCGAATCGTCGCCGCGATACTTGCCGGCGAAGGCCAGGCCGGTGCCCAGCGCCACCTGAGCGCCGACGATGCCGTGACCGCCGTAGAATCCGGTCGGCACGTCGAACATGTGCATCGATCCCCCCTTGCCCTTGGACGAACCGCCGCTGCGGCCGGTCAGCTCGGCCATGACTTCCTTGGGATCCATGCCGGCGGCCAGCATGTGGCCGTGGTCGCGGTATCCGGTGATGATCTTGTCGTGGCCTTGTTTGACGCTCTCCTGAACGCCGACCGCCACGGCCTCTTGGCCGATGTACAGGTGGCAGAAGCCGCCGATCAGACCCATGCCGTAGAGCTGGCCCGCACGCTCTTCGAAGCGGCGGATCAGAACCATCTCGCGATAGAAGCGCAGAAGGTCTTCCTTGGACGCCGTCGGCGTGTTGGGCAGTTTGTCAGGCGTGGTCGTCTGAGCGGATTTGGCTGGGGCTTTCGCCATCCGGTATCTCCCGGCTAGGCGCCGAGAACCGACGCCTTCTTATCGTTACGGAAAGGGGCTTTAGCAGCCTTCCTTCCGGTAACGCAAAGGGGTGCGGGTCGCCCTGTAACAATAGTTCAAGTGGTGAAGGGCGCTCAGCCTTGGGCGGCAGGCGCCGAGACGCGGATCACATAGTCGCGCGGATCGGAGAAGCCGAGCACGGCGCGCGCGCGCTCTTCCAGAAGGTCGCGAGACAGGCTGTCGGTGCGCAGATAGCGAACCCGTGTCTCAAGGTCGCGGCGCTGCTCAGTCAGATGCGCCAGCTGGTCCTCGCGTTGCCCCAGCAGGGCGTCGCGAGACGAGCCGCTCAACAGTCCGCGCTCGCCCGTCAGCGCCTGCACCCCGAGATAGGCCAGAAGCAGCAACAGGGCGAGGGACAGGCGGTAAGGTTTCATCCGTTCGGGCACTTGAGACGCTCCTTCTGAGCGCGAAAACACAGTTCAGAAACCGTGCCCGAAAATGCCTAACGAAATGTAGCTTGACCGTAAGATTGTCGGCGGAAAACGCTGATTCTCCGCCGACAATTCCGTTTCCTATTTCAGCAGCATGCCGTCGCCGAAATAAACGCCCTGGTCGCCCAGCATTTCCTCGATGCGGAGCAACTGATTGTACTTCGCCACCCGGTCGGAGCGGGCCAGAGAGCCGGTTTTGATCTGCCCGCAGTTGGTCGCCACGGCCAGGTCGGCGATGGTGTAGTCCTCGGTCTCGCCCGACCGGTGGCTCATCACGGCGGTGTAGCCTGCGCGGTGGGCCATATCGACGGCGTCCAGCGTCTCGGACAGGGTGCCGATCTGGTTGACCTTGATCAGGATCGAGTTGGCCAGACCTTCGCCGATACCCGCAGCCAGACGCGCCGGATTGGTCACAAACAGATCGTCGCCGACCAGTTGGACCCGGTCGCCCAGGCGTTCGGTCAGCAGGCGCCAGCCGTCGAAGTCATCCTCGGCCATGCCGTCCTCGATCGACACGATCGGGAAGCGTTCGCACAAGTCGACCAGGTAGGCCGCCATGCCTTCGGAATCGACGGTCTTGCCCTCGCCGGCCATGACGTATTTGCCGTCCCTGAAGAACTCGGTCGAGGCGACGTCGAGGCCCAGGTGGAAATCCTCGCCCGCGAGGTAGCCCGCCGCCTGGCCCGCCTTGGTGATGAAGCTCAGCGCCTCATCGGCCGAGGCCAGATTGGGCGCAAAGCCGCCCTCGTCCCCGACGTTGGTGTTGTGCCCGGCGTCCTTCAGTTGCTTCTTCAGGGCGTGGAAGATTTCGGCGCCCATGCGTACCGCGTCCGAAAAGGTCTCGGCGCCGGTAGGCAGGATCATGAACTCCTGGATGTCGATCGGATTATCGGCGTGGGCGCCGCCGTTGATGATGTTCATCATCGGGGTCGGCAGGACGCGGGCCGAGACGCCGCCCAGATAGCGATACAGTTCCTGATTGGCCGACAGGGCGCTGGCCTTTGCGACCGCCAGAGACACGCCCAGGATCGCGTTGGCGCCCAGACGGCCCTTGTTGGGCGTGCCGTCCAGCTCGATCATCGCCTCGTCGATCCGGCGCTGCTGCTCGGCATCCATGCCGGACAGGGCGTCGAAGATTTCGCCGTTGACGGCGTCGACCGCCTTCTGGACGCCCTTGCCGCCCCACATGTCCTTGTCGCCGTCACGCAGCTCGACCGCTTCGTGCGCGCCCGTAGACGCGCCGGACGGAACGGCGGCGCGGCCGAACGAACCGTCTTCCAGCGTGACATCGACCTCGACCGTCGGATTGCCCCGGCTATCGAGGATCTGGCGGGCGACGATGTCGGCGATGTCGGTCATGGCTCGGCTCTTTGGCTCAAGGGGCAAGGGAGGTCCGACGGTTTAGCCGCCTCCCCGCCAAACGCCAATGCCGACATCGTCGCCAGGCGTCAGGAACAGCCCTCGACGAGCTGGATCGAAGGATCGCCCGCATGGACCATCATCACCTTGCCGTCGCTGCCGATCTCATATCGAACGCCGCGCGCCGACGGATCGGTGACATAGGTCGTCGATCCGCCCTTCGACCAGACGAACAGATCCTCGGCCGGCGCCTCCTGGTATTTGTGCGGCTGGGCGAAGACCGCGCCGCCATAGGCCTGCTTGATCGCCATGGCCGTATCGCCCACCCCGAATCCACGATCGGTCTTCGTCGTCGCACCGCGCGCCAGGGTGATTCGCGTCAGCACGCCGTTCTGGACCATCACCTGCACATCTGCTGGCGCGTTTGCCGGATGGAACTGGTCACAGACTTCGGGCTCGGCGCCGCCGACGGCGTTCGGTTGGGAGTCCTCGCCCCAGACCTTCACCAGTTCGGCGCGCGTCATGCCGATTCGCACCGGCCCCAGACCTTCGGCTGTCAACGCATTCGGATCGGCGGCTGGCGTTGCGGGCGTCTCGTTCGCGGATACGACCGGCGGTGCGGCGGGCTCTGAGACGCGCTCCTCTGCGCGATTACAGGCGGCGAGGGTCAGCAGCGCGCAGGCGCCGACGGCGGTGAAACGAATCATCATGCGGCGTCTCCAATGGAAGCTTCACCGCACAGAACGCACGAAAACGGCGCGCGGGTCACCGCGCGCCGTCGAAATCGTCATCCGACCGAAGTCGGGATCGCCTGAAAGACTAGTCTTCCTTCGGCGTGATGACCTGACGACCGCGATAGGTGCCGGTCTTCAGGTCGATGTGGTGCGGGCGCTTCAGCTCGCCGGTGTCCTTGTCCTCAACGTAGACGTTCGAGGTCAGGGCGTCGTGGGCGCGGCGCATGTTGCGACGCGAGGGAGATACTTTGCGCTTCGGAACGGCCATGTCCGTCTCAATCTTCTAAGTCGGGCGCCGCCCAGAGCCGAGCTCCGTCTAGCGCGAAAACAATAGCGGCGGCCCTCAGGACCGCCACGCGAGGCGCGGCTTATGCATGAACCGCGCGACGATTTCAAGGCGTTTAAGCAGGCGTCAGACGCCGGACGATCTTCGCAGGATTGCCGACCACCACCACGTCGGACGGCACGTCCTTCGTCACGACCGATCCCGCGCCGATCACCGAACGATCGCCGATGGTGACGCCCGCCAAAACGATAGCGCCGCCGCCAATCCAGACGTCGTCCCCAATGGCGATCGGCCGCGCCGTCTCCTCGCCGCGGCGGGCGACCGCGTCCAGCGGATGTTCCGGCGTCAGAAGCTGCACGCCCGGCCCGGCCTGGAAGTTGTCGCCGATACGGATCTCGGCGCAGTCCAGGAACACGCAGTTGGCGTTCGCGAAGGCCCGCGCGCCCAGATGGATGTTGACGCCGTAGTCGCAGAAGAAGCCCGGCATGATGATCGCCTTGCCGTCGGCCGCATTGACCAGTTCGTTGACCAGGGCGCCGCGCCGGTCGCGATCCGGCTCGGCGTTGATGGCGACGGTCAGGGCCACGGCGCGGGCGCGACCGTCGCGCAGATCGGGATCGCCCGGATCATAGGGCAAGCCCGCCAGCATCTTCTCGCGCTCGGTCATGCGGCCTCCGTCAGAGCGTCAGCCACCGCTTCACCGATGGCTAGCGAACTGGTCAGGCCGGGGCTTTCGATGCCGAACAGAGCCATCAGACCATCGATGCCGTGATGCTCGCGGCCATGAAGCTGGAAGTCCGGTTGCGGCTCGCCCGGCCCATGCAGTTTGGGCCGAATGCCGGCGTAGTCCGGCGTCAGGACGCCATCGGGCAATCCCGGCCAGAAACGGCGAATGTAGGTGGCGAACTCTTCGGCCTTGGCAGGATCGACCGAGTAATCCTCGTTTTCGACATAGGCCAGGTCGGGCCCGAACACGGCCTGACCACCCAGATCCTTGCGATAGTGGGTGCCCAGCGCGCCGGGGATGGGCGGCGGATAGATCAGGCGGTCGAACGGCGCCTTGCCCGTCAGCCGGAAATAGACGCCCTTGCCGAAATGTCCGGCCGGAATGTCGCCGGGCGGATAGCCTTTGATCAACGCCGCCACCGCCTGGGCCGACAGTCCAGGCGCGGTGACCAGAAGGCGGCTGGTGACCCGCATCCCCCCCTCCCCGCCGACACGGATCGTGAAGCCGCCGCCCGTCAGCGGCTCTGCGCCCTCGAACGGCGCCGAGACCACGACCGACCCGCCCGAATCCTCGATCTCGCCTTGCAGGGCGAGCATATAGCCGTGGCTGTCGAACAGGCCGCTCTCGGGCGACAGAATGGCGGCGTGGGCGTTCAGCTCCGGCTCCAGCGCCCGCGCCTGGGCGCCGGTTAGATGCGCCAGCCCTTCGACACCATTCGCCGTCGCCTGTTCGAAGATCGCCTCGATCCGCTCGACCTCGGCCTCTTGCGTCGCCACAACCAGCTTGCCGCATTTCCAGTGGTTGATCTTGCGGCTGGCCAGGAAGTCGTAGAGCGCGCGGCGTCCCTCGACGCAGAAGCGGGCTTTCAGTGAACCGGTCGGATAATAGAGCCCGCCGTGAATGACCTCGGAATTGCGGGAGGAGACGCCCTGGCCGATGTGGGCTTCCTTCTCCAACACCAGCACCGTCAGGCCCCGTTTCGACAGCGCCCGTCCGCAGGCCAGGCCCACAGCCCCGGCGCCGACGACGGTCGCGTCGAAATCGAAACTCATCGGACGCCGTATCTCCGTTTCGCCTCGGCCTCGAAACAGCCGATCAGCTTTTCCACCGCCCGGTCGAAGTTCGCCGATAGCATCATGTCCAGCATCCGGGATTTGAAGGCGAAGTCGATCATGAACTCCAGCCGCGTGCCGTCGGGATGGGGAAAGAACTCCCAACGGTTCTTCAGGTGCTTGAAGGGGCCGCGCAGCAAGCCGACCTCGACCTTGGGCGCATTGCGATCATGCCGGACCCAGGTGGAGAAACGCTCCTTTAGAAAGGAAAACCCGACGCTGGCCTCCGCATCCTGCAAGCCGACGCCCTCGCCTTCCTCGCGCGCGTTCCAGACGCGCATCGACGTGACCCAAGGCACGAAGTCGGGATAGGCGCGCACGTCGGCGACCAGATCGGCAAGCTGTTCGGGCGCATAGGGAAGAATGCGCGTGACGCGGTGGACGGCCATGCGGGACTTAGCGGCGCAGCTGCGCCTCGCGCGCCGCCTTAAGCCGGGCGAAGTCGTCGCCGGCGTGGTGCGACGAACGCGTCAGCGGGCTGGACGACACCATCAGGAAGCCCTTCGCCCGGGCGATCGCCTCATAGGCCTTGAACTCTTCCGGCGTCACGAACCGATCAATGGCGGCATGTTTGCGCGTCGGCTGCAGGTACTGGCCGATGGTGATGAAGTCGACGCCGGCGGACCGCATGTCGTCCATCACCTGCATGACCTCTTCCTTGGTCTCGCCCAGACCGACCATGATGCCGGACTTGGTGAACTGGTTCGGGTCGCGCTCCTTGACCATCTGCAACAGGCGCAGGCTGTGGAAGTAGCGCGCGCCCGGGCGAATCTTCAGATACAGGCGCGGCACGGTCTCCAGGTTGTGATTGAAGACATCGGGCTTGGCGTCAATCATCACGGCGGCCGCCCCGTCCTTTCGCAAGAAGTCGGGGGTCAGTATCTCGATCGTGGTGTCCGGCGCCTGGATGCGGATCTGGCGCACCACCTCGGCGAAGTGGGCCGCACCGCCGTCGGCCACGTCGTCGCGATCGACCGATGTGATGACGACGTGGTTCAGGCCCATCTGCTGGACAGCCAGGCCCACCTTGCCCGGCTCTTCCGGATCCAGCGGCTGAGGCAAGCCCGTCTTTACGTTGCAGAAGGCGCAGGCCCGCGTGCAGGTGTCGCCCATGATCATCAAGGTGGCGTGTTTCTGGCTCCAGCACTCGCCGATGTTCGGGCAGGCCGCCTCTTCACAGACCGTCACCAGCCCCTTGGAGCGAACGATCTCCTTGGTGGCGTTGTATTGACCAGAGCCCGGCGCCTTGACCCGCAGCCAGTCGGGCTTTTTCAGAACGACCGACTCGGGCCGGTTCTGCTTTTCAGGGTGGCGCAGCTCGGACGGCTTGCGCTGAAGGGTGTCGATCAGGGTGACCATAGCCGGTATTTCGGACTTTGAGGGCGTTTAGGCAAGGCACACCGGGTAACAGACTTGCCGCAGGCGTGATCGCGCAGCGGAACTCACGCGACGTTACGCATCTTTTCAAGATGACGCGGCGTCATTAATGACAGTCGCCCGAACAACAGAGAGGGCCGCCCGCGTCCTCCGTAGGAGACGCGCTTGCGCCAGGCCCTGGATCCCTCGCTTTACGACTCGACCCTGATCGACGCCCTGATCGATGCGCGGTCGCGGTTCGGCGACAAGGAAATCCTGGAGGATCAGGACCGGCATCCGCTGACCTACACCGGCCTGATCCGCGCCGCCTTCGTGCTGGGCCGCAAGATCGCCAATATGACCGACAAGGGCGAGCGGGTCGCTATCCTGCTGCCGTCGTCCATGGGCGTCGTCGTCACCTTCTTCGGTCTGCACGCCCACGGTCGTGTGCCGGTAATGCTGAACTTCACCGCCGGCGAAGCCAATCTGAAAGCGGCGATCAAGGCCTCGGGCGTCAAGAAGGTGCTGACCGCCAAACGCTTCATCGACCAGGCCAAGCTGGACGACCTGATCGTCGAACTGAAGACGGTGGCCGAGGTCGTCTGGCTGGACGACGTGCGCAAGACCATCGGTCTGGCCGACAAGCTCTACGGCCTCGCCGCCGGCGCGGCGCCCAAGCGGTTCCGCGTGAAGACGGATCCCGATGCGCCGGGCGTCGTCCTGTTCACCTCCGGCAGCTTCGGCACGCCAAAGGGCGTCGTGCTGAGCCAGAAGAACCTCGTCGCCAATGCGCGTCAGGTGGCGGCCCACATCGACCTGCTGCCCGAATGGGTGATGTTCAATCCCCTGCCGACCTTCCACTGTTTCGGCCTGACCGGCGGGGTCATTCTGCCGCTGCTGCAAGGGTTGAAGGCGTTCCAGTATCCGTCGCCGCTGCACGCCAAACAGATCACCGACCTGCTGCCCCAGGTGAAGGCCTCGATCCTGTTCGCGACCGACACCTTCCTGAACCAGTACGGCCGCGTCGCCGAACCGAACGACTTCTCGACGCTGAAGTTCGTCGTCGCCGGCGCCGAAAAGGTGCGCGAGGAAACCCGCACCCTGTTCAACACCAAGTTCGGCGGCGTCGAACTACTGGAAGGCTACGGCGCAACCGAGGCCTCGCCCGTGATCGCCGTCAACCATCCTGACCGAAACGCGCCAGGCACGGTCGGTCAGGTGCTGCCCGGCATCGACTGGAAGCTGGAGCCCGTTGAGGGCATCGAAGCAGGCGGTCGCCTAATGCTGCGCGGGCCCAATGTCATGAGCGGCTATGTCACCTCGGCCGAGCCCTTGCAGTGGGATCCGATCGGCGACGACTGGCTGGACACCGGCGACATCGTCGATGTGACCGACGACGGCTATGTCACCATCCGCGGCCGCGCCAAGCGCTTCGCCAAGATCGGCGGCGAGATGGTCTCACTAACCGCCGTCGAAGGGATCGCCGGCGCCGTCTGGCCGGATCAGCGCCACGCCGTGGTGTCGATTCCGGACAGCCGCAAGGGCGAGAAGCTGGTGCTCGTCACTGACCACGCCGACGCTGAGGTCGCGCCCCTGGCCGAATGGGCGCGAACCAACGGCGCGCCCGAACTGATCGTGCCGAAAAAGATCGTCAAGGTCGCCGAGGTCCCCGTCCTGGGCACCGGCAAGACTGACTATGTGTCGATCCAGAAGATGGTAGAGGCCGAGAAGGCGGCCTGATCAGCCGATCCGGACGCCCGTCATCGAGATCGAGCCGCCGTCGATACGGTCGTTGAAGAAGCTGACCGCCTCGCCCGGCTCCTGCTGGGCGGCGATGTAAAGCACCGGCAGGAAATGTTCGTCGGTCGGCACGCTCAATTGCGCGTCCTCGGCCAGACCCACCCAGTCGATCAGCGCTTCATGGTTGCCCCGTTCGAACGCCGTCTTCACCGCCTCGTTGAAGCCGGTCGCCCAGGCGTAGGGTTCGGCGCCGTCCTCGCGTTTCCAGGTCCGCAGATTGTGGACGAAGTCGCCCGAGCCAGCGATGACGATTCCCTCGTCGCGCAGCGGTTTCAGCGCCTTGGCCAGGTCGTAATGCTGGCGCGCCGTCAGCTCGCGATTCAGCGATAACTGCACCACGGGCACGTCTGCCTCTGGCCAAACATGGCACAGCACCGACCAGGTCCCGTGATCCAGGCCCCACCCTTGCGTCTGGACGGCTCCGGTCAGCGCCGACACCCGCGCCGCCAAGGCGGGCGACCCGGGCGCCGGATACTGCATCTGATGAAGTTCGCGCGGGAAGTTGCCGAAGTCATGGATGGTTTCGGGCTTCTCCTGCGCGGTGACGCCCAGCCCGCGCGTCTCCCAGTGGGCGGAGATCATCACCACACCCTTGGGCTTGCCGATCGCTTCGCCCAGCGCACGCCAGGCGGCCCCATAGGGACCGCCAAGCGCATTCATGGGCGAACCGTGGCCGAAAAAGACGGCGGGCTGACGCATCGGATCAGCCGTGCAGCTTCTTGGCCAGCTCGGCGATATGCTTGCCCTGGAACCGGGCGCCGTCCAGCTCGACGTCGCTGGGCTGACGCGAGCCGTCGCCGCCCGTGATCGTCGATGCGCCATAGGGCGAACCGCCGTGGATGGCGTCCAGCGTCATCTGTCCCTGGAAGGAATAGGGCAGCCCCACGACCGGCATGCCGTGGTGCATGAAGAAGTTGTGCAGGCCCTGGAACGTCGTCTCCTGGCCGCCGTGCTGGGTCGCGGTGGCGGTGAAGGCGCCGCCGATTTTGCCGATCAGGGCGCCCGAGAACCACAGGCCGCCGGCCTGATCCAGGAAGGCGCGCATCTGCGACGCGGCCGAACCGAAGCGGGTGCCGGCGCCGATGATGATGGCGTCGTAGTCCTTCAGATCGTCGATCTTGGCGATCGGCGCCTTTTGATCCAGCTTGTAGTGCGAGGCCTTGGCCAGCTCTTCCGGCACGGTTTCCGGCACGCGCTTGATGTCCACGACGGCGCCTTCGACCTCGCGCGCGCCTTCGGCGACCGCCTCGGCCATGGTTTCCAGGTGACCATAGGTCGAATGATACAGGACGAGGACTTTCGGCATCGGGGAGGCTCCGTTGAATGGCAACGGTCGTCATTCGCAACAACGACCGTTGCTAACTTGGCGCGCTGCTTGCCCTTCCGCAAGTCCCCGACATCAAATCACGTCTCGAAGGGACAAACGGTGTCGTAAAAGGTCTTGTCGCCCGGCGTGGGGCGACCGCGGCGACAATGGAAACGGTGCTCCATCACCATCGCCTGCTGCTCGATGTTCAACGCGCCCCACCGGCAGGTCGGTTCCACGCGATAGGCGTAGGAGGCGGAGGTGTCCCCAGCTTTCAGCTTGGCGAACAGCAGATTGACCCCCTGCTGGGCCTGCCAGACGTGCGTCAGTTCATGGATCAGGACGCCCTGCATGCGAACCGGCGCGGCCGTGAAGTCTGCGACGAGCTGCGCTTGCGGCCAGACAATCCAGTCTCGCCCGAACCAGCGTCCAGCAACGAAGGCGCGGCGGAACGGCCAGCCGATCAAACGGACCGGTGCGAGGTCGATTGCGGCCCCGAACGCCTCTCGCGCCAGGCCCTTTTCAGCATTGCTCAGGGCGCGAACGAAGGATCCCAAGGCTTCACATACTCCCAGTGCCACGGTTCATAGACATAGGGCACAAAGCCGAAACGCCCAGCGTTCGTCACCAGCCAGCGATAGGTCGCCGACCGCGCCATATATTCGCGACTGGCCGGGGTGGTGGAATCGACGCCCAGACCCGGCGCCTGGCCGACATACAGATCGACCGCTGTCCCCGTCCGATGCGGAGAGCAGACGGCACGACGTAGGCCGTCGCAGTTGCCCTGCTGCGCACAGCGCGCCGCGTCCGCCTCGGGATCGCGGAAGCCGGAGAAAATCTGCAGCAGTTCGGGATCGCCCGCCACCTCCGGAACCTCAGCCCGCGCGGCCGCGACCAGCTGGCGATAGGCGTCCAACACGTCCCGGCGCAGCAGACGTGTCAGACGGTCGGCATGTTCCTCGGACTCGACCAGATAGCCAAGCTGATTGATCGGCGGCGGCTCGGGACAGGCTCCGCCGACGCGCGCCATGACGAACGGCCGCCGCTCCTGCCAAAGGCCGCGAAACACCTGGAAGGTCGCCGCATCGAACAGACCGGTCGGCGCCAGGCCGTGCGTCTGCTGAAACCCCGCCAGTTGTGACGCGAAGATCGGCGTGCCGGGTCCGCAGGTCGTATGCAGTTCGCGCTGGATCAGCGGCAGATAGGCCTGCCACCCCCACTCCGCCGCCCCGAACGGCGCCCATTCCATGCCGTAGGCCGACGCCACGTTCGCCAGTCCCTGCGCCTGCCAACCGTCGGCGTTGGTGTGGCAGGGTCCGGCCGCACGCGCGCCGCCAGCAAACGTCAGAACGAAGCAAACGGACAGGAACGCAAGAAGGCTTCGCCACATGTCGCACAGGAAGCCCCAAGCTGGTCGATCTCACAAGTGCATGCGTCACCGATCGCTGGCATGGTGGCGCGCGGCCGACTCGCGCCGCGCCTTTCGGACCGATGCATGTCCACCGCCGCGCCGACCGCGCCCCGCCGTTCCAACGCCGTGCTCGCGGCCTTTTCCGGCCCGTGCCTGCCGCTGGCGGCCTTCGGGGTCGCCCTGCCCGTCACCCTGCCCGAGTTCTACGCCACCCATGTGGGTTTGGAGCTGGGAGTTGTGGCGGCCGTCTTCATGGCCGCGCGCCTGATCGACATCGTCTTCGACCCCTTCATCGGCTGGGGCATGGACAAGACCAAGACGCGGTTCGGTCGCTATCGCCCGTGGATGGCGATCTCGACGCCGATCCTGATGCTGTCGGCCTTCATGATGTTCGTCGTGGTCCAACCGGGCGCCGGACCGGCCTATCTGTTTGGTTGGCTGCTGGTCCTCTATCTCGGCTTCTCGATCGGCACCTTGGGCCAACTCGGCTGGGCCGCCGTGCTTGCGCCGCAGTATGACCAGCGCAGCCGGGTCTATGGCTGGTGGCAGGTGTTTAACATCATCGGCGTGATCCTGATTCTGGTGCTGCCGACCGTGGTGGTTCAGACCGGCATCGGGAACTATGCCGACGGCGTGCGCATCATGGGCTGGGCCATCCTGATCGCCCTTCCCGTCACCATCGGCCTGGCCATGGTCGCCGTACCCGAACCCGTCAACGCGGGCGACCAGCCGCACGGGGGCGCCGGCGCCTATCTGGCCCTGCTGAAGATGCCCACGGTCCGGAAGCTCTTGATCGCCGACCTGCTGCTGGGGGTCGCGCCAGGCATCACGGGTTCGCTGCTGTTCTTCTTCTTCGGACAGATCAAGGGTTACGACCACAGCCAGGCCGGCCTGTTCATGTTGTTCTATTTCGTCGCCGGTCTGTGCGGCGCGCCGATCTGGGCCTGGTTGGCCACGCGGATCGGCAAGGACAAGGCCCTGGCTGTCGCCAGCCTGATTTTCGCGGCCCTTTATATCGCCGCCACCCTGGTTCCCGGCGGCAACTTCATGCTGACGGCAGGCGCCATGTTCATCGCCGGCCTGCCCTATGCGGCCGGCCTGTTTCTGCTGCGCGCCATGATGGCGGACGCCGGCGACGAGGTGCGGCTGGAGACGGGCGTGGATCGCACCGGACTGATGTTCTCCATCCTGTCCGCGACGACCAAGATCGGCCACGTGGTCGCGCTGATCCCCTATCTGATCCTGCAAGGCGTGGGCTTCAAGGCGGTGCCGGGCCCGATGGGCAACAGCGACTTTTCACTGCTGACGCTCCAGATCCTGTTCATTCTGGTCCCCGGCCTGTTGCTGGCCGCCGCCGCCTGGGTGCTGAAGGGCTATCCCCTGACGCCGAAGCGGCACGATGAAATCCGCCTCGCCCTGGAAGCTCGCGACGGAGCCCGCCGTTGAGACCGATCGACCGCCTGCTCGGCGTCATGGAGCGGTTGCGCGATCCTGACGGCGGCTGCCCCTGGGACGTGGAGCAGACCTTCGCCACCATCGCCCCTTACACGATCGAGGAGGCCTATGAGGTCGCCGACGCCATCGAGCGCAACGATCTGGTCGAGCTGAAGGGCGAACTGGGCGACCTGCTGTTTCAGGTGGTCTTCCACGCCCGCATGGCCGAGGAACAGGGGCTGTTCGACTTCGACGACGTGGTCACGGCCATCGCCGACAAGCTGGAGCGCCGCCACCCCCACGTCTTTGGTGACGAGGCCCAGCGCTCCACGAAAGAACAGACCGTCGCCTGGGAAGCCATCAAGGCCGCCGAGCGCAAGGACCGCAAAAAGCCTGGCGTGCTGGATGACGTGCCGGTCGGCCTGCCCGCCCTGACCCGCGCCGCCAAGCTGACAAAGCGCGCTGGTCGCGTCGGCTTTGACTGGCCATCCACCGATGAGGTGTTCGACAAGCTGGCCGAAGAGGTCGAGGAGCTGCGCGTCGAGATCGCCGCCGGCGACAAGGCCAAGGCGCGCGAAGAGCTGGGCGATCTTCTGTTCGTCGTCGCCAACCTGGCGCGCAAGCTGGACGTCGAACCCGAAGACGCCCTGCGCGCCGCCAACGCGAAGTTCGTGCGTCGCTTCGGCTTCATCGAGGCCGAGCTGGCGAAGGACAGCCGCACGCCCGACCAATCGGACCTGACCGAGATGGACCGCCTCTGGGACGCCGCAAAGGTCGCCGAGAAGGCCGCGCCTGAAGCCTGAGCGACCCCGCGTGACCTACGACCTGATCATTTTCGACTACGACGGCGTGGTCGCCGACAGCGAGGTGCTGAACAGCACCGTCATGGCCGAGCAACTGACCGCCATCGGTCTGCCGACCTCGCTCGACGACGTCTTGGCCGCCTATACGGGCAAGCGCTGGCGCGACAATCGGCCGGTCGTCGAGGCGGCCTTGGGTCGTGCCTGCCCTGAAGACTTCCACACCACATGGTTTGCCACCTGTCGTCAGCGCGCGCCGCAGCAGCTTGAACCCGTGCCCGGTCTTCTGGACTTTGTCGCTGCCCGACCCGAGCCCCGCTGCATCGCTTCGTCCAGCGGCCCCGACTGGATCGGCGTCGGCCTGAACCTATTCGGCCTGACGGATCATTTCGACGGCGCGGTCTTTACCGGCCTGGTGGTCGAGCGCGGAAAGCCCCACCCCGACATCTTCCTGCACGCCGCCCAGACGATGGGCGTCGATCCGTCCCGCGTCCTGGTGATCGAAGACAGCGAGGCGGGCGTCACGGCCGGCGTCGCGGCCGGTATGACGGTCGTGGGGCTGACGGCGGGCGGCCATGTTCGCGACGGCCATGCCGAGCGCCTGACGGCCCGCGGCGCCCACCACATCGCCGACAGCTATGCGGCCGTCTCCGCTTTCATGGATCGTCAGAGGTAGCGCAGTTCCTGAAGATCGACGTCACGGAACAGCTTCTTGGCCGTCACCTCATCCAGCTGACGAGCCCTCATCAATCGACGCAGTTCCTCGCGCTCGGCGGCCAGCCCCGCCAGCCAGAGACGACGCTCGATATCGTCCATCTTTCGCGTCAGGGCGGCGTCTTCCTCGTCCGTGCGGGTGTGGGTCTCGATCCGCTGGCGATAGGTCTCCATGATCCGACCGGCGATGTCGGAATAGAGATCGGGGTCGGGTTTGCCTTCCGCCATAGCGTACGAGGCGTCCTCAATGGCGCGCAGGGCGGCCGAGGCGGCGGCGACCCGGCCACGATCCTCTTCCTGCTCATGCGAGGGCTCCGGCGGCAGTTCGACGTTCTTCAGGAGTCTAGGCAAGGCGAAGGTCGCCAGCACCAGCGACACCACGATCACCCCCGCCGCCAGGAAGATGGCGAGGTTCCGCGACGGCATCGGCGATCCGTCGCCCAAGGCGAACGGCAGGGTCAGAATACCCGCCAGAGTGATCGCCCCCCGCACGCCCGCCAGAGACATCACCATGGTCAGCCGCAGACCGACCCTGGCCGGCGGACCGCGATGGCGGCGGCGAAACAGGGTCAGCTTCAGCGAGGTCCAAACCCAGACGAACCGCAGCGCCGCCAAGGTGGCGACGATGCCGAACACATAGACCGCCAGCCACCAGACCTCGGGCCGGCTGGTGCCCGCCACCACCTCGGCCGCGCGCGACATGATCGAGGGCATCTGTTCGCCCAAGATCACGAAGATGATGCCGTTGGCGACGAACTGAACCGTGTCCCACACGACGCTGCGCCGGATCCGCGTCATCGCCATCGACTGGCCGGCGATGCCCCCCCGCTCGGTGAAGCTCATGGTCACCCCGGCCGCAACCGCCGCCAGGATGCCTGACGCATGCAGTTCTTCCGCCACCAGATAGGCCGCAAACGGGATCAGCAGGCTGACCAGAATCTGCGCGCCCACGTCCTCTCCCCAGCGTCGGCTGACGAAGCTCTTGGCGTAGCTGATGGCCATGGTGACCAGAACGCCGACGGCGACCCCGACCAAAGCCAGCCAGGCGAACGTCCCGACCGCATGGCCGATCGAAAACGCGCCAGTCGTCGCGGCGGCGACCGCGATCCGCATGCAGGTCAGGCCCGTCGCATCGTTCAACAGCGACTCACCTTCCAGAATGTGCATCAGGCGCTTCGGGATCGGCGCCCGTGCGGCGATCGCCTGAACCGCGATGGGATCGGTCGGCGACAGGATGGCGGCCAGGGCGAAGGCCACCGGCAGCGGCATCTCCGGGATCATCCACCAGATCAGGAAGCCCAGACCGACGACGGTGAACAGCACCAACCCCAGCGCCAGCTCAAGGATGACCGCCCGGTCGCGAAACAGGTCTTCCTTAGGAATTCGCCAGCCGTCCAGAAACAGCAGCGGCGGCAGGAACAGAAGAAAGAAGATGTCCGGCTCAAGATCGACCGTCTTGCCCGTGATCAAGACGATGGCGGCGCCAAGCCCGATCTGAACCAAAGGCAAGGCTATGCGCGTGATCCGCGCGATCGAACCCGACACTACCACGGCCAACAGCAGAAGCAGGACGGTTTCGATCAGATGCATGAAAACTCAGTCGGTCCGGTCTGGATACAGGCGCTCGAATCGCCCGAGCGCCGCAGGATGCAGCCGGACCGTGACGTGAGTACGGCCAAGCTCGTCCGCATTGCGCGACGTGACCCGCCCATGTTCGTACAGCCACGCCAGGGCCTCGCCCTGATGCGGCTCGAGCGTCAACTGCGTCTCGGGATCGTCGTCGATCAGGCCGGCGATGATCTGGCGCAGAGGTTCGATCCCCTCGCCCGTCCAGGCTGAGACGGCCACCGCCTCACCGTCCTTCGCCAACCGTTCGGCCTGACCCAGCACAGTCTCACGCGCCTCGTCATCCAGCAGGTCGATCTTGTTCCAGACCTCCAGCACCCGGCGCGTCTTGCCCTCTGGCGTCTCGATCTGTTTCAGCACGGCCTCGACATCCTTGGCCTGAGCGGCGCTGTCGGGCGAGGCGATGTCGCGGACGTGCAGAATCAGATCGGCCTCGCCGACCTCCTCCAGGGTCGCGCGGAAGCTCTCGACCAGTTCGTGGGGCAGGTCGGAGATGAAGCCGACTGTATCCGCCACGATGGCCGGTCGCCCTTGCGGCAGCCGGATGGTCCGCTGGGTCGTGTCCAGAGTGGCGAACAACAGGTCCTTGGCGAAGACCTCCGACCCCGTCAGCCGGTTGAACAGCGTCGACTTGCCAGCGTTGGTGTAGCCGACCAGGGCGATCGTCGGGAACGGCGCCTTCTGACGCTGCTTGCGGTGCAGGCCGCGCGTGCGTCGCACCTCTTCCAACTCAGACTTCAGCCTGACGATCCGGTCGGCGATCAGACGCCGGTCCAGCTCGATCTGGGTTTCGCCGGGCCCGCCGGTCGAACCAGTGCCGCCGCGTTGCCGCTCAAGGTGGGTCCAGGTCCGCACCAGACGCGACCGCTCATAATCCAGCCGCGCCAGTTCGACCTGAAGCCGCCCCTCCTTGGTCCGCGCGCGACGGCCGAAGATCTCCAGGATCAGGCCGGTGCGGTCGATAACCTTCACCTCCCACGCCTTTTCCAGGTTGCGTTGCTGCACCGGCGTCAGGGCGTCGTCGATGATGACAGCCTCGGCGTCTGCGGCGCGCACGAGCGCGGCCAACTCCTCGACCTTGCCCGTGCCGAACAGGGTCGCTGGCGTGGTGCTGCGCAGCCGCACGATCTCTTCGGCGCGCACGTCGAGGTCCAGCGCGCGGGCAAGGCCCGCCGCCTCCTCAAGCCGTTCGCTCGCCAGCCGCGGACTGTCCGAGCGTCGGTCGGGGTGAATGACGACCGCCCGGATAAGCGGGACGGTGTGGTCGATCAGTTTTTGGGTCAATCAGTCTTCTTCGGCGTCGGGCTCGTACAGTTGCACGGGCGCGGACGGCATGATGGTTGAGATGGCGTGTTTGTACACCAGCTGGGACTGGCCATCGCGGCGCAGCAGGACACAGAAGTTGTCGAACCAGGTCACGATGCCCTGCAACTTGACCCCATTGACCAGGAAGATGGTCAGCGGCGTCTTGGTCTTGCGGACCGAGTTGAGGAAGGTGTCCTGAAGGTTCTGACGTTTGTCTTGCGACATGGCAGGTTTTTCCTGTTCTTCGTTGTTTGTCGCCGTGGGAGCGGCGGGGCCGATGCAGCCAACCGCGACCTTAACCGCCGCCCGGCCGCTCGGGCAACGCCCTAAATGGCCCCTCGACGCGCCTGTTCAAGATAGAGTTCTCGCAGGCGGGTCGCGACGGGCCCGGGCTTGCCATCGCCGATCTTCACGCCGTCCAGCGAAATCAGCGGCATGACGAAGGCGCTGGCGGCGGTGACGAACACCTCGCGCGCCCGTTTCGCTTCATCGACCGAGAAGGCCCGTTCTTCCAGTTCGACACCCTCGGCGGCGGCGAGCTCGATGACGGCTGCTCGCGTGACGCCCCGCAGGATATTGGCTTGGATGTCCCGCGTTCTCAGCCTGCCGTCCTCATCCACGATCCACGCATTGGTCGATGCGCCTTCGGTGATCAGACCCATGTCGTCATACATCAGGCACTCGTAGGCTCCGCGCTCGCGCGCCGCCTGTTTGGCCAGCACATTCGGCAAGAGACCGACGGTCTTTATATCGCAACGCCCCCAGCGAATATCGGGCTGGGTGACGCCGGCCGCGCCGTTTTGCGCCAGACGCTGACTCCGCGCCGGATCGATCGACTTGGCGGTCACGACAACACTGGGCGCGACATCGACCGGAAAGCCATGATCGCGTGGCGCCGTGCCGCGTGTGATCTGCAGATAGACCATGCCGTTGCGCACACGATTGCGCCGCACGGTCTCGCGCAGAACGACGCCCAAGGCGCCGGCGCTCATCGGAATGTCGATCTTCAGTTCGTTCAGACTGCGGTGAAGGCGGCTCATATGACCTTCGAAATCGCCCAGCCTCCCGTCGAAGACCGACCAGACCTCATAGACGCCGTCTGCAAACTGGAAACCGCGATCCTCGATATGGACCACGGCCTCGCCATGCGCGCTATACGCGCCATTGACATAGGCGACGCGTGACATCAGGCCGGCTCTTCTTCATCGCCGCCGCGCGCTGGCGAGACGCCCAGCGACTTCAGCTTTCTATGCAGGGCCGATCGCTCCATGCCGATGAAGGCGGCGGTGCGCGAGATATTGCCGCCGAACCGCATGATCTGCGCCGCCAGATACTCCCGCTCGAAGACCTCGCGCGCCTCCCGCAGCGGCAGGGCGATGGTGCGCTCGCCGCCCAGGTTCGCCGTCCCGCCGTTAGAGGTCGCCACCTCCTGCGGCAGCATGTCGGCGGTGATCGTTTCCGCCGGATCGCCGGTCGCCAGGATCAGCAGACGCTCGATATTGTTGCGCAGCTGGCGGATGTTTCCGGGCCACGGGTGAACCTGCAGCACCGCCACCGCATCGTCCCCGACGATGCGTTTGGGCAGCCCTTGCGAGGCGCTGATCGTGTCGACGAAATATTCGACCAGTTCGGCGATGTCCTCGCGCCGTTCCGACAGCGGCGGGACACGGATCGGCACCACATTCAGACGGTGGAACAGGTCTTCGCGGAAACGTCCCTCTGCGATCTCGGCCTTCAGATCGCGCGAGGTCGACGTCACGACGCGGACATCGACCTGCACGTCCTGCTCTCCGCCGACACGCCGGAACCGCTGGTCCACCAGAACGCGCAGGATGCGGCTCTGGCTCTCGCGCGGCATGTCGCTGATTTCGTCCAGATACAGCGTGCCGTTGTGGGCGCGTTCGAACACGCCGATCTTGCGCGGACGGCCGTCCTGGCCCTCCTCGCCGAACAGTTCGACATCCAGACGTTCCGGCGTCATGCCGGCGGCCGAAATCGCGACGAACTCGGCGCGGGCGCGCGGACTGGCTTCGTGGATCTGACGCGCCACCAGCTCCTTGCCCGAGCCGGCCGGTCCGGCGATCAGAACCCGACTGTTGGCCTGGGCCACCTTGGTGATGGTGCTGCGCAAGGCCTGCGCAGCCTGTGATCGGCCGATCAGACCGGACGGTGTCATGGTCGCCGCGCGAAGGCGGCGGTTCTCGCGCCTCAGCGTCGCAGCCTCAATGGCGCGTTCGACCACGACAACCAGCCGATCCGACTTGAACGGCTTTTCGATGAAGTCATAGGCGCCGCGCTTCAGCGCCGTCACCGCCGTCTCGATATTGCCGTGACCGGAAATCATCACCACCGGCAGGTCAGGGTCCAGTTCCTTGACCACCTCCAGCAGCTCCAGCCCATCCAGCCCCCCGCCCTGCATCCAGATGTCCAGGATCGCCAGCGACGGCTTTCTGGCGCGGATCGCGGCCAGGGCCTCGTCGGAGTTTGCGGCGACGCGCACGGCGTGGCCCTCGTCCTCAAGCAGGCCGGACACCAGGTCGCGGATGTCGGCCTCGTCGTCGACAACCAGAATGTCGGAACCGGTTGGTCGCATCTTGCCTCGCTATTCGGCGGCCAGGGTCTGGAGCTTGCGCTCCGCGCCCTCGCCGCCTTTACCGTGGGGTTTCAGGGGGAAGATCATGCACACGCGTGCGCCGCGCAGGGTCTTGGCGTCGGCCAGCTTCAGCTCGCCGCCGTGGTCCTCGCAAATGCGTTTGACGATGGCCAGGCCCAGGCCCGTGCCCTTCTCGCGCGTGGTCACATAGGGTTCGGTCAGGCGATCGCGGTCGCGAGCCGGCAGACCCACGCCGTCGTCCTCGATGACGAAGGTGGCGAAGCCGTCCTCGATCGTCAGCGACGCGATGACGCCCGCACGATCCGACGCCGCAGCTTCGCCAGCGGCAAGCCGTTGCGCCGCAACCGACTCGCCCGCGTTTTTGAGGATGTTGATCAGCGCCTGCCCAACCATGCGGCCGTCGGCCTCCATTGTCGTCTTGGGCAGGGGCTCGGTGATGTCGACCACGATGTGCGGCGCGGCGACCCGCTGGGCGAACACCGCCTCGCGCAGCATTTCGGCCGGGTTCTCGGGCGCGAAACGCGGCGCCGGCATGCGGGCGAAGGACGAGAACTCATCGACCATGCGACCGATGTCTCCGACCTGGCGGATGATGGTGTCAGTACACCGGTCGAAGATTTCGACATCCTCGCCGATCCGCGCGCGGTATTTCCGCTTCAACCGCTCGGCCGACAGCTGGATCGGCGTCAGCGGGTTCTTGATCTCATGGGCGATGCGACGGGCCACGTCGCGCCAAGCCGCGTTTCGCTGGGCCGTCACCAAGCGGGTGATGTCGTCGAAGGTCAGGACCATCTCGCCACCGAAGCCGCCCTCGATCCGAACGCGCAGCCGCCGCGTGTCTCCGCCCCGGCTGACGTCGATGTCTTCCTCGATATGGGCCTCGGCGCGCCGAACCAGATCGCTCAGCTCTGGCGACAGGGCCGCGAGTTCGTGACCCAGAACCTCGGCGTCGTCGATGTGAAGCAGTTGCAGGGCGCTGTCGTTGATCGCCGACACCCGCCCACGCTTGTCCAAGCCGATGACACCGGCGCTAACGCCCGACAGCACCGTCTCGATGAACCGGCTGCGATCATGCGCCTCATCGCTCGCGGCCTTCAGCGCCGCCTGCTGCGCTTGCAGATCGCCGGTCATGCGATTGAAGGCGTCCGACAGGGTGGCGATTTCGGCCGGCGCGCCGTCGCTGTCGACCCGTGCGGTGAAGTCGCCGCCCGCGACCTGTCCCGCCGCCTTCACCAACCGACCGATCGGCGCGGAGATGCTGCTGGCCGCCGACATTCCCAGCCACACCGCGCCCACCAGCACCAGCAACGCCGTCTCCAGATAGCTGAGGATGAAGGCGGACTGAATCCGAGCGCGGCTTTCCTGAGCCTCTCGATAAGCCTGGATCGACTGAACCGAAGTGTTCATTCGCGCCACAAGACCGTCTTGAAGCGGACGCACCAGATAAAGATAGGCGTCGCCATAGGACGGCAGGGCGATGATCGACCGGACGGCGTCTGGATGCTGCGTGACGGTTTGCGGAGGCTGCCCGCCTTCAGCTGCGGCCGCGAGTTCATCGCGCGGCGGCGCAAGATAGGGAGGCGCGCCCGTTTTTTCAGCGCGAGCCAACACCTCGCCCTTGCCATCCAGAATGTAGATGGCGGGATAGCCGAAGATGTCTCCAACTTGGCCTAGAGCATCGTTAAACTGAATGCGATCAGCGAACAGGCTTCTCGCGCTTCCCAACTGGTCCGAAATCGTGACCAGGTCAGCATCCATTGCGGCCGAAACGTCCTGGATATAGGCGCGGCCCACGATCGCTCCGTTCTCGACCGAGGCCTGGACGTTCTGGCTGAACCACTGGTCCACGCCCCGATTGACCAGCACACCGAACACCAAGGCGATCAACACCGACGGGACCAGGGCCACCATCGAGAACAGGGCGACGAACCTGAGGTGAAGGCGCGATCCGGCTTCATCGGTACTGCGCACCAAGGTCAGCACGCGCCGGCCGACGATGATGGCCAAGCCGGAAATCAAAAGCAGATTGGCGGCCAACACGATCAGGGCGATCTGGCTGCTCGATCCGCGCGCCGACCCTGATGTGGCCCCCGGAGCGACCGCCACCAGCCAGATGGCCGCCGCCGTGATCGCGACAGCCAGAAAGAACGCCAGTCCGAAGCCGGTCCGCGCCCTTTCGCTATCGACCCACCCCCAGAACGACCCGTCGTCCGACGCGAGGTCGGGCGAAGCGGTGCGTGCTGAAGGCGTATCCGTCATGCCACAGCAGTCTCCAACACCTGTGGCCCATTTTCAACAGCAGACTTACCCAACCGAGGCAAATCCGGCCGCCACAGTTCGTGCATGGCGTCTTCGACGGCCATCGGATCGTCTAGGCGGCAAATTCTTGCCTTCGCCTCTCGACGGTGTTGCGGATCGGCCGGCCAAGGCGCCTGTTCGATGTACCAGCCCAGATGTTTGCGGAACATTTTCAAACCCAGCGGCAGGCCGTAGAACTCGGCCGACGCCCGCAGATGCTCGATCACGATCGCCAGACGCTCTTCAGGCCCGGGTTCCTCCAGCGCCACGCCGTCGATCAACGCCCGCTCAAGGTGCGCCGCCAGCCATGGCCGGCCGTAGACGCCACGTCCCAGCATCAATCCGTCCGCGCCGGACAGCGCCAAGGCCTGGCGCGCTTCATCGGCGGTGATGATGTCGCCATTGACGATGACGGGAATGCCGACCGCCGCCTTCACCATCCCGACCGCGTCCCAATCCGCTTGCCCGGTGTAGAACTGTTTTCGCGTGCGGCCATGCACCGTGACGGCCTTGACGCCGATCGCTTCCGCACGGCGGGCCAGTTCGGCGGCGTTCCGGCTGTCATCGTCCCAGCCCAGCCGCATCTTGACCGTCACCGGCCGATCGGTCGCCTTCACAGCCGCCTCCATGATCCGGCAGGCCAGATCGGGCGTCCGCATCAGAGCCGAACCGGCGGCCGAGCCTGTCACCTCCTTGGCCGGACAGCCGAAGTTCAGATCCACGATGTCCGCCCCAGCCTTTTCTGCCATCCGCGCCCCCTCGCCCATCTGCTCGGGATCGCGCCCGACCAGTTGGATGACGGTCAGCGGCAGACCGGCCCCCACGGCGGCGCGCCGCACCACGTCCGGCCGCGCCCGCGCCAGTTCTTTGGCCGCCACCATCTCCGTTGCGACATAGGCGGCGCCCAGTCTGGAGGCCAGAATGCGGAACGGCAGGTCGGTCACGCCGGTCATCGGCGCCATCAGCACTTGGCCGGGCACGGTCACATCGCCGATTTGCAAGGTCTTGGGCATTTCCGTCTTTCGCCGCATCGCAGCCGCCCTCGTCAAGCACGACCGCGGCGCTTTGATGGTATCGCCCCGTCGCCGCGCGCACTATCAAGGCCGCCATGACATTCTCGGGCATCATCGTCGCGGCCGGTTCCGGCTCGCGCGCCGGCGGCGATAAACAGTGGCGGGACCTGGGTGGAAAGCCCGTGCTGCGCTGGTCTGCCGAGGCCTTGTTGAACGCCGGCGCCGACACACTGATCGTCGTGATCGCCCCTGACGCCGTTGACCGTGTGGCCATGGTGCTGTCCGGTTTGCCGCGTTGGAAAGCCGTCGTCGGTGGAGCCGCCCGCGCCGATTCGGTCCGCGCCGGGCTTGCAGCCCTGACCTGTGGAACGGATCAGCCGGTGTTGATCCATGACGCCGCCCGTCCGCTGCTGAAGGCCGCCGTCATCGACCGTCTGCTGTCCGCCCTTGAAACTTCGGACGGTGCCCTGCCCGTCCTGCCTGTCGCCGACAGCCTGCGACGCGGAGAGGCGGAAATCATGACCGACGTGGTTGATCGCGACGGTCTGTGGCGCGCCCAGACGCCTCAAGCCTTCCGCCGGGGCGTGATCGAGACCGCCTATGCCGCCTGGTCGGACGCCGAGGTTCCGACCGACGAAGCCGTCGTCGTCCAGCGCAGCGGCGGCGCGGTGGCCCTGGTTCAGGGCGATGCGCGTCTGATGAAACTGACCTATCCCGAGGATTTCGCCATGGCCGAAGCTCTGCTGCCCGAAGCTCTGCTGCCCGAAGCGCAGCGTTATCAAACCCGCATCGGCTCCGGCTATGACGTGCATCGCTGGGGACCGGGCGGGTCCGTCTGGCTTTGCGGGATCGAGGTGCCGCACGACCAGACGCTGATCGGCCACTCCGACGCCGACGCCGGTCTCCACGCCCTGACCGACGCCATCCTGGGCGCCATCGCAGCGGGCGACATCGGCGACCATTTCCCGCCAACGGATCCGAAATGGAAAGGCGCCTCCTCGGACCAGTTCCTGATCCATGCCGCCGAACTGGTCGCGGCGCGCGGCGGCCGCATCGTCAATGTCGACGTCACCCTGATCTGCGAACGACCCAAGGTGAAGCCGCATCGCCAGGCCATGCGCGATCGGATCGCCGGGCTGCTAGGCCTTCCGCTCGATGCCGTCAGCGTCAAGGCGACGACGACCGAAGGGCTTGGTTTCACCGGACGCGGCGAGGGTCTGGCCGCCCAGGCCGTGGCGACTGTGGAAACGCCAGTCGCCTAGCGCGCCGCCATCTTCATCTGACGCACCAGCGATCCGAACAGATTGACGTAGTCGTCCGTCCACGGACGCACCGTCGTCGGCGACAGCTTGCGCCAGCGCGCATCGTCCCTGAACCCCTCCAGCGCCGCCGGACTCTTGCCGATCAGCAGGGCCTCGGTCGAGGCCTCGGCCATGTCGCCCTGGCCCGACTGCTCGATATAGACCTGGTGCAGGTGCGGGACCTTCAGCGCCTGCGCCGCCGCCTCGGCCGGCAGGGTGATCTCCAGGTTCCGGTTCGACAGATGCAGCACCACAACGCCGTCGGGCGCAAGCAGACGCAGATAGCCGCGGATCGCCTCCACCGTCAGCAGATGCGTCGGCACGGCGTCAGACGAGAAGGCGTCGATGACCAACAGGTCGTAGGATCCTGCCGGCTCACGATCCATCGTCAGGCGCGCATCCCCCAGAACCGTCCGCACCGGCCCATCGGCGCAGCCGTTGATGAAGCTGAACCATTGGGGGTCGCGCGACAGGCGATCCACCATCGGATCGATCTCGAAGAAGGTCAGTTGGTCCTGGGCGCGCTTGTAAGCGGCCATGGCGCCCGAGCCCTGCCCCACCACGCCGACGCGCGCGCCGTCCAGCCGTCTCGTCTGCATCTGCAGCATCGCCTGCCCCAGTGGCGTCGAGGTCGCGTAATAGAGCGTCGGCTGACAGCGGTTCGACGTCGTCTGGGCCTGGGCGCCATGCAAAGTCGTGCCGTGCATTAGCACATGGACAGGCCCGCCCATCAGCGGATCGTCGATATTGGCCACCCGCATCACGCCAAAGAAGCTGCGTTCCGACAGGGCCCAGTCATAACCGCGCGCCAGATGATAGCCGGACCAGACGATAGCGGCCAAAACGATTGTGAACATCACCGCCCGATCGCGCACCAGGAAGGCGAACAGGGTCGCGATCCCCAGGATGGCTTGCGCGATCCGCACCAGTTCGGCGTCCGGGATGGCCGCGCGAATGTCGGGCGCATAGCGGACCGCCTCCATCGACAGCGGCCCCAACAGTGCGATGACCACGCCGGCGACGCAGCAGATGATGTCCCACGGCCTGATCTCGCGACGGCTCCACGGCCGCAGCAATCCGACCGCCACCAGCACCAGCGGATATTCCCACACCATGTCGAAAATGGCCGGCGCGATCAGGCCGTTGAACAGTCCGCCGACTACGCCGCCCAGCGACAGCAACAGATAGAATTCGGTCAGCCGATCTGGCGCCGGCCGCCGCGCCGCCAGCCTCTGATGACACATCAGCGCGGTGAAGAAGAAGGCCGCCAGATTGATGGTGAACACCAGCAGCCATTCACCTGTCCGGAACGCAATCAGGGCGGCGCAGGCCGCCGCCGCCGCCGCCTGCAAACCAAGGCCGATGGCCGGCGAAACAGCCGGCCGGGTCTGGAAAGCGATGACAAACGTCAGCAGATAGAGCGCGAGCGGTATGACCCACAGAAAGGGCGCCGAAGCCACATCCGTCGTCAGATGCGCCGTCACCCCCAGCATCAGACTGGACGGCGCGGCGGCCAGCAGAACCAGCATCCCCTTTTCGCGCCAAGCAATCGGCGGGCTGGCCTCAAGTGGCGCGGGCTCCGCCGTTCCAATGTCGCGTCGTCGCCAGACCTGAACGCCCAGCCCCACGACCATCACCACGAACAGCCAATAGCCGACGCTCCAGCCCAGGCGCTGATCCGACAGACTGGCCAGCGGCTCGATCACGACCGGATAGGCCAGCAGGGCCAAGAAGCTGCCCAGGTTCGAGGCGGCATAGAGAACGTAGGGGTTCTGGCCGTCTGCATGTCCGGCCCGCACGCGCGCATACCAGGCCTGAAGCAGCGGCGCAGTCGCCGACAGCACAGCGAACGGCGCGCCGATGGACACCGCCAGCGTCGCCAGCAGCCACATCGCCGGTTGGGACGGATCGGGATCCCCCAACAGGCCGCTGATCTGCAGGGGCAGGAAAAACGCCGCCACGATCAGCAGGCCCAGGTGAACCCCGACCTGCGCCCGCATCGTCGCCAAACGTTGCAGCAGGTGCGCATAGCCATATCCAGCGAGCAGCGCGGTCTGGAAAAACACCATCGACGCGTTCCACACCGAAGGCGATCCGCCCAGGGTCGGCAACAGCAGCTTGGCCGCCATTGGCTGAACGACGAAGACCAGGCAAGCCGATGTGAAGATGGCGACGGCGAACAGGATCGGCGCGATGCGATCCGATGTCGGGGCGGCGGGGCGTAACGGATCGACAGCCTCGGTCATGGCTCTGGTTAGAGCTGGGTTCGCGGCCTATGAAAAGACCATGTTTTCCCAAGATATCGCGCAGCTGGCGCAACAGATTGTCGCAACAGCCAGCGAACGCCGCCTGATGCTGGCGACGGCCGAAAGCTGCACGGGCGGGCTGGTGTCCGCTGCGATCACGGCCATCCCCGGTTCGTCAGCGGTCTTGGATCGCGGCTTCGTCACCTACAGCAACGAGGCTAAGGCCCAGATGCTGGGCGTGTCGCTGGAAAGCCTGTCCGCCCACGGCGCCGTGTCGCAAGTCGTCGCGGTGGCCATGGCCGAGGGCGCCGTGGCGCACTCGCGCGCCTCCGTTTCTGTGTCCGTAACAGGCGTGGCCGGACCGGGCGGCGGATCGGTCGATAAACCCGTGGGCCTGGTCCACTTCGCGGCGTCAGGCCCACAAGGCGTCGTTCACCGTGTCGAGCGGTTCGGCGACCTCGGCCGCGACGACATTCGCCAAGCCAGCGTTCGCGTGGCGCTGGAACTGCTGGCGGATCGGCTCGCGTGAGCGACCCTGTCGTCATCGACGCCAGGGGTCACCGCTGCCCTGTTCCCAGCCTGAAGCTGATGAAGGCGATGGAAACGGCCTCGCCCGGCACGCGGATCGTGCTGCTGGCCACCGATCCGATGGCCCGGATCGATGTGCCGTTTCTGATGTCTCAAAAAGGCGGCCGCGTGCTTGGTATCGAGGAGGCCGAAGGCCTTCTTCGTTTTACGATCGAGACCGGCGCCCGGCTCGACGCTCCGACAGATTGACGACATCGGCCGGCGGCGTGTCGGCGATCGCGCGCGCCTTGGCCGCCAGTTCCATCTCGGTGGCGAAGGCGCCGCCGTAGAAGATGGCATTGACGTTCCACGACAGCCAGATCAGCAGCACCACCACGGCGCCGACCGACCCATAGGTGGCCCCCAGCGGCGCGATCTGTTCGACATAGATCGCGCACAGCCACGACGACACGACCGACATCAATGTCGCCACCAGACCGCCCGCCGTCGCCGGCAGCCAGGCGACCGGCGTCCTGTGGCTCATGGCGTAGCGGTAAAGCAGCGTCAGCCCGACCACCAAGCCGATGGCGGGCAGGAAGGCGTCCAGCGGCGCCATGCCACTTCGCCCGGGCAGGCCGGCGGCCGACGACGAGGCATGCGCCATGATGCGCACGGTCACGACGGCGCCCGACACCACGGTGAATAGCGCAAAGGCGAAGATGGCCACGAAGAAGGCCAGCAGATTGAACTTGAAGAACCCGTGCGGCTCGGTCTCGTCATGGATCAGGTTCAATCCCGCCAACAAGGCCTTGAAACCTCGGTGCGCGGCATAGGCGCCGACGAACAGGGCGAAGGCGCTCTGAGCGGAAACCGTCCGCGCCGACGCATTGCTCAAACGCGTGATCTCGCCCTGAAAAATGGTCTGCGCCGCCTTGGGCAGCAGGTCCGACAAGGCGGTCGCCTGGGCGCTGACTTCGCTGATCGACAGACCCAGCTTGTAGAAGCCGATCAGGATGGCGATCGCCGGGAACACGGCCAACAGGGCGAAGAAGGACACGCCGCCCGTATAGAGCATGACGTCACGCCCCCAGCTGCGGGTGAACGCTCGCACGGCCAGCCCGCCCCAAAACCCGGGCGCTTTCAGCACCGACCGTGTCAGTTGCTCACTCAAATCGGTCCCCACAACCGTTGCACAAGCGGCGGAACCTAGCGGAATTCGTCTGTGGCGAAAGTCTCATCCGCGTGAGGACGATCATTCGCGATCCGGCCGCATCCCTTTGGCCGGACGACATTGCATCCTTAACACCCTCGTCGCTATGGTCCGCGCGTTTCCGGCCGGCTATTGGCGCGGCGACTTTTGGAGACGATCGGCTTGGCTTTCGACGCGCGCGTATTGATCCTGGCGGCTGACGATGGCCGGATCGGGCCGCTCGCTGCGGGTCTGGATGCGCTGGGCTGGACGACGGTGACCGCCCGCGACGTCGTTTCGGCCGAGATGACGCTTCAGGACTTTCCGCTTGAAGCCGCCGTCATCGACATCAACACCTTCGACGCCGATGTGGCGTCTCGCCTTCGCGCCGCCGCCGAGCCGCGCCGCCTGCCCATCGTGGTCATCGGCGCCCGCCCTGATTCGGTGAAGGGTGCGGATCTGACCATGTCCACGCCGCCGCATCCGGCCCAGGCCGCATTGCGTCTGGAGCAGCTGGGCCGAGCCGCCATCGCCGAGGAAGAATATCGGCTGCGCGTCACCACCTTCGCCACGCGCGGGGTGGGTCTGGACGAGCGGACGGACGACGATGGTCCCTTGCGTGTTCTGGCCGCCGGCGTCGCCGACCGGCGCTTTCTCGCCCTGTCGAACGCCCTGACTGCGGCCGGTGTCGAGGTGGTCGCGGCGCCGACGCCCTACACCGCCTTCGACTATCTGCACGAAAGCCCGTTTGACGCCGCCGTTCTGTGGGGCGCCGAAGACCATGCGCCGGCCCTGTCGATCGCGGCGGGCATGAAGCGCAACACGCGCCTCTATCATATTCCGCTGATGCTCTATCTGCGCGGCAGGAACGAGATCAGCCTGGCTGAACTGTTCAATCGCGGCTTCGCCGATGTCGCGTGCGCCGACACGCCCGAGGGCGAAACGGCCGAGCGGATCCTGGCCCTGGCCGGCGCGCACCGCATTCATCTGGGCATCCGAAAGACGTTGGACTCGGTCCGCAGCCTGGAAGTGATGGACCCGGAAACGGGCCTGTTCACGCCCGAACTGTTCGCAAGCCACCTGGGCCGTGTCGCCGAGGCCTCGCGCGCGCGCAAGCGCCCGCTTTCCGTCTGCGTCCTGAGGGTGCGCGAAACCGAATCCGTCACCTGGGCGCGTCAGGGCGGTTGGCTGGATCGCGCCATGCCGCAGATCGGGGCCATGGTTTCGCGCCTTGTCCGTGTCGAGGACACCCCTGCCCGCTTGGCCAAGGAGGTCTTCGCCCTCGCCCTGCCCGCGACCCACGCTGAACCGGCGCGTCTGGCCGCAGAACGAATCGCCGCCGTGATCGGCTGCACCGCCTTCGACGCCGGTCCGGACAGGTCGCCGTTCGTCGCCGAATTCGACGTCGGCGCCGCCGAGATGCGCCCCGACGAAAGCGCCGCCGCCCTGCTTGAGCGCGCCTCGGCCGACCTGTTCGAAAAGACGCGCTGAGAGGCTTTACGCCCCCGCCACCCGCGCCAGATCGGCGGTGATTCGTTCGGCCACCTTCAATCGCTCTTCCGCCGTCGGCCAATCGCCTGAAACGACGATCTTCTGATCCGGCCGAATCTTCCAGAAGGCGTGGTTCTTCTGGATCAGCCCGACCAGTCCCGCCGGATTGGGGAAGCTGTTGTCGCGCAACGTCAGGACCGCACCACGCGGCCCGATGTCGATCTTCTCAATGCAGGCCTTGCGGCAGTTCGACTTGATGCCGACGATCTTCAGCAACTGCTGCGCCTCATCCGGCAGGGGCCCGAAACGGTCGATCAGTTCGGCGGCCAGGGCTTCGCGATCCTCGGCCTGTTCGGCGTCGGAAAGACGGCGATAGAGGCTCAGACGCACGTTCAGGTCCGGCACGTAATCTTCTGGAATAAGGACAGAAGCCCCGACGTTGATGGACGGCGACCAACCGCGATCCACGGCGTGTCCCTCGCCCTTCTCGCGCAACTCCGCCACGGCGTCTTCCAGCATCTGCTGGTACAGTTCGACGCCGACCTCGCGGATGTGGCCCGACTGTTCGTCGCCCAGCAGATTGCCGCCGCCGCGCTGGTCCAGATCGTGGCTGGCCAGCTGGAAGCCGGCGCCCAGATTGTCCAGCGACTGCAGAACCTGCAACCGCCGCTCGGCCGACAGGGTCATCGGCTTGACCGCATCGGTGGTCAGATAGGCGAAGGCGCGGGCCTTGGACCGGCCGACCCGTCCCCGGATCTGATAAAGCTGCGCCAGGCCGAACATGTCGGCGCGGTGCACGATCAGCGTATTGGCCGTCGGGATATCCAGCCCGCTCTCGACGATGGTGGTGGAGACCAGGACGTCATATTCCCCGTCGTAGAAGGCGCTCATCACCTCTTCCAGCTGGGTCGCGCTCATCTGGCCGTGACCGACGACGAACTTCACCTCGGGGACCTGTTCGCGCAGGAACTTCTCGATGGCGGGCAGGTCCTTTAGGCGCGGCGCGACGTAGTAGGCCTGACCCCCGCGATATTTCTCGCGCAGCAGGGCCTCGCGCACCAGCACCGGATCCCACGGCGTGACGTAGGTCCGCACCGCCAGGCGATCGACCGGCGGGGTGGCGATGATCGACATCTCGCGGATACCCGACAGCGCCATCTGAAGCGTGCGCGGGATCGGCGTGGCGGTCAGGGTCAAGAGATGCACGTCGGCGCGCAGCGTCTTCAGCTTCTCCTTGTGCTTGACGCCGAAGTGCTGTTCCTCGTCGACGATGACTAGGCCGAGGTCGCGGAAGCCGACCTGTTCGCTCAGCACAGCATGGGTGCCGACGACGATCTCGACCGAGCCGTCCTTCAGCCCCGCGCGCGTCTCCGCCGCCTCCTTGGACCCCACCATCCGCGACAACTGACGCACCTTGACCGGCCAGCCGGCGAAGCGTTCGGTGAAGGTCTTGTAGTGCTGGCGCGCCAACAGGGTCGTCGGCGCGACGATCGCCACCTGCTGACCCGTCATGGCGACGACGAAGGCGGCCCTCAGCGCCACCTCGGTCTTGCCGAAGCCGACGTCGCCGCAGATCAGGCGATCCATCGGCGTGCCCTTGCCCAGATCCTCCAGCACATCGCCGATGGCGTTCAGCTGATCGTCGGTTTCCTCGTAAGGGAAGCGCGCGCAGAACTCGGCGAACAGACCCGGCGGCGGCGTGACCGCATCGGTCTCGCGCAGCGCCCGTTTGGCGGCCAGGGCGATCAGCCCCTCGGCCATGGCGCGCAGACGTTCCTTGGCCTTGGCCTTTCTCGCCTGCCAGCCTGCGCCGCCCAGCTTATCCAGTTGGACGCCCTCGGAGTCCGAACCGTACCGCGTCAGAAGGTCAATGTTTTCAACCGGTAGATAGAGTTTGCTCTCACCAGCGTAGAAGAGCTCCAGGCAGTCGTGCGGGGCCTGCTGGATTTCCAGCGTCTTGAGCCCTTCATAGCGACCGATCCCGTGATCCAGGTGAACCACCAGATCACCCGTCGTCAGGGCCGACGCCTCCGCCAGGAAGTTCGAGGCGCGGCGTTTCTTGCGGGGCCGCGCCAGACGGTCGCCCAGGATGTCGGTCTCGGAAATGACAGCCACCTCGTCGGTGACAAAGCCGTGCTCGACCGGCAGGACGCCGCGCAGATAGAGGTCCTTCGGCGCCGCCTGAATGTCGGCCCAGTCGCGCACGGCGACGATGTGATCCAGCCCGTGGTCGGCCAGCATGGTCGCCAGCCGCTCCGACGATCCTTCGGTCCAGGAGGCGAACAGCACCCGCTTGCCCTCGGCCTTCAGCGCCGCCGCATGGGCCGCCACCGCTTCGAACAGATTGACGCTGTCCTGCGCCCGCTCGGCGGCGAAGGTCCGGCCCAAACGTCCGCCGGCATCCTCGCCTCCCGTGGAGAAGGGCGTGAAACGACGCACGGCGCGACCCGCCAGCGCCTGGTTCCAGTCTCCGGCGTCCAGATAGAGCCGCTTGGGCGGCAAGGCGCGATTGGCGCTGGCCTGTCCTTTGGCCTTGGCCGCCTCGGCGCGCGCGTCGTAGGCGTCCGCGACCAGATCCCATCGCTCGGCGCGGGCCGTCTCGACCTGGTTGTCGAGGAAGATCGCCGCGTCGTCCGGCAGATAGTCGAACAGGCTGTCCAAGGTCTCATAGAACAGCGGCAGCCACTGTTCCATGCCCTGACGCCGCGCGCCCTCGCTGATCGTCGCATACAGCGGGTCGTCGCCCGGCGCGCCGAACAGGTTCAGATAGCCGGTGCGGAAGCGCGAGATGGCCGCCGCATCCAGCAGCGCCTCCGACACCGGCGCGAGGGACACGGACGTCATCTGGCCGGTCGACCGCTGCGTTTCGGGATCGAAGGTGCGGATCGATTCCAGCTCGGATCCGAACATATCCAGCCGGACCGGCTCCTCGAAGCCGGGCGGATAGACGTCGACGACCCCGCCGCGCACCGCGAACTCGCCGCGCTCCGACACGGTCGAGGCCCGAACATAGCCGTTGGCGGCAAAATATCGCTCCAGCGCCTGGATATCGAGATCGCGTCCGACCTTGGTCTCGAACCCGGCCTGTGTCGTGACCGACTTCGGAGGGGTGCGCTGCATGGCCGCTGACACCGTCGTCACGACCAGAACCGGCGCATCGCCAGGCTTGCGCATCGCCAGCCGCGTCAGCGTCGCCATGCGCTGCGCCGCGATTCCCGCCGTGGGGCTTAGTCGGTCATAGGGCAGACAGTCCCACGCCGGATAATCCAGGACTTCAATACCTTTCGAGAAGAACTGAAACGCTTGAACGAAGCTGCCCGACCTCTGAAAGTCGCGTGCGACGAACAGGCCGACACCGCCGCCGGCCTTGATGCGTTCGGCGACGATCAGCGCGTCCAGCCCCTCGGGCGCGCCGCCCAGATCGGCGTCAATCCGATGTTCGACCTTGGCGTCCATCAGCCGATTCCCTTGCCGACTTCGGCCGCGACGTAGGCGCGCATGAAGGCGCGCACCTTGGCCATCACCGGCGTCTCGAACTCGGGCGGCGTCGGATCACGCTCGATGATCCAGCCGTAAAGCCACTGATCTTCCTCGTCGATCAGCCGCTCGAACTGGTCCAGTTCCGCATCGGTCAGGGTCGGCGCGACCTGATCGGAAAACGGCCCCAGCACCATATCGGCCTCGCGAAAGCCCCGCCGCCAGGCGCGGAACTGTATGCGGCCCAACCGCTGCCTGCGCTCAGGCGTCATCTGCTCAGGGGTCATTTCGCTTTCGGGACGCGCGTCGATTTCGGCCACAAGAATCCCTGCCCGGCAAAGTGGGAAGACGCTCAAGCAGCGAGCCACCGCGTGGCGAGCGTTAGCGTCTTCAAATGGAAGAAGCGCAGATAGCGTTCCTGAACGGACTTCGCCACCCGTCATGGTCACGCTATGTTCACGGCGATGCGTCCGCAGATTCTCTTTCCCCTGTTCGCCGAGGTCTCGACCCTCAAGGGCGTGGGCCCTCGCGTCCTGCCTCTGGTGCAAAAGGTGGCGGGCCCGCTGGTTCGCGATCTGCTGTTCCTCAGCCCGTCCGGCGTCATCGTGCGCCGCCCTGCCGAGGCCGCCACCGCGGTCGATGGCGAGGTGGGCGTCTTCACCGTGACCATCGACCGCCTCTTCACGCCCAGCCGTCCTGGCGCACCGCTGAAGGTCCGGGCCAGCGATCCCACCGGCTTCGTGCATCTGGTCTGGTTCGGCGGCTCGCCCCAGCACATCGACCGGCTGTTGCCGCGTGGCGAGACGCGGTTGGTCGCAGGCAAGGTCGAGCGCTTCAATGGCGAGGTCCAGATCGTCCATCCGGACATCGTCACGCCAGACAAGGCCGCCGACATTCCGGCGTCCGAGCCCGTCTATCCTGCGACGCAGGGCCTCAGCTCGCGCCAGTTGCGTAAACTGGTCCACGCCGCCCTTGCTGACGCGCCCGACCTGCCGGAATGGCAGGACACCGCCTGGCTCAAGAAGCAGAACTGGCTGGGTTGGCGCGCCGCTATCGACGCCCTGCATGCCCCCACAAGCGAGATCGACCTGACGCCCGACGCCCCCGCCCGCCAGCGCCTGGCCTATGACGAATTCCTCGCCCACCAACTGGCTCTGGCCCGTCGTCGCCGCGCCCGCGAGATCAAGCCCGCCCCCGTCATCGCCCCCGGCTCGGCGTCCGAACACCTGCTCCAGGCCCTGCCCTTTCAGCTGACCAACGCCCAGGCCCAGGCCGTCGCCGAAATCCGTCGTGATCTGGCGTCGGGCCAGCAGATGGGCCGATTGCTGCAAGGCGATGTCGGCTCGGGCAAGACCGCCGTCGCCGCCCTCGCTCTGGCCGACGCCGCTTCGAGCGGCTTCCAGTCCGCGCTCATGGCTCCGACCGAAATCCTGGCGCGCCAGCATTACGAGAAGCTCGGCCCCATGCTGGACGCAGCCGGCGTCGCCGCCGTCCTGCTCACGGGCCGCGACACCCCGGCGCAACGACGCGAGAAATTGGCTGCCCTGGCCTCGGGTCACGCCCAGGTCGCCATCGGCACCCATGCCTTGTTCCAAGACGCCGTCCGCTTCGACCGCCTTGCCCTGGCGGTCATTGACGAACAGCACCGGTTCGGCGTCAACGAACGTCAGCGACTGCAAGCCAAGGGCGACCCGCGCCTGGGCGCCGTGCATCTGCTGACCATGTCGGCCACCCCCATTCCCCGCACGCTCGAACTGACGCAGTACGGCGAGCTGGAGGTCAGTCGCCTGATGGAAAAGCCGCCCGGCCGCACGCCCGTCACGACCGCCGTCCTGCCCTTGGCCCGCATCGTCGAGGTCGCCGCCCGGCTGAAAACGGCGGTAGAGAGCGGCGCCCAGGCCTATTGGATCTGTCCTCTGGTTGAGGAATCCGAGGCCATCGACCTGGCGGCCGCCGTCGATCGCGCCGACGATCTGCGGCGCCTGCTGGGCGTGGAGGTCGGCCTGGCCCACGGCCAAATGCCCGGTGCCGAGCGCGAGGCGGTCATGGCCGACTTCGCCGACGGCCGTCTGCCGGTTCTCGTCGCCACCACGGTGGTCGAAGTCGGCGTGGACGTGCCCAAAGCCTCGATCATGGTTATCGAACACGCCGACCGCTTCGGTCTGGCGCAGTTGCACCAGTTGCGCGGCCGCGTCGGTCGCGGCGCCAAGGCCAGTTCCTGCATCCTGCTGTATGGCGGTCAGGACGGCGCCCTCGGCGAGACGGCGAAAGAGCGGCTCGAAACCCTGCGTCGCACCGAGGACGGCTTCGTCATCGCCGAGGAAGACTTCCGCCTGCGTGGCGGCGGCGATCCCCTGGGCCTGAAACAGAGCGGTTTTCCCGCCTATCGTTTCGCCGACCCGATCCGCCACCGCAGCCTGATGCTGGCGGCCGCCGACGATGCGCGGCTGATCATGAACCGCGATCCTGATCTGACGTCGGAACGCGGTCAGGCGGTGCAGGTGCTGGAAGAGTTATTCGACTGGAAAAACCACAAGGTCGGCGCGAGCTAGCCGATCACTCGGCTCCAGCCATCGAATCCGACCTCGACGTTTTCGGGAACAAGCGCCGACAACGCCTTGTAATCCATGTCGATATGCAGATTCGTCAGCACCGCGCGCTCCACGTCTGCGGCGGCGATCCACGCCAGGGCCTGGTCCAGATGGGCATGAGTCGGATGCGGCGCATAACGCAGCGCATCCACGATCCAGAGCTTACAGCCAGCCACCGCCGCCAAGGCCGCCTCGTCCAGATCGGACACATCGCTGGAATAGGCCACGTCGCCCAACCGATAGCCGACAGAGCGGATCGGCCCGTGCGCCTGGTCGAAAGTCGTCACCGGTATCGCGCCGCCTGCGCCCTCGACGGACCAGGCTACGCCGTGCTGCGGAATGATCCGTCCGTCCAACAACGGCGGATAACCGAACTTGCTCTCGAAAATGTAGTCGAACCGATGCGTCAGCGAGCCGTGCGTCGCCGCATCCATCCACGCCGGAATGCGCTTCCTGGCCCGCGCGGCGAAGGTGCGCAGATCGTCGATGCCGTGGGTCTGGTCCGCATGATCGTGGGTATAAAGAACCGCATCCACATGTTTCGTGCCGCTGGCCAGCATCTGTTCGCGCAGGTCCGGCGAGGTGTCGATCAGGACAGTGGTCACCCCCTCCGGCCCGGTCTTCCTCGCCAGCATCGAACAGCGCGTTCGCCGGTTCTTGGGCTCGGTCGGGTCGCAGGCGCCCCAGTCGCCGTCCCCGCGCGGCACCCCGCCCGACGATCCGCTGCCCAGAATAACGACTTCGAAACTCATGCGGGCCTGGGTATCCGGTCAAAGAGGCCGAAGAAGGCCTCGGTCGTGACGCAGTCCGCCTCCTCGGCGCTCCAGCCGCGAATCTCGGCCAGCTTGTGCAGTACATGACCTATGTAGGCCGGCTCGTTGCGCCGTCCGCGATGCGGAACGGGCGCCAGATAGGGGCAGTCGGTTTCGACGATGATCCGGTCGCCCGGCATATCGCGGATCACCGCCCGCACGTCCTCGGCCGCCTTGAAGGTCGCAATGCCGGATACCGAGAACCACGCGCCCATTTCAGCAGCGATTTTGGCCAGTTCCGCCCCACTCGTATAGCAGTGCATCAACATCTTGAACGGCCCCGCCGCATACTCCTCGCGCAGGATCGACGCCATTATATCGTCCGCCTCACGCGTGTGGATCACCAGCGGCAGGCCGGTTTCGCGCGCCGCCTTCACATGCTGCCGGAACAAGCCCCCCTGCACCTCGCGCGGGCTGAAGTCGTAGTGGAAATCCAGACCGCATTCGCCGATGCCCACAATCTTGGGCCGCTGGGCCAGATCGATCAGTGTCGCCGCCGTCAGGTCCGCTGCATCCTTGGCCTCGTGCGGATGCACCCCGACCGTGCACCAGATGTCCTCATGGGCCATGGCGATGCCGTGCGTCGCCTCGAACGTCGTCAGCTTGTCCGAAATCTCGACCATCAGCCCGACGCCCGCCGCGCGCGCGCGCGCGATCACGGCGTCCCGGTCCTCTTCGAACTGCGGCGCGTGCAGGTTCACATGACTGTCGATCAGCATCAGCCCATCCGCTCCTGCTGGGCCTGCACCCGCTTCAGGTCCGCCAGCGCGCCGGCCAGCACATCGGCCTTGTCCAGGTTCAGTCCCGCCGCCCGTTCCGGCAACGGCTGCAGCCGCTCCCATAATTCAGCCCATCGATTGCCGGCGCCCGGCGCGCTCTGCAAGGCGCGCATCCGCACCGCCGCGATCAGCCGGTCCATCAGGGTCTCGAACCGCTCCTGCCCCTCGGCGCCGCGGAACCGGTCGGCGATGGCCAGAGCTTCGGCTCGGTCCACTTCGCCCTCGACCCAGCGCCTCGCCAGTTGATCCATCTCAAACGTCGCGCCTGACGCCAGGGCCAAGGCCGCGCCGGGCGATCCGCCCGCCATGATCGCCGCATGTTCGGCGTCCTCACGCTCTGCGCCCGTCCGGTTGCGCACCAGGGTCTCCAGCCGATCCGGCGCCCAGATCGGAAAGCTCAGCCGCCGGCACCGCGACCGGATCGTCGCCAGCAACCGCCCCGGCGCATGGGTGACCAGAAACAGCACGCCACGCTCGGGCGGCTCCTCAAGAACCTTCAGCAAGGCGTTGGCGGCGTTGAGATTAAGGTCGTCTGCCGCATCGATGATCGCCACCCGAAACTGGGCTTGCGACGGGCTCTTTGAAAAGAACTCCGGCAATTCGCGCGACTGATCGACCGAGATCGACTTCTTCGTCTTGCCGCCCTCAACCAGCCGTTCCAACACCAGCAGGTCCGGATGCGACTGGGCCGAGATCAGCCGGCTGACCGGATCATCGCGCCGCGCGCCCAGCGGCCCGGACGCAGGATCGGCCGCCGCGCCCAGCAGCCGTCGCGCCGCCCGATAGGCGAAGGTCGCCTTGCCCGTCCCCTCGACCCCGCACAGCAGCCAGGCGTGGTGCAGCCGCCCCCGTTCCCAGGCGTCCAGAAACGCCGTCTCCGCTGCGGCATCAGGGATCAGGTCGAAACGATCGCGCGGGTGATCGCTCACAGCAGCCGGTCCTGAACCGCCTGCCAGACCCGCGCCTCGACCTCGTCCAGCGATCCGACCGCGTCGATCAGCACGCAACGCTGCGGATTGGCCTCGACGATGCGCAGGAAGCCCTCGCGAAGCCGCTGATGGAACTCCAGACCCTTGGATTCGAACCGCGTCTCGAACAGGCCGCGCCCGAACGCCCGCTCCAGGCCGACCTCGACCGGCAGGTCGAACACCAGCGTCAGGTCCGGCTGGTCGTCCCCGACCACGCCCGCGTCAATCTGTTCGATGAAGCTTTGCGCCACGCCGCCGCCAGCGCCCTGATAGGCCCGGCTGGAATCGGCGAACCGATCGCACACCACCCAGTCGCCGGCCGCCAGCGCCGGGCGAATGGTCCGCTCCAGATGGTCCGAGCGCGAGGCGTACATCAGCAGGGTCTCGGTCATGGCCGACCACGGCTCGGCGTCCGTGGCCACCACCAGATTGCGGATCACCTCCGCGCCCCTGGAGCCGCCCGGTTCACGCGTGCGCACCACCTTGCGCTCGCCCAGCACCGCCTGCAGCCGCGCGACCAGCCGCCCGACCTGGGTCGATTTGCCAGCGCCCTCGCCGCCTTCGAAGCTTATGAACTGTCCACGGGTCACGCGCCTTCATGGCGCGCCGACGCCGCCCGGCGCAAGCCCGCGCGCGCGATCAGCTGCCGGATATCAACAGGGCGCCCGCATAACCTCGCGCCACGACCGACTGACGCGCCGCCTCGGCCGCATTGGCGCTGTCCCACGGCCCCACCACGACGTTGAACCGCCCCGCGCCCCGATCGGCCCGCACCCAGCCGCTCAGGCTGTCGGCGATTCGCCCGGCCTCGACCTGATCCGAGAAGCTGCCCGCCTGGACCCAGAAGGTCGTCACCTCCGCAACCGCAACCGGTGAGGGGGCGATAACCGGCGCGCTGACAGGTGTGCTGGCCGGGACCACGCCTCGCGGCGTCGGTGCCGAGGCCCGCAACAGCGTGCCCCCGCCCTGCTGCGGCGCCCGGCCGAGGTAGCGCACCCGCACCCGCCCCACGCCTTGCGACAGCATCCCCAGTTCGCTCGCTGCCTCGCGCGACAGGTCGATGATCCGGCTGTCCACGAACGGCCCGCGGTCATTGATCCGCACCACCAGCCGCCGCCCGTTCTCCAGGTTCGTCACCTCGACCAGACCGGGCAGAGGCAGGGTCTTGTGCGCCGCCGTCAGGGCATGCATGTCGAACCGCTCGCCGGTCGAGGTCGGCCGGCCGTTGAAGGCGTCGCCGTACCAGGACGCCATCCCCACCTCTTCGTAATCCGGCTGTTCCTTGGGCGTGTACCAGCGCCCGCGCACCTGATAGGGCCGCATCGTCCCTGACACGATCGGCGCAGGGTCCTTGACGACCGGCGGACGGTCCTCGCCGCGCCCAGCGACGGTCCCGCGCACGCCCGCCCCGCCAACGGTGGAACAGGCGGCCAGCAGTGAGAACAGCCCCAGGATCAGCGCGCCGCGCACTCCCTGTCCAAACGTCATCGACCCGCCTCGCAAAAAATACGAAAACAGGATGACCCAAGACATTTCCGCTTTGGTTAATGACCCGTTCGCCTGCTATGGCGTCCGCCTCCGCTGCGGCGGCAAGGAAGTGTGGCCGAGTGGTTTAAGGCACTGGTCTTGAAAACCAGCGACGGTGAGAGCCGTCCGTGGGTTCGAATCCCACCGCTTCCGCCAAGACGCATTGAATTACTTTAATAATCTGAGCGCCGGTTGGCGCCACCCGCCTTTGCACCCCTCTAAAGTGGTCGTGCTAACACCGACGCCAAGTCATTTGCGCGCCAAACGCCGATTCTGGCTGCGTGCCAGCAAGCACACATTAGGCTTCCAGCCGATAGCCCACGCCAGGCTCGGTGAGCAGCAATATCGGGCTGGCAGGATCGGCCTCCAGCTTATGTCTCAACTGCCCCACCACAACGCGAAGGTACTGGGTGTCGTTGACGTGAGCGGCGCCCCAGACGGCCGTGAGCAAATCGCCGTGGCTGATGACCTTGCCGTGGTGGCGGGCCAGATGGGCGAGTACCTCGAACTCCTTGGGGGTCAGCTTGACGATTTCTCCAGAGCGACGGACACGGCGGCGTTCGATGTCGATGGAGATGTCCCCAGCGGTCACAGGACCGATGGTCTCGGAAATCGAGGCGCGCATGCTCACCCTCAGACGGGCCAGGAGTTCACCGATGCCGAAGGGCTTTTCGACATAGTCATTGGCGCCCAGATCGAGGGCCGCGATCTTCTCCGCCTCGCGGTCCCGCGCCGAGAGGACAATGATAGGTCCCGCGTAGAACTCTCGCGCGCGTTTCAGGACGTCCTTGCCGTCCATGTCAGGCAAGCCAAGATCCAGAACGACCGCATCGGGCGACCAGAGGGCGACACCCCGCAAGCCATCCTGCCCGCTGTCCGCTCGTTTCGGCTGATACCCGGCCGCGTCCAGCGCAGGCGACAGGAAGCGGTGAATCTGAGGCTCGTCGTCGATGACGAGGATCACGGGGCGGACGGCGGACATGGGCGCTCTATAGCAGGTCGCGGTGGGTCGGGATCGCCTTCGATAGGCTGATCAGAATGCGGGTGCCCTTGCCGTCGGCGATGGGGCTGGCGGCGGCGATACGGCCGCCCATGGCTTCGACAAATCCCTTGGATATGGCCAAGCCCAGGCCTGCGCCCTTCGATCGGTCGGTGGACTCTTCCATTCGACGGAACTTGTCGAACACCCGTTCCAGCTCGGCGGTCGGTATTCCCCTGCCCTCGTCCTCGATGGAGATGACGACCGAGCCTCGATCCTCATAGGCCGCCAGTTCGATGGTCGAGCCGTCGGGACTGTAGGCGATGGCGTTTTCGAGAATGTTGACGACGGCCTGCTCCAGCAGACCCTGGTCCAACAGAACCAGGCTCAACTGGGAGGGAAAGTCGCGGGTCACGTGACGGGTCCCCAGCCGACGCGCCACCCGCTCTGCGGCGGCGTTGAGAATATCGCGCACGTCCACCCAGTCTGTGCGCACGTTCAGCCCGCCGCCCTCCAGCCGCGTCATGTCCAACAGGTCGCCGACATAGCGCGACAGCCGTTCCGCCTCTTCGCGGATGCTGAGCAGCAGGTCGTCGCGGACCTCGGGCTTCAGGGTCGCGCCATAGTCGATCAGGGTCGTCGCCGAGCCCAGGACGGTGGACAGGGGCGTGCGCAGATCATGGCTGACCGAGTTCATCAAGGCCGCGCGGAAACGATCGGCGCGGCGCAGGGTCTCGGTCTCCAGCGCCTGACTGGCCAGATCGGCACGCTCAAGCGCCACGGCGCCCTGGTCCAGCAACGCCATGGCCAGACGTTCCTCGTCCGAGCCCGCCGCCACGGCCGAGGCGTCGATGCCCGCCACGCCGGCCCGGCCGCGCACGCCCTGCAAGGGCTGAAACAGCCAGTGGGTCTGCGGCAGGGTGCCGGTGCCGTGGCCCGTCACCTCGCCGTGGGTCCAGGCCCAGCGGGCGGCGGCCATGGCGTCGGGGGCCAGGGTCACGCCCTCTGGGCTGGCCGCCGTCAGCACAATGTCCTCGCCGTCGGGAAGCAGGACGACGGCGCCCGCGCCGGCGGCGGCTGACGCCTGTTCGGCCAGGCTGCGGGCCGTGGTCGCACGATCCTGGCCCGCCGACAGGGTCTGGCTGGCGGCCAGCAGGGCCGAGACGGCGGCGGCGCGCCGCTGGGCGGCTCTGGCCTGTTCGCGCACCCGCCCCGCCAGGGCGCCTGTGCCCAGGGCCACGCCCCAGAAGAGCAGCAGCGTCAGGAAGTCAGTCGGCGAACCGATCAGGAAGCTGTAGCGCGGCTGAAGGAACAGGAAGTTGTAGGTCAGGAAGGCTAGGGTCGCCGCCGCCAGCGCAGGCCGCAGCCCGTTCAGCACCCCGGCCGCCACCACCGCCGCCAGATAGATGACGCCCAGATCGACCCGCTCGAACCGGGTGTCCAGCAATAGGGCCGCGCCCGTCGCCGCCAGGACGAACCCCGCCCCCGCCGGATAGCCGCGCCAGTCCAGCGCCGCCCGGACGCCAGACTTGGCCGCCGATTCGGGCGCGGCCAGATCGCCCTCGGTCACGACGTGGACGGCGACGCCCTGGGCCTTGCGCAGCAGTTCGGTCGCCAGGGCCCGGCCGGTCCATTCGGCGAACCGCCCGCCGCGCGTCTTGCCGATGACGATCTGGGTGACGTTGTTGCGGTGGGCGTGATCCAGCACGGCGCGCACCACGTCGTCGCCGCTGATCGTCACGGGCCGTCCGCCCAGCTGCTCGGCCAGCTTGAAGGCCTCGGACAATCGTCCCGCCGAGCGGGCGTCGGCCCGCGATCCGCTGGGCCGCTCGACATGGGCCACCGACCAGGGAGCGTCCATCATCATGTCCGACATCCGCCGACCGGTCCGCACCAGCGAGGCGGTCATGGCGTCGCCGCCGACCAAGACTAGGATCCGCTCGTTCGCCGCCCACGGCCCCGACACGCCCCGCTCGCGCAGGTGGCTCAGAAGCTGGTCGTCCACCGTCTGGGCCGCGCGTCGCAGGGCCAGTTCGCGCAGCGCCGTCAGGTTCTCGATCTTGAAGAAGTTCTCGGACGCCACCCGCGCCGTTTCGGGCACATAGACCTTGCCCTCGGCCAGACGCGCCCGCAGGTCGTCGGGCGTGATGTCGATGACCTCGATGTCGTCGGCGCCGGTCAGGGCGCTGTCGGGCACCGCCTCGCGCTGGCGCACGCCGGTGATGCGCAGAATGACGTCGGACAGGCTTTCCAGATGCTGGATGTTCAGCGTGGTCCAGACGTCGATGCCCGCGTCGCGCAGCTCCTCCACATCCTGCCAGCGCTTGGGATGGCGCGAACCCGGCGCGTTGGAGTGGGCGTATTCGTCGACCAGCAACAGTTCGGGCCGTCGCGCCAGGGCGCCGTCGAGGTCGAACTCCATCAAGGCGCGGTCGCGGTGTTCAATGGGCGCGCGCGGCATGACGTCGAGCCCGCGCAGCAGGCTCATCGTTTCCTTGCGGCCGTGGGTTTCGACCACGCCGACGACGACGTCCAGCCCCTCGGCCTTTCGACGGCGCGCGGCGCGCAGCATTTCATAGGTCTTGCCCACGCCTGGCGACATGCCCAGAAACACCTTCAGCCGCCCGCGCTTGCGGCGCGGAACGGCTGAAGTCGCGGGCGTTTCGGGCGCCGTTTCGGGCAATCAGCCCTCCGCCCCGAAGCGGGCGTCCAGCGCGCGGTTGGTCAGCAGGACATTGACGTGCGGCTGGCCGATGAAGCCCAGGAAGCCCCCCTCGATGTGCGCGTCGATGATGCTCTGGACCTGTTGCACGGAAACGCCTCTGGCGCGGGCGATCCGCGCGGCCTGAAGCCGAGCGTAGGCCGGGGACACGTCCGGGTCGAGGCCCGAACCCGAGGTCGTCACCGCATCGGCGGGGATGACGCCGGAGCCATCCTCGGCGCGGATCGTCTGGGCGCTTTCGGCGACGCGAGCGATCAGGTCCGGGTTCAGCGGCCCCATGTTGGAGCCGGACGAGGCGGCGGCGTCATAGCCGTCGCCCGCCGCCGACGGGCGCGGATGCAGATAGGTCGCGCCGACGAAAGGCTGGCCGATCAGGGACGAGCCGACGACCCGCCCGCCGGGGTCGCGCACCAGGCTGCCGTTGGCCTGATCGGGGAAGGCGACCTGGGCGATCCCGGTGACGGCCAGCGGATAGGCCAGGCCCAGCAGCAGGGTGAACAGGGCCGTCATGACGAGGGCCGGGCGAAGTTGGTTGACCATGGTCGTCGCCTCAGAAGGTCGCCTTCAGCGTGGCTACGGCGCGTGCGCCGTAGATGTCGCCGAAGTCGTGATGATCGGTGTCGTGATAACGCAGGTCCAGCGCCAGATTGTCGGTCAGCTGATAGGCCGCGCCCAGGTTCCAGGTGGTGTAATCCAGGTCCGACGAGACCCACTGACGGCCGACGGCGCCCGAGACGGTCCATTTGTCGGCAGGGCTGACCGCGCCGTTAACCTCGGCATAGGTCGCCTCGTCCTCGGCCGCGCCGAAGAAGTCGGGCGAATAATAGACGGCGGCGCCCAGGGTGGCCGAACCCACGGTGCGCGAAGCGGCGGCTTTCAGCTCGACATAGTCATAATCGGCGCCGTCGGGCTGACCGGCGTAGAGATAGCCGATCACCCCGAAGTCCAGCGCATAGCCGGCGACCTCGGGCCGATAGCCGGCATACAGATCGACCTCGGCGTCCGTATCGTCGCCGAAATCGACGTTGGAGGCCCAGCCGCCGGCGTAGAAACCGTTCTTGGTCAGATCGACGCCGGCCGAGATGGCTGGGTTTTCCTGGGTTTGGCTGACGCCGCGAAAGACGTAGTCGGAGGTGACGGCGACGTTAGCCGACACGTCCTGGGCCTTGGCTTCGCTGCACAGGCCCAGACCGGCGAGACCGACAATACAGGCGGCGGCGAACCAGGCGTCGTTGCAGCCCGAGGCCTTGGAGAAGGATTTACGCATTGGATTTCTCTATTCGAACAGGATGAATGGCCATGGGGTTGGAGCGCGTGCGCGGATCGGTCTGCTGCAGCGTCGCCACACCCCACATCACGGCGATGACCAGCACCGCCACGACGAGTTGCAGGATGCGAGAGACCTCCCGACGCATCACGCCAGACCCAGGCCGGAGATGAGCAGGTCGATCAGCTTGATGCCGACGAACGGGGCGATCAGGCCGCCCAGGCCGTAGATCAGCAGGTTGCGACCCAGAAGCGCGCCGGCGCCGATGGCCCGGTATTTGACGCCCTTCAGCGCCAGCGGGATCAGGGCGACGATGACCAGGGCGTTGAAGATCACCGCCGACAGGATGGCGCTCTCGGGGCTGTGCAGACGCATGACGTTCAGCGCGCCGAGCGACGGCAGGGCCACTACGAACATCGCCGGGATGATGGCGAAATATTTGGCCACGTCGTTGGCGACCGAAAAGGTCGTCAGCGCGCCGCGCGTGATCAGCAGTTGCTTGCCGACCTCGACGATCTCGATGACCTTGGTCGGGTCGCTGTCCAGATCGACCATGTTGCCGGCCTCGCGTGCGGCCTGGGCGCCGGTCTGCATGGCCACGCCGACATCGGCCTGGGCCAGGGCCGGGGCGTCGTTGGCGCCGTCGCCGCACATGGCGACCAGGCGACCCTTGGCCTGTTCGGCCTTGATCAGGCGCATTTTGTCCTCAGGCGTGGCCTCGGCGAGGTAGTCGTCCACTCCCGCTTCCGAAGCGATGGCGGCGGCGGTCACCGGATTGTCGCCGGTGATCATCACGGTGCGCAGGCCCATCCGGCGCAGGTCGGCGAAGCGCGCCTTCACGCCCGGCTTGACCACGTCTTTCAGGTGGATGACGCCGACTAGGACGCCGTTCTGGGTCACGGCCAGGGGCGTGCCGCCCGAACGGGCGATCCGGTCCACGGCCTGGCGGAACTCGGCCGGGGCCGCGCCGTCGGTCAGGTTCAGATCCTTCAGTACCGCATCGACCGCGCCCTTCCTCCAGCTGTCCTTGCCGACGTCCAGGCCCGACTGGCGGGTGACGGCGGTGAAGGGAATGGCGACGGCGCCGGCGGGCTGATCGACCGAGACGCCGGCGTTGCGGCCCAGCTCGACGATGGAGCGGCCCTCGGGCGTCTCGTCGGCGAGCGACGCCATGACGGCGGCGGCCAGGGCGGCCTCGGGGCGCACGCCCGGAACCGGGATGACTTCGGTCGCCATGCGGTTGCCGAAGGTGATGGTGCCGGTCTTGTCGAGCAGCAGGGTGTCGACGTCGCCTGCCGCCTCCACCGCACGGCCCGAGGTGGCCAGCACGTTCACCTTCAGCAACCGGTCCATGCCGGCGATGCCGACGGCGGACAGCAGGCCCCCGATCGTGGTCGGGATCAGGGTGATGAACAGGGCGCCCAGCACCATCGGGTCCAGATCGACGCCGGAATAGGCGCCCAGGCCCACCAAGGTCACGACCGCGATCAGGAAGATCAGGGTCAGGCCGGCCAGCAGCACGGCCAGGGCCAGCTCGTTGGGCGTCTTCCGGCGGTCCGCGCCCTCGACCATGGCGATCATGCGATCGAGAAAGGTCGAGCCGGGCTTGGCGGTGATGCGCACCTTGATCCAGTCCGAGACGACGGTCGTGCCGCCGGTCACCGCCGAACGGTCGCCGCCGCTTTCGCGGATCACCGGGGCGCTCTCGCCGGTGATGGCGGCCTCGTTGACCGAGGCCACACCCTCGACGATCTCGCCGTCAGAGGCGATCACGTCGCCGGCCTCGACCAGGATGATCGACCCGACTTCAAGCTCCGAGGCGTTGGTCGGGACCACGCTGCCGGTCTTCGGATCAACGATCAGCTTGGCCTTGGTCGTGACGCGGGTGGCGCGCAAGGAATCGGCCGCCGCCTTGCCCCGCCCTTCGGCGATGCTTTCGGCGACATTGGCGAACAGGACCGTGGCCCATAGCCACAGCGCCAGCTGCACCGCAAAGCCCGCTGACTGACCGCTCGCGATGGCCGCAGCGGCCGAGAGCGTGGACAGAAGCGCCACGATCCAGGTGGTGAAGATGACCGGATTGTTGATCAGCTTGACGGGGTTCAGCTTGACGAAGGCGTCGCCCACGGCGCGTCCGATCATCTGTCCCGAGAGGCCGCCCGCAAGAGGCGACGCACGGCCGCCCTCGCGGGGATCCAGAGTTACTTGTGTCATGTCAGGATGTCCGAAGGATCAGGCGCCGGCGACCGCCGCGAGCACCTGGAAGTGCTCGACGATCGGTCCCAGGGCGAGGGCGGGCAGGAACTGCAGGCCGCCGAGGATGAGAATCACGCCGATCAGCAGGCCGATGAACAAGCCATTGTCGGTCGGCAGCGTGCCGGGGCTGGGCGCCAGCTTGGGCTTGACCACCAGACTGCCGGCGATGGCCAGGACGGCGACGGCCGGAATGAACCGCCCGAACAGCATGCCCAGCCCCAGGGTCGTGTTCCACCACGGAGCGTTGGCGGTCAGGCCCGCAAAGGCCGAGCCGTTGTTCGCCGCCGCCGAGGTGTAGGCGTAGAGGATCTCCGACAGGCCGTGCGGACCCTTGTTCAGCAGGCCCGCCAGCGCCGCCGGGAAGACGGCCGACACGGCGGTGAAGCCCAGGATGGCCAGCGGCAGGATCAGCACCGCGATCATGGCGAACTGGATCTCGCGCGCCTCGATCTTCTTGCCCAGATATTCCGGGGTGCGCCCGACCATCAGGCCGGCGACGAAGACCGACAGCAGGGCCATGACGACCATGATGGCGATGCCCGAACCGACGCCGCCGGGCAGGATCTCGCCCAACTGCATCAGGAACATCTGCAACCCGCCGCCCAAGGGCATGAAGCTGGCGTGCATCGAGTTGACCGACCCGTTCGAGGCGCCGGTCGTGACCACGGACCAGACGGTCGAGGCGGGCGCGCCGAAGCGGACCTCCTTGCCCTCCATATTGACCGAGGCGTCCACCTGGGCCGCGACCAGGGCCGGGGCCGGCTGGGTCTCGATCACATACATGGCCGCGCTTGCGACGCTCAGCAGGATCAGGGCGGCCGCCGCCAGGGCGCGGATGTCGCGTCCCGCCATGGCCGTGCGGCCGAAGGCGAAGAAGGCCGCCCAGCCCATGACGTTGATCGCCACGGCGGTCAGCAGATTGGTGATGGCGTTCGGGTTCTCGAACGGATGGGCGCCGTTGACGTTGAAGACGCCGCCGCCGTTGATGCCCAGCTGTTTGATCGCCACCTGGCTGGCGGCCGGGAACAGCGGTAAGGTCTGGGATCCGCCCTCGACGCCGGTCGCCGTCACATGGGCCGCCAGGCTCTGAACGATGCCGAGACCTGACAGGGCCACGGCCAGGATCAGGGCGGCGGGCAGCAGGACGTACAGGGTCGTGCGGGTCAGATCGGCCCAGAAGTTGCCGACGCCCTCGCCGCGATTGGCGACGAAGGCCCGCGCCAAGGCCGCCGCGATCGTCGCGCCCGTCGCCGCCGAGACGAAGTTCTGCACCGTCAGGCCGACCATCTGGGTGAAGGTCGACAGGGTCGCCTCCCCGCCATAGCTCTGCCAGTTGGTGTTGGTCACGAAGCTGACGGCGGTGTTGAAGGCCAGATGCGGCGACACGCCTGCGAACCCTTGCGGGTTCAGCGGCAGCACGCCCTGCAGACGCAGGATCGCATACAGCAGCACAAAGCCCGCCAGGTTGAAGGCCAAAAGGGCGCCGGCGTATCCCAGCCAGCCTTGGCTGCGTTTAGGATCGACGCCGGCGGCGCCGTAGAAGACGGCCTCGACCGGCTTCAGCACCGGGTCCAGCCAGGTCCGCTCGCCATTCCAGACGCGCGACATATAAACGCCGATGGGCCAGCCGAGCATTACGGCCAGCCCAAGGGTCAGGGCGATCTCGCCCCATCCTTGAATGTTCATGATTTTAGTCCCGGTCCCTTAGAACCGCTCGGGCCGCAGCAGCGCCGCGACCATGTAAACGGCGACGACCAGCGCCCCCGCCCCCCAGAGCATGGCGATCATCGTCATACCCGTTTCAACGCTGTGGCCAGCAAGGCGAAGACGGCGAACGCCCCCGCACCCACCGCCAGAAAAATCACATCGGCCATGCCGATCGCCTCCGACTTGTTGGAGACGGCAAATGCTCACCGAGAGGCATAAGCGCGCCATTCCGGATCACGCGCGGCGCATAAGGAAAACATAAGGGGCCGGTTGTGCGGGCATCGAGCAGGCGCCTGCGAGCCCCGTGAAGCACCTTACGGAAGCGCCGTCCGACATGCGGGCAGCGTCAAGTTCCGCCTGTCTTCGGACGCGCCAGGTGTCGTAAAAAGCTTCCGCCAGGAAATGACACGTCCTGGATAAGGCTTGCTATTGCCCCGTCTGCCGTTAGGAACCCGGCTCCCCTGCCTGGAGCCCTGCCATGACGGCGACGAAACCGATGACGATCGGGATCGATTTCGGCACGACCAATACGGTCGTGGCCCTGACCGATGCGGACGGCCTCGCCTATCTCGTGACATTCGACGCGGTCGAAGGCCAGACCACCACCTTCCGCTCGGCGCTCAGCTTCCAGACACATCCGGGCGTGGACGGCCAGCCGCCCGAGCGTGTGGTCGAGGCCGGGCCCTGGGCCATCGCCGCCTATGTCGAGGACCCGCTGGAGACCCGCTTCATCCAGTCGTTCAAGACCTTCGCCGCCAGCGCCGCCTTCACCGAGACCCGGATCGACAACAAGCGCTACGCCTTCGAGGATCTGCTGGCCGCCTTCCTGCTGCGCCTGCGCCACCATGCCGGCGACGCACTGACGGACGCCCCGCCCGCCGTCATCGTCGGCCGTCCCGTCACCTTTGCAGGCGGCAATCCAGACGAGACCCTGGCCCTGTCGCGCTATCAGACGGCGTTTCAGCGACTGGGTTTCACCGACATCCGATATGCGCACGAGCCTGTCGGCGCCGCCTTCTATTTCGCGCGTCAGCTAAAGGCGGACGCAACGGTCCTGGTCGCCGACTTCGGCGGCGGCACCAGCGACTTCTCCATCATACGGTTCGAACATACGCCCGACGGCCTGCGTTCGACGCCGCTGGCCCGCTCCGGCGTGGGCGTGGCGGGCGACGCCTTCGACTACCGGATCATCGACCAGCTGGTTTCGCCCGAACTGGGCAAGGGCGGTCTGTACAGCTCCGTCGGCAAACAACTGCCGATTCCCCAGCGGTATTATTCCGCCTTCGCCCGCTGGGATCAGCTGGCTCTGCTACGGGCCTCGCGCGACATGCGCGACATCCGCGCCCTGGCCCGCACCGCGCTGGAGCCGGAGAAGATCGAGCGCCTGATCGAGGTGCTGGACGACAACCACGGCCATGATCTGTATCGCGCCGTGTCCGCGCTGAAGATGGCCTTGTCAGCTGACGACCAGGCGACCTTCCTGTTCCAGGCCGGCGGTGTCCATATCGAAAAGCCGGTCGCCCGCGCCGATTTCGAACGCTGGATCGCGCCGGAACTTACCGCCATCGAAGGGGCGGTGGATCAGGCGATGGCCCGCAGCGGCCTGGCGCCCGACGCCATCGACCGCGTCTTCCTGACCGGCGGCACCTCCTTCGTGCCGGCCGTAAGAGCGCTCTTCCAGAACCGCTTCGGCGCCGAGCGGATCGAGACGGGCGGCGAGTTCGAATCCATCGCCGCCGGCCTGGCCCTGATCGGGCGCGAGACGGATCTGGACCTGTGGAGCGAAAAGGCGGTCTAAATCCCGCCCTAAAACCCTTGCGCCCGCGCCACCCGTTCGGCGTGGAAGCCGGCGTCGCCCAGCAGTTCGTTCAGCACCCGCACCCGCTTCATGAACAGGCCGACGTCGAAATCGTCGGTCATGCCGACGCCGCCGTGCATCTGAACCGCCTCCTGCACCGCCAGCTCGGCGACCCGCCCCGCCTTGGCCTTGGCGATGGAGGCCGCCAGCGGCGCGTCTTCGCGCCCTTCGTCGATGGCGATCTGCGCGCCGATCGTCGCCGCGCGCGCCAGCTCCAGCTCCGAGAACAGATGCGCGGCCCGGTGCTGCAACGCCTGGAACTCGCCGATCAGCTTGCCGAACTGTTTGCGGGTCCGCAGATAGTCCATCGTCGTCTTGAACGCCTGATCGCCGGCACCTGTCAGGCTGGAGGCCGCGCAGGCCCGCCCCAGGTTCAGCGCGCCATCCAGCAGCGCCTCCCCGCCCCCGACCGCGCCGATCACCGCATCGGCGTCGACCGCCACATCAGTCAGCGTGATCCGCGCCGCATTGTGCGCATCCACCATCACCGTGCGCTCGATATCGACGCCCGCCGTCGCCGGATCGACCAGTAACAGCGTCGTCCCCTCCTCAGCCGTCGCGACGACGATCAGGGCGTCGGCCACATGGCCGTCCAGCACGAAGGCCTTGGCGCCATTCAGCCTGAAACCATTGCCCGCTCGCTCGGCCCGCGTGGTGATCCGGGAAGGCGCATGCTTGGCGCCCTCTTCCACCGCCAGCGAAAGGATCGCCTCGCCCGCCGCGATCCTGGGCAGCCAGGCCTGCTGCACCTGCGAACCGCCGTCAATCAGCACCTTGGCCGCCAGAATCGACGATCCCAGATACGGCGACGGCGTCAGGGTGCGGCCCAGGCTCTCGGCGATCACGCCGGCCTCGACCGCGCCCAGCCCCATGCCGCCCAGCGCCTCGGGGATGATGACGCCGGCGAAGCCCATCTCGCCGAAGGCCCGCCACAGGTCGCGCGACACCCCATCGGCGTCACGCTCGTCCCGCAGCTTCCTCAGATGGGCGATCGGCGCCCGTTCGTTCAGGAAGCCGTCGGCGGCGTCCTGCAACATCGTCTGTTCTTCGGTCAGGATCAGCGGCATCGTCTCACGCTCCCGGCAGTTGCAGCAGGTGTTTGGCGATGATGTTCAGCTGAACCTCGCTGGTGCCGCCCTCGATGGAGTTGGCCTTGGTCCGCAGCCAGTCGCGCGCGGTCTTGCCGTCATGCGACCGCTCGCCCTCCCATTCCAGCGCATCGACCCCGCCCGCCGCCATAAGCAGCTCATGGCGCCGCTTGTTCAGCTCGGAGCCGTAATATTTCAGCATGGAGGCGATGGCCGGATGCGCCTGTTTGGCCTTCACCTGATCTCCGACCCGCTCCATCGCCAGACGGAAGGCGGCGGCGTCGATCTCCAGATCCGCGATCCGCGCGCGCAGCATAGGCTCGTCCAGTCGGCCGGCCTCGTCGGCGCCGATGGCGTCCAACGCCACCTGCCCCACCGGCCGCCCGCCGCCGACCTCGCCCATCGCGCCGATCATGGTCCGCTCGTGCGCCAACAGATATTTGGCCACGTCCCAGCCCCGGTTCAGCGTCCCGACGAGGTTTTCCTTCTCCACCCGGACATCGTCGAAGAAGGTCTCGCAGAAGGGCGACTTGCCTGAAATCAGGGTGATCGGCCGCGTCGTCACGCCCGGCGTCTTCATGTCGAACAGCACGAAGCTGATGCCCAGATGTTTGGGCGCCTCGGGGTCCGTCCGCACCAGGCAGAAGATCCAGTCGGCCTTGTCGGCGTAGGAGGTCCATATCTTCTGGCCGTTGACGATCCAGTGGTCGCCCCGATCCTCGGCCCGCGTCTGGATGGACGCCAGATCCGACCCCGCGCCTGGCTCGGAGTAGCCCTGGCACCAACGGACCTCGCCGCGCACGATCTCGGGCAGAAAACGCTTCTTCTGCTCTTCCGTCCCAAAGGCCAGCAGCGCCGGGCCCAGCATCCAGACGCCGAAACTGGCCAGGGCCGGTTGGGCCTTGATGCGGCGCAGTTCGGAGGCCAGCACCTTGGCCTCCTCGCGGCTGAGGCCGCCTCCACCGTATTCCCTGGGCCATTCCGGCGCCGTCCAGCCCCGCGCGCCCATTCGCTCCAGCCATTGCTTGTGCGCCGGGGTCTTGAACGTGGGATTTCGCCCGCCCCAGATCATCTCGTCGTCGGCCATCGGACCGCGACACTCGGCCGGGCAGTTCGCCTCCAACCAGGCGCGCGTCTCGGCGCGGAATTGCTCCAGATCGGTCATTCCTCGTCTCCCATGGCGTGCGTCGCTGACCGGCCGAAACCGATGCGAGACATCGTTGGGAATGACCTTATCCAGGAAATCCCCGCCTTAGAAAGCGAAACCTGAATGCCGATCACCTAGAGCCTGATCGGCATCAGTGGAATCGCTTCGCGATTCCGCTGATGCCGTGAATCAGGCTCCAGATTGATGCTGGAGCGAAATCTGAGCCGAGTTGGACTGCATCCAACTCAACCGATTTCGCTCTAGCTGACGTAATGTCAGATCAGGCCGTCAGATCAGACCGTGCCCCTTGGGCAGTTCAGCGTAGCGGTGAACCCGCGTCGACATCACCAGACCAAAACCGATCATGACGGTCAGCATCACCGTGCCGCCATAGGACAAGAGCGGCATCGGCACGCCCACGACCGGCGCCAGCCCCATCACCATCGCCCCGTTGATCAGCACATAGAGCGCGAATGTCGCCGTCACGCCCGACGCCGCCAATCGCCCAAAGTGGCTGTGCGACAGCGAGGCGATCCTCAGCGAGATCAGAATGATGGCGGCATAGGAGGCCAGAAGCGTGAAGGTGCCCACAAAGCCGAACTCCTCGGCGAAGGCGGCGAAGATGAAGTCAGTCTGGCGCTCGGGAAGGAACTCCAGCTGGCTCTGGCTGCCCAGGCCAAACCCGCGCCCCAGCGGTCCGCCCGACCCCATGGCGATCTTGGACTGCACGATCTGATAGCCCTTGTCCGACATGTCGGCCTCGGGGTTCAGGAAGGTCAGCACCCGGTGACGCTGATAGTCGTGCATGCCGAACATGACATAGGGCGGCACCAGCACGGCGGCGGCGATGATCAGCGGCAGGATGATCCGCCAGCTCAGCCCGGCGACGAACATGATCGCCGCGCCCGTCAAACCGATCAGTATGGCCGATCCCAGGTCCGGCTGGTGCGCGACCAGCAGGAACGGCAAGCCGATGATCCCGACCGGGAAGATCAGCTTCCAATGGAAGCTCGCCTCCTTGGCCGAGGCCCCGTGATACCAGCGCGCCAAGGCCAGCACGACGCCGATCTTCATGATCTCGGACGGCTGGATGCGGGTGAAGCCCAGGTCCAGCCATCGCGTGGCGCCCAAGGCCGTATAGCCCAGCGGCGTCTCCACCAGCGCCAGCATGAACAGCGCCATCCCGTAGATGGGATAGGCCAAGGCGAACCAGTAGCGGATGCTGATCAGCGACAGCATCAGCATCAGCGCCAGACACATGCCGAACCGGATCAGGTGCTTCATCGCCCACGGCGACCAGGATCCGCCGGCCACCGAATACAGCATCAGGGCCCCGGTGCCGGACACCACGCACAGCAAGGCTGTCAGCCGCCAGTCGATCTGGCCCAGTTTGGTCGAGACGCGTTCGCGCTCGCCGGGACGTGACAGGGCCGACGCGGTCAACGGCCGGGCTCGGACAGATAAGGACGCGGCCCGCTGGTCGCAGACGGCGCGGGGCGGCTCGGCTGCGGCGGGGCCACGACATCGGGCTCGGGCGCGGCGCCCACCACCCCGTCCTCGACGATGGCGTCGCCGGTCGGTTCGGGCGGCAGCGGCCGTTCGATGCGCGCTCGCATGTCCGGATCCTTGAGCAGGACGGTGCGCATCACCTCACGCGCACGCGGCGCGCCGGCGGTCGCCCCGCCCTTGCCCCCGTGTTCGACGATGATGGCGACTGCATATCGCGGCGCATCCACCGGAGCGAAGGCCACGAACAGGTTGTGGTCCTTCAGCGCCCAGATATTGCTCTTGCGCGAGCCGGAGCCGTAGTTCCGGACCTGCGCCGTGCCGGTCTTGCCAGCCATCTGGATATCACCCAGGCCCAACTGGCTCTGGCGATAGGCGGTGCCGGATCGGTCATTGGCCACGGCGATCATACCCTGGCGCACATATTCGACGTGGGCCGGATCGAACGGCAGGTCCGGCGCCTCGGCCCCGCTGGGCTGCTCGACACCGCCGATGGACTTGATCAGGCGCGGTTGAAGCTGCTTCTTCCCGTTCGCCAGCCGCGAGGTCATGACCGCCAGCTGCAGGGCGTTCACCGTGATCGCCCCCTGCCCGATGGCGACCGAGGTCGTCTCGCCGGGATGCCAGACCGGATCGCGCGGGAACGTCCGCGCCTTCCACTCTGTGGACGGCAACAGGCCTTTGCGCTGGTTCCCGACGCCGATGTCGAACTCGTGCTCGAAGCCCAGCGCCAGCCCCGCCTTGCGGATATTGTCCACGCCGGCGCGGTTGCACATGGCGTAGAAATAGACGTCGCAGGAGTTCTTGATCGCGTCGTGCATGTTCTGGGTGCCATGCCGCCCCCAGCATCGCTGCACCCGGTTACCGGTGCGATACGCGCCGCTGCAGAAGACCGTCTGATTCGGATCGACACCGGCCTCCAGCAGGGCCAGCGCCGTCGTCGGCTTGAAGGTCGATCCCGGCGGGAAGGTGCCGTTCAGCGTCTTGTCCAGCAGCGGCTTGCGCTCATAGTCGGCCAACGCGCGATAGGTCTTGCTCGGCACGCCGCCGACGAACAGATTGGGATCGAAAGACGGCGCAGACATCATGCACAGGATGTCGCCGTTGCGCACATCCATGACCACACAGGCGCCCGACTCGTCGCCAAACACCTCCAGTGCCCGGTTCTGAACATCGGCGTCCAGTGTCAGGATGACTTCCTTGCCCGGCACGGCCGGCCGCGATCCGCCGATGTCCTCGGCGACGACGCGACCGCGCGCATCGACCTCGACCCGATTGCCGCCCGGCTCGCCGCGCAGCGACGTATCCAGAGCCTTTTCTACGCCTTGGCGGCCGATGCGGAAGCTGGGGTTGAACAACAGGGCGGGCGGCTGCTCGCCCTTGTCACGGATCGCCTTGACGTCGCGATCGGACACCTTGGCCACATAGCCGATGACGTGGGCGAACGATCCGCCGAACGGATAGTAGCGCGCGTCGTTCATATCGACCATCACGCCGGGCAGTTCGTTGGCGTACTGATTGACCTTGGCGAACTCTTCCCAGGTCAGGTCGCTCTTGACAGGCACCGGATTGAACTTGGACGCCGCATTGACGTCGCGGATGATGGCGCGCCGGCGCTCAAGCGTGTCGGGCAACAGCCGTCCCAGAAGGTCCAGCGTCTGGTCCAGATCCTTGGTCTCGTCGCGCACTACCAGCACCCGGAAACTGGGGCGATTGCCGGCGATGACGACGCCGTTGCGGTCCTTGATCAGGCCGCGCGGCGGTGGGACCATGCGGAAGTTGAACTGGTTCTGCGACGACAGGGTCGCATATTCCTGAGCCTGCACGACCTGCAGCTGGCCCAGCCGTCCGATCAGCGCTGTAATCCCCAGCGCCGTCGCCCCGCCCAGCACGAAGGTGCGCCGCAGGAAGGACCCCTGACGCTCATTCACATCGGCAAAGAAGATGGAGGGCTCGCCGCTCATCGGAACCGAATATCTCCGTCGTCGAATCGCTCAAGCATCCAGTTGGCGATCGGAAACAGCAGCAGCGTCGGCACGACCTGTCCGACCAGCGGCAGGATCGCCGGCGCGTTCGCCGCTCGCATCGTCACCACCAGATAGGCCAGAAAAAAGGCGCCCAATGTGCACGCGGCATAGGCTCCAAAGCGGATCAGCCCCTCATGCCCCGCCAGCAGATTGCGCGACAGCAGCACCGTTCCATAGACGCCCATCAGGCACAGCGCCCAAAGGCCCAGCGGCGTATTCCAGAAGAGATCGAGGAACAGGCCGATCAGGAACAGCGCCGCCGGCGCCAGCATCGACGGCCGGATCAGGGGCCAGGCGAAGGCCAGGATCATCGGAATGACCGGCTCGGGCAGATGCAGACCGAACAGCTGGAGCGGCGTTCCCAGAACGACCGTCGCGGCGAGGACGAGCAGGGCCGGATAGACGATCCACTGAAGAGGTCCGACAACGCGAACCGCGACGGGCCGTCTCACGCCGCGCCTCCCGGAGCGGGCGCCGGCGCAGGGCTCGGCGCAACCGGCGCAGGCGACGAGGTCGAAGCCGCAGGCCTCGGGGACGTCACGGCCGGACGGGCCGCCGTCGGCGCAGCGGCGGGCGCAGGCGTTGGCGCTGGCGTCGTCGCCGCAGCACGCGCCCGTTCGGCCCGGGCCTGCTGCGCCGCCGCACGACGCGCGGCCGCGTCACGGATCGCTCCGACCTCGGCCGCGCTCGGCTCCGGCGCCGTCGCCAAGCCTGCGAGAGGCGGCGCGTTCAGCGCATTCGGGCTGACCAGCTGTCCAAAGCTCTGGAACAGCAGCACGCGGACGTAATCGATCGCGCCGTGATCGCTGAACAGTTTGACCCGCCAGGCGCCGTCCACGCCCTTGGCGGCCACGCCGACCGGCAGTCCGCGAGGCAGCCCGCCGCCGTCCCCTGAACTCAGGATACGGTCACCCGCCTTGATCGAACCGGATCCGCGAATGAACTCCAGACGCGGGCTGTCGCCGCCGTCGCCGGTCAGCATGGCGCGCGCATCGGTGCGCTCGATCATCACCGGCGTGCGCGACGCCACGTCCGTCAGCAACACGACACGGCTGACGCCGCCCGTCACGCCCGTCACCCGACCGACCAGTCCATGTTCCGTCACGACCGGATTGCCGATCCGCACGCCCTTGGCCGAACCGACGTCGATCAGCTTGGCGTTGGAGAAGGGGCCGCGCGTTTCCGAAATCGCTCGCCCCGTGGCCATGGGCACCGGCGGTTCGGTGCGCAGACCCAGCATGGCCTCATAGCGGCCGTTGATGTTCTTTTGGGCGATCGCCTCGTCGCGCCAGCCGCGCAGTTCGGCGATCTCGGCTTTCAGGCGGCGGTTCTCGCCGATAGCGAAGAAATAGCCGCCGACATAGTCGCGCGCGGCCCCGGCCCAACGCACCGGCGCGGCGAAGACCCCGCCCACTGGCCCGGCCGTCGCTTCGAAACCGCCGCGCGCCGCGCCCATGGTCGAGCCGCCCTCGGACGTGGTCCGATCGCCCAGCAACAGGACGACCGCGCCGATGACGGCCACGACGACGACGACCGCGGCGGTCCACGCCAGCGGCACCTTGATGTTTTCAAAAGGGCCGTCGCGAAACGCCACGGGCGACCTTCCACTCAAAGGGGTTGGAATCGGCAGGACGCCCCCTGCCGCTGAGCCTGCCTATCGCAAAATCAAGGCCGGAATGGAACCGTGATCACGCAGGCCTGACAAGGATTTGCAGCCAAGCTTTCACTTGGCCGCAACGGACGGATCAGAGCGCGGAGTCGAGCACGCCCTTCATCCAGCGCGGGTGCTCCAGCACGCGGCCACAGCCGATGGCCACGCACGACAGCGGATCATCGGCGACCGAGACCGGCAGGCCGGTGTGATCGCGGATCTCGACGTCCAGGCCGCGCAGCAGCGCGCCGCCGCCCGTCAGCATGATGCCCTTGTCGGCGATGTCGGCGGCAAGTTCAGGCGGGGTGGCTTCCAGCGCGACCTTCACGGCCTCGATGATCTGGGTGACCGGCTCGGCCAGGGCTTCCGCCGCCTGACGCTCCGAGATGCGCACCTCGCGCGGCACGCCCTGCATCAGGTCACGGCCCTTGACCTCGATCGACAGGCCTTCGCCGTCGGCCGGAATGCGGGCGGTGCCGATGTCCTTCTTGATGCGTTCGGCGGTCGTTTCGCCGATCAGCAGATTATGGTTGCGACGCATGTAGCTGATGATCGAGTCGTCCATCTTGTCGCCGCCGACGCGGACCGAACGCGAATAGACAATGCCCGACAGCGACAGGACGGCGACTTCCGTCGTGCCGCCGCCGATGTCGACGACCATCGAACCTGTCGGTTCGTGGATCGGCAGGCCGGCGCCGATCGCGGCGGCCATCGGCTCGTCGATCAGGCCCACGCGGCGGGCCGAGGCGTTCAGGCAGCTGTCGTTGATCGCGCGACGCTCGACCGCAGTGGCGCCCGAGGGCACGCAGACGATGATCTTGGGGTTCACGAAGCCCTTGCGGTTATGAACCTTGCGGATGAAGTGCTTGATCATCTCTTCGGCGACTTCGAAGTCGGCGATGACGCCGTCGCGCATGGGGCGGATCGCCTCCATGTGGCCCGGCGTGCGGCCCAGCATCTGCTTGGCCTCGATCCCCACGGCGTGAACGACCTTGCGTCCGCCGACGTTTCTCAGCGCCACGACCGACGGCTCGTTCAGGACGATGCCCTTGCCCTTCATGTAGATCAGGGTGTTGGCGGTGCCCAGGTCCATCGCGATGTCGTTGGAGATCGCGCCGAAAAGGGAGAAGCTCATGGGAATCGATACCGTTGTTAGCTGGCAGGGCGTCTAGATGTCTCAGTCGACCTGGCGACGCCCCAACTGCCCTGACATCCCCACGCCGGACAGTTCCTGATCGTCTTCGCCACGCCTACTAGCGGCGGGTTTGCCCGTATGAAACCGGGAATACAAGCCCCGATGACAGTGTCGTCATATGGAGAGGGCTATCGAGGCACGACGCCTGTGGACACCGGCTTCAGGATGTCGGCCTGCCGTCGCGCTTCGGAACGACGGCCAGGGCGTCCGCCGCCTCCATCGTGGGATACAGCGTGTCCTCCTCGCGGGCGACCCGATGCGCCAAGGCGCCGATCAACCCCTTGGTTACAGAGGCGAAACGCTCCCGATCCCTCAGAATGCGGGCCTGTGACCACTCTTCGAAATAGTGCGCCCAAACGCCGCTCAGAGCCCCCATGTCCTCAACATAGTGCTGCGCGAGGTTGCGAACCGAATGATCTTGGGACCGCATCAGGACGGGATAAAGTTCGCCGTCCTCAATCGCGAGATGCTCAGTCAGAGCCGTATTCAGCGCACGCATCAGCTCACGTGCGCGGATCGCATCGTCCGACGTTTTCATAATGGCGGCGGTCCCGCCCAGGGCGCTGGCCAGTCGAATGATCCGGCCGTGCTGCGTCTTCAGAATACGGACATCCATGGCGACGCCTCCAAAGCAACAGCATGCAACCTCTGGATGAACGGAGTCTAAATAGCAGGCTAAGCAAATTCCCTCAGTCGCCGCGCGCGATCTCGCGCCGCTTGACCAGTTCACGCACCAACAGCATCAGCGCCAGCCAGGCCAGCGCCACGCCAGCCAATATGGCCGAGGTCCAGATCCCGTCGCCGCTGACCGCCGTCATGAAGGATCCGCCGAAGAAAGCGACCAGCGCGGTCTTCGGCAATACCCCCAGCGCGCACCCCGCCAGAAAGCCCGGAAACGACGCCCTCGCCGCCCCGAACGCCATGTTGACGACGATGAACGGCGCCGACGGCACGTTGCGGATCATGAAGCTGGCGTAGAAGGCATTTTTGCCGACGAACCGCGTCAGCCGTCCGACCGTCTTGCCGCCGTGCCGCGCCAGAAGCCGCGCCGTGGGTCCGCGTCCCAGCCAGTAGGTCACGCCCGCCGACACGACCGTCGCGATCCAGCTGTAGAGGAAGCCGAACCACGGTCCGAACGCCACGACGCAGGCGGCGATCAGGATGAACTGCGGCGCGCCGAAAAAGGCCGAAATCGTGAACACCACGATAGCGGCCACCAGCCCCCAGGGCCCCTGACGGAATCCGGCCAGCCAGTCTTCCAGCCGCCCTTCGGCCTCCAGCCCCAACTGGCTCTTGCCCACAGCGAACAGGGCGATCATCGCGCCCAGCAGCAGGGCCGTCGCCAGCACGGCGCGCCAGCGACGCGCCTCCATGTTCGACAGAAAATCGATGATCCAGCGCATCAGAGCCGCCGCTTATCATCCCATCTCTGCATTAGCGAGCATCAGCGCATTGTCCCGAGGGGCGACGCCGCGTAAACAACCCCGCCTCCCCGGCAAAAACTTCCAAAACCACGGGATAGTTCATGTCCAGCCTGCAATCTTCCGCCCTCGCCCGCGTCAAGCCCTCGGCCACCATCGCCGTCACCGCGCAGGCCCGGAAGCTTAAAGCGGAAGGTCGAGACGTGATCGGCCTGGGCGCCGGCGAGCCGGATTTCGATACGCCTGAAAACATCAAACAGGCTGCGATCGACGCGATCAACCGCGGCGAGACCAAATACACCGACGCCGACGGCATGCCCGAGTTGAAGGCGGCCATCGTGGCCAAGTTCAAGCGCGAGAACGATCTCGACTATACGGCCGCCAACATTCACGTCGCGCCGGGCGGCAAGCCCGTCATCTTCAACGCCCTGGTCGCGACGCTGAATCCCGGCGACGAAGTCATCGTGCCCGCCCCCTACTGGGTCAGCTATCCCGATATGGTGCTGCTGGCCGGCGGCGAGCCTGTCACCGTGGTTGGCGAGGAGAAGGACGGCTTCAAGTTGCTGCCCGCTGTGCTGGAAGCCTCGATCACGGCCCGCACCAAGTGGCTGATCCTGAACAGCCCTTCCAACCCAACCGGCACCGCCTATACGCGCGCCGAACTGGAAGCCCTGGCGGAGGTGCTGCGTCGCCACCCGCAGGTCTGGGTGCTGACCGACGACATGTACGAGCACCTCGTCTACGGCGACTTCGAATACACCACCATCGCCCAAGTGGCGCCGGACCTGATCGACCGCACCCTGACGGTCAACGGCGTGTCCAAGGCCTACGCCATGACCGGCTGGCGCATCGGCTACGCCGGCGGCCCCAAGCCTCTGATCGACCTGATGCGCAAGGTAGCCAGCCAGACCACATCCAACCCGTCCAGCATCAGCCAATGGGCGGCCGTCGAGGCGCTGAACGGCCCGCAGGACTTCATCCCTGAGCGCAAGGCCGCCTTCGAAAAGCGCCGCGATCTGGTCGTGTCGATGCTCAACCAGGCGGCTGGCATCACCTGCGCCACGCCCGAGGGCGCCTTTTACGTCTATCCGTCCATCGCCGGACTGATCGGCAAGATGACCGAGACGGGTGTCGCCATCGATGGCGATTCCACCTTCGCCGCGGAACTGCTGAACGCCGAGGGCGTCGCCGTGGTCCAGGGCGAAGCTTTCGGCCTGAGCCCCTATTTCCGCATCAGCTACGCCACCTCGGACGCCGTGCTGGAAGAAGCCTGCACCCGCATCCAGCGCTTCACGGCTTCGCTGCGCTGATCGACCCAGGGCGGAGGCTAAAAGCTTCCGCCCGCCATCCGGCTCTACTTGCTGGGCTGCATATAGACCACGCGGCAATCGCCATCGATGGTGGTGTAGCGGTTGTTCGACGCGTCCACGAACGAGATTCGGCCGCCGTCGTCATATTCGACCTTGCCAGTCGAGCGTCCCTTGAAGTTCTCCACTCCATAGGTCCAGCAGGTGATGTCCGCCGGCTTGTCGCCCCAGGTTGCGTCGTTGCGCGCCCGCTTGCTGTCGGTGCAGGCGGACATTCCGCCGGTCAGGGCGAGGGCAACGGCTGTATAGACGAGCGCTTTCATAGGCTCAGCCTTGCACGGACGCCGTCCAAGGAAAAGGGCCGCCCCGGCGATGCCGGGACGGCCCAACTTTCGACGATGGCGCTCGACCTATGGCCGGCTGGCCATGCCCAGCTTCACAGGCTTGGCGTCGTCAGCCAGGGCGCCGCGCTTGACGCCCCACAGAAGGATGATCGGCGCGCCGACATAGATCGACGAATAGGTGCCGATGATGATGCCGAACATCAGAGCGATGGAGAAGCCGAACAGGGCCTCGCCGCCGAAGATGGCCAGAGCCGCCAGCACCATGACGGCGGTCACGCCGGTGATGATTGTCCGCGACAGGGTCTCGTTCAGCGACAGGTCGATCACGTCGCGCAGCGGCATGGTCTTGTACTTGCGCAGGTTCTCGCGAAGACGGTCGAACACGACGACGGTGTCGTTCATCGAATATCCGATGACGGTCAGGACGGCGGCGACCATGTTCAGGCTGAACTCCAGCTTGAACAGCACGATCAGCCCGAACGTCAGGATCACGTCGTGAAGCAGGCCGACCACGGCGCCGAAACCGAACTGCGGCTCGAAGCGGAACCAGATGTAGAGGAACATCAGGCCGATCGCGACGCCCAGAGCCAACAGGCCCGAGGTGAACAGTTCGCCCGACACCTTGGAGCCAACGACGCTGACGCCCGAATAGTTGACCTGACCGACCGCGCCGCTGATGGCGCCCTCGACCTGGTTGACCACCTGGGTCTGATCGCGGCCTTCAGGCACCTGGAAGCGAAGAATAGCAGTCGAGCCGTCATCGACATTGGTGTCGCGGCGCGCGATGCCCTGGACCTGAACGTCACCCAGGTTCAGGCCATTCACGGCCTCGCGGACCCGATCCAGCTCGATCGTCTGACCCGCCGGCTTGGACACTTCCATCGAGGCGCCGCCCCGGAAGTCGATGCCCATGTTCAGGCCGGGATAGAAGCAAGACACGATCGCCGCGACGCACAGGATCACCGACAGAACGCCGGCGAACCGCGCATATTTGACGAAGTGGAAGTTCGTCTTCTGCGGCAGCAGTTTGATGAGGGGCCATCCACGCATCGCCATCACTCCGCGATCGGCAGTTTTTTGGGCTTGGCCGTCTTGAGCCAGTAGCCGAGCAGGACCTGGGCGACCAGGACCGACGAGAAGACCGAGGTGAACACACCGATGGTCAGGGTCCAGGCGAACCCGCGAACAGGGCCTTCGCCGAACACGAACATGATGCCCGCCGCGACCAGGGTGGTCAGGTTGGCGTCGATGATGGTGCCCATGGCCTTGTTGAAGCCGGCGTCCATCGAGGCGATGACGCTGCGCCCCGCACGGGCCTCGTCACGCATCCGCTCATAGATCAGCACGTTGGCGTCCACCGCGACCGCGAAGGTCAGGATCAGACCGGCGATGCCGGGCAAGGTCAGCGTCGCCTGGGTCAACGACATGGCCGCCACGATCAGCACGCCGTTCAGCACCAGGCCGACCACCGACACGCCACCGAACAGCAGACCGTAGGCCAGGATCATGAACAGCACGATGATGGCGAAGCCGACGGCGGTCGACAGGGCGCCTGCGGCGACCGCATCCGCACCCAGTTCGGCGGTGACGGTGCGGCGCTCCTCGACGTTCAGCGGCGCCGGCAGGGCGCCCCCGTTCAGCAGGTTCACCAGCGTCGCCGCTTCCTGGATCGAGAAGTTGCCGGTGATCTGGCCCGAACCCGAGGTGATCGCGCTCTGGATTGTCGGGGCCGAAATGACCTTGCCGTCCAGAATGATGGCGAAGGGCTTTTGAAGGTTGGCGGCGGTGGCTTCGCCGAACCGGCGGGCGCCGGCGCCGTCGAAGCGGAAGTCGATGGCCGGACGGCCGCTCTGGTCCGAACCGACGCCGGCGCGGGTCAGGTTCTCGCCCGACACCAGCACGCGCTTCTTGACCAGATAGGGCGTGCCGTCCTCACCTTGCAGCAGTTCGGAATCGGGCGGCACACGGCCGGCCAGGGCATCCTGAACCGAGTTCTCGACATCGACCATCTGGAAGGTCAGCTGCGCCGTCTGGCCGATGACTTCTTCCAGCTTGCTCGGATCGCTCTCGCCCGGCGCCTGGACCACGATCCGGTCGGCGCCCTGGCGAGTGATGGAGGGTTCGCGCGTGCCCAGGCTGTCGATCCGGCGGCGCACCACCTCGATCGACTGGTCCACGGCCGTCGCGCCCATGCCGTTCAGCGCGGCGTCGGTATAGGCGAAGCGGATGCGGTTATCGCCCAGGCGCGTCGCGGTGCGTTCCGCCTGGCCGCCCGGTCCGACCTGACCACCCAGCTGTTGCAGCGCCTTGAACGCGGCATCGCCCTGGGCCGGATTGGCCAGGGTGACGACCACGCCGCCGGCTTCACGCTGGAAGCCGTTGGTGGCGACGCCCGCACTGTTCAGCGTGACCCGAACGTCCTCGATCAGGTTGGTGACGCGCTTTTCGCGCATCGCAGGCACATCGACTTCCAGCAGCAGATACGAACCGCCCTGAAGGTCCAGCCCCAGGTTCAGCTTGTTCTTGGGCATAAAGCCGGGCAGCGCTTCGCGCTGCTGATCCGACAACAGGTTCGGGAACGCCAGCAGACAACCGAGAACGGCCGCGACGACGACGAGAATGACTTTCCAGCGCGACAGCTGAATCATGAGGGCGGTCCAGGTATCGGCGGATACGCGAGCGTATCAGGCCTTGGAATCGTTGGCGGCGATGGCGGTGCGGTTTCGCACCTCGGCGATCATGGCCTTGACCACGCGCACATTGACGCTGGGCGCGATCTCGACGTTGACCTCGGCCTCTTCGACGCGGGTGACCTTGCCGATCATGCCGCTGCCCAGGACGACAGTGTCGCCACGCTTGACGGCGGCGATGGCGGTTGCGTGTTCCTTGGCGCGCTTCTGCTGCGGACGGATCAGCAGGAAGTAGAACAGGATGAAAATACCGATGATGGGCGCAAACCCGATCAACTGCGCCGTCAAGCCGCCTTCAGCGCCCATGGGTCGTCTCCGAACATAGAAGGGTAGCCCTCGTCGGCCCCCCATTAAAACGAGGCGCGGAACCTAGGGCCGCGCCTCGCAGATTGCAACGCGGCGAAAGCGCTACCTGGGCAACACTGTCAAAGGATCGACGGCGACCGGATCGTCGCCGCGCATCTGACGGGTCTCGAAGTGGATCGAGGGGCGTCCGTCGCCGGCCGTCAGACCCACGGTGCCGATCTGCTGGCCCGCGCGAACGTCGTCGCCGTCCTTGACCGTCGCCGAACCCAGATGGCCGTAGACCGTGCGCCAGCCGTTGGCGTGCACGATCAGCACCGTCAGCCCCTGCCCCACCAGATCGCTGCCGACATAGGCCACACGCCCCGCCGCAGAGGCGCTGACCGTCGCGCCGGCCGAGGCGCCGATGTTGATGCCGTTGTTCCGCTCGCCCATGCCGACCGGGCCGAAACGTCGCACGATGTCGCCGCGCACGGGCCACAGCAGGTTCGGCTGAGCGGTGACGGCGCCGGCGTTGGTCTGTTCGACAGGACGCGTCTGGACCGGCAGGGCAGCATTGCCCGAGGGCGGCGGCGGGGGCGGCGGCACGGCGCCGTTGTTGGGCACCAGCACGCCGACGGGCGAGGCGCCAGTCGCGTAAGGATCGCGGCCGGTATCCACCGCCGCTTCAGGCAGTATGATTCGCTGGCCGGTCGTGATCGCCCCGCGTGGCCCCAGGCCGTTCAGATCAATCAGCGTCTGGACCGGGGTCTGGAAGCGGCGTCCCACGCCCGAGATCGTGTCGCCCGGTTGGATCACATAGGCCGCGCCCGGGCGCACCGGGGCCGACGACGACGGATAGGACGGCGGCGTGTAGGCGGGCGGCTGCGACGCCGGAGGCTGATAGGTCGGTTGGCTCGGACCGACATTGACCGTTGGCGGCAAGGCCCCGCCGTCCACCTGACCGATCGGCGCGGTCGCGGGCGGCGGCGATTCATAAGGGGCCGGTCGATAGGGCTGGTTCGAATTCTGGCCGGCGTTCGGATAGGTCGGCTGCTGCGGATAGGCGCCCTGCCCCGGACCATAGGCCGGCGCCGGGTTCGCATGCGTCGAATAGCGCGGCTCCGAAGGATAGCTGATGCAGGCCGCCGTGCTCAACGCCGCCCCCGCGACCAGAACCGCTCTCATCCAGCCCGAAATCATCGCCACCGGCTGCTCCCATTCGTGGTTAAACTCGCCCGCCCGGTGTGCCCGCTCGCGCCCCATAAGCCAACCCCGCAAACCGCACGGAATTGGGGCGCGAAGGTTAACGGCTCACACAGCGAGCAACCCGGTCGCGAGCGATAGCCAGCAAAAAGGAGTCTATCCCTCCTTCGCCGTCCCCTCGACCAAGGGAACGAAACGCACTTCCGTCAGGCTCTCGCGGTGGAACGACCCGTCGCCTTGCCCGACGTAGCGATGCAGCATCTGCACCGACGTCCGCCCCACCGGCGCGACCAGCACCCCGTTCGGCTTCAGCTGTTTCAGCAGTTCGGTCGGCTCGGTCGGCGAGGCGGCGGTGACCATGATCCGGTCGAACGGCGCCTGTTCGGCCCAGCCCAGGCCGCCGTCGCCGTGCTTGGTGATGACGTTCTCGATCTTCAGCACCCGCAGCCGCGCCTCGGCCTCGACCAGCAGGCTGCGATACCGCTCCACCGAATAGACATAGCGCGCCAGCCGGCTCAGCACCGCGCACTGGTATCCGCTACCCGTGCCGATCTCCAACACCCGGTGACGCGCCTGCACCTCCAGCGCCTGGGTCATCAGTCCGACGATATAGGGCTGGCTGATGGTCTGGGCGCAGTCGATCGGCAGGGCCTGATCCTCCCACGCCTGATCCAGGAACTTCTCGTGCACGAAGACCGCGCGGTCGATGCTCTCCATCGCCTTCAGCACGCGCGGGTCCGTGACCCCTTGCTGCCGCAGCGACAGGATCAGCCGCCCAGCCCGGTCGTCGTGCAGATTCATGCGGCGGTCGCCACGCTCTTCGGCGGCGCCCCGCCCAGCACCTTCTTCAGGTCATTCACGCTGGTCATGTGCGTCAGGTCGATATGCAACGGCGTGACCGAGATCCGCCCCTCCTCGATGGCCCGCAGGTCCGTGCCCTCGGCATGCTCCTGCTTTTCACCCCGGAAGCTCATCCAGTAATAGTCCCGTCCGCGCAGGTCCGTGCGCCGCACCGCGTGCATCTCGCCGACGTTGCGGAAGCCCTGGGTCGTCACCTCGACCTGATCGACCGCTTCCGGCGGCCGGTTGGGGAAGTTCAGGTTCATCACCACCCCGTTCGCCCATTTCTGGTCCAGCAGGCGGCTGATTATCGCAGGCGCAAAGGCTTCCGCTGTCTCCCAGTGCGCGACCACCTCGTCGTGGAACCGCTCCAGGCTTTGGCTCAGGGCGATGGAGCGGATGCCGAACGCCATGCCCTGCAAGGCGCCCGCCACCGTGCCGGAATAGCTGACGTCCTCGCCGATATTGTGCCCGCGATTGACGCCCGACAGCACCAGATCGGGCTTCTCCGGCATCAGGTCATTGACCGCCAGCACGACACAGTCGGTCGGCGTGCCCGTCACCGCGAACCGCTTCTCGCCCAGGTTCAGCACCCGCAACGGTTCTGTCAGGGTGATCCCCCGCCCCTTGCCCGACTGCTCGACGGCGGGCGCGCACACCCACACGTCGTCGCTCAGCGTGCGCGCAATCCGCTCGAGGCATTCCAGGCCTTCGGCCTCGATCCCGTCGTCATTGGTCAGGAGAATTCGCATCAGCCGCCCACGAACTCCACACCGCCCATATAGGGCTGCAACACCTTCGGCACGGCGATCCGGCCGTCGTCCTGCTGATAGTTTTCCATGATCGCCACCAGCGTCCGGCCGACCGCCAGGCCCGAGCCGTTCAGCGTATGGACGAACTCGGTCTTCTTCTCGCCGGCGCGCTTGAACCGCGCATCCATGCGCCGCGCTTGGAAGTCTCCGCAGTTCGAACAGCTGCTGATCTCGCGATAGGTTCCCTGGCTGGGCAGCCAGACCTCCAGGTCGAAGGTCTTCTGCGCCGAAAAGCCCATGTCGCCCTTGCACAGCAGCATCCGCCGGAACGGCAGCTCCAGCGCCTTCAGCACCGCCTCCGCACAGGCCGTCATCCGCTCGTGCTCGGCGTCTGAGTCCTCCGGCCGCGCGATGGACACCATCTCGACCTTCGAGAACTGGTGCTGGCGGATCAGCCCGCGCGTATCGCGCCCCGCCGACCCCGCCTCGGCCCGGAAGCACGGCGTCAGCGCCGTCATCCGCATCGGCGTCGCCAGCTCGTCCTCGGACAGGATGGTCTCGCGCACGAGATTGGTCAGGGAGACTTCGGCGGTGGGGATGAGGTAGCGGCGCTCTTTAGCGAGTTCCGCCTCAACGGCATCAAAGTAGTTGAAAGCCCACGCATTCTTCAGTTCGGATTGCAGTTCCTCATAGCTAGCCATCAGGACATCAGCGACCTGAGCGCCAGAGGACACTAGACGATCAACCTCGGCATACGCCTTGTCGATCAGATGCTGCTCGACAACTTTAGTCCGGTCACTTGCGATGGCGTAGGCGGCGTCTTTATCGAGGAAAGTCGCTTTGAACAGATCCTCCTCAAACTTCGGCAACTGCCCCGTGCCGAACATCGCGTCGTCCCGCACCAGATACGGCGGGTTCACCTCCAGATACCCGTGCTGGTCCGTCTGCAAATCGAGCATGAACTGGCCCACGGCCCGTTCCAGCCGCGCCAACTGCCCTTTCAGCACCGCGAACCGCGCGCCCGACATCTTCGCCGCCGCCTCGAAGTCCAGCATCCCCAGGGCCTCGCCCAGGTCGGCGTGATCCTTGGCCGGACCGGTGCGACGCGGCTCGCCCCAGGTCGAGACCTCGACATTGGCCGCCTCGTCCTCGCCGTCCGGCACATCCTCGGCCGCCAGGTTCTTCTGCGCCGCCAGCAGGTCGCGCAGCTCCTTGCCGACGCGCGCCTCGACCTCGGACGCCGCAGCGATGTCGCCTTTCAGCGCCTCGACCTCGGCCTTGAGGCGATCCGCCTCTGCCATGTCCTTGCGCCCCATGGCGGCGCCGATCAGCTTGGAGGCTGCATTACGCTTGGCCAGGGCGTCCTGACCCGTCGTCTGGGCGTGACGCAGTTCGCCGTCCAGCCGCAGGATGTCCGCCACCAGCCCATCGGCCTCGTCCACCCCGCGCGACGACCAGCCCGCCACGTAAACCTGGGGGTTCTCGCGAATGGCTCTGATGTCGTGCATGGTCTGAAACTTCGGCTGGGCGGGAGAAGCCGAACGCTCTACCCGCCCACGCGGAATCGGGCAACGCGAGAAGCTCGCACCATCGTCTCCTCCCCAATTGTGGGGAGGGGGACCGCGAAGCGGTGGAGGGGTTCTTGACGCCGCTTAGGCGCCGGGATGCGCTGAAGAGCTCCTCCGTCTCTCCGCTACGCTTCGAGCCACCTCCCCATGACATGGGGAGGAGACGATGCTCAGCCATCGCAATGCCGCTGGCCCCTCCCCAGCGATTTCAACCGCTTGCCGATTTATGTCCCCCGTCTCCCGTCCACGGGGTCAAACGGCCCCATAATACGCCTGTCTCGTCGCATGGAGGGCTCGCTTGGCCTGCGACCTTGCGGCGACGGGAGCGGATGGAACGGGGGCGGTGGTGAAATCCCATCGCGGCGCCGGGGCTGACC
>NZ_BCWM01000003.1 GCF_001592205.1 Brevundimonas vesicularis NBRC 12165 | reverse complement strand
CAACCCTTCGTCGAAACGGTACTTAAAAACTCACACTCCGGGCGAAGGCCCGGCGCTCCGCCCAGCCCTCCAGACTTCGCAGGCCGAACGCCGCGAAGACAAAGCCGTTTTCCGTCCCGCGCGACACTGCGTCATCTTGTCAAACCGGCCTTCGCGCCCCAACTGCAAAGCCTACCCAAATCACACCTTCGCTCGCGACAGGAGCCCTGATGCCGCATGCCGACAGCCTGATTCTCACCCTGGTCGGGGGCTTCGTCCTCGCCTTCGTGTTCGGCATGCTGGCGCATCGGCTGAAACTGTCGCCCTTGGTGGGCTATCTCGTCGCGGGCGTGATCGTCGGCCCCTATACGGGCGGCTTCGTCGCCGACACCGAACTGGCGCCGCAACTGGCCGAGATCGGCGTCATTCTGCTGATGTTCGGCGTCGGCCTGCATTTCTCGCCCAAGGATCTGATGCAGGTCCGCAAGGTCGCCATTCCCGGCGCCCTGGTTCAGATCGGCGTCGCCACCGTGCTGGGATGGGGGCTCGGCGGTTTCGTGCTGGGCCTGGGCGATGTCGAGGCTCTGCTGATGGGCTTCGCCTTGTCCGTCGCCTCGACCGTCGTCCTGCTGCGCGCGCTTGAGGAGCGTAAACAGGTCAAGGGCGAGATCGGCCGCATCGCCGTGGGCTGGCTGATCGTCGAGGATCTGGTCATCGTCATCGCCCTGGTCATGCTGCCCATGGTGCTTGTCCCGGCCGGAACCCAGACGGACCTCGCCGCGCTGGGGACCGACGTCGGCCTGACCCTGCTAAAGGTCGTGTTGTTCGTCGTCGGCATGCTGGTCGTCGGCGGCAAGGTCATTCCCTGGCTGCTGATCCGCATCGCCCACACCAAGTCGCGCGAACTCTTCACCCTGGGCGTCCTCGCCATCGCCCTGGGCATCGCCTGGCTGGCCTATTTCCTGTTCCACTCCTTCGCGCTGGGCGCCTTCCTGGCCGGTCTGGTGATGAACGCCTCGCCGCTGGGTCACAATGCGGCCGAGCGCTCCTTGCCGCTGCGCGACGCCTTCGCCGTGCTGTTCTTCGTTTCGGTCGGCATGCTGTTCGACCCGATGATCGTGGTGCGCCAGCCGTGGGCGGTCCTGGGCGTGCTGGGCATCGTCATCGTCGGCAAGTCGGTCGCGGCCCTGGTCATCACCCAGACCTTCAAGCTGGATCGCCCGACTGGCTTCACCGTCGCGGCGTCCCTGGCCCAGATCGGCGAGTTCTCCTTCATCCTGGCCGCGCTCGGCGTGTCCCTGGGCGCCATGAGCCGCGAGACCCACGATCTGATCCTGGCCGCCGCCCTGCTGTCGATCTCGCTGAACCCCTTCGTCTTCCTGTTCACCGATCGGATGGGCGGCAAGCCGAAGCCGCCCGCGGCCGGCGCGATCCGCCCCGCAGCGGCGGACGGCCCGATCACGGATGCGGTCGCGGCGCCCTGAGCCTCTTTCCGCGCCGCCCGCCGCCCGCTATCGTTCGCTCATGGACAAAATCGCAGCAGATCAGGCCGTTCTTCACTATGGCGACGGCGAGTTTGCCGTCTTGAAGCCCGGCCGCTTCGTGCGCTGCGCCGTCACGGACAGGCCGATCCCGCTGGAAGTCCTCCGCTACTGGAGCCCCAGCCGTCAGCAGCCCTATTTCGGCCCGGCCGAATTCATCGCGGCCCAGCAGGGCGAAAAATGATCCCGTCGCGCCGCGCCCTGCTGACCGGCGCGAGCGCCAGCCTGATCGCCGCGCCGCTAATGGCTGAAGACCGCAACGCCCTGCCGCTGGCCTTGAACGGCGCCTGGCGCCAGGGCGGCTACGCCTTCGGCCGCACCGCGCCGCGCGCCCTGATCTTCGTCGACGGCGAGGCCCTGACCACCGCCTCGGCCGCCGGCCTCTTCGTGATCGGCTTCGACCGCGACGCCTCCGCCAGCGTCCAGATCGAGGCCCGCGCCGACGGCCGGTCCGCCCGTCGCACCCTCGACATCGCTCCCTACGCCTTCCCCTCGACCAGCGTGAACGGCCTGCCGTCCTCGACCGTCGAGCCCAGCGATCCCGCCCTCCTGGCCCGCATCCAGCAGGAGATCGCGCTGAAGACGGAGGGCTTCGCCAGCCGCATCGACTCCGACGACTTCAAGGATGGCTTCGCCTGGCCGCTCGAGAGCTACCGCGTCTCCAGCGCCTGGGGCGCCCAGCGCGTCCTGAACGGCACGCCCGCCCGGCCGCACTACGGCATCGACCTGGCCGCCCCCCAGGGCAGCGTGATCCGCGCACCCGCCGACGGCCGCATCGCCTTCGTCCGCCCCGACATGCATTTCGAGGGCGGTCTGACCCTGATCGACCACGGTCAGGGCCTGATCAGCTGCTATTTGCATCAGTCGCGGCTGGACGTGGCGCTGGGCCAACGCGTCCGGCGCGGCGATGCGCTGGGCCGCGTCGGCATGACCGGCCGCGCCACCGGCCCCCACCTGTGCTGGCGCATGAAATGGCGCGATCGCAACCTGGATCCGTCACTCATGATCGGGGCGCGTGTTCCAGAAAGTCTAGCCTGATCAAAGGCTCCTCTTGCGAGACTACGCATATCCACTTAGCCTCGATCGAAGATCTGGCGGGGCCCGATGTTTTCTCTGAAATCGCTGAACGTCCTGCTTGTGGACGACAATCAGAATATGCGCGCCATCGCGTCAGCCGTGCTGCATTCGGCCGACATCCGCAACGTCTATGAGGCGTCCGAAGGCGCGACGGCTTTCGATTTGCTGCGTCGCCACGCGATCGATCTGGCCATCGTCGATTTCAACATGTTCCCGTTGGACGGGGTCGAGTTCACCCGCCTCGTCCGCACCAGCCCCGACAGCCCCAATCCGTTTCTGCCGATCATCATGATGACCGGCCATTCCGAACGCAGCCGCGTCTACGAGGCCCGCGACGCCGGGGTGACCGAGTTCATCGTCAAGCCGATCACCGCCAAGGCCGTGCTGGATCGGCTGAACGCCGTCATCATGAAGCCCCGCCCCTTCATCAAGGCCGATGGCTATATCGGGCCCTGCCGTCGGCGTCGCGATACGCCCGACTACGCCGGGCCTTACCGTCGAGGATCGGACGCCTCGCGGTCCAACGCCGCATAAACCTTGTCCGGCCAACGCTTGTGGACCCAGAACCAGTCCACCGGATGCTCTTTCACCCGGTCCTCGACGAAGCGATTGGCGGCCTGGATGCCGGCCAGCGTATCGGCCGCCTTGTCCTCGCTCTGGCTGACCACGATTGGCTCGTGCGCCGTCACCCGGAACCGCACGCCCGGCAGGCGCACCACCGACAGCGGCAGCATGACCGTGTCGAACTTCAACGCCAGCCTGGCCGCCCCAGGCGAGGCGTTCACCGGCTGACCGAAGAACTCCACCTCCGGCCCCTGATTGTATTTCTGATCGACCAACAGGGCGATGGAATCGCCGCGCTTCATCCCCGCCATCAGTTCGCGCGTCCCGTCGCCCTTGGGCGCGAACAGACGGATGCCGTAACGCTCCCGGCTCTGGCGGATCAGGGCGTCGACGTACGGATTATTGGCGGCGCGATAGGTCACCTGACACGGCACGCCCGAGGCCATGATCACCGCCGCCATCACCTCGAAGTTGGCCAGATGGCCCGAGATCAAAACGGCCGGCTTGCCGCTGTCGCGCAGGGCGTGCAGCCGCTCCATCCCGACCACCTCGACCCGCCCGCCTTCGGGCGTCAGATGATCCATGATCGCCAGCTCGGCGAAGGTCCGGCCCGTCTGATCCCACTGCGCCAAGGCCAGCGCCTCGCGCTCGTCTGCCGGCATGTCAGGAAAGGCGATCCGCAGGTTGCGCATTACCGTCTTCTGCGTGCCGGTCAGCGGCCCCAGCGTGCGCAGCAGCCAGCCGCCCAACCCCGACGCCCGCTCGACGCCCAGCAGGCGCAGAAAGCCGAACAGCGCCTGAAAGCCGAAGGCCTCCAGGCGCCAAACTAGATCCTGCTTCCAGTCGTTACGCTCACCAGGCAATCGTCAATCCACCGTCAACCACAAGGGTCTGGCCAGTCACATAGGCCGACGCAGGGCTGCACAGATAGACCGCCGTGCCCGCGATTTCATCGGGCTGACCGATCCTTTTCAGCGGCGCCGGTTCGGTGACCTGTTTCAGCAGCTCCGGATTCTCCCACAGATATTTGGCGAAATCGGTCTGAACCAGCCCGGGCGCGATGCAGTTGACCCGCACGTTCGACGGCCCCCACTCCACCGCCAGATTGCGCACCAGCTGCATGTCCGCCGCCTTGGAGATATTGTAGGCGCCGATCAGGGCGTTGCCGCGAAGCCCTCCGATGGACGAGATGACCAGGATCGCCCCGTCTTTCCGCTCCACCATCTGCGGCGCGACCATCTGGATCAGCCAGTGGTTCGAGATGACGTTATTCTGCAGTATCTTCTCGAACTGGTCGTCGGCGATGCCCGCCATCGGCCCGGCATAGGGATTGGTCGCGGCGTTGCAGACCAGGATGTCGATCTGGCCGAAGGCGGCGTTTGTCTCGTCGACCAACCTCTGCAGGTCTTCCTTCGAGGCGATGTTGGCCGGCACCGCAATGGCGCGCGGTTCATCGGCCTTGGCGCCGTACTTGCCGTTGATCTCGGCGGCGACCTCGTCGCACGGCCCGGCCTTGCGCGACGAGATGACGACCTTGGCCCCGTGTTCGGCCAGCCGTTCGGCGATGGCCTTGCCGATTCCCCGCGATGAGCCGGTGATGATTGCGACCTTGCCGGTCAGATCGAACAGTTCCATTGCGTTTCCCGTAGGTTTGGCGGGGATATTTGCAGCCCCGCTCTAGCCGAATGACATTGATAGCCTGATACTCAGGCGATTCCATCCGGGAGTGGCCGACCGCCAGCCGATGCGCAACGTAACAACGGGCTTTCTCTACTTCGCCTATCTGTTCCTCGGCATGACCGTGGGCGCCTTCCTGTGGCGCGCGGGCCTTGGGATCGGCGCAGGCGTGGCCGGAACGCTCGGCGCACTGGGGCTGTTGGGCGCCTTCCACGGCATCGTCACCGGCATCGCCGAGCGCCGCGTCCTGAAAAAGGAAATTGGCCAAGTCCGCGAGGCCCACCGCCTGCTCGCCGATGCGATGGAATCGACCCAGGGCGCCCTGACTGAACTGGCGCACGCCATCGAGACCGGCGTCCTGTCCGACACCGATGCGCTGACCGGCGAGGTCCGGATGCTGGAATCCCTGGTCCAGCAGATGAGCGAAAGCATCGACGAACGTCTGGCCGCCGCGCCGCATATCGGTGTCGAGACCTTTGAGGGCCGTCGCATGGCCCAATCCAACGTCCTGCTGCGCACCATCCACGAAGCGCTCAGTGAAGGCCGCGTCGATCTGTATCTTCAGCCGGTCGTCTCCCTGCCCCAACGCCGGACGATCTTCTACGAGAGCTTCACCCGGCTGCGCGACGCCACCGACCGCGTCATGATGCCGGCGGAATATCTGTCCCTGGCGGAGGGCGAGGGTCTGGTGCCGGCGATCGACAATCTGCTGCTGTTCCGCTGCGCCCAGATCGTGCGGCGGCTGGCGCGTCAGGATCGCAAGGTCGGCGTCTTCTGCAACGTGGCCCTGACCTCGCTGGGCGACGAGACCTTCTTCCCGCAGTTTCTCGACTTCCTGTCCGAGAACCGCGACCTGAACCAGGCGCTGATCTTCGAACTGGGTCAGGCGACGTTCGACGCGCGCGGCGCCATCGAGGCGCGCAACATGGCCAAGCTGGCCGACCTGGGCTTCCGCTTCTCGCTGGACAAGGTGCAGACGCTGGACCTCGACTTTGCCGATCTGCAACGCTCGGACGTCAAGTTCATCAAGGTTGCGGCCGACCTGATGATCGAACAACTGCTGGACCTGGACGGCGGCGCGCCCTTGCGCTCCATGCCCGACATCCAGGCGGCCGATTTCGCCGCCCTGACCCGCCGCTACGGCGTCGAGGTCATCGCCGAAAAGGTCGAGAACGAACGCCAGGTCGTCGACATTCTCGAACTGGACGTCGGCATGGGCCAGGGCCACCTGTTCGGCGAACCCCGCGCCATCAAGGAACAGGTGTTGGCCGAGACCGACCCCCCGGCCGAGTTCCTGCGCTCCACCCTGCGCAGCGCCGAGCAGCGTCGCCGGTTCTAGACGGTCTCCTCCCCACTCCGTGGGGAGGTGGCGCGGCGCGTCTTCGCGCCGTGACGGAGGGGCTTATCCGCATCACACGCTCCGAGCCCGTTTCAAGAACCCCCTCCACCGCTTCGCGGTCCCCCTCCCCATTTCATGGGGAGGAGACTTTCGCCTCCGCGTCCTAGCGGCTACCAACGCCCCATGACCCTCCCCCACGCCCTGCCCCACCTCGGCGCCGTCGCCGGCGATTATGACATCCTGCTCTGCGACGTCTGGGGCGTGATCCATAATGGGCGCGAAAGCTGGGCTGGCCCGTGCGAGGCGCTGACCCGGTTCAACCGCGAGGGCGGCCACGTCGTGCTGATCTCCAACTCACCCCGCCCGGCCTCGGACGTGATCGCTCAGTTGGACGGGCTGGGCGTGCCGCGTGAGGCATGGAAGGCCTTCGTCACCTCCGGCGACGCGACCCGCGCCGAACTGGCCAAGCGCGCGCCCGGCCCGGCCTGGATCGTCGGCCCCGAACGTGACGCGCCGCTGTACGCCGGCCTTGGCCTCGAGCGCGCCGCGTCGCCTGAGGACGCCGCCTTCATCTCCGTCACCGGCCCGGAGGACGACACGGTCGAGACGCCCGAAGACTACCGTGAGCGGTTCGCCGTCGGCGCCGCACGCGACATCGAACTGATCTGCGCCAATCCCGACCGCGTCGTCCAACGCGGCGACCAGCTGATCTACTGCGGCGGAGCACTGGCCGACCTGTATGAATCGCAGGGAGGACGCGTCGTCATGGCGGGCAAGCCCTTCGCCCCGATCTATGATCTGGCGATCAAGGAGGCGGAAGGCCTGCTTGGCCGCTCCGTCGATCGCTCGCGCGTCCTGTGCATCGGCGACGGCGTCGTCACCGACGTGATGGGCGCGAACGCGCAAGGGCTCGACTGCCTGTTCATCGCCCAGGGCATCCACGGCGACCAGGCCAAGGGCGAAGACGGCGCGCTCGAGCCGGCCCGCGCCGCTGCTTTGCTAAAGGCGGAAACGACCTATGCGCGATACGCCGCGCTCGAACTGAACTGGTAAGGCTCGCCATTTTGTCGCACCGCCGCTAAAGCCTCATCCATGGTCGAATTGGTTCAGCAGCATCCGTCCGGTGGTTACATCCTGGACGAACTTCACGTCGGCATGGCGGCCGAGAAAATCGTCGTCGCGACGGAGGACCGCATTCGGCTGTTCGCCGAGGCGTCCGACGACTTCAACCCGGTGCATCTGGACGAGGCCTTCGCCTCTAAGACCGCCTATCGCGGCCGGATCGCCCACGGCCTGCTCAGCGCCTCGTTCGGCTCTGCGGTGGTCGGCACCATCCTGCCGGGCGCCGGCTCGATCTACATTTCCCAGACCCTGGCCTTCCATCAGCCGGTGAGGATCGACGACGTCGTGCGCATCCTGATCACCGTGATCGAGGTCGAGCCCGAGAGCGCGCGGGTCAAGCTCAGCTGCGAAGGCTTCGTCGGCGAGACCATGATCATGGACGGCGTCGCCGTCGTCCGCGTCCCCCGCCGGCGCAAACCGTCCCAGCGTTGATGCAGATTGCGCGTATTTGGCGCGACTGGCGCGAGGTGCCGGACGCGCTGAAAGGCGCGGCGGTCGCCGTCGGCGCCTTCGACGGCGTGCATCGCGGGCATCAGGCCGTCATCGCCGGCGCACGTGACGCAGCGGAACGGCTGGGCGCGTCGCTGGGCGTCGTCAGCTTCGATCCTCATCCGCGCCGCTGGTTCCAGAAGGACGCCGCGCCCTTTCGGCTGATGACGGCCGAGCAGATGGCCGAGGCTTTGGCGCCGCTGGGTGTGGACATCCTTTATCTGCTGCCCTTTGACGCCGAGATGGCCGGCATGACCGACGCCGCCTTCGCCGAGCGGGTTCTGGCCGAGGGTCTGGGCATCCGCCACGCCGCCGTCGGGTTCGACTTCACCTTCGGCAAGGGCCGATCCGGCTCGCCCGAGGCCTTGCGCGCCTATGGCGAGAGGCTGGGCTTCACCGTTTCTGTCGCCGAACGGCTAGATGACGCGGACGGGCTGAAACTGTCGTCCAGCGCCGTTCGCGAGGCCTTGAAAGCCGGCGACATGGCCCGCGCCGCCGCCATCCTAGGCCGCCCCTTCGCTATTCGGGGCGAAGTGATCCACGGCGACAAGCGCGGCCGCACCATCGGCGTGCCGACGGCCAATATCGCGCTCGGCGACTACATGCGCCCCGCCTACGGCGTCTATGCGACCCGCAGCCGATTGCCGGACGGGCGGGTGATCGACGGCGTCGCCAGTCTGGGCGTGCGTCCGATGTATGCGCTGGAGACCCCGCTGATGGAGGTCTGGCTGTTCGACTTCGACAGCGACCTGTACGGCCAGACGCTGGACACCGAGTTGGTCGCCTGGCTGCGTGGCGAGGAGACCTTTGACGGTCTCGACGCCCTGAAAACCCAGATCGACGCCGACGCGGCGGCGGCGCGGTTTGTCCTCAGCCGATCATAGGGGCCGAAGCTCCGCCGCGAACCGCTTCCAGTTCTGCACATAATGTTCGGCCGACATCTGCAGCACGGCGATGTGCGCCGGGTCACGCTCCCGCACCACCTTGCCGGGCTGGCCCACGATCAGACTGTTGTCCGGGATGATCTTGCCTTCTGTGATCAGCGCGTTGGCCCCGATGATGCAGTTCCGGCCGATCTTGACCCCATTCAGCACCACCGCCCCGATGCCGATCAGGCTATAGTCCCCTACCTCGCAGCCATGCAGCATGGCCTTGTGTCCCACCGTCACGCCGCGCCCCAGCGTCAGCGGCGACCCCATGTCGGTGTGCAGCACGCTGCCGTCCTGAATGTTGCTGTCAGGCCCCACGGTGATCGGATCGTTGTCCCCCCGCAGCACGGCGCCGAACCAGACACTGGCGTTGGAATGGAGAATCACGTTCCCTATTACCGATGCGCTTGGCGCCACCCAGTATTCGCTCTGCGGCGGAAGCTGTGGTTTGCTGTCGCCCAAGGCGTAAATGGTCATCTGTACACCGCCTAATCTTTGAAAAACGAGGGCTTTAACGGATCGCTAACCACGATAGCATCATTCTGTTGATGCGATTCGTGGGTCGCCATTTCGGCCCCGGATCCGAAACCGGATCAAGCCCGATCCGGTCATCAAGTCGGGGCTTTCGCGTGGCGCGTTGGGATCCTGGTTCGGTTGTTCGGCGGCGGGCGCACCCCGTTGCAGACGGCCCTGCTGTCGATCCGGGCCGCCGCTGTGCAGGCCGCGACCTCTTCCTCCCCAAGACCATCCAAGGCGGCGCCCGTTCGGGTCCGCCTTTTTTCATGCCCTGGAGGCGTCCATGACCAAGCGTGCTGCAACCAAGCGTCAAACGCGTGAACACGGAATCCTGGATTCGCGTGATTTCATGGAGGAGTCGAAAGTTCGTCGGCTTCACGCCCCGCATCACGAGCGATCAGGATGGTCGCCCTATCCTTCGAACGACGACCGCGACCAAGGCTACCTGAAGACGTTGAAGCCCAAATCCGAGGGCCAGGGCGAGTTGATGGAAGCCATAGATCACCACAACCTGGTCATGGCGCTGGGTCCCGCAGGCACCGGCAAGACCTACCTCGCCGTCGCCAAGGCGGTCGAGGCGCTGGAGGCGGGCAAGGTCGGCCGCATCGTCCTCAGCCGCCCTGCTGTCGAGGCCGGCGAATCCATCGGCTTCCTGCCCGGCGACATGGAAGACAAGCTGGCTCCCTATCTGCGCCCGCTCTACGACGCCCTGTCCGATCGTCTGTCGATGAAGCGGGTCAAGGCGCTGATGGCCGAAGGTCTGATCGAGATCGCCCCGGTCGGCTATATGCGCGGCCGCACGCTGAACAACGCCTTCATCGTCGTCGACGAGGCGCAGAACTGCACCTACGTCCAGCTCAAGATGCTGCTGACCCGCCTGGGCTGGCATTCCACCATGGTGGTGACCGGCGACCCGCAGCAGTCGGACCTGCTGCCCGGCATCTCCGGCCTGTCGGACATTTCGGCTCGACTTGAGGCCGTACCCGACATCGCCGTGGTGCGTCTGGCCGAGCGCGACATCGTCCGTCACCCGCTGGTCGCCTCGATGATCGGCGTCCTCTAGCTCTGATCCTGCAGCCGACGCTGGATGGCGTCGGCTGCAGACCCGTTGCACCGCGAAACCAAAAGCCATTGTCCCCGGGCGCACCGCACCGCTAAAGGTCGGCTCGCGGCTGATGAGGGATTTCGATGCGCGTAGCGATGATTGGGACGGGCTATGTGGGCCTGGTGTCCGGCGCCTGTTTCGCCGACTTCGGCCATGTCGTCACCTGCATCGACAAGGACCCGTCCAAGATCGAACGGCTGGAGCGGGGCGAAATCCCGATCTACGAGCCGGGGCTGGATGATCTGGTCGCCGCCAATGTGCGCGAAGGCCGACTGTTCTTCACCCTGGACGGCGCCGAGGCCATTCGCCGGGCGGACGCCGTCTTCATCGCCGTGGGCACGCCGACGCGTCGCGGCGACGGCCATGCCGACCTGTCCTACGTCCACGCTGCCGCCGAGGAGATCGCCGGCCTGATCGAAGGCTTCACGGTCGTCGTCACCAAATCGACCGTCCCGGTCGGCACGGGCGACGAGGTCGAGGCGATTATCCGCAAGACCAATCCGAAGGCCGACTTCGCCGTCGTCTCCAACCCCGAATTTCTGCGTGAAGGCGCCGCGATCGGCGACTTCAAACGTCCCGACCGCGTCGTCATCGGCATCGACGACATGACCGGCGACGCCGGCGGCCGCGCGCAGAAGGTGATGAGCGAACTTTATCGTCCGCTGAACCTGAATGAGAGTCCGCTGCTGTTCGTGGGCCGTCGCACGTCCGAGCTGATCAAATACGCCGCCAACGCCTTCCTGGCGATGAAGATCACCTTCATCAACGAGATGGCCGACCTGTGCGAAGCCGTCGGGGCCGACGTCCAGCAGGTCGCGCGCGGCATCGGCCTGGACAAGCGTATCGGCTCGAAGTTCCTGCACGCCGGCCCCGGCTATGGCGGCTCGTGCTTCCCCAAGGACACTATCGCCCTGGTCCGCACCGCCCAGCAGTATGGCGCGCCGACAAAGCTGATTGAGGCGACGGTCGAGGTCAACGACGCCCGCAAGAAGGCCATGGCCGACCGCGTCGCCGCGACCCTGGGGACAAGTGTCCAGGGCAAGACGGTCGCCCTTCTGGGTCTGACGTTTAAGCCGAACACCGACGACATGCGTGACGCCCCATCACTGGACATCGCGCCTGCCCTGATCGCCGCAGGCGCGACCGTCCAGGCCTTCGATCCCGAAGGCATGCATGAGGCCGCTAAGCTTTTGCCGGACATCCAGATGAAGGACAGCGCCTATGACGCCGTCGTCGGCGCTGACGCTGTGGTCCTCGTGACCGAATGGGACCAGTTCCGCGCCCTGGATCTGGACCGCATCAAGCTGCTGATGAAACAGCCGGTCCTGGTCGATCTGCGCAACATCTATCGACCCGAGGACATGAAGCATCGCGGCTTCCGCTACATGGGCATCGGGCGCGGCTGATGGGGTCGCCGATCCTCGTCACCGGTGCGGCCGGCTTCATCGGCATGCACGTCGCCGAGCGCCTGCTGGACCGGGGCGAGCAGGTGATCGGCGTCGATGTCTTCAACGACTACTATGATCCGCGCCTGAAAGCCGCCCGCGCCGCTCGGCTTGAGGGTCGCGACGGTTTCAGGATGGTCCGCGCCGATATCGCCGACCACGCGCAGATGCGTGCCCTCGTTTCAGACGCCGGGGTCAAGCGGATCGTCCACCTCGCGGCTCAGGCCGGCGTCCGCTACTCCCTCGAGAACCCCTTCGCCTACGAGAGGTCCAACCTGGCCGGCCATCTGTCGATGCTGGAGGCCGCGCGGCACAATGACGTGACCCACCTGGTCTATGCCTCGTCCAGTTCGATCTATGGCGACCGGCCGCTGGAGGGTTCGGGCTTTCGCGAAGACGATCCGACCGTCCACCCGGTCTCGCTCTACGCCGCGACCAAACGCTCGTGCGAACTGATGAGCCAGAGCTACGCCAGGCTTTATGGCTTTCCGCAGTCGGGCCTGCGGTTCTTCACGGTCTATGGACCCTGGGGCCGGCCCGACATGGCCTATTTCAGCTTCACCCAGAAGATCGGGCGCGGCGAGCCGATCGAGGTCTATGGCGAAGGCAAGATGGCGCGCGACTTCACCTATATCGACGACATTGTCGACGGCGTGGTCGCCGTGCTGGACCGTCCTCCCGCGCGGGGCGTGCATGAGGTCTACAATATCGGCGACAGCCAGCCCGTCGGCCTGATGGAGATGATCTCCACGCTGGAAACCGCGCTGGGCGCCCAGGCGAACAAGATCATGCGGCCGATGCAGCCCGGAGACGTCACCGCCACCTATGCGGACATTTCAAAGTTGAACGCCCTGTGCGGCTATCAGCCCAGGGTCCCGCTGAAGATCGGACTGGAAAAGTTCGTCGCCTGGTGGCGTCAATACGAGAACGGTTGACGCAAGAAGGCTGGGGGGCCGATGCGACGCAAAATCCTGCCGGCCGGCTTCGTCCTGTTGCTGTTCGGCGCAACCGACGCCTCCGCCCAGGCTTTGCGCCCGGCTCAGGACGCGCAAATCGACATCTTCGTTCGCAACCGTGCGGTCGCCGTACGCGACCGCCCGCAACCCGCCTACGACCCGCTCGGCATCCGGGCCGGCGGCTTCACGGCCTTTCCCCGGCTTCAGTCGGGCGTCGTCCATGATGACAACATCTTTGCGGCCGAGGACAACCGTCAGCCCGCAACGACCTTGCGCGTGACGCCTGAGGTCGTCGTCCGATCCCACTGGTCGCGCCACGCGCTTGAAACCCGCGTCCGCGCCGACATCGACCGCAACCTCGATTTCGACAACGAGAACACGACCGACTGGAGCCTGGGTGGCGCCGGCCGTCTAGACATCGTTCGAGGCGTCGACATCACATTGGTTGCAGACTACGCCCACGATCACGAGGCCCGCACGGCCGCCGGCTCCGATCCCGCCGCTCGCCGCCCGATCGCCTTCGACCTGGCCTCCGCCTCGCTGGCGGCGACGCGCACGCGGGGTCGATTGCGCCTGTCAGCCAAGGCCGCCGTCCTTCGCTATGACTACCGCGATGGACTGAAAGACGCCGGCGCCGTCATCGAACATGACGACCGGGATTGCACCGCCGCCCGCCTGACCGGCCGCGCCGACTACGCCCTCTCCCCCGCGACAGCGCTTTTCTTTCAGGTCGCACGCGATGACCGCGACTATCGCAGGGTGGCAGGGTCGCCGGAACGATCCTCTTCCGGCCACGAAGCCCTGGCTGGCGTGGACTTCGAGCTCGGAGCCCTGGTCCGGGGCGAGGTCGCCGCCGGATACATCCGTCAGGAGTTTCGGAACACAGCCTATGGCGATCTCGACGGCTTCGGCGGGCGTGCGCGCCTGTCGTGGTTTCCCACGCAACTGACGACTCTGACCGCCACCGCCGCGCGCAGCGTCGCGGACACCGGCGTGGTCGGCTCAGCCGGCGCCCTGCGCACCGACGTGTCGATCGGCGCAGACCACGAACTGCTGCGCAATCTGATCCTGACGGCGGAAACGGCGTGGAGCGAAGACGACTATAACGGCCTCGACCGCTCCGACACCCGCTTTACCGCTGGTTTTAGCGCCGTCTATCGCCTCAACCGTCGCTATGGCCTGACCGCCGGTCTGACCTATCTCGACCAATCCTCGTCCGGCGCGGTTGCAGGACCGAGCTATCACTCGACGCGCCTGTCCGTCGCGGTCGTCTCGCAGTTCTGAACACACGGCCAAAGCGCGAAGATTGACAACCTGAAGGCGTCATCGCAGGACTGGACGGGACGATCACCGTTCGATGGCGCGATGACCTACCACGACACCGCGATGGGCGGTCCCGGCCAGCCGGCGGACGACGCCATCGACCTCCACGCCCTGATCGCCGCCTTCCGGCGTCGTCTCGGTCTGTTCACCGCTGTCGCAGCCGTCGTCTGCCTGATCGTGCTGGCGCTGATGCTAGGCCAGCCGCCGGTCTACACCGCGACCGCCAGCCTCCAGATCAATACGCGCAAGGAACAGGTCGTCGTGGGACAGGCCGTGCTGTCGGCGCTCGACGCCGAGGCGGCCATCGTCGACACCGAGGTCGAGGTTCTGAAGTCACCCCAGCTCGCCGCCCAGGTCGTACAGACGCTGGGCCTGATCCGCGATTCCGAGTTCAACGCCCGCCTGCGATCATCGCCCCTCACCCAACACCTGCCGCGCGCCACGCCTGCGCCGACCGATAGCCAGATCGAGCGCCAACAGGTGATCGACGCCGTCCGGCGACGCCTGACCGTGCGCCGCGTCGGCCTGACCTATTCGATGGCGGTCAGCTTCACCTCCGAAAGTCCGATTAAGGCTGCCCGCATCGCCAACACCTTCGCCGACGCCTATCTCCAGTCTCAACTCACCGCCAAGTTTGACGCCAACGCCCAGGCCAACACCTTCCTGGGCGCCCGGCTGGAAGATCTGCGCCGCCAGGTCGAGGCCGCCGACGCGGCCGTCTCAGCCTACCGGATCGACAATGGCCTGCTCAGCGCCCAGGGCGCCACCCTGACGGAGCAGGAAATCTCGGCCTACAACCAGCAACTCGCCCTGGCCCGCGCGCAACAGGCCGAACAGGACGCCCGCCTGCGCACCGCCCGCTCTCAGATGGCGGCCGGCTCCAACGGCGACGATGTGGGCGAGGCCCTCTCCTCTCCCGTGGTTCAGAACCTGCGCGCCCAGCGCGCGGCGATCAGCACGCGCGTCGCGGACCTTTCTGTCCGCTACGGCCCTTTGCACCCCGACATGATCCGCGCCCGTCAGGAGCTGGCCGACATCGACGCGCAGATCCAGGCCGAGATCCGCCGTGTCGTCTCGAACCTGGACGCCCAGGCCCAGGTCGCCCGCCAACGCGCCGCCTCGGTCCAGTCCAGCCTGGACGCTGCGCGCGGCGCCTTGGCCGACAACAACGCCGCCTCGGTGCGTCTGCGCGAACTGGAAGGTGAGGCCGAGGCCGCCCGCGCCATCTACCGCGCCTTCCTGGATCGTTATCGCGAGACCAGCGCCCAGACCGGCGTCGAACAGGCGGACGCCCGCATCGTCTCGCGCGCCACGCCTCCGACCGCGCAAAGCGCACCGAACCTGATGATCAGCCTCGCGCTGGGTTTGATGCTCGGCGCGGCGGCGGGAACCGGGGCCGTCATCATCGCCAACGCCTTGCAGACAGGCCTCAGCGGCCCCGATGACATCGAGCGCAGCCTGGGCGTCGGGGCCGTCGGCGCCATTCCCCTCGCCTCATCGGTGGCGACGGCGGAGGATCAGACGCTGCATCCGATCGATCTCGTCGTCCAACGCCCGCTGTCGGTCTTTGCCGAGGCTTTCCGAGCGCTGCGCACGTCGATCACCCCCATCGTCAGCGTCGTGGGCGAACCGTCCGCGCGAATCGTCGCCGTCACCTCCGCCCTGCCCGGCGAAGGCAAGACCACTACAGCCGTCTGTCTGGCCCGCGTCGCCGCGCGCTCCGGCGGACGCGTTCTGCTGATCGACGGCGACCCGCGTCGGCGCGGCGTGACGCGAATGCTGGGCCTGAACCCCGATCACGGCCTGGCCGAGGTCCTGCACGGCGCGGCGGCCTGGCGAAACGTCTCGGTGCTGGACCCGGCCTCCGGCGCACAGGTTCTGCCCCTTTCGGGATCTGGCCTGTCGGCCGACGACCTGTTCGGCGCCCCGCCGATGACCACCCTGCTCGACGAACTGCGTCAGGCCTTCGACCTGATCGTCATCGACACCGCGCCCGTTCTGGTCCTCGCCGACGCACGTATCCTGTCAGCCAAGGCCGACACCGTCATCCTCCTCGCCCGCTGGCGAAAGACCCCCGCGCGGGCCGTCGCCGCTGCGATCCGCATCCTCAGCCAATCCGGTGTTCGCCTTTCCGGCGTCACCCTCAGCCAAGTCGATGTCCGGGCGGAGGCCGGCCGGAACTACGGCCACCACGACTACGACTATCGAGCCTATCGCAAATACTACGCCGCCTGATGCGAACGGGGCGTCAGCGCCCTCAGCCTTCTCGCCATTCGCTCAAGGTCTTGCCCTCGGCGTCCTCGAAGGCGACGCGGTCAAGTTGAACGGCGCCGATGCAGACCGGCCTTTGATCCGCATCCACGGCGCGGCAGCGAATGGCGCGACCGTCCGCGAAAGCGGTCATTCGTCCCTCAAGCACCAGGCGATAGCCTTGCGCGGACGGCATCAAAGGCTGGTCGCCTTCGGCGCGCAGCGTCGCCTCATAGGCCCGGCCGTTGCGCCGGACGGTCCTGGACCCGCCTTCTTTGAAAACAGCCGCCAAGCCCATGGTCTGGGCCGCCGACGGGGCTTCAGGCGAGGTGCCCCCCTGGATCGCCGGACAGGTATCGACGCGCAGCCAGGGGCGGGCCAACCAGAAGCCCTCGGCCGCTTCCCAGGTTTCGGCGTCACCCGCAATCAACGCCGATTGGGACCAGTCGCCGGGCGTCAACGTCAGTTTCGCGCTCTCGCGGTCCTCGCTCCATGTCACTGTCGCCAAACCGGCTTGCGACGATCTATTCACGGCGGGACCACCACAGCCGAAGGCCTGGCGCACGACGAAGCGTCGACCGGCCAGCGACGCGCCTGCGACCTCCTGACCGGCGGCGAATGCAGAGGCGGCGATGTCCATGGCCTGAAGCAGGCTTGCGCGGTCCAGGATTGGCGCGGGCGCCACGGTCACGACCGAGGTCTGCGCCGGCTCCGCAACAGGCGCGCTTGCGGCGGTCGGCTCACGCTGGCAGGCGCTTAGAAAAACGAGGGACGCCGCAAGCGCGACGACCGATGGACGAGGCGGCACAATCGGTTCGAGCATGGAACCACCCTAGCACGTGAACCGCTGACAGGGAGCCGATCTCACGAAATTGGTTGACGCGAGAGACGGGGGACGGTCTGCACGGCATCATGACTTTCGATCAGATCGCGGCGCTCGCCGTTCTTGTCGGCGTTGTCGGCGTCCTTATTCATGGCAAGGTCCGAGCCGACGTCGTTGCCCTGACCGGTGCGGCGGTGCTGCTGTTGCTGGGTGTCGTTCGGCCCGTCGAGGTCCAGGGCGCCTTCGCCAGCCCCGCTGTCATCGCCCTGGCCGGTCTTTTCGTGATCGCCTACGCCATCGAGCTGTCAGGCCTGCTTGGCTGGTTGATCCGCCAGGCGACGCAACTCGCCTCGAGGATAGGCGCTAGGGGCATCTGGATCGTCATCGGCCTTTGTGGATCGGTCGGCGGCTTCTTGAACAATACTCCGGTCGTGGTGCTGGCTGCGCCGGTGATCCGCGACGTGGCCCAGTCGCTTCGGCTGTCGCCCAAACGTTTCCTGATGCCATTGAGCCATGTCACCGTCATGGGCGGGCTGCTGACCCTGATCGGCACCTCGACCAACCTCCTGGTCAACGACATGGCGCGCAACGCGGGACAGCCCGTCTTCGGCCTGTTCGAGATAACCCCCGTGGGCTTGGCGATCGCCGTCGTCGGCGGCCTGTGGCTGTATTTCGTCGGCGCGCGCCAGCTCGGTCGGTCCGTTGCCATGGATGAGGCGGAAGCCGCGCGACTGGCGGAGATGGAGGAGGCGCGGCAGCGCGCCGAGGCCGAGGCGATTTCAAAACGCCGGCGACGCCTACCCTTTGGCCTTCCCCGTCTTGGCGGATCCCGCAACCAGGCCGACGGCTCCGGCGACGCGCACCTAGGCGACGTGGATTTGTATGGCGCGGCGGACCGGCCGTTCCGACTTCGCCCGGCGATGATCGCCTTGGGAATCTTTGTCTTGGTGATCATCTCGGCTGCGCTCGGCTGGGCGCCCATCGCCGCCTCGGCCTTCGCCGGAGCCGTCGCCTTGATCCTGCTTCGGGTCATTACGCCCGAAGAAGCCTACGCCGGACTGAGGCCCGAAATCCTGCTGCTGATCGCGGGAATGGTGGTTGTTGGTACGGCGATCGAGGTGACAGGTCTGGCCTCTGCCGGCGCCGACCGTCTAATCGGGTTCATCCGTCCGCTGGGACCGCTCGGGGCGCTGATTGTGCTGTACGGCGTGACCCTGTTCGCCACCGAACTGCTGTCCAATGCGACCGTCGCGGTACTCATCACGCCCATCGCCGTGGCCTTGGCCGAAAGCCTGGGCGTCGATCCCCGCCCCTTCCTGGTCTGCGTCATGATGGCCGCCTCGGCGGCCTTCGCCACGCCCTTCGGCTATCAGACCAATGTGCTGGTCTTCAACATGGGCGGCTACAGCTACATGGACTTCGTGCGCGTAGGTTTGCCGCTGAACCTGATCACCTGGATCGCGGCCATGGTGGCCATCCCGATCTTCTTCCCGTTCTGAGCACCTGCCCGCTACCCGACAAGACCGCAAAACGCCCACGCGATGGTTGGCAGTCGATCCGCTGCTCGCTACCAACCCTATGGGGCAAGGCGAGGGGAAGTGCATGGGTGTTGGAACGGTTTTAAGGACGCTGGTCTTCGGCAAGGACGCCGATCGCAAACGAAGTTCCCCCAAGGTGGCGCGCATTCGCGCCCTCCCGGATCGGCGCGTGATGGCCGAAAGCTACATCCCGGTCCTGTCCGCTGAGGGCGGCCGCATACTGTGGGTTGGATGTCGCGAATATACGCTGGATGATTACGCCGCTCTGGAGGCCGGCGGAGGAGAAGTCTGGACGACCGATATTGATGCCGCAGCCGAGCGCTGGGGCCGAAGCGGTCGGCATCGCACCGGTGACGTGTGTGAGGCGGACGGGATTTTCTCCGACCTGATCTTCGACGCTGTCGTCTGCAACGGCGTGCTGGGCTATGGCGTCGACAGTTCCGAACAGCAGCAAAGGGCGTTAAAGGCTCTGGCGGCCATCCTACGCCCGGGCGCTCGGCTGCTGCTGGGCTGGAACACCGACAAGATCGCCGATCCCGTCGCCGCCGGCCTGACTGAAGCCGACTTCCAGGCCGCACCCCTAGGCGACCAGCCGACGCGCGTGCGATTCGACGCGGTCACCCACGTTTACGACAGCCTCATCCGAAGGGGCTAAAGCCTAGCCCTGAAGCCGGGTCAACGACGCCGCCGGCCCGAACAGAGGACGCCTCCGCAGCGTCGCCTTCGGCGTGACGAACGCCTTTTCGACCAAGGCCTCGCGCAAGGCGTCCAGCTCGGCCGCGCGCGCTGCCGGCGAATGCACCCGCTCGACATAGGTCTGTCCGCCACGCGCCAGAGCCAGACGTTCATCGGGATTTTCGACCAGACGCATCATGGCGCTTGTCAGAGAGCCGGCCTCCTCGACATCGACATACAGCGCATATTCGCCGCTGGCTTCGCGCAAGCCGCCGCGTCCCGACGAGATCAGCGCCGCGCCCGCCGCATGGGCCTCCAGCGCGGCCAGCCCCAAGGCCTCGCGCACGCGCGACGGCGTGACCGCGATGGCGGCGCGCTGCGTCATCGCTCGCACCGCGTCCAGCGATGCTGATTTGTGGATTTCGACCCGGTCGCCGAACCGCTCCAGCATCCGCACCTGTGGCGCAGCCCAATCCTTATTCTTGTCCCAGTCGCCCAGCATCAACGCGCCGCGCCAGTCGGGGTAGCAATCCAGCGTCTCGGCCAGAGCGGTGCAGAACAGGTCCAGCCCCTTGTCCTTCATCGCCCGTCCCGCAAACAGGATCAGCTTCTCGCGCTGCTCGGGCGATGCACGCCAGACGTCGCTTTCGATCGGATTGCAAACCGACAAAACGCGCCCGGCCAGACGCGGATAATCCGTTACGAACTCTTCACCCGCCGCACGGCTGACGAACACCAGCCGGTCGAACCGCGCGAGGCGTCGACCGTATCGCAGACGTTCGATCAAATTGCGCGACGGCTTGATCCGCGTGTGGCGATAAAGAACGTGGATCGCGTCAGGCAGTTGTCTCGCCAACTCCGAGGCCGCCTTCAGCTGTTGATGATATTCCACGATGTCCGGCGACAGTTTCTTCAGAACGTCCATCACCGCCGCATTTCGCGCCTTGCGGTCCAGCCCGGCCGGCACCGTCACCATCTGCACGCCCGCCGGCGTCGGCCCGCCGGCATCGGCGATCAGCGTCACCAGCCGGTTCAAACGGCTGTGCGCCGACAGGGTGCGCACCACTGTCTCCATCGAGTTGGTCTTGTCCGGACAGAAGGTGCAGCCTCGCGGCAGAACGACGGCGATACGCATGGTCTAGCCTTCCTTCCGAACGGAAGCGGTCTCGAAAATCTTGGGATGAACGGCGGCGCCGGTGGCGCGACGACCGCGCGGCCCGTTCAGGCCCAGCAGCCGACGCGCCTTGAAGCCGGCCTTCAGCCATGGCTCCGCCGACGACTGGCGGATGCCCTTCACATCGATGAAGGTGACGTCGCCGTGACCGGACAGGGTGTGAAAGCCGTCGCCGTACCCGTCCAGCAGATGGCCCGGCTCGAACCGTTTCACGACCACCGCCGAAAACGCGTCCGGCGACAACACATCGATCCGCAGCAGATTGATCGCCGCGCCATAGGTCAAAGCGCAGTCCTGAACCGGCAGATGAAGCGCGCCGTCGTGAAGGAACGCCGACCCGCCCGGCCGCGAGGTCTGGAAACCGCCCATCACCGGATTGCCGGGATGCGCCGTCCACGGCCCCATCAGGCTGTCGGCCCAGGCGATGTGCAGTTCGCGCATCGCCCGGTCGTCCGGTCCGGGCAGGGCGTGGAACATCCACCACCGGCCGTCGTGCTTGACCACCGTCGCATCGATCGCAGCCGCCTCGCCGATGCGGGCCACCGCCTCCCACTGGTCCGGGAAACGCACGCAGCGATAAAGGATCAGCCCGCCGCTCTTATAGCCTTCCGGCAGCATGTAGAGTTCGCCGCCGTCCTCGATCAGGGTCGGATAGGAGAGGTGCCAGGGCTCGGACAGGGCCACGCCCTGCCCCAGCAGCCGGTCGTCGGCGTCATACTGGCGATAGTGAATCTCGCCGCGGCGTACATGATAGTCGAACGCCTCGACGAAGACGGTCAGCACGCCGTCGCGCGTGATCCCGAACGGGTCCGCGACATAGGCATGCGGTCCGCAGTCCGGCAGCCAGACGATCTCGTCCGCGCGCGGCTCATGGTCAATGAAGCTGCTTAAAGGTCGGCGGATAAAGCCCGAGCGCCAGAGATCGAACACGACGCCGCCCTAGCCGACCGAAAGAACTGGGGCCTTCGTGCCGTCATGTCCTGCAAACGCGCGCATCTGGGTCCTGCTCGTCGCCGCGACACGGCGCCTTCATGACAAGGACGCCGCCGACCGACCCTTGCCTCATCAAAATCGTCACGGCATTGAAGGTCTTGGCCCGTCTGGCTGCACGAGAGGACTTCGCCCGTTTGACCGCGCCTGCCGCGCATCCCCTGATCGCCGCCTATCTTACGCAGCGCGAGGATCTGGCCCGGTTTTGTCGCGCGCGGCTGGGCGGTGCGTCTGGCGATGTCGATGACGTGCTGCAGGACATCTATCTGAAGGTCTCGACGCTCGCCCCCTACCCGCCGCCGGACAATCCCCGCGCCTTTCTATTTCGCCTGACTTCCAACCTGCTGATGGACCGCTGGCGATCCGGGCAGCGGTCGGCGAACCGCGACGCCCAATGGCGACAACTGAACCATGAGACCGGCGCCGCCGAAGATCTGGACGCGGCCCCTTCGGCCGAGGCGGTCGTGGCCGGGCGCGAGAAGCTGGCGCGCCTTCTCACCGCTCTCGAGACCCTGCCGCCCAAGACGCAGACAGTCTTTCGCCTGCACAAGTTCGATGGGGTCAGCTATGCCGACGTCGCCGTCCAAATGGGCATTTCGCGCAGTTCAGTCGAGAAACACATGATGGACGCGCTGCGCGTTCTCTCCCGCAAGGTTCAACCCTGATGCCGATTCTTTTCACGCTCTGGGGGAATTTGTCTGAAGGCGAAAGCTTGGCGGCGCCGTCTTGTTATCAGGAGGCGCGTTGCACAGCGTTCCTCCAGGCTGGGATCGGATGACCGCACAAACCAACATCGAGGAAAAGGCGCTGCACTGGTTCGTCGCCCTGCGTGACGACGAGGTGCCCGAATCCGCCTGGCTCGAATTCCAGGACTGGCTGGAGGCGTCGCCGACCCACGCCGCCGCCTATGACGCCGTCGAGCGCCTGTGGGTCGATCTGGATGACCATGCCTCGTCCGCACCGACAGAGACCCCGGTCATCGACCTCGCCGCCGCGCGTGCACGCCTCGCCAAGACGCGTTCGCCCTGGCTGGGCGCGGCGATCGGCATTGCCGCTAGCGTGACGCTGGCTGTCGGCCTGTTCCTGTGGCTGACGCCGGGCTCGCAGATCTACGCCACGACCGACGCGCCCCTGACGGTCGCGCTGGAAGATGGATCGCACGTCTATCTGAATCGCCATTCCACCTTGGACGTCCGGTTCGACGGCGACAACCGCTCGGTGTCGTTGGCTGAGGGCGAAGCCGCCTTCGACATCGCTCACGACCCGGCCCACCCTTTCATCGTCGCCGCGGGCGATCATCAGGTCGAGGTGCTAGGCACTGCCTTTAACGTCTTGAACCACGGCGACCGTTTCGCCGTCGCCGTCGAACGGGGCGTCGTCGCCGTCACCCCCGCCAACGCACCCAAGGTCCGACTGGTCGCCGGTCAGGCGCTGGCCCAGCGCGGCGAACAGACCCCGGCCCTGTCGCAAATGTCTGCGAACCAGACATCACCCTGGCGTCAGGGAGTTTTGGTCTATCGCGACCGTCCGATGACTGATGTCGCGGACGATCTTTCGCGTTATCTCGACAAGCCGGTCGTGCTATCGACATCGGCTCGGGCGCTGCGGTTCACCGGCGCCCTTCGCATTGGCGATGAGGCCGTGATGTTGAAGCAGTTGCAGGATTTCGCCCCCGTCCGCGTGGACGCCTCGACGCGCGAAGTCCGCGTCAACGCACGTGAGGCCGGTTAAGGGCGGGCGGCCCCAACGCCTCGCCCTGTCCAAGCCACACGCCGCCGCCCTTCTTCCCAGTCTCTTTCTCTTCGCCACAACTGCCCTGAGCACGCCGGCGCAGGCGGATGCGCGCCTGCTCGACATCTACATCCCGCGCCAGTCCGTAGACGACGCCCTTCTCGACCTGGCGCTTCAGGCCCGCGTTTCACTGGGCGGCAGCCTGACGTCGTGCGCCGGCGTCAGCCCCGCGATCAGTGGCCGGATGTCGCTGGACGCGGCCCTTACACGATTGCTGGCTGGCAGCGGATGTCGCCACGCTATTCGCCAAGACGGCGCTGTGATCATCAGCAGGCAATCGAGCACGGCGCCCGCTCCCGCTCCCGCTCGCCCGATCGCCCCACGCCCGGCCGCTCCTGTGGCGCCGCCGCAAGACGTGGCGCAAGTCAGCGAAGTCGTCGTGACCGCCCCGCGCCGACCCGAATTGATCCAGTCCTCGTCATCGGCCATGACGGCGGTCGGCGCCGAACGCATCACCCGTGCTGGGGTCACAGGCATGCAGGGACTGGACAGCCTCGTCTCCGGCATGACGGTGACCAATCTCGGCCCCGGCCGGAACAAGATCCTGCTACGCGGCATATCGGACGGCGTCTTCACCGGCCTGACCCAATCCACTGTCGGCCTGTACCTCGACCTGACGCCGGTGACATACGCCGCCCCGGACCCGGATCTGAAGCTGATCGACATCGACCGGGTCGAGGTGCTGCGCGGCCCGCAAGGCACGCTGTACGGTACCGGCCCCATCGGCGGCGTCGTGCGCATCGTCACGCGAGCTCCGGCGATGGGCGAAGAATCCCTGTCGCTCTCTGCGACCCGGTCGCGCACTGACGGCGGCGGCTGGAACTCAGACTATGGCCTGGTCGCGAACCTGCCGATCGCCGGCGACCGCGCCGCGATCCGCGCTGCCCTCTATGGCGAGACCTACAGCGGCTATATCAACGACGTCGAATTGAACCTGAGGCGGGTCAATGACGGCACGCGACGCGGCGGCCGGCTGTCTGCCGCGCTGGAGATTTCGCCGGGCTGGACGGCGCGTGCCGGCGTCGTTCACCAGTCCATCGTCACCGAGGACACCCACTACGTCTATCGCGGCCTCGGCCCGCTGAGGCGCGCCAATCTGGTTCGCGAACCGCACCAGAACCGGTTCGACCAAGGCTCGGCCTCCATCGAGGGTCGCGGCGCCTGGGGCCGGCTGAACGCCTCGATCTCGGTCGTCGAGCATGGTTTCAAGAGCCGCTACGACGCCTCCAGCGCTCTCCGTCGCTTCGGATCGGGCTGGCGCATCGGCGCGCTGGACGAAGGCAAGGACATCCATCTGATCGTCGGCGAGGCCAACTTCGCCTCTCCCGATATCGGTCGCTGGCGCTGGTTGGCCGGCGGTCTGGTGTCGTCCAACACCACACGCACCAATCCCGTCCTGTCCGCCCTGACGCCCGAGCCTCGCGCCATCTATTCCGAGGCGCGGCGCGACCGGCTGAACGAGGCCGCCGTTTATGGCGAGGCGTCGCTGGACCTGCCCTACGACCTGACCCTGACCGCCGGGGCCCGCTACTACGCCTTGGAGTATGACACCACCTCCCTGGTTCGACAGTTCACCCGATCGCGACCCTTCGACGGGCAAGGTGAATCCGCCGGCTTCACGCCCAAGATCGCCCTCACCTGGCAGCCCAGCGATCGCCTGAACCTGTCCGCACTGATCAGCCAGGGCCACCGCGCCGGCGGCTTCAACACCGCAGGGGTCATCGGTCAGGATTTCAGCGGCCGATCCAATTCACCGGCGCGCCAATACCAGCCGGATAGCCTGTGGAACGCCGAGTTGGGGGCCAAGTACCGATCGGCGGACGGTCGCGCCCGCCTCCGCGCCGCCGTCTACGCCGCGCGGTGGCGCAATGTGCAGAGCGACCAGTTTCTGCCCAGCGGCCTGGCCTATGTCGTCAACGTCGGCGACGGCGCGGACAAGGGCTTCGAGGTCGAGGCCAACTGGCGTCCCTCTGAGACGCTTGAGCTTTTCGCCAACGGGCTTGTCGCCGACCCACGCATCACCTCACCCAGCGCGCGGTTTGATTCTCGTCGTGATGCGGGTTTGCCTGGGGTGCCACGAGCTTCGGCGAATGTCGGCTTCAGCTGGCGGCGTCCGCTGGGCGAGCGTTTGGCGTTGCTTGCCGACGGCGGCCTGTCCTACGTCGGCGCGTCGCGCCTGACCTTCGACGGACGCCAGCAATATCGAATGGGCGACTACGGCACGGGGAGACTGGCCTTTGGCGTCGACGCGTCGGCGTGGACGGCGACCGTCTTCGTGGACAATCTGTTTGACACCGAAGCCAACACCTTCGCCTACAGCGACCCTTTCCGCCTTCCCGACGCCCAGGCCATCACACCTTTGCGTCCTCGCACGATCGGCCTGACGCTGAAGTGGACGGCGCATTAGCCTGGGCCCTGCCGCCTTCGATCCTGTAGCGGATCGCGCCGATGAGCATCTCCGGCGGTGGATGGGGACCGGACGGCCGGCTGTGTCTGACAGGTCACGACCTGCCCGAGCTTTACGTCGTCGCCATTCAGATGCGCGGGGGAGTGCTAGACCACATCGAAACGCTGGGCATAGAGGCCGAAGGTCAGGCCATCGACTGGGACGAAAGCGAACCTGGGATGCTGTACGGCATCACCCGACGCACGCGTGAGATCGTGGCGATGAAGATTCCGACATTGCTAGATCAATAGGTCTCCGGCTTCTGAACTTGCCCTGCCAGGCTGAAAGCGTTTGAGGCTCCGTTGCGCGACGGTTGGCGTGACCCCGCCCCCTCTCCACGATCAACCGTCTGTAGCTTTCAATAGGTCGGGCAGGGTCGCTCCACGCTCAAACTGACAGCGCTGTAAGCGAGAGGCCGGTCCAAGATCAGTCTGGCTCAATTAACGACCGCGACGCGCCGCAGGCGTAGGCCGCCGCTGTCGGCGGTAGCGTCGTCGTTTGCGCAGAGCGCCAACGCCAATCTTTCGGTCGGCAACCTTCCTCCGGACGTGTCGTTGTCAGAGCCTCCCCGTTCGGCCGCAACCGCGATCGTCATTCCGCAATCGAAATCAGAAGGATCGCCATGCCGGTTATCGTCGTCACAGGCGCCAGCGCCGGCATAGGTCTCGCGATCGCCGACAGGTTCGCCCGAGCCGGATGGCAGGTCGTGGTGATCGCCAGACAGGCTGAACGCCTTTCCAAAGCCGTCGAACAGCTGAAGCGTTCGGGAGACCGAGTGATCGGCATGGCGGGCGATGTGTCCGATCCGGCCTTCGTCGAGCAGGCGGGACGCGATGTCGTGGACGCTTTCGGCGGCATCGATGTCTGGGTCAACAACGCCATGTCCACGGTCATCGGGCGCGATGAAGATCTGACCGACGCCGATTACCGCCGCGTCGTCGAGACGACCTATCTTTCTCAGGTCTACGGAACACGCGCGGCGCTTCGGGCCATGCGACCGGCGGACAAAGGGGCGGTGATCCAGATGTCCTCGGGATTGGCGCTGCGCCCTGCCCCGCTGCAGGCCGCCTACTGCGGCGCCAAGGCGGCCGTCGACGGGTTCACCGAGGCCATTCGGGCAGAACTGATTGCCGCAGCCTCCAACGTCACCCTGACCACCGTCTATCTGCCCGCCGTCAACACGCCCCAGCCTTTGTGGTCACGCAACCGGACCGACCGGGCGCAGGTCATTCCAGATCCCCTGTTCGATCCCCGCCTGTGTGCAGACGCCGTCTGGTCCGCGGTGCAGCGCCCCAGCCGCAAGGTCTTCGTGGGTCGCACGACATGGCTGATGGCGCTGGCGCAACAGTTCACGCCAGCGTTGGCGGATCGCCAGGCCGCCAAGATGATCACAGCGCAGCAGGGCGACCCGCAACTGCCGCGTCTCGGCAATCTCGATCAACCCGAAGACGGTCCGGCGGCGATCGACGGCCCGGACACCGAACGGGTGATCAGACCGTTGATCGGTTTCGTGTCCAGCCGGCAGATCGCGGCGCTCAAGGTCGCGGCGGTCGGCGTGCTCGCGGGCCTTGCCGTAACGGCTGGCCTTGCGATCGGATCGTCCAAACGATGACAGAGACGACCTTCACGCCCCATCCGGCGCGCTCGTCGCAAGCGCTCCGTCCCGATGGCTACGTCGCCCTCGAAGATTATGGCGTTCTGGGCGAGGGCCGAACGGTGGCCCTGTCAGCGCTGGATGGCGGCATCGATTGGTGGTGCGTTCCCGCGATCGATGCGCCGCCGCTTTTCGACCGGCTGCTGGATGCGGAGGGCGGCCGGTTTTCGATCACGCCGACCGAGGCCTTCACGGCGACCCGCCGCTATCGCCCCGACAGCAATGTGCTGGAGACGGAGTTCGCCACCGCCACGGGCCGCGCGCGTCTGACCGAGAGCCTGAACAGCGGCACGGCCGGTCGTTTGCCCTGGTGCGAACTGGCCCGCCGTATCGATGGCCTGGAGGGCGAAGTGACCTTCGCCCTGCACATGCGTCTGGGGCGTCGGGGCGATACGGCCAATCCGTATCATTCCAAGATCGGCGAACACACGGTCTTCCACGTCGAGCGGGTGCTCGGCCTGTTCGTCCACGATCCGCGCATCTCATGCGAATGGTCCGATGAGGGCATTGTCGGAACCATCGTGGTCGACGCAGGCGAGCGGCGCACGGTAGCCATCGTCGCCGGACGGGACGAGCCGCTGGTCGTGCCGTCCATCGAAGAAATCGACGCCCGCATCGACCTGTCGGATCAGGAATGGCGGGACTGGGCGGCGCGCCTGAACTGCCCCGGCCTGTATCGCGACGACTTCATCCGCAGCGCCCTGGCGTTGAAACTGCTGCTGTATTCCCCGTCGGGCGCCATCGCCGCGGCCGCCACGACGTCCCTGCCCGAGCGTCTGGGCGGCGATAAGAACTGGGATTATCGCTACGCCTGGCTGCGCGACGCCGGCTATACGATCGAGGCCTTCCTGGCGGCCGGCGCCCAGGCGGAGGCCAAGGCCGCCTTCAGTTGGCTGCTGATGCAGCTGAAGCGCCATGGCGCCAAGGTCTGCTACAGCCTGGACGGCGCACTCGTGCCGCCGGAAACACACTGGGACATGCCGGGCTATCAAGGCTCGCGTCCGGTCGTCACGGGTAATCGCGCCGCCGACCAGGCCCAGCACGGCGTATTCGGCGACATCTTTGAGACCGCCTCGCGCTTCGTCGGCTGCGGCAACATCCTCGACAGCGCCAGCGCCCAGCAGTTGTCCGAACTGGCGGACCAGTGCGCCGACGCCTGGCGACAGCCGGACGCGGGCATGTGGGAGCTGGAAGACGAGCAGCACTACACCATGTCCAAGATCAGCTGCTGGCAGGCTTTGGCCCGCGCGGTCGAACTGGCGGACGCGGGACAACTGCCGACGACGTGCCGGGATCGCTGGCGGCGCGAGCGCGACCGGATTTTCGACTGGGTCGAGACGCATTGCTGGTCCGACAGCCTTCAGGCCTTCGTCATGTATCCGGGCAGCGACAAGCTGGACGCCGCCCTGGCCCTGGCCGTGCGGTTCCGGTTCGATGGCGAAGAGCGGCTGCGCGCGACCCTTGACGCGCTGGACCGTCATCTCAGCGCCGGCGTCTTCCACTATCGCTATTCCGGCATGCAGGCCGAGGAAGGCTGCTTCATCGCCTGTTCCTTCTGGATCGCCGAAGCCTGGGCGACGCTAGGCGAATCGGACAAGGCGCGCGCCCGCATCGACAGCCTGCGCGAAGCCCTCAGCGGCCGCTGGGGCATGCTGACCGAGATGATCGACCCGGACACCGGCGCCTACCTCGGCAACATGCCGCAGGGGCTCAGCCACCTCGCGCATCTGACCGCCCTGACCGCCGTCGGCAAGGCGCAGACCACTTCCCCCCAGCCCGAAACGGAGACGTTCCATGACTGATCGACTGACCCTTCAGGATCCGCGCGAGCAATATCCAAAGCCGCCCTTCCCGCGCCAACCCCAACCCGTACCGGGCGAAGCGCGCGAGATGGACCCCAAGCCCGATCATGGCGAGGACAGCTATCAGGGTTCCGGCAAGCTGAAAGGACGCAAGGCCCTGATCACCGGCGCCGACAGCGGCATCGGCCGCGCGGCCGCCATCGCCTACGCCCGGGAAGGCGCCGACGTGGCGCTGTCCTATCTGCCGTCCGAGCGCAAGGACGCCGCCGAAGTCATCGCGCTGATTGAGGCTGAGGGCCGCAAGGCCGTCGACCTCCCCGGTGACATCACCGATGAAAACTGGTGCCGGCAGATGGTTGAACAGGCCGTGTCGGAGCTGGGCGGACTGGACATCCTGGTCATCAACGCCGGCCGCCAACAGTATCGCGAGGACATCTCTCAGGTGACGTCGGAAGACTTCGACAAGACGTTGAAGACCAACCTCTATGCCATGCACTGGATCGCCCAGGCGGCCGTCCCGCATCTGCCGGCGGGCGCCTCGGTCATCACCACCGCCTCGATCCAGGCCTATGAGCCTTCGGCCATCCTGCTGGACTACGCCACCACCAAGGCCGGGATCGTCGCCTATACGAAGGCCCTGTCCAAGCAGCTGATCGAAAAGGGCATACGCGCCAATGTGGTGGCGCCCGGCCCCTTCTGGACGCCGCTGCAGTCGTCCGGCGGACAGCCGCAGGGCGCCGTGATGAAGTTCGGCGAGCAGGTGCCGCTGGGTCGTCCGGGCCAGCCCGTCGAGATCGCCCCGGTCTATGTGCTGCTGGCCTCGCAGGAAGGCAGCTACATCACCGGCGAAGTCTTCGGCGTCACCGGCGGCATGGGCGTCGCCTGACAAGACAAAACCGGCGGCGGGATCGTCCCGCCGCCGGTCTCTCTTTCGGCGGGACGACTAGCCGGCGATGGTGGCGACCGAGCCGGAATCCACCCGTATGCCCGCACCGTTGATAAAGCTGGCGCGCTCCGAACACAGGAAGGCGACGGCCGCCGCCACCTCCTCCGGCTTGCCCCTGCGATCCAGCGTCATGCCAGGCCGCTCTTCCTTCAGGAAGCTCTTGATCGCCTCCTCGAAGGTTTCGCCGCGTTCCTCGGCGCGCTTCTTCATCATGGCGTCGGTCATCGGGGTGGCGATGAAGGCGGGCGAGACCGTGTTCACCAGCACATTGTCGCAGCCATAGGCCTTGGACAGACCCTTCGCCAGGCTGAGAATGCCAGCTTTCGAGGCGCAATAGGCCAGTTCGTCGACATAGGGCTGGACCGCATCCTCCGACGCGAACAGGACGATACGGCCCCAGCCCGAGCGCCGCATGGCCGGAATGGCCTGGCGGCACATCCGCACCGCGCCCATCAGATTGATGTCGAGCGTCTCCAGCCAACCGGCGTCATCGACATCCAGGAAATCGCCGGTCGCGCCGGTCACGCCCGCTGCGTTCACATAGATGTCCGGATCGCCCATGCGGTCTCGGACCTCCGCCCACAGGCGTTCGACATCGTCGGCCTTGGTGACGTCGCCGGTCACGCCGATGCATTCGCCCAAGGCGGAAAGCTCCTGGACGGCTTCATCCAGCGTGCCGTCCGGCTTGTCGGTCAAGGCGACCCGTACGCCGGCTTCCAGCAACAGCCGCGCCGTCTCCTTGCCCATGCCGGAATCGGCGCCGGAAATGAGGGCGATCCGCCCCTTGATCCCGAGGTCCATCACAAATCTCCTGTTCGTTGACGTTCGAGGAAGCGATCGGCCGTGCGCAGGGCGACGGCCATGAGGGTCAAGGCCGGGTTGGCCGAAAGCGCGCTGGGGAAGACGGAGTTGTCGCAGACGTACAGGTTGTCGATCTCGACGCTGCACCCGTCGGCGTCGACGACCGCCCCGTCCGACTTGTCCCCCATCCGGCAGCCGCCGATGGTGTGCGCCGACCGGGCCACCGCGAAGATGTCCTCGGCGCCGGCGGCGGTCCAAATCTCCGTCATGATGCGCCGGGCATGGGCGTCCAGACGCCGCTCGTTCTCGCCATAGCTGAAGTCGATCCGCGCCTTGCGCAGCCCGACGGCGTCGACCTCATCGGACAGGGTCAGGCGGTTGTCGTCGTCCGGCAGACACTCTCCATTGATGCCGATCCCGGCGAGCCGGCGATAGTTGCGTAGCGTATCGACCAGCGGCGCGCCCCAGAGGCCCCCGCCCCGCGCGAACCCGCCCGCCAGGGTGACCGGCATGACGCCAAGGCTTTGGATCAGATAGCCGCCGGCGAAGTTCGCGTCCGACGGACGCACCATGTCTTCGCTGATCAGGGAAGAGGGATAGCCGCGGTTCATCGACATGTCGGCGTCGAACCGGCCCCAGACCTGGGTCGCCACATGGGTCATGAAGTTGTGGCCGACCTCGCCGCCGGCGTTGCCTAATCCCCAGTTCAGCAGCAGGCGCGGCGTCTCGACACCGCCCGCACAAAGGAACAGCGCTCGACAGTTCAGCCGATGATCCTGCCCGTCGCGACGATAGATCACGCACTTGATCCGTCCACCGGCGTCACGCTCCACGCCTATGGCCCGCGCGTTGGCGATAGTCTTGGCTCCATTGGCTGCGGCCATCGGCAGAAAGCTGTTGTCCGCGCCGCCCTTGGCGCCGGTTCTGCATCCCTGGTGGCAGGCGCCGCAGTTGACGCAGGCCATGCGGTAGGGCGTCGTCCCCGCCTCGCGATCGCGGGACAGCACGGCCGCCGGCGCATCCGTAACGGTCAGCCCGACGGCCGTCGCGCCACGGGCCATTGCATCCGCCGGGGCGTTGCGCGGGACAGGCGGATAGGCGAACTGTCGCCCGCCCCACGGATAGTCGGCCGGGCCTGAGACCCCGATCACCGTCTCTACGGTCTCGACATAGGATTCCAGTTCGTCCCAGCCGAACGGCCAGTTCCGCCCGCGTCCCGTCTCCGAGGCCAGCGTCAGATCACGGGGATCGGGTCGTGGGCAGAAGGCGCCCCAGTGCAGGAGCGAGCCGCCGACGCCCTGGCCGGAGTTGTTGGCCCCAAAGGCGGTCGGGTCGCGCCCTCCGCTCAGGCGCTCCTCCATCCAATAGAGATCGGCCGTCGTTTCGTCGGGCGTATGCTCCGCCGGATCGAAAGCCCGCCCCGCCTCCAACACCGTGACCGACAGCCCGGCCTTCGCCAGCCTGGCCGCGATCGGAGCCCCGCCGGCCCCGCTGCCGATGATGACGACATCGGTTTCGCCGGCCGTCCTTGCAGGCGCGCTCAACCCACGCCCTCCCTCGGCAGACGCCAAGGTTCGGTGTGGTCCGCCGCCGTCTGGTCATATCCCTGGAACCGGCCTTTGCCGCCCGTGGCGAAACCGTCGTAACCGATCTGGGCCCAAGTCGATGGCAGCGACATCCACAGGCGCGCGGCCTCGGACACGACGTCCTCGAACCAGAGCTTCATGGCGTCTGCCGAAAGCCGGCCCGGCTCGGGCCATTCGCCCTGCGAAATGGTGCGCAGGATGTCGTCTTGGCGATCGGGGGCCAGGGTTGCGAACTCCGGCGCCGTGGCGGCGATCTCATCCAGCCCGCGTCGCCAGGCCTCGGCGTCCGAGGGAAGGTCGGCGAACCGCCACCCGTCGCCCTGTCCTCTGGCGAGCGCCACATCGAGACGCCGCGTCAGATCATCCGGATCGCCCCCATCGGGCAGAATTCGCGCTATCATCGCCGACAGGACGGCGCGCTGGGTCGGGTTCAGGACGCCGCCGTCAGCTGGCGCCGGACCGAAATGACGATCCAGCATTGCGCGTCGCGTGCGATCCGACACGCGATCGGACGCCATCAGATCCACAAAGGGTGGAGGCAGCGCAGATGAACCGAGCTTCCCGACGAACTCCAGAACCAGGCCGGCGAGACGGTCTGGCTGTTCCTGAGGGATCAGGTGCGCCGCATCCGACACGACCACCACGTCAGCCGCGCGATAGTGGGGGGCGTTGACACGCCGCTGCGCCGCCTCGCCGAGATCGCCATCCTCTGCGCCGGCGATGATCAGGGCGGGGAAAGGCAGGACGCCGGCCTGATCGGACCAGTCCTCGCGCGATCCTTCGGCCAGCCATCCGCGCCAGGCTTCGGGGCTGGATCGAGTGAAATCAGCCAGGGCCCGATCGAAGGCGGCCTGCGGCAGACCGGCGGCGGTATTGGCGTCGATAGAACTGGCGTCCCCGATCCTCGATCCTGGTCGGATCGTCGAACCAGGTCAGCATATCCGCACGCCTGCTCTCGTCCATCGGCTCCGACGAGGGTGGCGATCCGGCGACCAGCACCACGCCCAGCAACCCGCTCAGACCGGCCGCCCCGTCACGCGCCCGCGCGGCGATCAGGGTCGCAAACTTGCCGCCCATGCTGTGGCCGACAAGGATCCAGCGCGGGAGATGAAGATCGGTAAGGCGGCGGCTCAGGTCCTCGAGCACGGCTTGGACATCGCCATAGCCTTCCCCTGCCCTGTCCCCGAACCCTGGAAGATCGATCGCGACGGTCACCACCTCATCGGCAAGCCGGTCGATCACCGCGTCCCAATCGTGGCGGCTCGAGCCCAGGGAATGAAGGAAGACGACAGTAAGGCGGGTGTCTGTGAGCATGCAGGGGCTTTTTAGAAAGCGAAGACGCGAGGCTCCGCCGTGATCGGTCGGCGGTCGTCGATCAGCGCGCCAGCGGCGGAATTGCTCCCAACAAAACAGACTCCAGACGTTGAAACCGGCTCAAGCCCGCCATGCCCTCAGGCCGCCGCCAATTCGGTCAGAAGCTTCTCGATGAAGGCCGTGTCGTGCGGTTGATCGTTGGCGGCATCGACGATCATGCGATCCTCGGACCAGCGTCGATCATCGCGCAACGGCAACGACGCTTCCATGCCGGGCCGACGCGCCGCTGCGATCCGCAACGCCGTCGCCTTCGGTCCCGATACGATTTCCGTGACGCCGGCATCACGGGCGAGCGCCGCCAGGCGACGGCCGGTAAACAGGTCCTCTGCGGGGTCTGGTAAAGAGCCGAACCGATCTTCGGCTTCGTCTCGCAAGGCGTCGACATCTTCCGCCGTCGTGGCGCGCGCCAACCGGGCATAAAGATTGATGCGCACGGTTTCGTCGGGGATGTAGTCCGCCGGCAGATGTCCTGTCGCGCCGACGTTTAGACTGGGAGAGGCTTGGTCTGGATCGGGATCGCCTTTGGCAGCCGCGAGCGCCCGAGCCAGGACGGCCTGGTAAAGGGCCGAGCCGATCAGCCTGACATGTCCGGCCTGTTCCTCGCCCACCAGATCGCCGCCGCCGCGCAGGTCCAGATCGCGCCCGCTGATCGCGAAGCCCGCCCCCAGTCGGTCCAGCGCCTCTAGCGTCTGCAAGCGCGCTTCCGTCGCCGCCGCCATCGGCGTTTCGGGATCGGAAAGCAGATAGGTGAAGCCCTGGCGGCGCCCCCGGCCGACACGCCCGCGCAGCTGATGCAACTGCGCCAGGCCAAACCGGTCCGGCCGCCAGATCAGCATCGTATTGGCGCGCGGCACATCCAGGCCGGTCTCGATGATGTTCGTGGCCAGAAGCACGTCCCCCTCGCCGTCGGAGAACCGGCTCATAACCTCGTCGATCGCGGACGGGGACATGTCACCGTGCGCCGAAACCACCGACAGCTCGGGCGTCAGAGTCTTCAAGCGTTCCGCCAAGGGTTCCATATCCTCGATCCGCGGCACGACCACGAAACTCTGCCCGCCCCGCGCCTTCTCGCGCATCAGCGACAGGCGAACGGCCCCAGCGTCGAACGGGGTCATGAAGGTTCGGATGGGCCGGCGTCGGGCGGGCGGACTGGCGATCAGGCTGACGTCCTGAATGCCGACCATGGCGCTCTGCAGGGTTCTTGGAATCGGCGTGGCCGACATCGACAACAGATGCGGCGCCTTCTCTGCCAAGGCAGATTTCATCTGCGCGCCGAAGCGATGCTCCTCATCGATGATGACAAGCCCGAGGCTGGAAAACGCCAACCCTTCCGACGCCAGCGCCTGCGTACCCACCACGACGCGCATGGAGCCGTCCGCCAGCCCTGCCTTGACCGCCCGCGCCTCCGCGCTGTCTGCGGCGCGCGATAGGTGGCCGATTTGAATGTCCGTGTCCTTGAACCGTCTCTTGAAGACCTCGAAATGCTGACGCGCCAGGACGGTGGTCGGGGCGACGACGATGACCTGTTTGCCGGCAAGGGCCACGGCCGCCGCAGCGCGCAGGGCGACCTCGGTCTTGCCGAAACCGACATCGCCGCAGACGAGCCGGTTCATGGGCTTGCCGGATCCCAGGTCGGACAGGACCGCCTCGATGGCGCGCGCCTGATCGGTCGTTTCGGGGAAGGCGAACCCTGCGGCGAACCGGGCCAGCGCCTGACGCGGCGCGGCGATCGGCTCGGTCCTCAACGCTGCGCGCGCTTCGGCCCGGGCGGACAAGGCCGCTACGGCCTCGTCGATCTGCGCGCTGACCTTGGCGCGTCGCTTCAGCCATCCCTGGGTATTCAGCCGATCCAGCGACACTGCGTCCGGCTCCGAGCCATAACGCCAGATTTTGCCGAACTCCTCGATCGGCGCGAGGATGGTGCCTCCGCCGTGATATTCGATGCGCAGAACGTCGCGCTCGACACCATCGGCAGCGACCCGCTCCAACGCCTTCAGGACGCCCAGACCGTGGTCTTCATGGATGACCACATCGTCCAACCGCAGTTCGGTCTCTCCGAACGCATCGTTCGTGTCGCCGGATCCTCGCGCGATCCGGCCGCCGAAAATGTCCGAGGGCGTCAGGACGACTAGACCGGCGGCCGACTGTCGGAAGCCTGTGTCCAGATCAGCGGTCACGACGGCGATCTGCCCGGGCTGCAGTGGTGCGATCGCGGTCCAGCTCTCGAGCGCCACCGGCGTATCGATATCGTGGCGACGCAGCAGGCGTAGGATGATCCTGTGCTCATGAGGCAATCCTGTCAGAACGATGCGGTCGCCCGCCTCGCGCCGCTCGGCAATGAATTGTTTAAGGGCCCGCCCCGGCGACTTCTCCAATGCGAAGGCCGGCGTCGGCGCCCAACCCTCGACGCTCAGGGGTTTGGCGCCTTTCAACGCCTGCCGAACGTCCTTTTCCGTCAAATAGAGGCTGTCGGGTTTCGCAGGACGCGCGCCCTCACTGAACCGCAGGCGCGTGTCATAGGCTTCGGCCACATGCGCGCGAATGCGTTCGAACCGATCCTCGACGCCCACGTCAGTCAGGATCATCGGCTTGACGAGGAAATCAAACAGGGTCGTGGAGGTCTCAGCATCGATCGACGGGCCCGTGTCCTGATGATCAGCCTCGTCATCCTCGGGCGACCGGTCGCTCCATTCAGCTGCCGGGGTCAGACAGATCGTCTCGATCTCGGCGCCCCGGCGCTGCGATACGGGATCGAAGGCGTGGATCTCGATGATCCGGTCCGCCTCGTCCAAAGCGATGCGATAAGGCGTTGCGGACGCCGGCGGAAAGACGTCGACCACCGCGCCGAGCAGAGCGTACTCGCCAGGTTCGTCGACCCGCTCATCCGCCGCATAGCCCGTATCCGTAAGAAACGATTCCAGGACTTCGCGATCCAGCGCCTCGCCCGCCGCGAGCGACAAGCGGGCCTTGATCCGTTCGCGCGACGGCGTCCGCTGCACGATCGCATCGGGCGAGGCGACCAGGAACACGGGCCTTGCGCTGGCTTCGTTCAGGGCGGCCAAGACGGCCATCCGCCGCCCCATGCTTTCTCGCGAAGGCGCGGCGCGGTCGTAGGGCAGGCAGTCCCAAGGCGGCAAGATCAACACCTCGGCGTCCTTCACCATCGGCGAGAGCGCCGCCGCAATCTCATCGGCGCGACGTTCGCTGGTCGCGATGAACACCACGGCCTGCGAGCGCTTGGTCGTCATCTCAGCAAGTCCGGCCGCCACGGCCGCCGCCGGCATTTTCCAACGCTTGCCATCGTCCGCCTGGGGGGCTGGCCCATCGACCAGGACCTGCTGGCCTGTGGCGGAAAGATCGGGGTCGGCGGGTGACGATTTCATCCTGGCTCAACCCCAAGGCCGGCCGAGGGTTGCGCCCGCTTTCGTACCCCCGACCGGTCATTTCAGCTGCCAGCGCGACGGAACCGGCCTAGAAGGGATTTGCAGGATCTTTTCGTGCGGCGGCGATTTCGGCCAGCGTGGGGTCGCGCCGAATGGTCAATCCGTCCGACGACCAGTCGATCAGCCCTATATCCGCCATCGCCCTCAGCCAACCGTCCATCGGCCAGACCGACCAAGCGGCGTGAAAGCGTTTGGCGTTGGCGATCAGCGCGCGAAAATGCTGCAGGGGCGGATCATAGCCCTCATGGTGCTGGTGGAAGACCGGTGCGCCGCCGGCGAAGAGGAGCGGCAGGCCCTCTCGCGCGGTGCAAAAACCCAGGTCCGTGTCTTCGGCGCCGTAGCCGACATAGGTCTCGTCGAACCCGCCAAGCCGATGGAAGGTCGAGCGACGGAGCGCGAAAGCCAGAGACCAGAACAGGCCGGGATTGCGCTCCAGGCTTTCGCCTTCCTGCGGAAAGGGGCGCACGGGATGGGGCCGGCCGGCCGCTCTCAGATCGACTTCCGACAGGGGACCCGGCCGGACGGCTCCGGCGGGAAGATAGAGCACTTCCGGACAGACGACGGCGTCATGCTTGGCGAGCACGGCCTGCATCCGGCCGCAAACTGCCGACGACACGATGCAATCCACGTCCAGAAACAGCAGGATATCGCCTGATGCCAAGGCGGCCGCCAGATTTCGGGCGGCCGCCAGAGGCAGGGCGTCGCCCGCCAGACGTTCGACGCGGACCGCAAAACCCACCGGCGGCGGCCTCACGGGCGCATCGCTCATGTCGACGACGATCAGTTCGTCGGGCGGCGAGGCGCTGAGCATCAATCCCTCGACCAATCGGTCCAGATGCGCCTGCCGGTTGCGAACCAGCGTCAGAGCGGACAGCCTCGTCATCGCCGGCTCCACATATCCAGCCGATAGTTCGGATGCCGTTCGGCGAGCTCCACTTGCATGAGGTTCGATAATCCGAGCCAGAGGCGCTCGACGGCGTCGTCGGCGGTCTGGGGATAGTCGGTCTCGCCGGTCCAGTGCACCAGAAGAACGCGTCCGCCATCGACCAAGCCATCAGCGATGCGTTGCGCCGCCAGGTCCAGATCGGCGTCGCTCCAGTAGTAGGCGACTTCGGACAGGACGACGAGATCCAGCCCGTCCAGAACCGGACATTCCCGAGGGAAGGCCGCGGCCGCGAACCGGACTTTCCGCCTCCCCGACAGACTCTGACGCGCCCGCTCCAGGGCGGTCGGGCTGACGTCGATCGCCAACAGACGATCGCAGACTGCGCTCAGCCGCTCGGTCAGGACGCCGCCCGCACAACCGACCTCGAGCGCAACAGCCGCTCGCCGCGTCGACAGGGCGGCGATGGTGCGATCGAATTTGGCGGCCTCATAGGGGCTGGAGGCCAAATCCCACGGATCGGCGTCCCCGGCGAAGATGCCTTCGAAATAGGCGGCGGGAAGCGAGCGTTCAGCCATAGGCGTCGCGCCGATACAGGGTGTCCGAGGCGGCCCGCAGCCCCCTCTGCGTCTCGAGCCGAAACCCCGGTCCGAACATCGGTGTCAATTGGCTCTGATGGGCCGACAAGGCGTAGGCCCTCAGGCCGGCCCTTAAAGGTCGCGTCGTAATCCGCAGCTTCGCCCCGGACGGAGCCGCACCCCACACGACATAATCGAAAACGGCGAGAGGCCGGCGGGCCATACTGGCTGCGTGCTTGGCAAGCTGTGCCGCCGCCTGGTGATCGCAATGGGGATCGTCGGGACCCGTCACGGCGATCGCATCGACGCGCCGCTCGCGACACAAAGCCGCAAGACGACGCGCGGTCGCATCGAACGCGATGCTGCCAGGAGAAGCGGGCTGGGCATCGGGCCAATCCAGAAACACCGGCGGCGCAGCCGCATCCCCCGCCAACCGTCGAACGGCGCGTCCCGCCTCCAGGCGTCGGGTCCGGATAAGCCTCGCACGGGCGGCCGCGTCCGAATGATCGTGCGAACCCGCGCCGTCGGTGAGGATCACGACGCCCGCCAACCGCTCGGCCTTGGCCGCCTGATGGACTAAGGCTCCGGCGCCCAGCGTCTCGTCGTCGGCATGCGGGGCGATGACCAGCCACCGCGCGGATCGCCAAGGCGAACTCTCCAGCGCCAGGGTCGCCAGCCGGCCGGTTTTCTCGCTCACCATAGGGCGTCGCCCTCGCCCCAGAGATCGCGATCCAGCCAGGTCTTGGCCGCCTGGTCCTTCGCATAGTCAGGCCCGGCCTGCCGAAGATAGAGGCTGAGATCGCGGGTGATCTTGTCGATGCGCTCGCCGTCGAAGGCGCTGCGCGTCCCGACCGACCGCGCCGCCACTTCCATGACATCCAGGGCGCTGCGTTCGACGACGCCGCGCGTGGCGCGGGCGAAATCCCCGGCGTCCGGCGCTTCGGACGCCGCGCGGATCGCGGCTTCACGGACCCAAAGCCAGGCCGTTCGCGCCGCAACGACCGCATCGGCAAAGCGCGCGCGCTGGATGGGATCGGCGCGGGCGGCGTCGGACAGCGCGTCGCGCATTGCCATGACCAGGCCCTCGACGCCGCCCAACTGCACCGCCGTGAACCGCCAGGCCCCCGCCGTGAAGCGCGGTTCGCGATCATAGTCTCCGGGTCTTCCGAGCCGCTGATCGGCATCGACCGTCAACCCGGTCACCTCATAGCGCCCGCTGGTCGTCGCGCGCATGCCGCGGACGCGCCAGCCGCTCAGATCGGCCCTCTCGGGCGCGTTCGCCGGCATGACGATCAACTCGCGTTCGCCCTGTTCCGGCTGAGCGGTGATGATTGCATATTCCAGTCCGCCCGCGCCCGTTGCGAACATCTTGGTGCCCTGCAGACGAGCGCCGACCAGACGAACGCCGGGCGGCGGTTCCGTCGCCCAGACGCCGAACCAGGCGCCCTGCGCCAGGACCTTGCCGAGCCAAGCCTTCTGGGCCGGGTCCGCGTACCAGTCGAACAGCGCCAGGGCGTTGACGTGCCCTTCGAACAATCGGCCGACGCTGAGATCCGACCGTCCCACACTGCGTAGGGCGTCCATCAAGGCCAAGGCCTTATGGATTGGTTCGTCATAGGCCGTTCCGCCGCTTTGGACCGGAGCGAACCGCCGCCCCCAACCCTCCGAGGCGAGCAGCGTCAGACTGTCGGCGGGATATCGCGGCGCAGCGTCGTAGCGCGCACCCAGCGCCGCCAATCTAACCTCAAGTTCCAGAGGCGATGACGCGGTCGGTGTTGTTTCCAGGGCTGTCATCGGCGTGCCTCAAGCTCTGATGCGAGATCGACAAGCCAGAGTCCGGCGGCGCCGAGTCCCTGCCCGCTGATCTGCTGCCGATCAGTGGGCGACAGTGAGAGTGCTGACCTAAGGATGCTCGGCCATTGCTGCGCCTGCGGCCACTGCGCCAGGACGATCGAGGCGCCAAGCACCGCTAACCGTTCGGCCTTCGCGATCTGCTCGTTGTAGGCGCGAGGCTCAGGAAGACAGACAAAGGGCTTGTCGGCCGAAATCACCGCGTTCAGCAGGCCGTCTCCCGCGCCTCCGACGATGATCTCCGCCTTTTCGATCTCGTCGCCAATAGCGTCGATCCAGCCTGCCAGCTTCAGGTTCGACGGCATGATCGGCGGCGGCTCGATCGGCCCGACCCCGGTCCACACCTGATCGGGCGTAGCTTCTGCAGCCGCCGCCAGCTTGGCGCCATCCACCGGATCGCCACCCCGACCATGAACGACCAGGATGCCTGCTCCACGTTTCGGTCCCGAATAGCGCCGGGGGGCGAAGTAATGCGTTTTGTCGCGCACCTCTCTCGCCACCGGTCCATCCAGCCGCTCATGGAAGGGCGCAAGCAAGGCTTCTGCGCCGCGGAAGGCGTCCAGATGCGCCGGGTCCGATCGATCCCCCGCGAGACGGACATAGACCACAGGCGTCGCACACAGCCGGGCCAGCATCGCCATCTCGACCGACACATCGATCACCATCAAGGCCGGCTTGGCGTCGCTGATCCACTGGGCGAACCGGGCGGTTCGCGCCCGGACGCCCGCATGGTGATAGGGGGCGTAATGCAGCGCCTCGGGCCGGACAGGCGCCTCGTCACGGCCGGAGAAGCGGTCTCCCTCGTGGGGCCTGTCATCCTCCAGATCCACGCAGGCGATGTCTTCGGTTCGCCCTTTCAGTCCCGTTCCAAGCAGGACAAATCGCTCGGGCGCAGCGGCGGCGATTTCCAGTGCGCGCTGGCGGTGGCCGTCGCCCTGGTGATGGACATAGTATCCGATCGAAGCCCTCACGCTGCGGCTCTCTCAACGCCGTCGGCCCATTCGCGTAAATCCATGTCGAGCGGCATGGCGGGCAACTGGGTTTCCAGTGCCGACAGCCGCCTGGCGCTCGCCGCGTCGTGACGCTGACCCCGGCGCCACCTCGCCCGCTGCCGCCAATGCGAAAGGTCCGGCGCCATGATCGGACCGCCGTTCCGCGCCTGATCGAACAAGCGGCTCATGTCCTCCGCCATCCCCCCGGCGGCGCGGCCCGTAGTTCGTGCCGACACTCGGGTCCACACCGCCGAGGGATGCACAAGCCTGGCCCCTTGCGCTTGAGCGGCGATCACAAGCGCCCGATCCTCGCCCGTCGGCTGTTCCGGCACCCCGCCGGCTGACAAATAGGCCGCCGCCGTGATGGCGAGGCTGGCCCCGGTGTGATCGCCATGTCTAGGCGCCGGATCATGCGGCGAAGGGTCGATCTCGTCCTCGATCGCGCGAACTTCACGCCAGTAGGCGTCCCACATCTGGCGCAGAGCCGCGACATCCGCCGAGATCGCTTCCGCTTTATCCAGCACCAGCCGTCCGCCCACCAGATCTGCTCCATCCGCGATGGCTGCGAGATTGGCGGACAGCCAGTTCGGCGGCGGCCGCGTGTCGGCGTCCGTCGAGATCAGAACGCCATTAGATCGATCTCCGAGATGCTCGAGACCGACGGACATGGCCGCACGCCGCGCCGCGCCGGCATGCGCCCGATGGTCCGGGAAAGTCTGCAAATCGACGACGATGTCCAGTCGATCCTTCCACCGATCGGCCGCTGCCTGCGCCTGATGGAGCGAACCGTCCGTGGAGTTATTGATGCAGAGCGCGATCGAAATCCTGCCCGGAAGATTCTGTGCGGCCAGGGCGGCCAGAAGCACGGGAAGACGCCGTTCCTCATTTCGCACGGGCACGCAAACGCAGAAGGCAGGTTCGCCCGTCATGCGATCAGCCGATCTTCCAGCGCGTCATTGGCCTGCATCTGCCCTGCCGCAGCCGCCTGAATCATCTCGCCATAGAGTTCTTCATAGGCGGTGATCATCCGGCGCACATCGCAGGCCGCCTCGGCGCGGGCGCGGCAGGCCGACCGAGAGAGGCCGACCGCCCGGGCGATTGCGCGCGCCAGATCCTGCACATCGTCCGGGCGCGCCAGGGCGCCGCAGTCGGGTGTCAGAATCTCGGGAATGGCGCCGCGCGCGAAGGCGGCGACGGGCGTGCCGCACGCCAGCGCTTCAGCCACCACCAGCCCATAGGGTTCGTCCCAGCGCGGCGTGCAGACGAAGGCGGCCGCCTGCCCGATCTCCTTCGACAGCGTTTCGTGGTCGAGGTGACCGAGATAGGTGGTTTCGCGCGTCAACCTCGGAGCGATCTCGGCATCGAAATAGGCTTGATCTAAGATCGGGCCCGCGAACCGCAGGGCGATACCCGCCAATGCCGCCGCGTCCAGCGCCAGGTGCAGGCCCTTCTCGGGCACAATCCGCCCATACCAGATCAAATGTCCAGGGTCGTCGTGACGCGCACGCCATGGAAAGCGCTCAAGATCGATCCCGTTCAGAATGACCTGATCGATCGGCCGCACCGGGCTCCATTGTTCACGCATCGCCTCGGACACGCCGACGAACCGCGCGAATGGCGCGCTCGCTTCGCGGATACCGCTTTCCAGCCAGCAAAATGGCGGCGTGTGGAGCGTGGTGACCATCGGCATCGGCAAGGTCTCAGCCATCGAGACCGGCAGATAGTGCAGGCTGTTGTTGTGGATGACGTCGAACGAACTGCGACGAAGCCGGCTCATCAACGACAGATAGGCGTGATGCTCTCGGAAGAAGGCGACGTCGCCCGCTTCTGCAGTCCCAACCTTGGCGATTTCCGTCTGGTCGCAGATCGCCTCAAGACCGAGCGCGGGATCGGACAGGGTCGCTGCAAACAGCGTGACGTCATGGCCGTTCAGCCGCAGTTGGCGACAGAGCAGATGGGTATGCATCTCCAGCCCGCCGGCGAAGGGTTCTGCGATCGGATATTTGAGATGTGCGATGACGCCGATGCGCATCCATACCGCCAAGACCAACAACCCGATCCCCCTCGGATCGGTCCATGGCGTAACGCCTGAAAGGCAAAGCAATACCGGCGCTGTTCAGTTCCTATGTGCGGTTCCGCGCTTCTGCCCAGAAGCGAAGGCGCTCGGAGCTTTGAGAGAAACCCCTAGGTTCGCCAGATCGCCTTCGCCTGCCGCAGCCTCCATCGTGCCACCCACAAATGGCCACCGAGGTCATGGTCGCATCTTGCGTTCGCCCTCCCTAGGCCGCCCTTCCTCTCTGCCGAGACCGATTTGTAGTCAGACGGTCGGCACAGTCCCGCCATCGACGACGATTTCCGCCCCATGGATCGAACTCGCCCGATCAGAGGCGAGAAACGCAATGGCCTCAGCGACCTCCCATGGTTCAGCGCCGCGTCCGATGGCGATGCCGCCTAGCCCGGCGAGCACGCGCTGTCGCGCGTCTTCGCGCGTGCCGCCGTTGGCCGCCCGGATCCTGTCCAGGAACACGTCCGCGCCGTCCGTCATGATCCAGCCCGGCGAGACTGTGTTGACCCGCACGCCCTTCGGACCAAGTTCTTTGGAGAGGGATTTGCTGTAGGTCCTGAGCGCGGCCTTGGCGGCGGCGTAGGCCGTGGTCGCATCCGGCAGGGGCAGAACCGACTGGATCGAGGTGACATGCACGACCGCGCCCGCGCCCTGTTCGATCATGTGGGGGATCAGCAGACGATCGAGGCGCACGGCCGCCAGAAGGTTCAGACTCAACTCGGAGAGCCAGTGGTCGTCTGTCAGGGCAACGAAGCCGCCCCCCGGTGTGCTGGAGCCGCCCATCACATGCGCAAGAACATCGAGGCCGCCCAGCCGGTCGAGCGCGGCCTTGGCGAAGGTCTCCCCACCCTCGGCGGTCGTCAGGTCGGCCTGAACGAACGCCACGCCGTCAAGGGGCTCAGGATTGGAGCGCGCTGCGGTGATCACCCGGGCGCCGCCGGCCAGAAACCGTTGGACAGTGGCGCGTCCCAGCCCTTTAGTGCCGCCGCTGATGAAGACGCGCTTGCCCGCGAACTCGTTTGGATTCGCCAAGACGCTCATACCGAAACGTCCATGGTCTGGATCGCGTCACCTTCCAGTTCGACGCGGTAGGTGAAGCGGATCGGGCTGCCTGGGAAATCGCCGTGGGCCGGACCTTCCATCACGACCGCCTGGCCGTCCTGGCGAACGGCCTCGGGGGTGAAGATCGCCTTGAGATCGACGACCATCGCCTTGAGCAGGGCGCGGATCGCGTCACGCCCTTCGAACCGCTTGCCGTTGTCCAGAAGGACGGCGTCGACGGCGAAGGTTTGGATCATGCCGTCGAGGTCGAGCCGGGCGTTGGCCGCGACATAGTCGGCGATGGGGGAAGGAAGCTCTGGCGACATCGTTCTGTCCTGCGTGTTGCGTCGCGACCGGGCGGCCGCGCCTTGGGTCTCGCCTAGGTAGAGATGGACATCGCACCACATAATCGGGACAAACCGTTGTGCATCATCACGGAAACCGGGACAATCGATGAACAGCAGCCTGACCGAGTTGGAGGCCGTTCTGGTGGTCGCCCGCTGCGGAAAGTTTCGCGCCGCCGCGGTCGAGTTGGGCGTGTCGACGACCGCAATCAGCAATGCGGTGGGAAAGCTGGAGCGCACGCTTGGCGTACGCCTATTCAACCGGACGACCCGGAGCGTCTCTCTGACAGAGGCGGGACAGCAGTTCGTCGCTCAGGTGGCGCCCGCCGTACGCGATATCCACGAGGCCATGGACGGCGTCCGCGCCCGTCAGTCGACGCCCTCGGGCACACTGCGCATCAACGCCTTCCCAACGGCGGCGCGGGAAATCTTTTCGGCCCTCGTCCTGCCGTTCGTTGAGGCGCACCCTCAGGTCCACATCGACCTCGTCACAGAGGGCCGCATGGTCGACATCGTCGCCGGCGGTTTCGACTTCGGCGTCCGCAGCGCTGACCGCGTCCCGGCCGATATGATCGCCATTCCGCTCGGGTTGGCGCGACGGAATGTGGTGGTGGCGTCACCCGCCTATCTGGCGGCGCGCGGGACGCCGAAGGTCCCGCAGGACCTGATGAACCACGCCTGTCTTCGCGTGCGTCTTCCCAATGGCGCCCTCTACCGCTGGCCGTTCGAGAAGGGCGGACAGTCGGTCCAAATCGATGTGAAGGGCGCCCTCACCCTTGATGAAGCGAGCCTCGCCCGCACCGCCGCCCTTGCCTCGGTCGGCCTCACCCTCGCGATGGAATCCGACGTGCGGGACGACCTGGATGCCCGCAGGCTGGTCTGTGTTCTCGAGGACTGGACCCCCACCCTGTCGCCCTTGAGCCTCTACTATCCCAGCCGCCGCAATCCGACGGCCGCGTTCAAGGCGTTCATCGAATTTGCTCGACAGCGTCGCGAAAGCACGACCGGCTCCACACGACTAACAGGCTGGGACATGAAGGACACAGCCTCCGGAGGCTCGCCGAAAACAGGGGCTGGACCAGACTGCGAAATCTGAGCGCCGGCCCTTCAGCGCGGTCTCCGACGGCCGCAGTCGCCGACGCGGCCATATCGCCGCGAATAGAAACCGTCTCTCGAGATGTCGCCTGTCGGATGGCGCTCGCTTCATCCGTCAAAATGAAGACGGCGCCAAGACGTCGTTGCGCGGTCCTGCGAAACGACGTCCCGGCCCCTGTCGATCAGAACCGCTTGGTCACCTGCACGCCGTAGGTGCGGGGCTCGTTGACGAAGGCGGTCAGGTTGTTGAAGTCGATGCCCCCGATCACATTCTCTTCGTCGGTGACGTTGCGGACATAGGCGGCCGCCTCGATGCCGCGGTTCAGGTCGCGCCAGCCTGCGCGCAGGCCGCCTTCGAAATGCGTGTCCTGCATGAACTCGACCGATTCATAGAGGAACAGGTTGAAGTTCTTCTGCATGACCCAGTCGGTCGAGGCGAACAGCTCGGTGTCGTTCCCCAGCGACCGGACGTAGTTCAGCGTCAGGTTGGCGGTGTATTCCGGCGCCTGGGGGAAGGGGTTGCCGTCGATCTTGGCGCGACGGGTCGTGCCCACGGTCACGATCGGATCGGTGACGGTGCAGTTGGCGCCGCAGATGGCCACCAGCAGGTCGCCGTCCTTGATCTCGGTGTGGTTCCAGGCTGCGCCGGCCGACAGGCTGAAACCTGCGCCCAGATCGATGTCGCCGTCCAGCTCCAGGCCGTAACCCTCGCCCTTGTCGGCGTTGATCAGACGGTTGGTGTTGTCCGCCCCGCCGATGGCGGTGAACTGCATGTCGCTGACCTCATAGACATAGGCCGTCGCGTTGAACCGGGCGCGGCCGTCCAGCAGGCGGGCCTTCAGGCCGGTCTCGTAGGACATGACGGTCTCGGAGTTCGCCGTGGTCAGGACCGGCAGGTTGCGCCCCTGGATCGACGGGCCGCGGTAACCCTTGGCCGCGCGGGCGAACAGGTTGAGGCTGTCGTTGACCTCATACAGGGCGCTGACGTCCCAGCTGACCTGCTGGTCGCCGACGGAGACGGCGCCCGTGCCGCCGGCGCCCGTCCCCAACACGATGCGCCCGTTGTAGTCGCGGTTGTCGTCGGTGTAGCGCACGCCCGCCGTCACCTTCAGAGCGTCCGTCAGTTTGTAGCTGCCCTGACCGAACACCGACCACGAATCCGACTTCTGCACGATGTCGTTCACCCGCGTCGGCTGCGGATTGCCCGTGCCGTTGAACGAGCCCGACACCAGGTTGATCCGCTCGTCCCAATAGAAGGCGCCGACCTGCCAGCCGATGCGGCCGTCGCCGTTCGAGGCCAGGCGCAGCTCATAGGTGTTCTGCAGCAGGTCGCTGGACAGGGTGCCTGTCTCGGAGTTGAAGGGCGTCTTGAAAGGCGCCGTCGCCGGGGCCGAAGCCACGCCGCCGTCGATGTCGCCGTCGCCCTGGGACCAGCCCTGATAGGAGCCGACGATGCCGGTCAGGGTCGCGGGACCGAAGTCATAGGCGACCTTCAACGATTCGGACGTCGTCTTCTGCTTCTGGAAGTTGTTGCGGCCGCCGTCGTAATAGACTGTGTCGCGGTCGAAGTTGTCGTTCAGCTTGTTGGAGCCCTTGGTCAGGGCGTTGGCGCGGTTCATCGTGCCCGTGCCGTCATAGTCGCGGGCCTGCAGCGTCAGCAGGGTCGATAGCCGATCGGTCGGCGTCCAGGCGACATGGACGCGGGCGGCCAGATCGTCGAACCCGCCCAGATCATCCTTGTCGGGATTGGCGAACGACGGATTGTAGGCATTGTTCACCCAGTCGTCGCGATGGTTCCAGAGGATGGCGCCACGCACCTGAAGCGTGTCCGACGCCGGCAGGGTGACGGCCGCCTCGGCCCGGGTCGAACCCAGGTTGCCATAGGTCAGCGAGCCGAAACCGGTGAAGTCGTCCGACGGCTTGACGGTGTCGATCTTGACCACGCCTGCGGGCGTGTTGCGGCCGAACAGGGTGCCCTGCGGACCGCGCAGCACTTCCAGCTGCTGCACGTCGAACAGGGGAAAGCCCTTCAGATAGACGCTCTCCAGCACGACGTCGTCCAGCACGACCGACACCGGCTGCGAAGCGGTGAAGTCGAAATCCACATTGCCCAAGCCGCGAATGTAGAACCGCGGCGCGTAACGACCGTTCGAGCTTTCCACCTGCAAGCTGGGCACGCGGCCCGAAAGCGACAGGATGTCGGCGCCGCCGGCCGAGATGTCCTGGACGGTCTGGGTGTTCAGGGCGGTGACGGCGAACGGCACCTCGCGGATGTTCTCGCTACGGCGCTGGGCGGTGACGACAATGTCGTCGACGCCGGCGGGCTCAACGGCGGCGTCCGTCGTCTGGGCGAGAACCGAGCCTGCGCTCAGCAGGGCGATGCCGCTGACGGTGGCGGCCAGAAGGGCTTGGCGAAGCATGATCGAGATTTCCATGGCGACAGGGGGAGGACTTGTCGCGCGAGGCCGTAAAGCTTCACAGCCAGAGCCGCCAGTGCAGAGCGGACCTGTTTCTTGAACCTTTGAAGACGCGGCCACACCCGTGTGACAATCTGTCTTCGGGCGGGGAATGAAGGGTGCGGCGCCATTGTGCCGGGGCGCCCGAAATGCGAACCTGAACAGCTGCGTGAGTTCGCTCCGCACGTCCTCCTGGACATCGTTTGGATCGCGTATGCCTCTCGTCACGCCCTCCCGTCGCAGGCTGCTTCAACTCGCCGGGGCGACGGCGATTGCGCCAGGGCTGTTTGGCATGAAGCGGACGGATGTGATCGGCCGCGTGCTGGCCGTCTCCGACATGCATTCGGCCTATGAGCGGACCGCCCAGCTGTTGGCCGCATTCGAGACCGAAGTCCGCGCCAACCCCGTCCCGCACGTCATCGCCATCGACGGCGACATCTTCGAGCACGGCAATGTCGTCGCCGTGCGCTCTGGCGGCGTGATCGACTGGGCTTTCCTGGCGGCCTTGCCGGCGATCGCGCCAACCGTGTTCAACCTGGGCAACCACGATAACGACCTGACCCCCGACCTGGCCGAGGTCGTCGCCCGCCTGAAGGGTCTGGGCATTCAGGTTGTCAGCACCATCGGCGATACGCGCACCGGCTCCGGCTATGCCGATGCGTCCATGACGCTGCCTTTCGGTCGACGGTCCCTTCGGGTTGTGGGCATGGCGACCGATGCACTGACCACCTACCCCAAATCCTCGCGCGACCAGCTGTCTATCCCGGCGGCCGCCACATGGGCCGCCGCCAACCTCGCCAAGACCCTGGCCGGCGCAGACCTCGTCATGGTCATGAGCCACGCCGGGGTGACCGCGGATCGGGACATCCTGCCGCTGTTGCCGGACGGCAGCCTAATGATCGGCGGTCACAACCACCTGCTGTTCCAGCACAGACCGGGCCGCAGCGCCTATGTCCACACCGGTTCCTGGACCGCGGCCTATACAGCAGCCGAGTTCCTATCAGACGGCTCGGTCACGGCCCGTTCCCGCGCCGTCGTGCGGGAGGCGCCCGCCTCTCCCGCGCTGGCGGACCTGATCGCCGCGACCCTTGCCGCCAATCTGACAGACGAGGAGCGGACCATCCTCGGAAACAGCCCTTGCGCCCTGTCGCTGGGCGATACGGGACGGCGTGTCGCAGCCGGACTGGCCCAGGCGGCCGGCGCCGACGCCGGCTTTATCGGCCACACCACCCTGGGGACCGGCGTCCCCGCCGGGCCCGTCAGCCGCTACGATTTTGATTCCGTGGTCCGCTTTGATGGAAAGCTGATGAGCGCCACGATTTCCCGCGCCCAGTTGGAACGCGTCATGGCCCGCGCCAATCAGGACCGCGCGATGCCCCTGGCCGACCGTAGCGGCGACTTCCTTTATGCGGCGGTGGGTTCATCGAGGGCCGATCACGTCCGTATCGCCACCACCGACTGGTGCGCCACGAACCAGGCGGAGTATTTCGGCATGACCGACCTGCGTTTCGAAGCGATCGCTGAAAGCAGTGTGAAACGCGCAGCCGCCGCCGCGCTCTTGACGGTTTGAGCCCTCGACCAACACAGCGATCGGTTCATCAGGCCGGGTCTGCGTCCGCTTGGATCAGCGCCTCGTTCATGTCCTGCAGAAGACGTCGGAGCGACGCGATCTGTTCTCCCGTCACCGGCAGTTGGCGCACGACCTCTCTCCGGATCGCCGCCAGATCCGCTCGCATCGCCATCGCCTTGGGCGTGGGCTGAACCCAGACCCGCCGTTCATCGCGCGTATCGCGCTTGCGCGCGACCAGGTCGGCCGCCTCCATACGCTTGACGAGGGGCGTCAAGGATCCGGTATCGAGGGACAGACGCGCACCCAGGTCGCCCATCGTCATCGGTTCCTCCGCCTCCCAGAGCGCGATGAGCACCAGATACTGGGGATGGGTCAGCCCGAGGGGAGCGAGGCCGCGACGATAGAGGCGTGTCACCAGGCTGCTGCTGATCTGGAGCGCCAGACAGAGCTGCTGATCGATATGGAGTTCCGTGAAATCGCTCGGCTCGTCTTCGTGAGGCGCCGAAAGGCTCATGGCGGACAGTCCCGATGGTGATGCGTCCGTCTTAACACGCCCGATCCCAATTATATCGATCTTGATACAATCACTGTTAAGGTTCCTGCATTATGAGCGGATGCCGCGATCCTCTCCCCCGGGATCGAAGGAGACACCCCCATGTTCAAACGTCACTCCGCCGCCCGCCTGAAAGCCCAGACCGAAACGGCGGAGCTGCGCAGTCTCGTCAGCGCCGTTCATCGCTCCCAGGCGGTGATCGAGTTCGAGCTGGACGGAACCGTCCGGACCGCCAACGCCAACTTCCTGTCCGTGCTCGGCTACGACCTCGAGGACGTCCAGGGCCGGCATCACCGGATGTTCGTCGATCCCGTCGAGGCCGACACGCCCGCTTACGGGGACTTCTGGCGCCGGTTGAACGCGGGCGAATTTTTCGTCGACAAGTTCGTGCGCTATGGCAAGGGTGGACGTCGCGTCGTGATCGAGGCTTCCTACAACCCCATCCTCGACGAAGCCGGGCGCCCGTATAAGGTAGTGAAATTCGCCAGCGACGTCACGGCGATCGAAGACGAGCGCGAACGCCGCGTGCAGGCCGACAGGGCGGCCGCAGAGATCCAGGCGACGGTTGTCGAGGAAACCGGCAAAGGGCTTTCGGCGATGGCCGCCGGAGATCTGTCCTATCGCATAGGCGACAGCGTTGTCGGCGACTATGCCAGTCTCAGGGAGAACTTCAACCAGGCTCTGATCGCCCTCGCCGCCACCCTGGGCGCCATTCGCGGCGACGCCAGCGCGGTGCAAACGGGTGCAAGCCAGATCAGCGCCGCTGCCGACGACCTGTCGCGCCGCACCGAAAACCAGGCCGCGGCGCTGGAACAGACGGCTGCGGCCCTGGATGAGATCACAGCGACGGTCCAAAAGACGGCCGCCAATGCGGCGGCGACGGAAGGCGTCGTCTCGGACACCCGGCGCCAAGCGGAGGCGGGCCTCGCCATCGTCGAACACGCCATGGAGGCGATGACGCAGATTGCGCGGTCTTCCGACAATATCGGCGAAATTCTCGGTGTCATCGACGAGATCGCCTTCCAGACAAACCTCCTGGCCCTGAATGCAGGCGTGGAGGCTGCGCGCGCCGGCGAGGCCGGACGGGGGTTCGCCGTCGTGGCGTCGGAGGTGCGCGCCTTGGCGCAGAGGTCGGCCGACTCCGCGCGTGAGATCAAGAGCCTGATTTCCAAGAGCGCCGCCCAGGTCAAGGCCGGCGTCGGTCTGGTCCAGGACTCCGGCCGAGCCCTGTCCGACATCGCCGCGGGAGTCGGAACCGTGACAGGTCTGATGACCGAAATTCGCGCCTCGACGCAGGAACAGGCGATCGGTCTCGCGGAGGTCAATACGGCCGTCAATGCGATGGATCAGATCACCCAGCAGAACGCGGCCATGGTCGAGGAATCTACCGCCGCCAGCCTCACCCTCTCTCAAGACGCCGCGCGCATGATGGACCGGCTCACACGCTTTACCATCGGTGATGTCACCGCCGGCGACGATGAAAGCCTGTCCGCCGGCGGCCTCCGTGCGTCCCCCTCGCCGGCCGCCGGCGCGCTTTACCGCCCGAAACTGGCGGTCGTGGGCGGCGGCTCCCGCTGGCCTGCCGGCGGACGGGGGGCCTGACCCGATGTCGTCTGAGTCTTTCCCGACCGTCGAGCGCCCCCTCGGCGGAAGGCCCGTCCTGACGGCGGTCAGGCGGTCGCGCTCTGACCGGCCGCGAACCGCCGACATTGGCGGATTCGTCGAGCGCACCGCGTTAGCCAATGGAGGCGATCGCCCATGATCAACATCGAGGCTGAGGTTGGCGACCGCGATCGGGAAGACGCATCCCTATTGTCGATGCTCGACGTCTCAGAGGCGCAGCGCCTGGCGGTTCTGCGCGACGTCCGTCTTTTGGACAGCGCGCCCGAACCCGCTTTCGACATCACCGTGCAACTGCTCAAACAGGCGACCGGCGTGCAGACGGCGCTGGTTTCCCTCGTCGATGCCGATCGGCAATGGTTCAAGGCGCGGGCCGGGCTGGACGTCTGCCAAACGCCTCGCAGCGCCGCCTTCTGCGCGCACACTATCCGGCAGACCGAAACCCTCTGGATCGAAGACGCCCGGATCGATCCACGGTTCTCTTCCAATCCCCTGGTCACGGGCGAACCGCATATCCGGTTTTACGCCGGGACCGCCTTGACGGTACGTGGCGCCCGGATCGGCAGTCTTTGCGTGTTCGATCCGCTTCCCCGCCCCTTCAGCCCGGAGGTGCAGCGTGTTCTGGAATCGACGGCGGCCTCTCTGTCTGATCTGATCGAACGCCGGGCTGACGGGCTTTCCGCCCAATCTCTGCTCGACCACTCCACCGACGCCGCAGTCGCTGTCGACTCCAGCGGCTGCCTGACGCTCTGGAACAAGGGGGCGGAGGCGATGTTCGGCTGGTCGAGGCAGGAAGCCTTGGGCCAGTCGCTGGACCTCATTCTCCCGCCCGACCTCGCCAGCGCCCATTGGCAGGGGTTTTTCCGATATGTCGCCGGAGGCGCGCCGCGTCTCTTCGGCAAGGCCGTGGAACTGACGGCCGTCCGGCGTGGCGGCCATCCCTTTCCCATGGAGTTGACGCTCGCACGGTGGGATCATGCCGGTCAGGCCTCGGTCGGCGCCCTCATCCGCGACATCAGTCCAAGGAAGGCGATGGACCTTCAGCTCAGCCAGGCCCTCGTCGACGCCAAGGCCTCAGATCGGGCCAAGAGCCGCTTTCTGGCGGCGATGAACCATGAGATGCGCACCCCTCTGAACGGCGTGCTCGGAATGGGGCATGTCCTGGCCGCCACGGCGCTCGATCCTTTCCAAAGCGATGCCCTCGCTATGATCATGGAGTCCGGACAGCATCTAGAGACCCTTCTTGGCGATATCGTCGCCTTCAGCGCGGAGGAAGCGCCCGAAAATACTCCATTCTTCCCGGCGGCGGTCCTGACGGACGGCCTGCGCGTCAGTCTTGCCGCGGCGGCGGCGAAGAATATTCCTGTCGAGCTCACTGTGGCGGACACCATTCCGCGCGAGGTCGTCGGACAGGAAGACGACTTTCGGCATATCGTGCGCTGCCTCGTTGACAATGCGGTCAAGTTCACACGAGACGGCATGATCGCCATTCGGCTGGCTTGGAGCGCGCCTCATCTGCGCCTGGAAATCTCGGACACCGGCGACGGGTTCGACATCCGTCGACTGGACGACCTTCTCAAACCGTTCGAGCAGGCCGACAACAGCGTCTCGCGCGCCTACGACGGCGCGGGGATCGGACTGGCCCTCGTTGATCGCTGCGTTCGCCGCTGGGGCGGCCACCTGACCGCAGACTCAACGATAGGCAAAGGCTCGACGTTCATCGTCGATCTACCAGTCACGGCTTGGACGGACTGAGACTGCGAGGCTCGCGCATCCTGCGGTGAAGATCGGGCGTCCCTGCCCCTTCGCACAACTGCATCTGACCGAACGACCAACCGGTCGCAATCACGGGCATTCGAAGCCGGAACTCGGCTCCAAAAAAGCGCCCGATAAGGCGGGACGCCGACTCGGTCTAGAAGGTCTGTCAGGCTGGCTGGACGATCAGGTTGCGTTGGAGGATTCTAGGCATGCGGTGCGTCTGTCTTTCGACACCATTGGCGAGGGGCCCAAAACGATGAGACTGTTTTCCGCTGCGACTGTCGTCGCCGTCATCCTGGCTCTTTGCCCCCTGTCGGTCCGCGCCCAGACGATCACCACGCCAGAACAGGCGTTCGGCCATGCGGTCGGCGACGATTACCAGCTGATCAACTACCAGCAGTTCGAACGGTATCTGCACACGCTCGCCGGCCAGTCGGACCGGATGAAGCTGCTTGAGATCGGCCGCTCGACCGAGGGTCGGACGCAATATGTCGCCGTCGTCTCATCTCCGGCCAACATCGCGCGGCTGGATCACTATCGCGACATCGCCCGGCGTCTAGCCAAGGCGGAAGGCGTGGACGAGGCTACGGCGCGCGCCCTGGCGGCGGAAGGCAAGGCGGTGGTCTGGATCGATGGAGGGCTTCACGCCACCGAGACCGTGCCGCCCCAGGCGCTGATCGCCGCCGTCTATGAGTGGGTGACGGCACAGGATCCTGAGGCGCTGCGGGTTCTGGACGACGTCATCATCCTCTTCGCGCCGCTCAATCCAGACGGCTGGGATCTGGTGGCGGACTGGTACATGCGCGAGCCCGACCCGACCAAGCGCGAGTTCGCCAGCCTGCCGCGCCTCTATCAGGCCTATGTCGGGCACGACAACAACCGCGATTACTATCTGTCGGCGATGACGGAGACGACCAACGTCAACCGGATGCTGTTCAGGGAATGGTTCCCGCAGATCGTCTATAACCACCACCAGACCGCGCCGGCGGGAACGGTGGTGTTCATGCCGCCCTTCCGCGACCCCTTCAACTACAACTACGACCCGATGGCGATGACGTCCCTGTCGGAGGTCGCCGCCGCCATGCACAACCGCCTGATCCAGGAAGGCAAGCCGGGCGCGACGATGCGCAGCGGCGCCTCGTATTCGACCTGGAACAACGGCATGGAACGGTCGATCACCTATTTCCACAACGCCATCGGCCTGCTGACCGAAATCACGGGCCATCCGACCCCCAGTCGCATCGCCCTGGTCCCCGACAACCAGTTGCCGCGCAACGACCTGCCCGCGCCGGTCGCGCCGCAGACCTGGCGTTTTCGCCAGTCCATCGACTACTCCCTTTCGATCAATCGAGCGGTGCTGGACTACGCCTCGCGCAACCGCGACCGGCTGCTGTTCAACATCTGGCGCATGGGCGCCAACGCCATCGCCAAGGGCGAAACCGACACCTGGCGCGTGACGCCGTCTCGCATCGACGCGCTGGAAACGGCGGCGGGCGAACGATCGGGCCGCACGGCGGACCCCGCGCTCTATGACAAGGTGCTGCGCGATCCGGCGAAACGCGACCCGCGCGCCTATGTGATCCCGGCGGACCAAGCGGACCTGCCCACCGCTGTCGCCTTCCTCAACAGTCTCATCAAGACCGGGGTGGATGTGGACCGAGCCACGCGCGCCTTCTCCATCGCCGGCAAGACCTATCCGACTGGATCCTATGTCGTTCGCACCAACCAGGCCTATCGCCCGCATGTGCTGGACATGTTCGAGCCCCAGGATCACCCGCACGATCTGCAATATCCCGGGGGGCCGCCGGCCCTGCCCTACGACGCCACCGGCTATACGTTGGCCCTGCAGATGGGGGTGAAGTTCGACCGAATTCTGGACGCCTACGACGCGCCCTTGGAGCGGGTGCCGGACCTGATCGCCACGCCAGCCGGTCGGCTGAGCGGTCGGGGTCAGGCCGGGTTCGTCGTCGACCATGCGCCGGTCAACGGCTTCATCCTGACCAACCGCCTGCTGAAGGCCGGGCAGCCGGTCTTCTGGCTACGCGAGCCGACGCGCGCGAACGGCCGCACCCTAGACCCCGGCGCCCTCTGGATCCCGGCCAGCGACGCCTCGCGCACCCTGGTCGCTCAGGCGGTGCGAGATCTGGGCCTGAACGCCGAGGCTGTCGGCGCCAGACCGTCAGGCGACGCCATTGCGCTGAAATCGATCCGCGTCGGCCTGGTCGATCGCTACGGCGGCGCCATGTCCGCCGGCTGGACACGCTGGCTGCTGGAGCAGTTCGAGTTTCCGTTCGAGGTGGTCTATCCTCAGCGTCTGGACGCCGGCGATCTGAAGCGGGATTTCGATGTCCTGGTCTTCGCGCCGGACCTGCTGCCAGGCGATTTCCCGAATGGAAACGGCCGACGCCAGCCCGCGCCGGACACCATCCCAGAGACCTATCGCGCCTGGCTGGGCGACATCACCGCCGACCGAACCCTTCCCCAGATCGCCGCCTTCGCCCAGGCCGGGGGCACGGTCGTCACAGCCGGTTCCGCGCACCGCCTGGCCATGGCGCTGGGCGCGCCCATAGACGATGTGCTGTCGACCACGGTCGACGGTCGCACCCGCCCCCTGCCTTCCACCGAGCTGTTCATTCCGGGCGCCCTGCTGGCCCTGGACGTGGACCGTGCTCATCCCCTCGCCTTCGGCGCTCCCGAGCGACTGAACGTCTTTTTCGACGAGAACGCCGCCTTCACGGCGCGCGACGGGGCGCAAGTCGCGGGCCGCTATCCCAGCCCGGCCGTCGTGGCCAGCGGCTGGGCCATCGGCCCCGAGAAGCTGGCGGGCGCGGCCGCCCTGGTCGATGCGCCGATGGGCCAAGGGAGGGTCATCGTCTTGGGACCGGACGTGGTCAATCGCGCCCAGGCGCGGGCGTCGGTCCGCTTCCTGTTCAACGCCCTTCTCTACGGCCCGGCGACTGTGAAATGATCGGCTGATCGAACAAGCGAAAGGGAGGCGAAGACCGCAGTCTTCGCCTCCATTTTTCTGTCTGGAGACCAGATCAGCGCGGCGACACCCACCGGCCCAGGTTCCAGGTCAGGAGGCCGTAACCTTCCATTCCGGTCGGCCGTTGCGGCGCACCAGTTCCTCGACGCCGCCCATGCTGACGCCCGAGATCGTGCCGGCGGCCAAGGCGGCCAGCAGAATCTGATGCTGTTCGCTGGCCTCTTGATAGAGCTTCAACTTCCGGCTGGCGTTGACACTCAGGCGCCAGTCGCCCAGAGGCGTGCCGCGCACGCTGTAGTAGAGCCTGAAGTCCAGCCCCTCGGACGCTCGCAGCTGTTGCTGGACCGGCTCTCAATCCGACCCTCGCTGGTGCTGTAGTCGTTACTGGTGGTCAGAGCAGAGATGGCCTTGGCCTTGATGACCAGTTGGACGGCGCAGGCTGCATAGTTGCGCCGTGCGTTCGATCGTTCGAAGTTCGGTTGATGAATCTGCAGAGGGTTCGGTGCGGGCGGACCCCTTGGGACAAAGAGCCGCGAACCATCAGCCAGCTGTTTGGACGATAGGCCATGGCCGCTGGCATCGGAGTCCGGGCAGACCCAGGTGCACGAGCTTGCACACGCGGTCCAATCACGGCCGCGCCCGAACCTCTAAGTCGAGTGTCCAACGCCCCTCTCCTGCCCGGCGGAGATCGGCGATGCGCGCGGCGATTTGGCGATCCAGGCCGTCGAGCAGAGCCGTTCCACTGCCGACTGAAGCAATCGTTGCATTCGTTTGCCAGAATGGGCCGCTTTCGCCCTTCAGCGTGAAGCGCAGATGCTCGGTGTCGTTGGCTTTGGGCATAAGGCGCTCGGACATGTGTCGTTTCGGACAAAAATAGGCCCCGTCGCGCGGGGCGACGAGGCCGAAAGTCGGTCTGGGAGGAAACGCCCAGGAGGGGCAAACCCGAAATGGCGATGGGAGACCGGGGGTTCAAGGGCGATCCCGTGACCTTCGCCGCCTGCCTTAACCCCCAGACAGTGCAGCCGCCACGACCGGCGCCAATCCGTCGACGATGATGCGCACCCCTTCAGCGTTGGGGTGGATGCCGTCTGGCTGATTATAACGGCGATCCAGGGCCACGCCTTCCAGCAGGAAAGGATAGGTCGGAACATCTTCCTTGCGCGCCAGGTCCGCGAAGATGCGGTCAAACTCGACGGCGTAGGCGCCGTATTGAGGCGGGGCCTTCATCCCTGCGAGCAGGACGGGAATATCGCGCGCCTTCAGCGACGCGATGATCGCCTCAAGATTGGCCCGAACCGTTTTGGGATCCACGCCCTGTAGCATGTCATTTCCCCCCAGGGCGACGACGCACAGGTCGGTGTCGTCCTGGACGCTGTAGCCGACCCGGGCCAGTCCGCCGCCGGTCGTGTCGCCCGAAACCCCGGCGCCGCGAACCCTCACTCTGAGCCCCTTTGCCCTCAACGCCTGTTCCAGGCGCACAGGCAGAGCCTCGGCGGAAGGTAGGCCGAATCCGGCGGTGATGGAATCGCCCAACAGGGTCACGATTTTTTCGGGTCCGTCCGAAGGTGCGGCCGTGGGTGAAGGCGAGACCGAGGGCTTAGCTGGGGTCTCTGACGTGTCCTCTTTCGAGGCGCTGCATCCGGCGAGCACGAGCCCCACCCCTCCGGTCAGGAGCGTGCGGCGTGGAATGGACGGCATGGGTGAGGAGGGCTTTGGAGTCATGATCTGCGCCCCCATATAGGGATCGGCTTTCCTCACCCCAATCCAGCAGGCGACATATCGATGGCTTCAGCCGCCCCGCTCGTCCTCGACGGCGTCGTCCTCACCCTGCCTTCGGCGGCAGGACCCGTGGAAATCCTTCGCGGCGTGGACCTGGTCGTAGCGCCGGGCGAGACGGTCGCCATCGTCGGCCCCTCCGGATCGGGCAAATCCTCGCTGATTTCCATCGCCGCAGGGCTGGAAACCCCGACCCGGGGTCGGGCCATGCTGTTCGGTCAGGATATGGCCGCGCTGGGCGAGGACGGCCGCGCCCGCCTGCGTCGGGGGCGCGCCGCTCTGGTTTTTCAAAGCTTCCACCTCCTGCCCAATATGACGGCCGAGGAAAATGTGTCCGCGCCGCTGGAGTTGGCCCACAGGCCGGGAGCAGTGGCCTTGGCGCGCAGCTGGCTGGAGCGGGTCGGCCTGGGCGCCCGGCGGTCGCATTATCCTCACCAGATGTCCGGCGGCGAGCAGCAGCGCGTCGCCCTGGCCCGCGCCCTGGCGGTCGGGCCCGAGCTTCTGTTCGCTGACGAACCGACCGGAAATCTGGACGGGACCAACGGCGCTTTGGTCGCCGACTTGCTGTTCGACCTCGTGCGCGACAGCGGCGCGGCCCTGATCATGGTGACCCATGACGACCGTCTCGCCGCGCGCGCGGACCGGATCGTGACGATGCGCGACGGCCAGGTCGTCGCCCCGGCGCAGGCCTCTGCATGAGGCTCGCCTTCCGCTTCGCCCGCCGCGAACTCCGTTCCGGAGTTGCGGGATTTCGAATCTTTCTGGCCTGTCTGGCGCTGGGCGTGGCGGCGATCGCCGCCTCGGGATCGACCGCAGAGGCCTTCCGCCAGGGGCTGGCCAGTCAGGCGCGGGAGATTCTCGGCGGCGATGTGGTGTTCAGCCTCGACCAGGGCCGGTTCAGCCCCGACCAACGCGCCGCTTTCGCCGCGATGGGACCCGTGGCCTATTCGGTGCGAGCCAACGGCATGGCCGAAACCGGAACCGGCCAGCGTCGTCTGGTCGATATGCGGGGGGTCGACGCGGCCTACCCGCTTGTCGGGGCGGTCGAAATGTCCGGCGCCCCGGATCTGGCTACAGCCTTGCGCGTCGAGAACGGTATAGCGGGGGCCGTCGTCGAACAGGGCCTGCTGGACCGATTGAATCTCAAGCTCGGCGACACCTTCACCGTCGGCGGCGCGCGGTACGTCGCCCGCGCCGTCCTTCTGGCCGAACCTGACCGACTTGGCCGGGGCTTTGCGCTCGGGCCGCGCGTGGTGACGACGGTCCCCGCCGTCGAACAGGCCGGCCTGCTCGCGCCCGGCGGCCTGTTCGGCGAGGCTGTGCGCATCGCCCTTCCCGGCGACGTCGACCCCAAGGCCGCCATCGCTGGCGTCGAAAAACGGTTTCCGCAGAGCCGGCTCGAAGCCCGGGATCGGTCGGAGGCCGCCGCCGGCGCCGGACGGCTGATCGATCAGTTGGAGTATTTCCTGGGCTTCATCGGTCTTGCGTCCCTGGTGGCCGGCGGGCTCGGCGTCGGGGGCGCTGTCTCGGCCTATCTTGAGGGGCGCAAACCGTCGATCGCGACGCTGAAGGCGCTCGGCGCCGAGGGCGGGCTGATCCGCGACATCTATCTGATCCAGATCGGCGTGTTGGCCGCCGTCGGGGTCGCTATCGGGCTGTTGATCGGGGCCGTCGCACCGCTGGTCATCGGCGTGCTGGCGAAGGACAGCCTGCCCATCCCCGCCCTCTTCGCGGTCTATCCGGCGCCACTGGTCAAGGCCGGAGCATTCGGCCTTCTGGCGGCCGCCGCCTTCGCGCTCGCACCCCTGGCCCGCGCCCGCGCCACACCGCCTTCCGCCTTGTTCCGTCGCCAGCTTACCGACCGACCGGTTCTCGGCGTCGAGCTGGTCTTCGCTGTCCTGGCCGCTATGGGATTGGCGGGTCTGGCCCTTTGGACCGCGCCGTCCAAGCTTGCAGCGGCGGCGTTGATCGGCGGCACGGTCGTCGCCTTCGCCCTTCTGTGGGCGCTCGGCCGTACTGCGGCCTTCCTGGCCGGGCGTTTGAGACGACACGCCGGCGGGGCGGTGCGGCTGGGACTTGCCAATCTCGCCGGGCCGCGCTCGGCGGCGCGCACCGCCTCCCCCGCCATCGGCCTGGGCGTCGCGCTTCTGGCCATGGTCGTCCTGATCCAATCCAGCCTGCTGGGTCAGATCACCGAGGTCGCACCACGATCGGCCCCATCCGTCGTCTTCACGGAAATCCCCGCTGATCGCGGCGCGGCGTTCGATGCGGCGGTGGCGAAGGTGATGGCGACGCCCGGACCGGATCGCTATCGGCGCCTTCCCCTCCTGACCGGGCGGATCGTGCGGTTGAAGGGCGCGCCGGTCGATGTGGACGCCCTGCCTCAAGGCGAACGCTGGGCCTTCGATCAGGATATTCTCCTGTCCGCCCTAGCCGGCGCGCCGGACGATGCGAATGTCGTGTCCGGCAAATGGTGGGCCGCCGACTATGCCGGTCCGCCTCAGATCGCGCTCTCTCGGGATCTGGCCAAGGCCGCCGATCTCAAGGTGGGCGACAGCCTGACCCTGCAACTGCTGGGCCGCGAGATGGATGTGCGCATCGCCGCCCTTCGTCGGACCGAGCCGGGCGGGTTCGGGACCAACTTTCTGCTCGTCCTGAACGCAGCCGCCATCCAAGGCGCCAATCCGCGCAGCGTCGCCATCGCCCGCGCCTCCCCCGCCGAAGAACGCGCCCTGACGCAGGCGCTGGGCGCAGACTTCCGAGAGGTGAACATCATCAGCGTCCGCGAGCAGCTCGAGGCCGCCGCCACCCTGTTCGACCGCCTCGCCCTGGCCATTCGCGGGGCCGCGGCCGTCGCCGGTCTCGCGGGCCTGCTCGTCCTGATCGGGGCCATTGCGGCGGGCGTGCGCGAGCGGGCGCGCGAGGCCGCCGTGCTCAAGGTGCTGGGCGGTTCCCACGCCCAGATTCTAACCGCCTATCTCGTGGAGTACAGCCTGGTCGGCGCGATCGCCGGTCTCGCCGGCCTCCTTCTCGGCGCCGCCGGCGCGTGGCCGGTCGTGACCCTCGCCTTCAAGGCAAGCTGGAGCGTGGACTGGCCCGGCGTCGTTCTTCTTCTTACCAGCGCCACGGGCGTCGCGGCCTTGGGCGGCGGTGTGGCGGCCGTGCACGCCCTTTCGCAACGACCGGCGCTGGCTCTTCGTTCGGATTGACGACGGCTAAGCCAACGCCGGCCAAACACATAAGGATATCCTTATGGGTTTCTTGACTTCGGCGTCGAGTGCGCGTCTCATGAGGCGGTCGAGGTTCTGCGCGTCGCCTCCGGGCGACGCGGAGCTAAGAGGGAAGCCGGTGCGATGCCAGCGCTGCCCCCGCAACTGTGAGCGGCGAGCCGAAGGTCCATTTCGTGTCACTGACGTCTTCGTACGTTGGGAAGGCCGGACCCGAAGCCGTGACCCGTGAGCCAGGAGACCTGCCCCGACAGATAACGTCCTCCGGCGGGGTGTCCGGTCAGGTCGCATGAACGCCGCGACGGGACGACTGCGCGCGAGCGGTCGCGCGTCCCTGTCCGCTGTCTCGCCACAGCATCAACGGCAGAGACCATGGCGAGCACCGAGTTCACATTCAGGATCAAGCGGACCGCGCTCGACGAAGACTATCGTCCCGCCGAGACGACGAGGATCACCACCAATTTCGCCAACCTGGCGCGAGGCGAGAGCCGCCGGGACAATCTGCGCAATACCCTGCGGATGATCGACAACCGCTTCAACTCGCTGGCGCACCACGACAATCCGAGGGGCGATCGCTATGCGCTGGAGCTTCAGATCGTCTCGGTCGAGATGAGCCTTTGCTCGGCGCGCGACGACGCCTTTCCGCTGATCGAAATCCTGCAGACGACGATCATAGACAAGGAGACGCGCCGGCGGATCGATGGGATCGTGGGCAACAACTTCTCCTCCTATGTCCGTGACTACGACTTCAGCGTAGTCCTGCCCGAACACCTGAAGGCGCACCCGAACGGCGGCGTGCCGGACGATTTCGGTGATCTGCACGGCAAGCTGTTCCGGCACTTTCTGGCGTCGCGCGCCTATCGCGACAACTTCACCAAGCCGCCGGTCATCTGCCTCAGCGTCTCCAGCAACAAGACCTATCACCGCACCGGCTTCGACCATCCCGTGTTGGGCCTGGAATACGGCAACGACGCCTTCTCGCCGACCGATCGGTATTTCGCGAAGATGGGGATGAAGGTCCGCTACTTCATGCCACCGGGCAGCGTCGCGCCGTTCGCCCTGTACCATGTCGGCGACCTCACCAGCGACTACACCGACCTCGAACTGGCCAGCACCATCGCCACGATGGAGACCTTCCAGAAGATCTATCGGCCCGAAATCTACAACGCCAACTCCCCGGCGACCGAGCAGTATCAGCCCAGCCTGAAGGCGCAGGACTATTCGCTGACCCGCATCGTCTACGACCGCGACGAGCGCAGTCGGTTGGCCGTCGAGCAGGGCCGTTTCGTCGAGGAGCGGTTCATCAAGCCGCACCGCGCCCGTCTCGACCAATGGTCGGCCGCCTTCGCCGCCGCCTGATCAGTTTCCAGATTTCAGAGTCTCCCCTCATGAAAACCCTTCTCCCGACCTCGACCGCCGGCAGCCTGCCCAAACCCGTCTGGCTGGCCGAGCCCGAGACGCTCTGGTCGCCTTGGAAGCTGCAGGGCGACGACCTGATCGAGGCCAAACAGGACGCCCTGCGCCTGTCGCTCGACGATCAGCGCCGGGCCGGCATCGACATCGTCAGCGACGGCGAACAGACCCGCCAGCATTTCGTCACGACCTTCATCGAACACCTCGACGGCGTCGATTTCGAGAACCGCAAGACCATGCGAATTCGCGATCGCTACGACGCCAGCGTCCCGGTGGTCGTGGGCGCCGTCAGCCGTCCGAAATCGGTCTTCGTCGAGGACGCCAAGTTTCTGCGGGCTCAGACCGACCAGCCGATCAAATGGGCTCTGCCCGGGCCGATGACGATGATCGACACCCTGTATGACGACCATTACGGCAGCCGCGAAAAACTGGCCTGGGAGTTTGCCAAAATCCTCAATGAGGAGGCCCGCGAACTGGAGGCTGCCGGCGTCGACATCGTCCAGTTCGACGAGCCCGCCTTCAACGTCTTCTTCGACGAGGTGAACGACTGGGGCGTGGCGACCCTGGAGAAGGCGGCCGAGGGACTGAGGTGCGAAACGGCGGTCCACATCTGCTACGGCTACGGCATCAAGGCCAACACCGACTGGAAGAAGACGCTCGGCTCGGAATGGCGGCAGTACGAAGAGGCCTTCCCCAAGCTTCGGACCTCCAGCATCGACATCATCTCGCTCGAAGCCCAGAACGCGCGCGTGCCGATGGATCTGATCGAACTGATCCGGGGCAAGAAGGTGATGGTCGGCGCCATCGACGTCGCAACCGACACGATCGAAACGCCCGAAGAGGTGGCCGACACGCTGCGCAAGGCGCTTCAGTTCGTGGACGCCGACAAACTCTATCCCGCCACCAACTGCGGCATGGCGCCCCTGTCTCGCCGGGTCGCTAATGGCAAGCTGCGCGCCTTGAGCGCCGGCGCCGAGATCGTGCGCGAGGAAATGTCCCGCGACCTCTACTACGGCGCGGAAAGGTGCGAGCCGTGACGGTTCGCCTGATCGACATGGTGTTCCCCGGCGACGCCAACCACCATGGCACCCTGTTCGGCGGGGTTGGTCTGGCCCACCTGGACAAGGTCGCCTTTCTGGCCGCCAGCCGTCACGCGCGACGGGCCGTGGTCACGGCGGGATGCGAGCGGATCGATTTCGCGGCTCCGGCCCGGATCGGCGAGATGGTCGAGGCGGTCGGCCGCGTCGTTCGGATCGGGCGCTCGTCCCTGGGCGTCGAAGTCGAACTGCACGCCGAGAGCCTGCTGAGCGGCGAGCGCCGCCTGTGCACGCGCGGGGCCTTCAACATGGTCGCACTGAGGCCGGCGGACGATGATCAACCGTTGGCGCCCCTCGATGAGGCGGGCGAGGCGGACGACGGTTGGCTGAGGACCGCGGAGATGGTCTTTCCCGGCACGACGAACCACTACGGCACCCTGTTCGGCGGCGACGCGCTCAAGCTCATGGGTAAAGCCGCCTTCGTCACGGCGACGCGCCATGCACGCGAAGTCATGGTCATGGCCGCGACCAACCGCATCGACTTCAAGGCCCCGATCGACGGCGGCGACATGGTCGAACTGGTCTCGCGCGTGAAGATGGCCGGGCGAAGCTCCCTCTCGGTCGAGGTGCAACTGTGGGCCGAACGCCTCCTGACAGGAGAACGGCGACGCTCGACCACGGCCGAGTTCGTCATGGTGGCCGTCGATGACGCGGGCAAGCCGAAGACCATCAAAGCCAGGCGGACTTCAGATGAGGTTGGGGCGTTTTAGACACGTGGTCTTAGAGCGGCAGGAGCAGACATCGCTCGTTCGATTAGAAGCGGCACTCACGCAGGCGGCGATGGGTTTGGGTTCGGCATTGACTGAATCCGTCTTGAGGGAGGAAGTCGGGCAGCCATCACGATAGCGCAGGGCGTGTCAGACAGGCGCCTGTGGTTGACTCGATCTGACGGAACGGTATGGCTTTGCCGTTGGGTAGGGGTGCGTTTTCAAGATGCAGGATCGGGCTTCGCCCACAGATGAAGCCCTGGCCGAGGCGCATGCCCGCCTGCTGAAGGATGGGTCTCTCCAATTCGACCGGGTCGGTTTCGAGCGCCCCGACATCAGGCCGCCCGGCTGGTTGCACTGGATCGGCGACGCGCTTCATTTCATCGCGCCTGCGCTGAAATGGGTCTTCTGGATCGGCCTAGCCCTGGTCGCCGGCTTGATCCTCTACGCCATCGTGCGCGAGATTCTTCGGATGCGCGCCCCGCCGGCGAAACCCAAGAAGCCCAAAGTCGTGGCGGAGGCGCAGTGGCGTCCGGAGGCGCAGGCCGCGCGCGATCTGCTGGCCGACGCCGACGCGCTGGCGGAACGCGGCCTGTATGCCGACGCCGCCCATCTGATTCTTCTGCGCAGCGTTCAGGACATCGAACAGCGCCAGCCGCGCGCCGTTCGGATCTCCTTGACCACCCGCGAGATCGCCCGATTGAGGGCCCTGCCGGACGCCGCGCGACCCGCCTTCGACCTGATCGGCCGAATGGTGGAGCGCAGCCTGTTCGGCGGCGCACCTGTCGGCGCCCAGGATTTCGCCGACTGTCGCAAAGCCTATGAGGCCTTCGCCCTGCCCGAAGGCTGGCGCGCATGAGCCGGTCCGAAGGCGCGGCAAGCGGCGGGTTCTCGCCGATCACCATAATCGTCGTGCTGCTGGTGGGCGTGGTGGCCCTGGCGGGCCTCGGCGTCCTGTCGGCCTATGCGCCGGAACTCAAATCCGGCAACGACGGTGGCGGCCATGCCCTGTCGCGGTCGTCCACCGGTTTCGGCGGTCTGGCCGCCCTCTTGCGCGGCGCGGGCGTGCCGGTGGTGATGAACCGGGGGACGCTTTCGAAAACATCGGACGAAAGCCTGTTGATCCTGACGCCGTCGATCCAGACCAAACCCGAACAGATCGACGACATCGAGCATTACGGTGCGACGTTGATCGTCCTGCCCAAATGGACCTCCATCCCGGATGCGAACCATGCCGGCTGGGTGAAGACTGTGGGCGTGCAACCGGCCCAGAACGTTGTGGCGTCTCTGCCGAAGGATTTGCGAAACGGTCTGAAACTGACCGAGCGCAAAGGCGGCGCGACCGTCGCCTTGCGCCGTCCCGATGGCGCGTCGTTCGGACGGCCCGTCCGGATCGAGGCACTGCGCACCCTGGAGGGCCCCGACTGGATCCCGGTCGTCGTCGACGATCAGGGCCGTTCCGTCCTGGCGATGCACCGCGAAATGCGCACCTATGTCCTGGCCGACCCCGACCTGATCGATACGGCTGCGCTGAAGACCTTTGATGGGGCGACGACCGCCGTCGCCTTGGTCGACATCGTGCGCGCCGATGAGGCGCCGGTGATGTTCGATCTGACGCTGCACGGCTTCCAGCGCACGCGCAACATGTTGCGGCTGATGCTGGAGCCGCCGCTGCTCGGCATGACCCTGGTGCTGGTCGCGCTCGCCGTCTTCGCCGGATTCCAGGCCGCCGTCCGCTTTGGTCCAGCGCGCGAGAAGGGCCGTGTCATCGCGCTTGGCAAGCGGGGCCTGGCGGACAACACCGCCGGTCTCGTTCGCCTGGCGCGGCGCGAACACCGGATGGCCGCGCCCTACGCCCTTCTGGTGCGCGCCGCAGTCGCCCGCGCCATCGGGGCGCCGCGCAATCTGGACGAGGGGGCGCTGGACGTCTTCCTCGACCGTGTCGGCCGAACCACCGGCGCGACCGAAACCTACACCGCCCTGGCCGAACAGGCCCGGGCCGCCAAGTCGCCGGCCGACCTGATGCGGGTCGCCGGCGCCCTACATCGCTGGAACCAGGAGCTGACCCGTGCACGTCAATGAAGTGAAGGCGATCGCCGAGCGCATTCGCGCCGAGATCGCCAAGGCTGTGGTCGGCCAAGAAGACGCCGTGGATATGCTGCTGACGGCTTTGTTCGCCGGCGGCCATGTCCTGCTGGAAGGCCCGCCCGGTACGGCCAAGACCCTGTTGGCCCAGACGTTCGCGCGCACCCTGGGTCTGGACTACGGCCGCATCCAGTTCACGCCCGATCTGATGCCCGGCGACATCATCGGATCGAACCTGTTCAACTTCCAGACGTCCAGCTTCACCCTGACGCGCGGGCCGATCTTCTGCGAACTGCTGCTGGCGGACGAGATCAACCGCACGCCGCCCAAGACCCAGGCCGCCTTGCTGGAAGCCATGCAGGAGCGCCGGATCACCATCGACGGCGAAGCCCACGGCCTCAGCCCCCGCTTCACCGTCGTCGCCACCCAAAACCCCATCGAGCAGCAAGGCACCTATCCGCTCCCCGAGGCCCAGCTGGATCGCTTCCTGTTCAAACAGGTGCTGGACTATCCCAGCCTGGAGCAGGAGCGCGCCATCGTCGCCGCCCACGGTTCCCGTACCGGCCTGATGGATCCGGTAGCCCTTGGGGTCGAGGTTGTCGCCGACGCCGCGGTCATCGATGCGGCCGTCAATACGGTGGCGGACGTGCGCCTGACCGACGAGGTGATCGGCTACATCACCGGCCTGGTGCGCGCGACGCGGACATCCGCCGATGTCGAGACCGGCGCATCGCCGCGCGCCGGGGCCATGCTGGCGGTCGCCGCGCGGGCGCGGGCGGCTCTGGACGGCCGCGACTACGTCATTCCCGACGATGTGAAGGCCTTGGCCATTCCGGCCCTGCGTCATCGCCTGGTCTTGTCGCCTGCGGCCGAGATCGAGGGACGGCGCGTCGAACAGGTGCTGGCCAGCCTGGTGGATCAGGTGGCGGCGCCCCGGTGATCTATCCCACCCGACGCGCGGTGACGGCGATGGCGGCGGGCGTTCCCGTCGCTCTGCTGGCTGGCGTCCTGACCCCTGCAGGCTGGCTCGCCGGGCCGGTCTGGATCGCAGGAGTCCTGCTGCTCTTGGCCTTGGACGCCTTGCGCGGCGGCTCGCGCTCCCAGCTGGAAATGGACCAGCCTCGGCCGGTGCGTGCGGCCGTGGGCCGGTCCGACCGAGCCGAACTGACAGTGCGTTTCGACGCCGGAGGCCCGGCTCCCAAGAGCGTCGAGGTGGCCCTTTCGGGCGACACACGGCTGGGGCTGGAAGAAGTTTCGCGCCGCGCCACGGTCTCGAATCGCGCCGCTGTCCTGGCCTTTCCTTTCACGCCCAATCGCCGAGGCGCAGCCGTCTTGAAGGCCTTATGGGTCCGCTGGCATGGCCCGATGGGCCTGGCCTGGAAGCAGAAGACCTTCGCCCTGGAGCTGGCGGCGCCGGTGCTGACCGACCTGCAATGGGTCCGCGATCAGGCCGTTCGCCTGTTCGCCCGCGACGCCCTGTTCGGTGCCAAGACCCAGCTGGAGATCGGCGAGGGGTCGGAGTTTCAGGCCCTGCGCGACTTTCAGGCCGGGATGGACCGTCGCTCCATCGACTGGAAGCAGTCGGCCCGCCACGCCGCACTGTTTGCCAAGGAATTCCGTACCGAGCGAAACCACAATGTCATCATGGCGCTGGACTGAGGTCGGGCGGCCAGCGAACCGGTCGGCGGCATGCCGCGCATCGACCGCTTTATTCATGCCGCCCTACTACTGTCTTACGCCTGCCTGCGATCGGGCGACCGGACGGGCGTCTTCGCCTTCGATTCCCAGCCGCGCTTGGCCACCGGCGCTGTGGGTGGTCTGGACGCCTTTCGCACGCTTCAGACTGTCGCCGGCCGCATCGACTATTCGACGCGCGAAACAAACTACACCCTGGCGTTAGCGACCCTGTCGGGCCAGCTCCAGCGCCGCTCTCTGATCGTCGTCTTCACCGATTTCACCGACACCACCGCCGCCGAGTTGATGATCGAGTCGCTGGGGCGGCTTTTGCGGCGCCACCTCGTTCTGTTCGTCGTCCTGCGCGACGATGAGCTGGAAGGCCTGACCGGGGTCGATCCCCAGACGCCCGAAGACGTCTCGCGCGCCGTCGTCGCCGGAACCCTGCTGCGCGAACGCGAGACGGTGATCGGACGGCTGCGGCGCATGGGGGCGCATATCGTCGATGCCCCAGCCGATCGCGTCGGGACCGAGGTTGTCAACGCCTATCTGGACCTGAAACGGAGGGATCTGCTGTGACCGACGTGCCTCCCTCCGGGCTGCTGAAGAGCCAGCGCTTCCGCCAGGCGCGCGAGGACGACTGGCGACGCCTGGAGCGGCTGATGGACAAGGCCGAGAAGGGTTCCGCGTCCAAACTGACCGACGCCGAGATTCTGGCGGTTCCGGTGCTGTATCGTTCGACCCTGTCGGCCCTGTCGGTGGCGCGCGAGACCTCTCTGGATCAGGGGCTTATCGACTATCTGGAGACCCTGTCGGCGCGGGCGTATTTCTTCGTCTATGGCTCGCGCGCGACAATCCAGGACCGGATGGTCGCCTTTTTCCGCACCGACTGGCCCGCCGCCGTGCGCGGACTGTGGCGCGCGACCCTTGTGTCGACAGCCCTGATGCTGCTGGGCGCCCTGGTCGGAGGCTGGCTGGTGATCCATGAGCCGGAATGGTTCTACGCCTTCGTGCCCGCCGACCTGAGCGGCGGGCGCGATCCCGCCGCCTCGACCGAGACCTTGCGCGCCACCCTGAACGGCGCGGACGGCCCCCACGGCCTGTCGGCGTTCGCCGCCTATCTGTTCACCCACAACGCCCAGGTCGCCCTGCTGGCGTTTGCGCTCGGGTTCGCCTTGTGCCTGCCGACGGGCCTGCTGATCCTCTACAATGGCGCGACGCTGGGCGCCTTCTTCGCCCTGTTCGCCAGTCGCGGGCTGGGGCTCGAATTGGGCGGCTGGCTGCTGATCCACGGCGTGACCGAACTGTTCGCTGTCATCCTGGCCGGCGCGGCAGGCCTGAGGATCGGCTGGGCCGTCGCCTTTCCGGGCCAGAAGCGACGTCTGGACGCCGCTGTGGAGGCCGGGCGCACTGCGGGCATCGCCATGGGCGGCGTGGTGGTGATGCTGATGTTCGCCGGACTGCTGGAAGGGTTCGGCCGCCAGCTGATCGTCGACACCGGATTGCGTTACGTGGTCGCGGCGGCGACCGCCTTGATCTGGGGTCTCTATTTCTATGCACCCCGCCCCGCCGTCGTGGAGTGGATCCATGTCCGCTGACCTGACCACAGCCAAAACCGAACGCGCCTTCGTCACGCCCGAGGGCGTGGATCTGCGGCTGAACATCGGCGACGCGGGTCAGAGAGCCGGAGCGTTTTTATTGGACGCGGCCATTATCATCGGCGTGCTGATCGTTTTCACGATCGCCTCGGCCTTCGCTTTCGCCTCAGGGGCCGCCGTGGCCGGCGTGACGGGGGCCGAAATGGTCGCTGTCATCTGGCTGATCGTCTTCTTCCTGCTGCGGAACTTCTATTTCACCGCCTTCGAACTGTCAGCGGCGGCCGCCACGCCGGGCAAGCGCATCATGGGACTGCGCGTCGCCTCGCGCGACGGCGGACGGCTGAAGGCCGAGGCCGTCTTCGCGCGCAACGCCATGCGCGAACTGGAGGTTTTCCTGCCCCTGTCCATCCTGGTCGCCCGCAGCCAGGAGGGCGGCGTCGACGGCTGGATGTATCTGCTGGCCTTCGTCTGGGCGGCGATCTTCGTCTTCTTCCCCTTGTTCAACAGGGATCGGCTGCGCATCGGCGACCTGATCGGGGGCACCTGGGTCGTGCGCGCACCGCGTCGCAAGCTGATCCGCGACATGGCCGAAGACGGGGCGACGCGGATGGCCGCCTACGCCTTCACCCCGGCGCAGCTCGACGCCTATGGCGCCAAGGAACTGCATGTTCTGGAGACCCTGCTTCGACAGGGCGACCGCAAGACCTTTCGAGACGTCGCCGACCGCATCGCCAAAAAGATCGGCTGGACGCGTGGCCCGTACGATACGGATCGGGATTTCCTCAGCGCCTATTATGCCGCTCTGCGTGCCCGTCTCGAGCAGAAGCTGCTGATGGGTGTCAGACGCCGCGACAAGCACGACGTCTGACGGCTCGCGCGATCAGTCGAAGATCGAGGCCAGTTCCTCAGAGCCGACGCCTTCCTTGGCCGAGCGCAACTCGTGATAAAGCGCCGCCACGCCGGCCGATGCGACGACACCGGACAGGATGTTGACGATGGGCTCGGTGATCAGATTGACGGCCAGGTTGGGCGTGCCGCCGGTGAAAGTCCCCCCGGTCGCCAGACTGAGACCGCCGATGGCCGCGCCGATGATCCAAGACAGGATCACATAGATCACCAGCAGGCCGAAAACCTGCCAGCGATAGCCCTTGGTCAGTTCGCGGCTGCGCTGCAGGCTGGCGAATACGCCGCGCTTTTCGACCACCACGGACGGAGCGCCGACCGACCACATGACTGACAAGATGATGCCCGGCACGATCAACAACAGAAAGCCCAGCATCATCCCGATGGAGGCGACGATCGCCAGACCCAGCAGCGGCAGGAAGTTCTGAATCCCCACATTGAAGGCGTCTCCGAAAGCGGTCGTCTTGCCGTTGAAGCCGTTCACGGCCGCCTTCACCACCATGCCCTGCAAAAGATAAAGTCCGACGAAGTTCAGCACTAAGCCAGCCATCATCATCAAGACGCCCGGTCCGAACTCTTCGCTCAACATCGCGCTTTGGCCATAGGCCGACAGAATGCTGGGCGCGCCGACCAAAAGCGCCGCTGAGCCGAAGAGGACGGCGGCGTTCTGCTTGATCGCGCCGAAGGTCCGCTGGATCACGCGGCCAAGGTCGAACACCCCGCTTCCTGCTCCGCCGCCTGTCGCAGAGATGGTCACCCTTGGTGGACGCATGGCGATGATCTGCTGTGCGCGTCCGTCGGTCTCGGCGATGAAATCGACCCGCTGACTGCGCTCCAGAACCGAAGGCGGCTGGACATCCTCCTTCGTGAACGAATAGCGCTCGCCGTCGTCGCCGAGGATCAAACCGAATCCGGTCGCCTCGTCGAACGTTTGAACCTCACCCCGCAAACCTGCCTCCCTTGCCGATGCGTCGCACGGTTGTAGAAGCTGCACCGCAGCCTCGCCAGCGCATTCCTTGAACCGTTGACCGGCTCAGCTCGCACGCCGAACCTCAAGCATGGGCTCGTCCTCATCCGCGACGGTCGCATCCGCACGAAGCGCCTCCGCCATCAAGGCCTCGCCTTCCTCGGCCTCCCCGGTCTCACGGAGCAGTTTGCCCAGGCCATACTTAGCTCTTGGGTTGGACGGCTCGATCTCCGTCGCCCGACGATAGGCGGCGACGGCGTCGGGCTTACGGTTCATCGTCTGGAGTAAAAACCCGCGTCGCATATGCAGGGCGACGTCGTCCGCGTTGTCCGTTATCGCCTTGTCGCACATGTCCAGAGCGACATCCCGACTCATCCTGTGGAGCCGAGGGGACAGACACGCTTCTTTGGCGTCATCCAGCGAGAACCTGGTCAACTCCGTAAATTGCGCCCGGTCGGCGGCAGCTCCTCGCGTATCGTTCAACCTGTCACGTACGCTCGCGCGATCGATCAATAAGGCGGGAAAATCGCTTTCGACGACAAGGGCGGCGGTCAGGACAGCCTCCGCCTTTGCCGGGTCCGACGTCTTCAGCTTGGAAGCCAGCGACTGGGCCATGACGATGAATATCTGGGTCTGGGCGTCGGGATGTCCGAGCATTTGCGCCAGCTTTTTCGCTTGGTCGTTCGCCGCATCAGCCCATGGCAACGGCGCATTTTTATGGAGCGGATGGAAGCGCCAGAATGCGCTTCAGCCGCGGCGTCATGAAATCCAGAAAGGCGCGCACACGGCGCGGCGTCCGCTCCCGCCCCGTATAGAGGATGTGGAAGGCCTCGCTGTCGACGACCTCCTCATCCAGTACCGCAACCAGATTTCCTGCCGCAAGATCGTCGCGGACATGGTAGTCCGCCAAGCGCGCAAGACCGAGCCCCAGCAGGGCCAGATGTCGCACCGTCTCGCCGTTATTGGCGGCGATCAGGCCGTGCACCTCCCGATCCGTCAGTCGTCCGCCCGACCGCAAGGGCCAGACCGCAGCCGCCCGGCGGAAGTTGAACCCCAGGCATTCGTGTCGTTCCAGATCGGACGCGGACTGGGGCGTTCCGTGCGCTTCGATATAGCCGGGAGAGGCGACGATGCGCCGGCGGACATCACCCAGCTTGATCGCCAACAGGCTGGAATCGCTCAGCGCCCCGGCGCGAAAGGCGATGTCCGCCTGTGCCGCGTACAGATCGACCACCTCGTCCGTCACGTTGGTCCAGCGCCATGCACCCGGCGCAGTCGATGTCGCCTCTGCGTTGAACATCGCCGCCTTCAACCTCGGCATCGCCATCGGAGCCTGGGTGGGCGGCCTGGTCGTCGCGTCCTCCTCAGGGCTGGCGGCCACACCCGGGGTCGGCGCGCTGTTCGTCGCTGGCGGCCTGGGGCTGACGTTGGTGAGCGGCGTGCTGGATCGGCGCGCCGCGTCAGCAGCCAGGGAAGCCGTCGCTTGAGATACAACGGCTGGAGCGACCTGTCGGCCGCAGTCGCTCCAGCCAACAACGGCGCCGCCTTGAGAGCACATCGCCTTTGCGATCGCGACATCTCATCAGCCGATCCATCCTTGAGCGCTTTCGCTACATGGCTGAGCGGCTTAGATCGAAGTCACCTCCTGCGATTTCGCCTTAACTGGCAAGGTTCGGCCCGCGCGAAGCCACCTCACCGCGCGACTTCATCTTGCCAGCCTTCTCTCGCGAGCCAGTTCCAGGCGCGCCGTAGCGAAGTCCACCTGGAACGTCGGGTTCGCCTTCAGGGCGGCGAACAGGGCCGCCCCGACGATGCGGCCGGCCTCGACGTCGCTGGCGTAATGGACGCCGCAGATCGCCCGGCTGTCGCCATAGGCCAGGCCGCGCGCCAGGATCTGGTCGGCGCGGTCCGGCGCCATTTCCGACAGGACCAGCGCCCAGGCCCAGCCCAGGGCCGAATGGCCGGAAGGGTAGGAGCCGCTGGCCGCCAGCCACGGCTCGGGCGTGAAACAGGTCTCGGCCGGTTCGGTCACGAAGGGGCGCGGACGGATGAAGCCGCGCTTGGCCGGTGTCTGGATCGTCTCCAGGTCGCCCAGCATCCGCCCCAGCAGCCGCGTCAGCGTCGGCATACGCTCGGGGACGAAGGCGACGCCCAGCGCTTGGTCGAACACGCGCGGCGCGGACGGGGTCTCGATCTCGTTGTCGGCGCGCGCCTGGTCCCAGCGGGCTGTGCCCTTCAGCGCGCGGGTGGCGCGGTAATAGGCCAGATCGTCCTGCGCCCTCAGCGATCCAACCTCGGGCGGCGGCGGCAGGAAGGCGGAGGCGTCCGGCGCGTGCGCCGCGTCCAGATAGCCGTGCGGATGATCGCGGAAGCCGGTCCAGAAGGCGGGAGTTGGCGCAGGTGCGGAGGCGCAGCCGACGAGAACCAGGGCCAGGGCGGCCGTCGCCAGACGACCGAAAAGGGAAAGACGCATGGAAACTCTGAACCGTTGGGAACTCAGGCGATCTGGGCGCCGGGACAGCCGTCCTCGACCACCCAGGTCTTCAGGGTGGACAGCGAGGCCTTGGGATCGCGCACGTCGCTGATGGCCTGATAGCGGGCGGTCATCCGCTGGGGCGTGACCTCCATCGACATGTAGCCCCGCACGCGGCTGTCGAAGAATTTGATGTGCGGATTGGCCGGCATAGCCGCCATGAGACTGTCGTAGGGCGGGCCGCCCGAGGTGATGGAGGTACCGACAAACTCGGTCGCCACCACCGGCGAGCGCTCGTCGCGACTATCCAGCAGGACGTCGTTGGTCCAGAACGAATGGTAGTCGCCGGCCAGGACCACCGGATTGCGCGGCTTGATCGTGTGCAACGCCTGGGTCATGCGGTCGCGCGCGGCGGGGAAGCCGTCCCAGGTGTCGGTCCAGTAGCGGGTCTCGCCGTTCGGGTTCTCGAAGCGCAGACCGGCCATGACCAGGTCCTGGCCCAGGATGGTCCAGCGCGCCTCGGCGCCCCCCAGGCCGTCGTACAGCCAGCGCTCCTGCTCGAAGCCCAGGAAGGTGCGCGACGGGTCCATGCGGTCCAGGCACTGGGCGTCGGTGACGATCTGGCCCTTGGCGCCGCCCTCGTCCACGCAGGCCCCGCGCGAGCGATACTGGCGCCCATCCAACATGAAGAACTCGGCCAGTTTGCCATAGCGGACGCGCTTGTGGATCGGCATCTGCAGGCGGCGATCCAGGCGGGTGCGACGGATCGGCATGGCCTCGTAGAACGCCTGATAGCCGGCGGCGCGGCGGCGCAGAAAATCGTCCGGCCTGCCGCCCTTGTCGGCCCAGACGCCAGAATAGTTGTCCAGCACCTCATGGTCGTCCCAGACGACCAGACAGGGCGCCGCCGCGTGCAGGCGTTGCAGGTCCGCGTCGGTGCGGTGCAGCGCATAGCGATTGCGATAGCCGGCCAGGGTCGTGGCGTCTTCGAACCCGTAAGGCCGCACGATATTGGCCGCCCGCGCCCCGGTGCGGGTGTATTCGTAGATGTAGTCGCCCAAAAACAGGGTCAGGTCCGGCGCCTCGTCGGCCATGTGGCCATAGGCGCTGAAATAGCCGACCTCCCAGTTCGAGCAGGAGGCGACGGCCAGCTTCAGCCGATCCACATCCGCATTCGGCGCCGGCGCCGTGCGGGCCAGGCCGACCGGGCTGCGTTGGCCGGCGGCGGTGAACCGATACCAGTAGGGCCGGGCGGGCGTCAGGCCCTGGACCTCAACATGGACCGAATGGGCGTCGGCGGCCTCGGCTATGACCTGACCCGAGGCGACGATGCGGGAAAAACCCTCGTCGGCGGCGACGTCCCAGTGCACCGGGATGGACGCGGCCAGACCGCCCTGCCCGTCGGCGGCGAGCGGATCGACGGCCAGCCGCGTCCACAGCACGAAACCGTCCGGCCACGGATCGCCGCTGGCGACGCCCAGCGGGAAAAGATCAGCCCCGCCCGCCTGGGCCCGGCCGAAGCGCAACACGACGGGGGCGGCGACCAGCCCCCCGATCAGGGCGCGGCGGGAAAAGCCGGCGTTCAGGACGCTCATTGACCGGCGCTCCCGCCAGCGGCGCCCGGACCAAAGCGGGCGCGGAAATCCTCCAGGCGAATGACGAAGTCGTCGCTGGCGACGAAGTCGGCGTCGCTCATCTGAGGCTGCTCGTTGGGCTTGTAGCGTTGGGCGTATTCCGGCTGATCCGACGCATACTGACGATAATGGGTCGAATAGGCGCGCACCCGCACCGTCGGCGTCTCGCCGGTCATGTCGAAGGCCATCAGCCGCATCCAGCCGTCGCCGATCCCCGGCGCGCGATCCGGCGCCAGGCCTGCGTCCAGAGCAGTCTGATTGCGGTCCTGATAGTCCGACAGCAGCTGATAGACGGCGCCGCCCTGGCGGTTGAGGTCGGTGCGGAAGGCCTGGCCGTTGTGGTGGCCGCTCAGCACCATGAAGATTTGCGGATTACGGGCGATCAGCTTGTCCCACACCCCTTGGGCGTTGTTGTCGAACGGGTCCAGCGCGTGCAGGTCGACCACCGGATGGGCGCGGCGCTGGCCGGTCTTGTCGATGAAGTCGTGGGTGGTGATCAGGGTCGGCAGGCCGGGATGGGCGTGGATGACCGTCTCGGCCCATTTCAGGCTGGCGTCCGAGGGGGCCATCTGCAGGCCGATGTGCAGGAAACGATAGCCGCCCGCCTCGAACAGCTGGGCGCTGTCGGCGCCGCTGTCGTGTGAGGCCACATACCAGGGGCGATCCCTGAAGAACTTCGCGCCCGACCCGAAGGCCTGGTTCCAGGCGGTCAGGCCGCCGATGTGGATCATGCCCAGGCGGCGCAGGTCGCCGGCCGGCGCGGTCAGGTCCTGGGGCCATTGCTCGTCCCACCACTGACCGTCGTAGTCGTGATTGCCCGAGACGACCGAGAACGGCAGGACGCCGTCGATAAGGTCGTATGCGGCGATAGAGGCCGGAATCTCGACCGTCCGCACGCCCTCGGCCACCTTGTCCAGATTGTCTCCGCGTGACGTTGGCCGGGGACGAAAGCCGCGCGCGGCGTGGTCGGGGTCGATGATCAGGACCGGATGCTGCCACACGTCGCCGACGGCTGTGGCGAAGACGATGTCGCCGCCGCGCGAGACGGCGTGATCGGCGATGAACTGAAGCTGTTCGGTCATCATGTCGCGCGCATCGAAGGGAAAGCCCGCCGCGCGCTGATGGGTGAAGTCCGCATAGTTCTGGGTGTCGGGAATGACGGCGATGGTGAACCGGCCCGGCGCCGGCTGGGCCAGGGCCGCGCCCGAGGCCAGGGCGATTCCGCCCGCCAGAAGGGCGTAGGTCAGGCGTTTCCAAAGGGTTTGCACGGCGCGATCTCCCGGCGAAAGGATGGGCTTCGGCCTGGCGACCGAAGCCCCGGTTGGATCAGTAACGATAGCTCAGGCGCACGCCCCAGGTGCGCGGCGGATTGGGCGATCCCGTCGCCGCCGAGATGAAGCGGTTGCGCGATTCCTCGGAGTAGGAATCCGTCAGATTGTTCACATAGACGCCGAACGCATAGTTCCCGTTCATCGGCCGCACCGTGACCCCGGCGTTGACCAGCCAGTAGGAGTCGATGATCGAGTTGGACGAGGTGGAGAACTTCTCGTCGCGGAAGGCGTAGTTGGTCTGGGCCTCCACGCCCCAGTCGCCCATCTGCCAGTCGTAGGCGATCGAACCCTTGTAGTCCCATTTGGGGAAGGGCAGCCGCTCGCCGGCGCGGTCGCTGTAAACGATGGTGTTGTACTGGCCCGTCACCGGGTCTTTGGCCGCCTCAGTCGCGGTTCCGTTGACGAAGAAGAACTCGTCGTACTCACCGTATTTATAGGCCAGGGCCTGGGTGATGGTCAGGTTCGGCAACGGCCGCCACACCGCCTCGATCTCCGCGCCTTGGATGTGGGACTTAGGCACGTTGATCATCCGGCCCACGCGCCCGGTCTGGGTATAGAGCACGCCCTGCAGCTGCTGGTCGCGGTAGTCGTAGTAGAAGGCGGCGGCGTTGAACTGCAGCTTGCGGTCCAGGAAGCTGGATTTCACGCCGGTCTCATAGGCGATCAGTTCTTCGAACTTGAACGGCTCCAGTTGGTCCGGCAGGCCGCTGTTGTAGGTGGTGAAACCGCCCGACTTCACCCCCCGAGAGACATTGGCGTAGGTCAGGATGTCGTCGCTGACCGTGTATTCGACACCCAATTTGCCGGTCCATTCGCGCATCGACTGCAACTTGGAGGCCGTCGCCCGGATCGCCGGATTAGGCGCCAGGATTTCGGTCTTGAAGTTGTTCAGCTCGCGCGTCTCATCCTCGTAGCGCAGGCCGCCGGCCAGGGTCAGGCGGTCGGTCAGCCTGTAGTCCAGATTGCCGAACACCCCGGTCGTCTCGACATTCTGGCCATAAGTCGTGCTCATATAGAAGCCTAGGTTCCGGGCCTGCGAAAAGTCGGAGTAAAAGCCGCCGTCCACGCTTTCGTTGGCGTGATAGACGCCCGCCAGCCACTGGGCGCGGCCGCCGGTCGGCGAGGCCAGGCGGACCTCCTGTGACGAGGTCTTGATGTCGTTGAAGAAGAAGGTGCCCGCCTCGTTCGACGCGGTGGCGTCCCAGTCGTTGAACTCGTTGCGGTCGAACGTCTCATAGCTGGCGATGGCCGTCAGGGTCGCCCAGGTCAGATTCTGGTTCAGGCGCAGGCTGATGCCTTTGCCCTCGTTGTCGCGGAACGGCTTGGCGTTCGGCGAGGCGCCGATCAGCTGGGCGAAATAGGGGCTGATGCCCCAGCCCGTGATGCGGTGCGACACGTCGATCGGATAGACCCGGCCGCCGCTTGAGGTGAAGGGACTGGTGATCAGGCGCAGACCCCGGCCGTCCGACTGGTCACGGCTGTAATGCAGGTTCAGGTCGATGTCGGTCTGGGGCGTCGGGGTCCAGTTGACGCGCAGGCGGGCGGCCTTGGTGTCCTTGTCGCCCAGACTTTCGCCGGTGTCGCGATTGTATTGCCAGGCGCCGCCCGATTCCGCCGCCACCGACAGACGCGCGGTCAGGTTTTCCGCGATCGGACCCGACAGGTAGCCCTCCAGCTTGGCCGCGTCATAGCTGCCGTAGCTCAGGTTCAGGCCCGCGGCGACATGGTCGGTTGGGGCGTTGGTGATGACGCTGACCGCGCCGCCGGTGGTGTTGCGGCCGTAAAGCGTCCCCTGAGGCCCGCGCAGCACCTCGATGCGGGCGATGTCGTAAAGCAGCCCTTGCGTCATCACGCCGTAGGGATAGGCGACCTCGTCAACATAGATGCCCACCGTCGAGGTATTGTTGGCGGCGTAGTCGGTCAGGCCAACGCCGCGAATGCGGAACTGCGGCTGGCCGCCGCCCAGTTGGCTGTCGACCTCCAGGCTGGGCACCGTGTTCTCCAGGTCGTTGACGGTCTGAATGTTGCGGTCGTCCAGCGTCTCGCCCGAGATGACGGTCAGGGCCAGGCCGACCTTCTGCGAGGATTCAGCGCGACGCTGGGCCGTGACGATGACGTCGTCCACCGATGCGGTCGCGGCCTCAGACTGCGTTTGAGCGGCAGCCGGCAGGGCCGCCAGGGTGAGCGCGGCGACCGAGGCGCCGAGAAATAGACGTTTCATTTTGAGCATCCATCGGGCGACGCGCGGGGCCCCCGCCCTCGCGTGTCGATGTGTTTCGGGACGTCGTCGAACAGCCGTTGCTTCCGCGCTTTGGTCGAGACGCGAGCAGCTCGGGGGAGACGAGAATGCAGCGTCTGCGTCGCGTCGGAAAAACAACTGTTCGACAACGATGCCGCAATAGGCCGCGCGAACGATGCTTTTGTGACGCTTGTAGGAAGTGTTTTTGTCAGATGACGGCCGACCAGCCGCAACAGGACAATAACGCGCGTTCTACGACGACTGGCGTGCAACCAGCAGGCAGGCCGCCGCCTTCAGGGCGTCTTTATCAAGCAACCGGCCCCGCGCGCAGGACAGAAGGGCCTCGGCCTTGATCCACAGGGCGAAACGGGTGGCCGCCAGACGGTTGAGATCGAAGTCGGCCGGCCAGACGCCCGTTTGCTTGTAATAGGTGCCCCCGCCCTCCGGTCCGCGCAACAGCATGGCCAGGTCGCGCAGGGACGGATCGCGCCGGGCTTCGATGCAGATGCTGGCGATCAGTCGGGCGTATCGGACGTAGAAGCCTTCGGCCTCGCCCCCGATGGCCACGGTCGGCGCCATGATGGCGGCCCAGCGATCCAGATCGACGACGGCCGGATCGCCGTCCGGCGTATGGCCGGCCAAGTGCCCCGGCATGTCTCGGAACACGCTGTGCCAGACGGCGTCCAGCACGAAATGACGCATGTCCGGCCAGTGATAGGCGATGGTCGAGGTGGAGGTCGCGGCCACGGCGCTGACCGAACGGTTCGTGATGGCGGTGATCCCGCCGGCCAGAATCTGGTCCGCCGCTATGTCCAGCAGCTTGCGCCGCATGGCCTCGGGCTCGGCGTCCCGGGCCGGGGCCTGAGGCAGGACCATGGCGTCGCGATACCAGAAGGTCGCCGTGGCGGGCCCATCGGCCAACCCGAAGGCGCGGTCGATCATGGCGCCCAGCCCCTCGGCCGCGACGACGCCATAGTCCGCTCGGCCGCGAAGGGCACCGGCATAGTATTGTTCGAACGTCAGCCAGGCGACGAGAGGTTCCACAAACGCGTCCAGCCGCGCATCGCGCGCCAGATACCGACGCCAGGCCGCACAGCGCATGGCGTGCCAGCGCTCCATCAGATCCCGCTGCTCCGAGGTCGGCGCGGCGTCTAGCAGAAGCGCTTCCCAAATGCGCGCGAACCCCGCCTCGCCCCCTACCCGACGCCGCAGATAGGTCTGGCACAGGGCCAACAGGCTGCCCGGTTCCAAAGGCAAGTCCGCCACCGATCCGAAGAAGCCCTCATGAAAGGCCGCATCCTGCCGCAAGGCTTCTTCGCCCGCCGCCTGAATCAGGCCTGACTTGGTCCCGAACAGATTGACGATCACTGTCGTGCTCTTGCCAACCATCCGAGCCAGATCGCGCAGAGTCAGACTATCCAGACCCCCCAGCGCGGCTTGAGCAATCGCCGCCTCGACGATCTGCTGAGCAAGGTCGGGTCGGGCCGTGGTCGTGGGCATGCGCCTCATTGCCCTCGCCGCTTCGACCTGTCGAGTGTGCGCCCAGGCCGTAAAGCGCGATCAACGGCCATCCCTCGGCCACGCGGGTTTGCAAAGCTTGCTGGTGAAGCGCGCGGGGCGTCCGCAGGCCAGTCGCGATAGCGCCAGCTTCGATAACCGGAACCAATATCTGGTCGACGCCGCGCCGGCCGCGATGGCCGCTGTAGGGTTTATGTCAGTCTTACGCCACTTGCCTCCACTTCAGGCGGCCTAAGGGCCTGAATGGAAATCGCAATTCTTGAAGCCCCTATCGTTCAAACGCCAGTGGGTTTAGACTTCCAATCTGCACCATGCCTGCCTGGGCGCTTGATCTCTGCAACCCAGCCTCACCCCATAGGGTGTTGTCTAAGGCGTCTGCTCGGGTGAAGGTCCGCCTGGATGTCGAGGAGACCCAGAGCCTTTGCCGCAGTCTACGGAGATGCTGACAGAGCGTGAGCGGGAATGCCTGCGCTTGGTTCACGCCCATCACAACTCCAAGCAGATCGCCCGAGCGCTCGGCATCAAACCCGGCACGGTGGACAAACATTGCGAGAACGCGGCGCGCAAGCTTCAGGTGGAGAGCCGCATCGCTGCGGCCCTGGCGCTGGCCGCCTTGGAAGCCACACCGAGTGGTTCGCACCCCGATGCGCTCCCAATGGCTAGTGCGGTCGCCGCCGGGCTCAATGTGGCGGCTGAAGGGAAGCCGCATGACGCCTATCGACGACACCATTCCGCCAGTCAGCTGGCGCGAGATGGAAGCCATTCTAATGGGGCTGGCGACCACGGACACGAAACGCACGATGGTCCGCCACTTGGTGGAGGGAACCCGCAAGCAAGCGGTCTTTCTGACACCGGGAGCGGTCATGACCGAGATGTTCTACATCGCCTCGGCCATGTTGGACGTGCAGTTCAACCCGTCGATATTGGCTACCGGCAACTCGGCAGCATCCTCGTTGTCTTCGGCGTCGCCGCCGCTGCAGCCTGGATCGTGATCGCCCTCGCCGGGGCAGAACAGTTCGCCTTCCTATTGCAGAAGCTTCGCTACGGCGGCTGAACCCCGGCCTCTCATCGGACTGAAGAAATGAAACGCGCCGAACAGGCGGCGGCCATCGCTGCTCGCCTCCAACACGCCCTGCTCCAAGCCGAGGCTGGGCAGGATCAATCCATTCATCGCCTCGGCCGCCTGACCCAGGTGATGACGCGCAGCCGCCGAGAGGCCGGGCTGGCTGCGACAGTGGGCCAGCCCGCGTTCGATGCCCTGGCGCGCGCCCTAGCGGCTCAGATCGAAGCCCAGAGTGCGATGGTGGATTTGCACGAGGCGCTGGCCGAGGTGAAGGATCGCACCAAGTTTCGATCGGTGCGCCTAGGCGGGTTGGACAAGCAGGACGATCCTGTGCCTCGCGTGACGAAGGCGACAGCGTTGCGTGTCGTTGAGGGCGCCGCCTGAATCATACAGGGTGATGGGGCGATGTCGCCCATATACCTCATCACCCTGGGATTTCTGGTTGTCACAGCGTCCCTCGCCTTTTGGCGAGGGGGCGGTGGGAAAAGGCGTCTGCCGCCGCGCTTGTCCTAGCCTGGCTTTTGACCGCACTTGGTTCCTTTAATCATCGTGAAACACCGTGGGTGGCTGTCGTCGCCGACGGCATGGTGTTCTTGTTCTTGCTCTATGCGGCGATGCGATCTGGTCGACGTTGGACCCAGGCGGCGGCGGCATTCCAACTTCTGATCCTGGCCACCCACTACGCGTTCGCCAGCAATCGCGAGTTGGAGCAATGGGCCTATGTGTCGGCCTATTACGTCTGGAATATCGCGGTCATCGCCGCACTTTTGGCGGGCGTCATCTGGCGCGCTAGACGACCTTTGCTATAAGTGCGGCGTGGCGACGATGGAAATGAGCCGATGACGACGCAGCGTGACGACCTCGACCCGATCGATATCCATGTGGGGTCGCAACTGAAGGCGCTCCGCGCTGCGGCCCGGCTGACGCAAGCGGATCTGGCGGGGGCTCTCGGCGTGACGTTCCAGCAAGTCCAGAAATACGAGAAGGGCGTGAACCGCATGGCGGCGTCAACGCTTGCACGCGCCTCGGCAGCGTTGAACTGCTCAATCACCGACTTCTATCCCAAGGCCGATCCGGACGAAGCGCCGCCTGGACCTCAAGAGGTCTTGGGTGAACTCACGGACCTCTATGACAGGATGGGCAAGCGTCAACGCGATGCGTTGATGATCACGGCGCGGGCGCTGGCCGACGTCCGGCGATAACGCTGATAGCGGCTGGGCTTTAAAGCACGACCTTCATCCGGTTCGACGCGAGTTGTACGCAAGCTCGGTGCTAGGACCGCTCGTTTGTCCAATAAGCGGAAATCCTTACGGCGACGGCGACGACGCGCTGAAGCCAACGTCTGCGCAGAGACTCATGGTTTCGTCGCAAGACAATCTTTAATTTGCGCCGGCGTCTGACGCCGGCGCGGGCCTGTCATCGTCGAGCGGTGGTCGTGCCCTGAGCAGAGGGCGAACCCATTGCCTGGTGTCTGGCAAGGGTTGCGGCGTCGAGCCGCAGGAAGCGAGCGGCGTTGTTGTAAAAGATGTCCCGCTTTTGCTCGGGCGAAAGAAAGGGCGCCTCGTCGATCACGGCGATGGCGCGCTCTATGGTTTCCGGCCACACCATTTGGTCGGAGCCGAACATGATCCGCTTCTCGAAGCCTGCGTCTACAAGGGCCTGGAGATAGCGATAGAAGGCCGGGCGCGGCTGGGTATAGACGATGACGCCGGTGTCCACATAGACCTGTGGATGAGCGTACAGCAGGGCCAAGGTGTCATCCAGCATTGGGAAACCCGCGTGCATGACGTTCACGCGCAGCTTGGGGTGACGGACGAGAACCTCTTCCAGCAGAAGCGGGCTGCTCAGCCGGGCGCGGTAGCCGGACTGAGGCATATAGGCGACGCCGGGCGGTCCGGGGCCCATATGGATCGCCACGGGTACGTCGTTAGCCTCGGCCGCCGCCCAGATCGGCTCCAAACGGGCGTCATCCGGTGCGATCCCTTCATATTGGAAACCCAACTCGCCCAGAACGGCCAAGTCGCCGTGGGCCTTGGACGCGGCGACTTCGGCGGTCAGCCCCGACTTTGGCGGAAAATCCGGCATCAGGCTGGGGATCACCCGATCCGGGGCCGCGCGGCGCCAAGCCGAAACGTGGGCGCTCGTCCCACTTACGACGCCTATGATGTTGCGGCGCTCCATCACCGCCAGGGTCCGCTGCATAACCTCCTCATCCGTTTGCGGCGACCAGATGGGATCGGAGCAGGACGGATGTTTGAACCACGCCAAAAAGGCGGCGAGGAACGGCTGGGTTTGATTCCAGGTGGGCATGGGATTGATCGGCGTGCACATGGCCAGCGGCGGCGGCCCCTGATCGGCCGCGCCCATGGCATGGAGATGAACATCGATGATCGGCGCCTGGGCCTTGGCGACGCCGGTCAATGGCAGCCAGGCAAGAGCCTGAAACATCATCAGGCCTATGAACGCTTTCATTCGCATGGGCAGGCTTCCTGGCTTGCGAGCCGTGCAGAGCGCCGAGTTTGGGACAACGACGATCTTTGAGCAACGGGAGAGATGAGGAGCTGGGCGGCGGTCTTTCAACAGCAGCCCAGGCTCGAAGGAGAAGGTCAGAATTCGGCGGAGAATCCGCCGCGAACAATGGGCTTTCCGGCGCTGAAACTACCGCCCAGATGAACGATGACGGGGCGGGAGACGGCCAGGCGGTGGGCGAAGGCGATGCTGGTGGCCGCTTCGCCGTCATAGGCCGCGATATTCATGTTCACCGTGGTGCGTCCCGGCGCGGAAGGCGGGATGACGCCCGCCACCGCCGCCGCGCCCGCCACACCGCGTCGCATGTCGCGACGCAAGGCGTCGAGGCCGCCCGCTAGGATCAGCATACGTTCAGACGCCGACTGAACGGCAGCGTCGAGTGCGTTGATCCGCCCTTCCTGCACGGCATATCGCGCATTCAATGCGCTGATCTGGTTGTTCTGGCTCGCGTCCGAGGCGTTCAGGGCATCGATCTGAGGCTGGTAATCGACACCGCTTCCCAGACCTCCGGCCGCTAGGATGGCGGCGTTGAGCTGCGCCAGGTTGACGGCGTCTGTGTCTTGGGTTCCGGCCGCCACATTGACGATCTGTCGGGTAAACCCGCCTTCGCCCGTCGAACCGACCGATACGGAATTGTCCCTGCGAGCGGTCGAGTTCGCCCCGAGCGCCACGGAGTTGTAGGCGTAGCTGGTGGCGCCGGCGCCGATTGCTGACGAATCCTCGCCGCGCGCCGTGGTCGAGGCCCCGATGGCGGTCGTCGTCAGACCCGTGGCCATGGCGCGATAGCCGAAGGCCGAGGTTTGCCCATAGCCGCTGGCCACTGCGCCCGAACCGACCGCGACGCTGCCCTCGGTCGTGGCGTTCGCCCCCCAGCCGAAAGCGGCTGCATTCGTCGCGCTGGCGAGAGCCGACCGACCGATCGCGATCGCGTTGTCGGCTGACGCCTGCGACAGGGCGCCGACGGCGATGGTGTCGGTTTGGGTCGCCAAGGCTCCGGACCCGATCGATAGGCTGAAACGGCCGTTGGCCTGGGCGTTTGAGCCCAGCGCAGTGGTGTAGGCGTTCGTCGCAAGCGCCCCCATCCCGACCGCCGTCGCTTCGGTGTTGCTGGCTAGAGCCAAGCCGCCCAAGGCGGTCGAGAACGCGCCGCTGGCGGCCGAGCCCTGCCCCAAGGCGGTACCCAAGGCGTCGGTGGCCTGGGCGTTCTGACCTACGGCGGTGGATCTTTCGCCAGCGGCTTGAGAGTCGGCGCCGAGGGCGGTCGAGCTGTCTCCTTTCGCCTTGGCGGCGTCGCCCACGGCGGTCGCGCCGCCGCCCGTCGCCTCAGCCGTGCGGCCGACCGCTGTATCGGTGGGATGGACCGCCGAACCACCGCCTAGCGCGACCTGGGCGAAAGCAGGAGCGCCGAAGGCGAGAGCGGCGCAAAGGCCAAGGGCGAGGGTTAAGGATTGGGCTTTCATCGGGATCTCCGGGCTGCTGCACGACCACACGACGAGGCGTCTCCAGCTTCAACCGAAGGGAAGGAGACGCGCCTCGTGTCGATCAGGACGGGACGCTTACCAATCGGCCGCCAGCCGAAATATTCCCCCTCGAAGGGATGGGTTCAGCCGCCCTGCCGGGCCGGGCATGCGCCAACACGATGCGCGCTTAACGCCATGACGCCCATGCCAGCGGCCGTCATCTCGCCGGCGTAGCGATCTCCATCGTAGGTGATGACGGAGTGAACGGTCTGACCGTCGCAGATCGTGTCGAAAGCGATCTGAGACCCTTTGATCTCCACGTTTTGCACTTCGCATCTTGGAGCAGGGTTGGCCTGGGCTAGGCCGCGGCGGACGGAGGCGTCATCGCCATTGACCTCGTCGGCTGTCGCCTTGGTGATGCAGTTGCGCGCGGGGGGCATGGCGTGACCGTTCACGGTCGTAACCGTTTCCCACAGGCCGTCGTTCAGGCGACGGGCCGCCGTCGCCGAGCGGCTGGGCGCCGAAGCAGAGGCATTGTTGGCGGCTCGGTCCGTCGCGTTCGATTGGGCGTCGCAGCCTGTGATCAGAAGGGTCGCCGCCACGCCGAACGCAGCACCGATCCATGTCATATTGGTGTTCCCGATCGTCGCTTTCATAGCCCTGCTTCCTTCGGTTTCGCGGGCCGTAACGGTGCGGACCCGCGCATCAGGGTAGGAGCGGCGCCGTCGCCGAAACATTCCCCCCGGCGGGGAATGTTTCGGCTCAACGCGCCTTGCTAGCCGTGGCTGACATGAGTGCTCGATCTCGGCGACGGCGCTGAGACGCCCCCAGACTTAGGCCATGCCCATGACCGTTCAAAAGTCCTTCCTCCTGGCCTTCGTCGCGCTCGTCCTTGCGCCCGACGTGCAAGCCCAGGCTCGCCTTCCCTCGCGGCCGGCCATGGCGGACAGAGCGGCGATCCAGGTCGTCGCACCGGCGCCGATCACCTTGCGACGCCCCGGCGCCCAGGACGGTCGTCAGGTTTTGCGCGACGAGGCCGCGGCGGCGCAGGCGGCCCTGCGCGCCGTGGCGCGACCCATCGACTGTTCGGACTGCATCGCCGGGATCAATGGGCGCGCGATCGAGCGGACGACGTTCACGCCGGGGACGCAGGAAACGCCTTCCGCCTATGTCATCACCGGCGCCGGCTTCGGCGATGCGCCGGGCGGTGTCTATCTGGGCGGACCCTTTAATACACGGCCGGAGTTGAGGGTCGATAACTGGAGCGACGGAAGGATCATCGCCTATCTTCCGCGTGGACTGAGTGGAGAAACGGACCGAAGCGGGGTCAGCCTGATTGTCCGGCGCGCCGATGGTCGGCTTGTTCAGACAGCCGCAACCGGACGTTTCTACGCGACGCGGGAAGAGCAGACGCTAGGTTTCGATCAGATTCCGCCCGCCAGCATTCGCTGGCAGAGCGACACCTCGCTCGAGATGCAAGTCAGAGACGGGGGACTCAGATTCGTCGGAACCGATTCCGGCGATTCCGTGAAACGCGGTTTCAGCGACCGTATCATCCTGAACTTCCTGAAACCGGGTTTCGAAGGCAGCGCTTTTTCCGTCGGATTCTGTCGCAGCGACACCGGCGACGGCAGTGCGAACGGCAGCGCCGGAGGACGCTACCTCTATGGCCGATATGATGCGCGCTGGGACGGCGACGACATCGTGATCGATCGGGCCATGTGGCAGAACCACACGTCCCCCCAAATGCTGACCTCGGGCGCCAATACCTTTCAGTCGTGTTTTCGCGACCTACGGATCACTGTGACCGGCCCGGCCGGCGTCAGTCCGATGCGCTGAAACCCCGGAAGCGCCAACACCTTGGCGACGCCAACCCGGGACGCGGTTCTGTCGATGAACGCCGTTATCCTCATTTCCCCGTGAAGCGATGCATGTTTACTCTGGCGGCCAATCATCAGGTGGAGCAGCCCCTTTTGCGTCATACGCACCGACGATCGTTGCGCCGGGAATGGTTGGAACTGCGGATGCTTTGCCGGCCGGGTATCGGCCTGGCCGCCATCGCGCCTCGGGTGTGTCGCTTGGCGCGCGAAATCGTGGGCGCCGAAGCGGCGTCGCTGTTCTGGCTGGACGAGAACGCCATGCCGCTCGGCTTCTTTCACGAGGATTCACCCGAGGAGGCGCGGTTCCTGTTCGTGAACGAGTTCGAGCGGCTGTTTGTCGGGGAAGGCGAAATCAACGTCTTCGCCCTGGCCCAGGCGCGTGGGCGAAGCTGCGGTCATCTGCTGACGCCGCCAGCGTCCTATTTCAGGTCCAATACCTACAATCTTCTGGTGCGGCCTTCCGGTCATCACCACTGCCTTGATCTGCGAATAGATGATCCATGCGGCGGTCAAGCGGTGCTGCTGCTGTTCCGTGGCGACAATCCGGCCTTCAATGACGACCAGGTTGCGGCGCTTGCGGCGTTTGAGCCGTTTCTTCGACGGGCTGGAACTTCAGGCCGAGCGCAATGGCGCAGCCAGATCGCAAACTCGGGTCATCTGCTGTTCGATCCTGCGACCGGGCTCATCTGTGCGATGTCTGATACGGCCGAAACCATGCTGCGTGACAGCAACATGGTGGGGCAAGGATTGGATCTGGGCGGACGGTTGGAAAGCGCGCCCCGATTTTTGACGAGCCTGTACCAGCCTCTTGTGGAATCCGGCGAGGCCGCCGCCTGCATCGATGTTCCGGCGGGCCGTCTGAGCGTCAAAGCGACCCTGCTGCGTTCTCGCGAGTCCCAGGATCAAGTGTTGGCGACGCTCAACTACGAAACGCCTTCGGAGATCGCCCTTATTGACCCGGTTCTGGCCAAACGCCTTTCGCCCCTACGCAGCGAAATGCTTCTCTTTGCTGCCGCCGGCGGCGCGAGAGACGCGGTGTCGGACGCGCTCGACATCAGCAAAGAAGCGACGAAGAAGCACCTCGCCGAAATCTACCGCGTGATGGACGTCAAACGCTGGGACGATTTGGCTGAAGCCCTATGGAGATAGGCCTTCCTAGACGAGCGGCAAAGCTCGCGATGCTCTGCATTAAAACAGGGCTGAATGGGTTTCATGCGCTTTCGCCCGCTTCCGTCGTCTGTCCGTACTAGAAGTGCGGCGCCAATGTGGAGGGCAGGATCGGAGGCATCGAAATCTGCCACTTGGCGCCGCCTCTTTAGACAACATTTTCAATCCAGACTCTCAGTGTCCCATGATGATCGGTGCAGGCCGACGTTCGGGTCTGCGCCAAACTGCCCCTAGCCAGGAGCGCGGCAAGAACCACGCTCCTGGACGGCTGTTTCGACGCTCATGCGCCGGTCAGGACCTAATGCGCCACGTCGTCAAGAAGGGTCCGTTTCCAGAACAGGAGGCTGGTCCAGAAATAGTAGTCCTCGTTCTCCTTTTTGTGGAAGCCATGTCCTTCGTTCTGGGCCAGCAGATGCCATGCCGTGCCGCCGTTGGCCCGGACGGCCGAGACAATCTGATCGGCCTCTGACGCCGGCACGCGCGGGTCGTTGCCACCGGTCGCGACCAGCAGGGGTATTTTGATCTTGTCCACGCTGGTGAGGGGCGAGATGGCTTGGAGTTGGGCGCGCTGCGCCGGATCGCGCTCGTCGCCGTATTCGACGCGTCGCAGGTCGCGGCGATACGACTGCGTATTCTCCAGGAAGGTGACGAAGTTGGAGATGGCGACGTAGCAGTTCGCCCCCTTCAGTCGGTCACTGTAATGTACCGCTGTAGCATAGCACATATAGCCGCCGTAGGAGACGCCGGTGACGGCGAAACGCGACGCATCCAATCCGGGATCGGCCTGCAACTGATCAAGGAAGGCGCCGATGTCCCGCACGGAGTTCTCACGCTGGAACGGCCCGTTGTCGAGATTGACGAAACGGGCGCCGTAGCCTGACGATCCCCTCACATTGGGAAAGAACAGGGCCACGCCGAGTTCATTGAGCAGATAGTTCTGCGGCCCGAGGAAGTCGGGCCGGGTCTGACCTTCGGGGCCGCCATGGATATCGACGATCACCGGTCGCTTTCCGGGGAAACGCGCCGGATCAGGGCGATAGAGGAAGCCGGAAACCGTCTCGCCGTCGAAGCTTTGCACCTCGACCAACTGCGGCTCTACGTTGATGGCGGAGTCCAGTCCGCCGGTCTCGCTGGCGGTCCAGCGAGTGACCGCCAGGGTGTTGGGATCGATCGAGAAGGCGTCGCCCGATATCCGAGCCGACGAAAGACTGAGACCGATCGCGCCCCACGGCGAAACCTGTATGGCCGAACCGATGCTGTAAGGGATGACGCCTTCCGGCAGACCGTCCACCGGGCGAACGACGCCCGACGCCGTATCCAGTACCCGTACGCGCGACACCCCGGCATCGTTGATCGCATAGACGACGAAACTGCCATCCGGGGCCAGGGCGTAGTCACTCACATCCCAGCGCGGTTCATGGCTGACCGGGACAAATCCGTCCTTGCCGATACGTCCCAGGCGAAGGAAGTCAGACTGCTTGTTGGACGTCGCCCATACCGTGCCATCCGCGGCATACTGCGGACCGACGTAGGACACCTGGGCAGCGGGATCCGTCAAAGCCGTCATTCGACCGCTGGCCAGGTCCAACTCATAGACGACGGCGTTGTTCACGGACATCCGGTTGAGAACCAGCGCCTTTCGTCCGTCCTTGGAGAAGTCGGCTATGTTCCAGCCTCCGCCGGACACCTGGGCGACCAGGCGTTCGCTGGAGGGGTTCGACGGATCGACGACGTAAAGATCCATGTCCGCCCCGTTGCGCCGTGACGAGGCATAACCGATCAAGCGACCGTCCGGGCTCCAGGCCCCGAACCAGTTGCGGCTGCGCCCGTCTGTCAGGCGCGTCAGTCGCCCGTCCTTCAGCGTATAGAGTTGATAGAATTCGTCGCCGCCGCTGTCCTTCTGCACCACCAGCGTGCGCCCATCCGGCGACGGCGCGCCAGTCAGGATCGGCTCGCTCTCGAAGCTGATCTGGGTGCGGGCGGCCCCCGGCGCCGAGACCGTGTGCAACTGGTCTGTCGCGCCGAAGCGCGTCTTGATCAGCATGGACCGATCCGCCGCATTCCACCCCAGGAAGGCGGCGCGCCGCGACTGCAGATAGGGCTGGGTCGCCGCGACCAGAGCGTCCGGAACCGCCGGCAGGCCGTCGGCGACGACAGCGGCGGGCTTGGGCGCCTCGGCCCAGGCGAGCGGAGCCGCAGCGACGGTGGAGAGTGAGAGAACAAGCGCCAGGGGGAAACGAGGCATCGACGACCGCCAGTCTGAACAGGAAGGAGAAGGAACGGGTCGCCGGACCTCGGGGAGAACGAGGCCGGCGACCCGGCGCACGACCTCAGAAGCGGTAGCGCGCGCCAACGGTGACGTAACGGCCGATCACGTCGTAGTAGGGCGAGTAGAGCGATCCGTTCGGCGGGGCCTTGTCGAACAGGTTGGTGGCGTTGGCGTACAGCTCCACCCCCTTGGCGCCGTAGTGATCCAGTTCGGCGGTCAGCCCCAGATCCACATAGATGTAGGCCGGGATGTCGTTGTTCGAGATATTGACCGTGCGATTATACAGCCCTTGCGAGATATAACGCGCCCGCACGCTGGCACCGAACACGTCGCCCTGCCAACCGAGATTGGCGTTCAGGCGAAAATCAGGAACGCCCAGGCCGAAGGCATAGCCCTGCGACTTCATGTAATCGACTTCAACAACGCCGTCGTTGGTCGTCAGGCTGTTGACCCAGGTGCCCACCACACGCAGCCGCACCCGGCCCTTGGCGCCCGGCATCCATAGATCGGCCGGCGACGAGTAAGACAGTTCCGCATCGACCCCGTCGGTGTGGTATTCAGCCAGATTGACATAGGTCGAGCGCGTCCGAACCAGATTGCCGTTGGCGTCACGGTCCACAAAGGCGCACAGGGCCGCATTACCCTTGAAGCAACGATTGACCAAGTCCTGAGGCGAGATCGTCCCGATCACATTGTCGATCTTGATGTCGTAATAGTCGATCGACAGGTTCAGATTGGGTATCGACGGCGGCGAATAGATGAACCCGAGCGTCAAGGTATCCGCCGTTTCAGGCGTCAGGTTCGCATTCCCGCCACCGTTGTTCAAGGCATAGACGCTCTGGCTCTTGAATGGATCGTTTATGGTGTTCCATCCGGTTGTCGTCGTGGTGTAGAGTTCGCTGAGGTTGGGCGAGCGGATATCGCGTGACTGCGTAACCCGTCCGCGGAACCCACTGAAGAATTCGTTGGTCGCCCCGACCTTCCAGGACCAGATCGACCCCGTGGTATCATAGTCCGAAATACGAGCGGCCGCGTTGAACTCCAGATTGTTGAAGACCGGCACGTCTCGAACGACAGGAATCAAGACTTCGGCGAAGGCTTCTTTGACCGAGAACTCCCCCGACATGGCCGAGAAGTTGAACGTCTGGAACGCCTTGGCGGCGTCCAGATCGCCAACGCGCTGATCGGTCTGCTCCTTACGGGCTTCAACCCCCACGGCGATGGACACATCACCGGCAGGCAGGGAGAAAGGTTCGCCGCGCAGGCTGATCCCACCGACGTCCAGCTTGGTCGTGGCGCGCAGTTGCGGCGTGCCGGTGACATAATCGATCGCCGCCTGCGACGGTGCGCCCATACCGAACAGATTGATCGGCACGCAGCCGGAGTTGGCGTTGGTGAGCGTGACCCGGCAGACGGCCTTGTTAGTGACCGGATCGATGACCGAATCCACCGCCTGCGAGTAGGGCGTCGCCAGCAGGAAGCCTGGCGTATCGATATTGTTCTCGTATTCGCCATGACTGTAATAGGCGCCCCAGCGCCACTTGTCGCCGAAACGACCGTCCAGAGCCAAGGTCGCCTGGGTCGTCACACGCTCAAAATCAATGCGCGAATAAGACAGGTCGGAGTTGAAGCGGCCCATTGTGAAGGTCGTCTGACCAGCGGCGGCCATCTGCTGTTTGATCGCCGTCGACAGGAAGGCGTTGTCGCTTTTGATGGTCAGGTTGCCGCGGTTGTGGTCCCCGAACCAGACGTAGTCGTTCCACATCCGCGAATGGCGAACATCGGCTGTCAGACGGATCGCATCCGAGAGATCGTAAGTCACGCTGGCCAAGGCGACGTAGCGTTGCTGGGGCGTGACCAGCGGGCTGAGGTCGTCGTTGGACGGTCCTTCGCCGCCAACGGTGTTCGTCCCATAAACCGTTCCATAGTTGAAGGGACGCAGCGTGCCGTCAGGATTGAACACCTTCCCGGCGTTGACCCCGGACATGATCAGCCCCCCATAGGCGGCGTTGGCGAAGCCGACGTTCGGCATGGTGACGAACCTGCCCGGCGCGTCCGAAACCTGGGCCCAGCGCCCGATCGCAGGGCGCGAAACCTTCGGCACGACGCCCGCATTGTCCAAGTATTCGCCGCCGATCACGAAGTGGCCGCGATCGCCGGCGAACCCGGTTCCCCAGGCGCCCTCGAAACGCTTTTGCTCCGCATCGTCGAAGGACGAGATGCCGTATTCAGCGCCCAGCTTGCCGCCCGAGAAGGTGCGGTCTATCCCGATGTTGACCACGCCCGCGACCGCGCCCGACCCCCAGGCCGCCGAGGCGCCGCCCGTCACCACGTCGATGCTCTTGACCAGGACCGTCGGCACGCTGTTCAGGTCGTTCTCGCTGGACACGCGACGCCCGTCGATGAGAACCAGGGTTCGGCTGATCCCGAGACCGCGCAGATCGACCGGGGCGTTGCCCGCGCCGGTGTTCGTGCCGGTTGTCTGAGGCGAACTGGTCGCCTTGAACTGGGGCATGTCATTCAGCGCCGCCGCGATGTTCGGGCGGGCGCCGACGGACAGATCTTCGGCGGTCAGCCGAATTGTCGGCGTGGGGGCCTGAAAGCCGGCGCGGTCGATGCGCGAGGCGGTGACGACGATATCATCGACAGAGGCGGCGGCTTCGGTGGGCTTTTGATCAGCCTCCTGCGCGACGGCGGCGCCGGCGGTGCCGGCGCAAGCCATCAGTGCGACCAAGCTGGCGCAACTGGTCAAGGAACGAGCAAAACGAGACAAGGCGAGACTCCTCATTTGAAACGACGCCCCTCCCCAGGGGTGTCTGCTGCGAGCGACGCTCTGACGGCGCCGTTTCGCCCCCGCTGTCATCGGGCCTGAGAGTTTCGGGCGCGGACGCCCTTTCTCCTTCGGCGAGGCCGCGTCCCCCGGACCGACCTGCTCTCCAGCGTTTCATCAGCAAGGCGGTCCGTTTGCCTGAGCGTTTCCGGGGCGGTTGCGCCTTCGGCGTCGGCTTGCGCCGAACTCTCCCGCCTTGCAGATAGGAGTAAGATCTGCCCCATAAACCTCTGTCAAATCACCTCGTATTGGAATAATTTTCCCAATATGGCCCAAAATATCGTGATTTAGTCTTCGACCTCAAATCGGCTGCATCCCGTGAGTTGCGCCGCCCACAGGCATGTCGATCTCGTGACAGGATCGTGACAGCAAAAGCCGACTTAGGTTTTTTGTAGTTATCCACAGGAACCGTTAAGGCGCGGAGATGTCCGACGGCGCCCTTGTCGCCACCTGCATGGCGTCATCCCACTGGCTAAGAAGGCGCGCACGGCGCGCTTGATCCAGATTAGCCAGCAAGGCGGGCCCCACCCTTATCGGACGCGCGCCGGGCGCGGCTGCTCGCAAAGGTGTATCAACATCGTTGCGCACCGGCCGAATGCCCAGCGCGCCTATGACCCTTTGTCCTTCGCGCGACAACAGGAAGTCTAGAAACAGTCTCGCCGCGTTTGGGTGGCCCGCGTTGCGCGGAATGAAGGCCACCCGAGATACGGAAAGATGATAATCCGTAGGCGTAATCAGTCCGATCTGCGGCGCTCCGACCGCCCAAGACGCGCCATAGGACTGGTTCATGTTGTAAGCGAAGGCCATCCGGCCGTCCGCGATCTGACTCATCATCCGTTTGCCCGAGGTGTCGAGTCTCGGTCGCGATGCACCCAACGCCTCCATCAGCGGCCAGGCATCGGGATAGATTTGAACGTCCGCCGACAACTGCATCAAGGCGACGCCGCTCCGCTCTGCGTCATATATCGTGATGCGGCCATCCAATACGTCGGGGCGCGCTTTCAGCAGACGAAGCAAATCGGCATGGCTGCGTGGCACGACATCCTCTGACATCTTCACGCGATTATAGGCGAATACGATCGGCTCCGCTGTCAGCCCGTAACCTTGGTCGCGCCAGACCGAGCCATCCGGCATGGCGGTCCGATGCGGCGACTTGTAGATTTGGGCATAGCCATCGTTGATGAGCTTGACCTGAACATCCATCGCCGAGCTCCAGACCAGATCCGGCCCCTTCCGCCCGGCATCCGCCAATGCTCTCACCTGCTCGGCGATCTGAGTGGAATTGACGTCTAGAAGATGCACGGCGATCTGCGGCCAACGCAGACGAAACGCATCCACGACTGGCCCCATCAGGCTCGTGTTGGTGAGAATTTGCAGCGCGCCTTCGCGGCGCGCCATCCAACGGACCCGCTCCGCCGTGCCCACGCCTTGCGGCTCCAACGAACAGGCTGCGATCAATCCCCCGCCGCCGGCCGCCAAGCCGCCCGCCAGCGCCTGGAGCAGATGTCGGCGACCCGGCTTCAACCTACGAGCTTTCGAGCTATGGTGTCGCACATGACCCTTCATCCCCTCTCGTCGCCATGAGAATACTCGTCGTCGAAGATGACAAGGCGCTTCGCCATTCGTTGGAGACCAGCCTCATCGAGAGGGGTTTTCGGGCGACCTGTACTCACAGCGGCGAGCAGGCGTTAGAGATGGAGCGCGACGGCGGTTTCGACGCCGCCGTCTTGGATATAGGCCTGCCCGACATCGACGGCTTTGCGGTTCTTGCGGCCCTTCGTCGCCGAGGGTCTTCAACGCCGGTGCTGATGCTTACGGCCCGCGACGCCTTGGGCGATCGCGTCGCCGGGCTGGACCTGGGAGCCGACGACTATCTGGTCAAACCCTTCGCGCCCGTCGAGTTGGCGGCGCGACTTCGCGCCATCGTGCGACGACGCCAAGGACTGGCTGCAGGCGCGATCGTCGTCGGCACCCTCTTCTGCGATTGGGGAACGGGACGCGTTTCGGTCAACGATCGCAACCTGGCTCTCCGTCCCCGCGAATGGGCGGCCCTGCGCGTGCTGGCTTCCCGACCTGGGCAGGTGGTGGATCGCGACCTTCTGGCGGCCGAGGTCTTCCCTCAGGATGAAGCCCCCTCCATAAACGCCTTGGAAATCCATGTGGGCCGACTTCGGCGCAAGCTTCAGCCTGATGGCCCTGCCGTGACGAACATCAGGGGACGTGGGTATCGCCTCGATCCATGAACAGCGCCGGGTCCAAGTCGTCCCATAGTTTGGTCTTAAGGCTGTTGATCGCGCAGGTCATTCCGTTGGCGATCTTGGCCATCGTCGTGCTGGTTGTCGGCGCCTGGACGGCCCAACGCATCGTAGCAGACAACTCGGACCGCCTGCTGGCTGGCGCGCTTCAAACCATAAGAGCGACAGCGTCGGTCGAACACGGACGCATCACCGTTGATGTCGCACCATGGACGCTCGCTCTTTTGGACGGCCCTGAACGCGACGCTGTCTTTTATAGCGTCCGCGACGGCGATCAGTTGGTCACCGGCTACAAAGATTTGCCAAACCTGGCTCAGGCCCAGCAGGAGGAACCGGTCTTCGCCGACCTGTCCGTGAGGGGGGTCCCCGTTCGCATGGTTCAGCAGACGCTCGACATCCCGGGCCATGCCGCGCCCATTCGCGTTTCCGTAGCTCAAAGCCTGGATTCTCGCAGCGCCAGCTTGCGCGAACTTTATCGCAGCCTTCTACTCCCGCCAGCTCTCCTAGTGGTCCTCGCGGCCATTCTGATCTGGCCAGCGCTGCAATGGGGCCTGATTTCGCTCAAGAGCCTCATCCAAGATCTGGCTCGTCGCCCAGGCATTTCAGCGGCCTTCGCACCGGCCGACATTGACTTGGCTCCGCGCGAGTTCTGGCCCGTCCTTACGGCCTTTAATCATCTTCTCACTCGGGTTGAGACATCCACCGCCGGTGTTCATCGATTCGCGGCGGATGCGTCGCATCAGTTGCGCACACCGCTCTCGATCGTCTCCGCTAATATTGCGCTTCTTGCGGACTCGCATCGCTCCTGGACGCCCCAGCAACAACGATTGATCGACGACTCCCGCGACGCCGCCAATCGTATGACGCGCCTCGTTGAACAGTTGCTGTCGACGGCGCGAGCGGAAGCGGCTCGCATTGGTTCGTCGGCCGACCTCGGCCGCGCCGCGCGTCGCGCATGTCAGGCCGTTCGCGCCCGGCGCGACTTTCCCGACGGCGCACTGCGCCTGCGCCTTGCAGCCGAACCGGTCATCGTCCTTGGCGCGGAGGATTTTATCACCGAGCAGATCCTCAACCTAATCGACAACGCCTTTCACCACGGCGCCGCGCCCGTTTTCGTACATGTGCGCGCCGCCGGCTCGGTCAGCGTTTGGGACCATGGCGAAGGGGTCTCAGAAACCGCTCTTCCCCACCTCGCCGACCGCTTCTTCCGCGCCAGCACGACAGACACTCCAGGGTCAGGCCTAGGCCTCGCCATCGTTGCCTCACTCGCCAAAGCTCAAGGCTGCGACTTCGAACTGCGCAACCGTAATGGAACGCGAAGCGGCCTCGTGGGGCGACTTGTTTTTCAAGCTCGTAACGAAGGGATCGTGGCCTGACGTTCATCAGTCACCCACTCTCGCTTTCCGCAAATGCGGCACGCACAAAGAGTTGCTGGCGGCGCCGTCGGTCTAATGCAAACTTGTTTCCGCATCAGGCCGCGGCGTGTGCGCTGGAATGAAACCGTCGTCGCTCCAACAGCAGCGCCTATAGCGGCGCCGATCCAGGCCTCCGGGCGATGCGCCCGGAGGCCTGGTCTCGATCAGAAGTAGAAGCGCACGGCTGCGGTGATGGTGCGGCCAGGCAGGGCCTGGGCCAGCACAACGCCGCTGGCGGGCAGCGTGTCGGCCGATACCTCCGTCAGGGCGGTTTCGTCGAACAGGTTGTTTGCGGTCACTGACAGTACGACGCGGTCGATGGGGCGCACTTGGACGAAGGCGTTGACGGTTGCGTAGCCAGGCATCTTCAGCTGGTTGACGTCCTGCGTATAGCTCTCGGTCGTGCCGACAACGCTGGCGCCGACCGTGAACAGGTCCGTCTCGTACTGCGGCATGACCTGGAAGATCAGGTCGGCCTGACGGCGCGGCGAGTTGCCGACCAGGGCCGCGTCCTCGGCCTTGGTGATCTCGGCGCTGGTGACGGTGGCGCTGCCGGTCAGGCTGAACGGACCGTGACGCACGCCGGCCTCGAACTCGGCGCCCTTGGCCTCGTAGCTGCGCTGGACCAGCACCAGACGGGTGACGCCGCCGGCATCCGCGCGGATCTGCTGGTTGGTCTCGCTGACCTCGGCCCAGAAGCCCGTGACGTTGGCGAACAGGCCGTTGGCGCGATACTTCATGCCGATTTCGGCCTGGTTCACCGGATCATAGGCCGCGTCGGCCTGCAGCAGGTCGCCGTCGACATTGCTGATGGCCGGCGAACGCAGGATCTTGTCCGCTGCGGCACGCGCGCCCTCGCTGTAACGGGCGAAGGTCGAGAAGCTGTCCGAGACGCGGTAGTTGGCGCTGAGCGAATACGACACATAGTCGTAGTCGTAGTCGACCGGGGTGGCGCTGGCCGCCGGCGCAAAGGCGAAGGTGCGCTCGGCTTCAGAGATGACGCCGTCGTTGTCCACGTCGATGGTGCGAACGTCGGTCAGGCCGTTGGCGATCGTGCGGCCGCTGACGTCGCCGCTGTCGAAGCGGATCGATCCGCCCAGCGCCAGCTTGCCTAGCCGGTAGTTCAGCGAGGCGTAGGGCGCCAGCACCTTGTAGGTCACATCGGTGCGCGAGTTGGACCCGGCGCCCGAGGGACCGAAGAAGTTGACGACGCCGTCCTGCGTGCGGGGCGTGCCGTTCGTATTGAAGATGTCGACCAGGGCCGAGTTTCCACCGCCCACCACGTCCTGAAGGAAGGGGATATATTGGCGATCGAACTTCAGATCCTGCTGTGCCGAATAGACGCCAACGGTGGTCGTCAGGTCGCCGCCGCCGATCTTCCAGACGCGGTTGGCGCGTAGATCGTTGGTGAAGTTGTCCAGGCTGTCGATATCGGTGTGGACCAGGGTCGAATAGGCCAGCAGGCCGTTGCCGTTCAGGGTCGTCGGGCTAGTGATCGCCTGACCGGCGCGCGGTCCCGTCGCATAGGCCAGGGTTCCGGGACGACGACCGAACGCCAGCGGCGCCTGGGCCGCCGGCACAACGGCCAGCGGGTAGTTGAAGGACTGATCGCCCGATTGCTGCGCGTAGCGCATGTGCTCGGAAATCGTCCAGCCGTGCAGGTTGAAGCGGGTCTGGAAGCCCAGCGCGCGCACCTGAACCTGATTGCCGTCCTGCAGATTGACGCGCTTCAGGTTGTTGTCGCCGTCCAGCAACGGGAAGACCGTGGTATTTCGCGACGTCAGGGTGTCGCGCGTCATCGAGAAGTTCGGAACGTCGCTGTAGTTGGGATCGTCGTTCGTGCCGGACACCAGCAGAGGCGTCGGCCCATAGGCGATGACGGTTTCATCCAGGATCTTGCCGTACAGACGCACGAAGCCGCCGTCGAAGGTCTTGGTGATGTTGGCCTTGATCTGGCCGCCCTTGTTGCCCGTGAAGCCGGCGTCGCGCGGGCCTTCACCTTCGCGATAGAAGCCGCCGACGTGGAAGCGCACGGTGTCGCTCAGGTGACCGCCATAGCTGAAGTCGCCGCGATAGGTGTCGTAATCCAGGCCCGAAGACACCTGGACCGAGCCGCCTTCGACCTCACCCGTCTGCGAGATCAGGTTGATCACGCCGCCCGGCGCGTTCGATGCGAAGGTCGAGGACGACCCGCCGCGGATGGACTCGATCTGGCCGACGTTGAAGTCGTAGCGCATGAAATAGTCGGACGTCAGCGCCAGGATGTCGCCGAACTCCAGGACCGGCAGACCGTCTTCCTGGAACTGCAGATACTTCGCGCCGGTGCTGACCATCGGCAGGCCGCGGATCGTATAGTTGCCGTTGGTCTCGCCCGTGCTGGCCTCGGCGCGAATGCCGGGGATGGTGCGGAACAGGTCGTTGATGGAATAGGCGCCGATCTTGGCGATCTCGACATCGTTGATCGAGCTGGTCGAGGTCGCGCTGTCCAGCCTGTCGCGCGCCTTGGCCACGCCCGTCACGATCACGTCGTCACTGGCCCGCGTCCGGCTGGCCTCCCAGGCTGTCTGGCGCTGCGGCGCAGGCTGCGTCTGCGCATGAGCAGGCATGGCGAGGATAAGCGGCGCAAACGCAGCCGTGAGGTACAGGGATTTCAAGGAAGCCTCCAAGGCGTTGTCTTTCAGTGCAGAGACTGGACAACTGATTTTCGTTCGGAAATTCTTCCATGCAGTTTCTTGCATGGCTGTTATCAATAAAACACGGATGTGTTTGATAATTTATAATGCCAGACTACGAATTAATACTGACATAACGGCGCTTACGAAGTTCGGATTGTTGCGCCGGTTTCTTTACCACTCAACTAGATTGATATCTTAGAACTCGTTCCAGTCGTCATCGGCTGCTTCGCTGGACAGCGCGAGCGCACCAACCGTGCGGACGCTCTTAGGCGCCGGTCGCGGCGCGGACGCGGTGTCTCGGCGAGGCGCCGGCGCGGCCGGGGTCGTCGTATTCAGCCGGAACCTGGAAACCAAGGTCGCCAGCTCGTCGGCTTCGGTCGCCAGGATGCGCGCGGCCGCCGTCGCCTCTTCCGCCATGGCGGCGTTCTGCTGGGTCATGCGGTCCATGCTGCCGACGGCGCTGTTGACCTGCTTCAGGTTCTCGGACTGGACCTGCGCCCCTTGCGCGATGTCCACAATTAGGGTGTTGGCGTCGCCGATCTTGGACACGACCCGCGCCAGCATCTCGCTCGTTTCGCCGACCCGATCGACGCCCAGCCGAACCTCGTCCGACGACTTGCTGATCAGTTGCTTGATGTCTTTGGCGGCGTCGACGGTGCGCTTGGCCAGTTCGCGCACCTCGCCGGCGACAACGGCGAAACCGCGTCCGGCATCGCCCGCTCTCGCGGCCTCGACGCCGGCGTTCAAGGCCAGAAGATTGGTCTGCAAGGCGATGGCGTCGATCATGTTGATGATCTCGCCGATCTCCTGAGATCCGGCCTTGATGGCGTCCATGGCGACGATCGCTTCTTCAACGATCACGCGACCGTCCGCGGCGTCGCCATTGGCCAGGGTGATGGCGTTGCGGGCGTTGGCCGCGCTGCGCGCCGTGTCGCCGACCATGTCGGTGACGTGGTTGGTGGCGGTGGTGGTTTGCTGCAGGCTGGACGCCTGCTGTTCGGTTCGCAACGACAGGGTTTCGGACGCGGAGCAGATCTGAGTGGCGCCCAGCCGCACGCTCTGGGCCGACCCGGCGACGCTGGCTAGGCTCTCTTCCAGACCCTGCACCGCCACGTTGAAGGCTGTGCGCAGACGCTCATACTCCGGGGCGAACGGCGTGCGAATGGTGTGGGTCAGGTCGCCGGCGGCCAGAGCCTCCAGCGCCGTGTCCAACGCCTCGACGACGTGACGTTGCGCGGCGTCGGCGACGACCTTCTCGCGCTCGGCGGCGTCCTTGGCCAGGTCGGCGGCCGCCTTGGCCCGTTCGGCCTCGGCCTTGGCCACGGACGTGTCGCGGAACACCAGAACCGCGCGCGCCATGTCGCCCAATTCGTCGGCGTGGCTGGCGTCGACGACGATATCGTTGTCGCCCTTTGCCAGTTGGCCCATGGCCTCGGTCAGAACCGTGATCGGGCGCGCGATCATGCGGCTGAGCATGGCCGACAGCACCATGGCGATCGTAATCAGGGCGATGCCGCCGACAATCAGGGCGATGATCGCGGTGACGATCGCAGCCTGCTGACGTTCCAGATTTTTCTCGGTGACCGCGGCTTCGGCCTCGCGCAGATCGCGCAGAGGCAGGACGGCGTCGCTGACCAGAACCTTCTTGCCCGCGTCGCGCACCTCTTGCTGGGCCTGCTCACGCTTGCCGGCGCGGACTTCGGCGATCATGCGATCGCCCCATTCGGCCCTCCAGGCCAAGGTGGCCAGGCGCGATTTTTCGAGCAGCGCCTGTTTTTCGGCGTTGCCCAGCTGTCCCTTCAGCTCGACAACGACCTTGTCGAACTCGTCGCGCCCTTCGTAGTAGGATTTCAGATAGGTCTCGTCGCCGGTGACCAGAAAGCCCCGGAACTGGCTGTTCTGACGCAGGATCGCGGTTTCCAGCGACATCGCCTGTGCCTCGATCGTGCGGCTGAGATTGTTGCTCTCGATGGACGCGCGGATCATCATGATCGTCGCGAAAAAGACCGCCATCATGATCGCCGCCGAGACGCAGATCAGGATGAAGGAAAGCCGCAACTTTCTCGGAATTCGCATCTTCGACATCATGAGCTCGCCCCCGTTACGCACTTGTACTTACCTAGGGGCAACCGATTACTCAGCTGACGCCACTGCGCACAGCCCGGTTTCGGTTCGAGCTACGCAAAACACCCTGTTTTTCAGGTGACTATCCACCCCTATGACGGAACGACTAAAAAGATAGTTAAGCTGCCGATGCCCGGGCGCTTACATCGACCGGACCTGAACTTCGCGAGATTCATGCGCTGTTAAGCGAGGTGATCATAGGTAAGTCACCCTTCCCGTCCGCGCTTCAAGCAACGCCGGGTCGCAACCCCCGGGTGAATACTTCTTCAGGCCGGGGACACACAAGTAACAGTTCGTTTTATTCGGAATGCGCGACGATGCGATTGGTGACTGGATGATCTGCCCCGTCGCCGACCGTTTCACCCAGGAACTCGCGGCCCAGGCCGACCGCTGCCGCGCAATGGGGTCGCCCTTCGTCGCCCGCGTTCTCGAAGCCGCAAGCCGGCAGCTGTCGCATGCGCCGCTCACCGCCGCACGGCTGTATGACTGGCCGGGAGATCAGGCTGCGGCTGCCCTGGCCCTGCGCTTGAACGGCGCCTTGCACGCCTTGGCGCGTGCGGGCCGGTCCTACGCCCTGACCAGCCTTTATCGTCGCGAACACACCGACTTCGACGCGGCCGTGGCCGACGCCCTGGCCCGGAACGATCGATACATCGCCGACTGGATCCTGCATCCGCCGCAAACGAACGAGGTGGCGCGCGCCGCCGCGCTGATGAGCGCGCTGATGGCCGCCCCTCTGGATCGCGCCATGCCTTTCGAGCTGCTTGAGCTCGGGTCCAGCTGCGGCCTGAACCTGAACTTGGATCGCTACGCCTACGCTCTGGGGGCGGCGTCAGCCGGCGATCCCTTCTCGGACGTGCAGATCGAACCCCTGTGGCAGGGCGCCTCGCCGAGGGTCGGCCCGGTCTCAATCGCGGCGGCGCGCGGCGTCGATCTGAATCCGCTGAACGCCGCAGACCCGGCGCATCGCGAACGACTGCTGGCCTTCGCTTGGGCTGACCAACCGGCGCGCACCCAACGCCTCGAGAACGCCCTACGCATCGCCGCCGATCATCCGCCGCGCATCGATCAGGGCGACGCCGTGACCTGGCTGACCGACCGTCTGGCCGAGCCGCAGCCGGCCGGGCGCTGCCGCGTAGTCATGCACACCATGGTGCTGCAATATCTCAGCGACGACGACCGTCGCCAGATCGTAGCGCTGCTCTCGACCGCAGGCCGCCGCGCCGACGCCGACCACCCGCTGCTCTGGATCAGCTTCGAATGGACCCGCGACCGCAGCCACGTCGAACTGCGCCTGACAGCTTGGCCCACCGGCGAAACCCGCGTCCTAGCGCACTGCCATCCCTACGGCGACGAGTTGGAGTGGCTGGCGTCGCCGGCCTCGATGCTGGCGGCGTAGCTCTAGAACCGACGGCTCGGGTTGTCCCCCAGGCGCCGTTCACTCCCGCCCTCAATCCGCCGGAAGGACGATGGGAACTTGCAGGCCGGTCTGCGAGACCTGGGCGCTGGCGAAGCCACCGGGCGCGTCGATCAGCCCCGTGCCGATGGGCAGCCTGTCATAGAGCTGATAGCGGATCGTCTGCCCCGGCTTGACGGTGGTCGTATAGGTCAGGACCGAGGGATCATCCGAGGACGGGACCAGCCGGATGGCGATCTCACGCGATCCCAGAAAGTCGCCCCACAGCCAAAGGGGGCCCGTCTGGCCGGCGGGCCGACGAATGGTGAAGGTCAGCGGCGCCGGCTGAACATAGTCTTCGCGCGTATAGCCCGCCGCCAAGGTCAGATTGTTGCGGTCGCGCCAGTCGAAGAAGGTCGCGTTCTCCCAGTTCGATCCCACACCCCACCGTGTCGAGCAGGAGGTGGAGACCCAGGCGGGTTCCCAATAGACCACGCCCTTGCCGCCGTTTGAAATGACGGTCTGGGTGATGTCCTTCATATATTTCAGCTGCCCCTCCTGCGTGGCGGGATAGGCGGGCAACAGGGTGTCGGGCCCCAGCAGATTGGGCGAGGCGTCAGCGCCGTCGTTAGTGAACGGATAGGAGGTCTCCACCACGACCACATCGGCGGCATAGCGATGCCGCAGACGGTTGATCGTGCCGCCCAGCCTGTCCAGGTCCTGGGTGGACCATTTGCGATAGTAGCTGATGCCGATCAGGTCATAGCCGGTCACGCCCGATCGCGCGGCGTCCGCAAACCAAGGCTCCACGTTCTCCGGCTGAGCGATGTGAAGCATCACGCGCGGCTTGATTGCACTGGTCGCACCGGCATCGTGAACGGCCTTGATGCCGGCGTTCAGCAGGGCGGCGTTGCGGCTCCAGTTGATGCCGGAGCGCGTAGTCTTCCAATCCGCCTCGCCCATGACCTCGGGATTGGTCTCATTGCCGACCTGCACGACCTCGGGCATCAGGCCGTCTGCGTCCAGCGCCTTCAACGTCTCGAACGTATAGTCGTACAGCGCCTTGGACAGGGCGGGCACATCGTCCCGTATCGATCGCCACGCCTTGGGCACGATCTGCTTGTCGCCATCGGCCCAGTCGTCTGAATAGTGGAAATCGAGCAGAACCTGCATGCCCGCCTCTTTGGCGCGCCGGATCGTCTCGCGAACATCATCCAGATCGCTGTAGCGGGTCCATTCCGCGTCGTTCCACAGGCGCACGCGAACCAGATTGGTCCCCGCATCGGCGAAGATCCGATAGGGATCGCGCGCCTCGCCGCCGACGCGGTAGACGGCCCCGCAGTCCTCCATCTCGTTCACATAGGACAAGTCGGCCCCGAAATAGAAGGCGGGCGGCGCCTCCAACCGCGGCTGGGCCTGGACGGGCGCGAAGACGCCTGACGCCGCCAGGATCGACGCCCCGCAGATCGTGGACATGAGGCGGTTGAAGATCGGCATGGACGAAACTCTGAGATCGGAGGGACGGCCGGGATCGACGCGAGATCGATCCGGCACTGGCAAGGATGGATCACCCGCCGAAGCGGTAGGTCGCGCCTAGGAAGAAGCGACGGCCGAAGCTCTCGTATCGGCCCTGACGCGCCGTATCGCCGTAGTAGGTCTCGAACGGCTCGTCGGTCAGGTTATTGGCCTGGAACAGGAGTTCGACGCCCGACATCCGAGAGCCCTCAGGGAAGGCGTAGGAGGTCTGGAAATCGACCACCGTCTCGGGCGCGGTGAACAAAATGCGGTCGGTGTCGCCCAGCTCGGTCGCGAACTCGCTACGATAGCGGCCTGCGATCCGCGCCTCGAAGCCGTTCTTGTAGTAATAGAACGACAGGTTGGCGACGTGTTCGGACAGGCCCGGCAGAGGAATGTTGCCGATGCTGTTGTCGTTCTCGGCGACGCTGATGTCGCTGTCGGTGTACGAATAGTTGGCATAGACGCCCAATCCATCGAACGGCGCCGGCAGGAAGGTGAAGGCCTGCTGGTACAGAACCTCAAAGCCCTGGATGTATCCGCCCTCGCCGTTAACCGGCTGACGGAAGGTTCCGGTCGTCGGAGTGCCGTTCACATTGACGACGATGTCGGTGATCTGAGGGACGATGTAGGTCTCCAGATCCTTGTAGAAGGCCGAGATGGTGAAGGCCGTGTCCGCCCCGAAATAGTGTTCGTAGGTCAGGTCGAACTGGTTGGCGCGGAACGGCTCCAGCGCCGGATTGCCGCCGAAGGCTTGGGGCGCGCCGAACACGAACACGCCGAAACCGGCGTTCAGATCGTCCAGCGCCGGGCGTGAGATGGCCTTGGACGCCGCAAAGCGCACCTGCTGGCCCTCGCCCACCTTCCACGTCAGATTCAGCGTGGGCAGAGTGTCGGTGAATTCGTTGGTGAAGCTGACGGGCGTCAGCACCACCGCCCCGCCGGTCTGCGCGCCCTGGTCGACGCGGGTGCTGTCCGATGTGGTTTCGGTATGCACCACCCGAACGCCCAGATTGCCGGTCAGTTCACGCCCCAGAAGGGTCGTTTCGAAATCGATGTTGGCATAGGCGGCCTGGGTCTTTTCCGACACTTCCCAGCTGGACCGACGGTCGAAGTCCGACGTCGTCGGATTGATGTCGCCGAAATAGGCGTCGATCACGCCCAGAATGTCGAAAGACAGCGTGCGGGGCACGTTCGAGAAGTCGCCGGGAAAAACCACCGGCGCATTCAGCAGGTTGGCTGGAATCTGCGTGCGGTTCGCCGGGTTGACGAAGCCGAACTGTGTGCGCTGTGTGAAGTCCTTGGACCGATCGGTCAGGCGTCCGCCGAACTGCACGCTGGTGAAGAATCCGTCCAGATCATGTTCGAAGTCGCCGTTGGCGCTGAACAGTTCGTCGTTGATGATTGGCGCGCCGCCGCCGCCTTCCGGAATCTGGAACTCGGTGATCCGATTGATCGACGGATCGGTCAGGTCAACGTTGAAGGCGAAGTCGGCGGCATGTCCCGGCCGCGAGTTGAAGGTGCTAGTCACGCCGGAATTCCGTTCGACCGGCACGCCGCCGATGACGTCGTGAACCTCGGTGCGCACGGTGATGAAGCGTTGGTCGCGCTTGGTCGTCGAATAGGCGACATCACCCGTCGCTTTCCAGCGATCGCCGCGCCAGACCCCGTTCACGCCGCCTGCCCACAGCTCGTCCGTGAAGTTGAACAGCTCGTTGACGTTGCGCAACTGAAGACCGAAGTCCGCCTGTTTTGTCGCCGTGATCCCCGTCACGCCGCCGTTCTGGACCGTGGCGTTCGTGAAGCTGTTGCCGAACGGCAAGTCTTCCAGGCGAAAGCCGCGCTGGGTCTCGTCATAGGCGACCTTGGAGTAGAACAGATCGGCGGTAAGCGACACTTGGTCATTCGGCTTGTACTGAACGGTGGCCAAGGCGCCGTCGCGATTATCCTCGCCTCCCCGCACCAGAGCCTCATAGCCGAAGGGGATTTCGTCGTTGCCCTGACCGTCGCCGTTCAGGTCCGCGAAACTGTTGGTGTAACGGAAGATGTTGGTTCGCGCCGTGGCGACAGCCTGACGCCGCCCGGAATAGCCCAGGGCCACCCCCAGCTTGCCGTCCAGAAACTGGTCCAGATAGGAGAAAGACACGATATAGCCGGCGGGATCGGCATCGGGGATATCCTCGGCCAGATCGCTGTAGACGCCGCGCACATTGGCGACGATGCGGCGCGTTGAGAAGTCCAGCGGCTTGACCGTGCGCAGGTCCACCTGACCGGCGATGGCGCCCTCGACCTGGGCCGCAGTGGGCGACTTGTAGACATAGGCGCCGTTGATCAGTTCGGCCGGATACTGTTCGTAACGGATGTTGCGGCTGGCCTCGGCCGAGACCAGTTCGCGCCCGTTCAACAAGGTGTTGACCAGGTTCGGCCCCATGCCTCGGATCGAGATCTGGGTGCCGTTGCCACGGTCGCGGTTCGACGTCAGGCCCGGCAGGCGGGCAAGAGATTCGGCGATCGAGGCCTCGGGCAAGGCGCCGATGTCGTCGGACGACAGCACCTCAACCACATTGCTTGCGGCTTGCTTGCCGGCCAGGGCGTTGCGCAGCGCCGCCCGAATACCGGTCACCACGACCTCGCCGACCTCTGTCGCGTCCTGATCAGCGCTCTGATCAGCCGTCGTGCTCTGCGGGGTCGATTGCGCCAGGGCAAAACCCGGTGTCGCCATCAATGCCGTCACCAAACCCGTCGCGGCCAGCAGCCTGTATTTGTTGACCCTCATCTTGTCTCTCCCTCTTCACGCCGCCTCGTGTGCGAGCGCCCCTCGTGTTGTGTTTGGTTTCGACGTCTCAGGTCGTCCGCAGACGCACCGCTCCGGATCGCAGGCCGGGCGCCGAGGCGGTCACCGTGATTGCGCCGCGATCGGTCGTCGTCTGAAGGATAGCCTGGGCCAGACCGTTGAAGGCCCGCCGTCGGCCGGTCCTGTCCGGCTCGTGGCTGTTGGGATCGCCGTTGCCCACGCCGATGATCCGGCCGACGCCCTGGACGTCGAAGGTCAGCAGGTCGTTGGCCGCCGGCGCCTCGCGTCCCCTGGCGTCCAGAATACGCGCCTTCAGCATGGCCACGTCCTGACCGTCGGCGTTCAGCCGGGTCCGGTCTGCCGTCAGTTCGACGACGGCGGGCGCGCCTGCGGTTTCGCGGCGTACCGGCGGCAACGCCCTGCCATTGTTCCAGCCGCGCGCTTCGATCACCCCCGGCTCATAGGGGACTGTCCATTCCAGATGTCGGTTCGGCACGACGTCCTTGGCGCCCTGCGAACGGCCGTTCACGAACAGCTCGACCCGATCGACATTGGCGTGGACCCAGACCGGGATCGGCTGACCCTCGCGGCCCGGCCACGTCCAGTGGGGAAACAGATGCACCAGCGGCTCAGGACGCCACCAGGCGCGATAGTACCAATAATTGTCCTTGGGAAAGCCGCAGGAATCCATCGCGCCGAAGAAGGACGCGACGCTGGGCCAACGTCCGAAAGGCGTCGGCTCGCCGCGATAGTCGAAACCGGTCCAGATAAAGCCGCCGGCGATATAGGGTCGCTCGGCCGCCAGCGTCCACCAGGCCTCGGCCGTCGAGGCCCACCAGGGATGCTCAATGTCGTAGGCGCGCACGATGTGACGGGCCGGGTCGTTGAAATATTCGCCGCGCGTGGACACCGTGCTGCCGGTCTCGCTGCCTAGGATCGGCTGATTGGGAAACCGCGCGTGGTAGGCTTCCATCTGATCGGTGCGGTAGTTGAAGCCCAGGATGTCCACGACCTGGGACACGCCCTCGCCGAAGCCGCTGTCCAGGGCCGCCGTCACGGGCCGCGTCGGATCGAGGCGGTTGATCAGGCGCTTTTGCACGCGGGCGATGCGGGCGCCGCGCGCATTGCTCTGAATGGTCTGCTCTTCGTTGCCGATGGACCAGGCGATGACGCTGGGGCGGTTGCGATCACGCCGAACCAAAGCCTCCAACTCGCCCATGGCCGCGACGTCGGTCGCCATCCGCCGCGTCTCGTCGATGACGACCATGCCCAGCCGGTCGCAGGCGTCCAGCAGTTCGGGCGTCGGCGGATTGTGCGAGGCGCGATAGGCGTTGCAGCCCATCTCCTTCAACTGTTCGATCCGCCACGCCTGAAGTCGATCGGGCACCGCCGCGCCGACACCGGCATGATCCTGATGGCAGCAGGCGCCCTTCAGCTTGACCGGCCGGCCGTTCAGCAGGAATCCGCGCGCGGCGTCGAACACCGCCGTGCGCACGCCGAATAGCTGCTCGAATCGATCCGTCAGGCGGCCCGCAACGACGACCTCGGCGACCAGGGTGTAAAGACGCGGCGTCTCAATGGACCACAGCGCCGCACGATCCCACGACAGCGCCGTCGAGACCTGCCCCCGGCTGTGCGGCGCCAGAGTCGTCGCCGCCAGAGTCGTCGCCGCCTGACCTGCGGCGACCGGAACACCCTCGGGATCGATGACTCGAAACGCGATCTCGCAGGCCGCTGCGTCGTCGCCGTCGTTGACGAGATCCAGCTCGATCTCGGCCGTCGCGCCGTCGCCTGCGGGGCTGGCGCGCACAACTGCGCCCCACTGTGGCACGTGGACGGGGTCTGTCGTCACCAGCCAGACATGCCGATAGAGACCGGCGCCCTCGTAGAACCAACCCTCGCCCAGGCTGGCGTCCACCCGCACGACCAGGGTGTTCGGCTCCCCGACCGCGATCAGGTCCGTGATGTCGACGCGAAACGGCGAATAGCCGCCTTCATGCTCGTGGGCGATGAAGCCGTTGATCAGGACCAGGCTCTCGCGAAAGGCGCCGTCGAACTCCAGCCACAGCCGCTTGCCGGCCGCCGAAGCCGGGATGTCCAACGCGCGGCGATACCAGCCGACGCTGGTCGCGGGAAACTCCCGGCCCAGCGGCTTGAACCCATGAGCGGCGCGAGGATCGTCCGTCGGCGCCTCGCCCGGAATGCCGGACGCCTGCGCCAAGCGCGCATCGACGCTTTCGACAAAGGGCAGATCCACCGCCCAATCATGCGGCAGCTGAACCGCTGACCATCCGCTGTCGTCGAACTCGGCGGCTGCGGCCGCTGCGACCTTGCCGCCTGCTTTGGCATAGGTGCGCTGATCCAGCCCGAAGCCGAAATCCTTGTCTGGATCCTGGGCGTGGCCAAGATGAAAACGCCAGCCGGTGGCCAGCCTCTCCCGACTGCGAGGGGCATACCTGCCGCGTTGGACGCTAGCCTTGGAGTTCGCCGCGACAGGCACAGCCAGAGCGATGCCCACCAAGCCAGACCCCTGAAGAAGACCTCTGCGAGACGGCCTCATGACTGCGCGCCCGCCCGCCCCGACAAGGTCGGCCTCCGTTCGATTTGGGCTGCAGACCTAGGCATATCCAAGCGTTTCCCGACGCGAATGTTCTCTTCGCTGCCGGTGTCAGAGACCCCCTCTCACCCACATCCGTCAAGCGCTTTCATCATATGTGGAAGATTTTTTACAAATGAATATGTTCGAAATGACCGTCGATGCTAATCAGTTCAACCTGGCCTTCACCTTACAGGGCGCGCCAATCCCGCCCCTCGGGCCGTGCTATTGAAGCGGCGCCTGTGATCTCGTGCGTCGATGTCTGGGGCCGAGGTTGGCTGGGAGATCGTCGCCTTAAGCGTTCCATCACCGACAACAGAAACGGCATGCGTCACGCGTCGCGCCGATCAGGGTTAGCCGGACCTGCTAACGCGTCGGCAGCAAGCTGCGGGCCTGACCTCGGCAGCTGTCGCCTATCGCTGATAAAAGGCTGGCGATCTGACGCGGGTCAGATCGCCAGCATCTCCCGGGTCATGCCCGCGACCGACTTGGCCCCGGTCAGGGTCATGGCGACACGCATTTCCTTTTCGAACAGGTCCAGCAGGTTTTCGACACCTGCCTGACCGTTCGCCGCCAAGGCATAGATGAACGCCCGGCCCAGCAGGACCGCGTCGGCGCCCAAGGCGATGGCGCGAACCACGTCCAGACCGTTACGGATGCCGGAATCCACCAGGATCTTCAGCTCGCCCTTCACCGCGTCGGCGATGGCGGGCAGAGCGCAGGCAGACGACAGCACCCCGTCCAACTGACGCCCGCCGTGGTTCGACACCACGATGCCGTCTGCGCCGAAGCTGACGGCGTCGCGGGCGTCCTGCGGATCCAGGATGCCCTTGATGATCATCGGCCCGTCCCAGAAATCGCGGATCCATTGCAGATCCTTCCACGAAATCGACGGATCGAAGTTGTTGGCCAGCCAGCCGATATAGTCGGCGAGACCCGTCGGCTTGCCCAGGTAGGCCGAGACATTGCCCAGATCGTGCGGCGTGCCGCGCACCCCGACGTCCCAGGCCCAGGCCGGATGGGTCATGGCCTGGACCATGCGGCGGATCTCGGCATTGGGCCCGCTCATGCCCGAATGGGCGTCGCGATAGCGAGCGCCCGGCGTCGGCATATCGACGGTGAAGACCAGGGTCTTCACCCCTGCCGCCCTGGCCCGCTCCAGCGCATTCTTCATGAAGCCCCGGTCGCGCAGTACATAGAGCTGGAACCACATGGGCCGGTCGATGGCCGGCGCGACCTCCTCGATCGGGCAGACAGACACGGTCGACATCGTGAACGGCACGCCGCGCGAGGCCGCCGCCTTGGCCGCCTGGACCTCGCCCCTGCGCGCATACATGCCGGTCAGCCCTACGGGCCCCAGGATGATCGGCAGGCGCAGGGTCTCGTCGAACAGCTTCGTCTCAAGGCTGAGACTGGTCATGTCCTGCAGCACGCGCTGGCGAAGGGCGATGGACTGCCAGTCCTCGACGTTGCGACGCAGGGTCTGCTCGGCATAGGCGCCGCCGTCGATGTAGTGAAACAGGAAGGGCGGCAGCTTGCGCCGCGCGGCTTCCCTATAATCGCTCGGCGACGAAATGATCACTGCCTGGCCCTACTGAAAGTTGGCGAAGGCGCCGCCATCGACCAGCAGCGCCGCGCCGGACATATAGCCCGCCATGTCCGAGGCCAAGAAGTCGGCGACCGAGGCGATGTCCTCCGGCCGGCCCAAGCCCCAGCGGGATGCGGCCTTCGACGCTGTCCCGGGAGTTCAGGATCAGAAGGGCTAAGTGATGCGACGAACGGGTGGATTGCCTAGATCAGGCAGGTTTGCAACGGCGCCCCGTCGCGACTTCAGCGAACGCCGCAAGCTAAGAGACCACTCGGTGAAAGTGTGTGGCGGACAGAGAGGGATTCGAACCCTCGGTAGGCTTTCACCTACACACGCTTTCCAAGCGTGCGCGATCGACCACTCCGCCACCTGTCCGTTTCACGCTGCGTCTTGCGCGCCGCCGGAGGTCGATCCGGCGGGAGGCGGGCCTGATAGAACACCCTCGCCCCCTCGGCAAGCGCCTCTCGCATCCCCATATGGACTTCAACGTCATTTTCCGATGAGGGAGCCGCAAATGCTGTTCAAGAAGACTGCCGAAATGCCCAAGCCCGAGACGGCCCTGCCCGGCCGCGCCGAGCCGCTGGACACCGATGTGAACCACTATGTCAGCGGCAACCCGCTGAAGGGGCCCTATCCCAACGGTTTCCAGACCGCCATCTTCGGCATGGGCTGTTTCTGGGGCGTGGAGCGCATCTTCTGGCAGTTGCCGGGCGTCTGGGTGACCTCGGCCGGCTATTCCGGCGGGATTACGCCCAACCCGACCTATGAAGAGACCTGCACCGGCCGGACGGGTCATACCGAGGTGGTCAAGGTCGTGTTCGACCCGAGCGTCATCACCTATGCCGAACTGCTGAAGACCTTCTGGGAGAACCACGACCCGACCCAAGGCATGCGCCAAGGCAACGACATCGGCACCACCTATCGCTCGGCCATCTACACGCTGAACGCCGAGCAGCAGGCCGAGGCCGAAGCCTCTCGCGACGCCTATCAGGCCGCCCTGACCCAGGCCGGGCGCGGGACGATCACCACCGAGATCGAGCCGGCGGGCGACTATTTCTACGCCGAGGGTTATCACCAAGGCTATCTGGCCAAGAACCCGGCTGGATACTGCGGCATCGGCGGGACCGGCGTGGTCTGCCCCATCGGGGTCGGCATCGACGCCTGACCCATGCGACGGCCGCCGGGTTTCAACCGGCGGCCAGTCGGCCTATGGATCGGCGAAAAATGGGAGCGCTCATGTCCGCCTTCGTCCATCCTGACGAGATCCGCAGCCGGTTTTCGGCCGCCCTGTCCGCCATGTACCGGGCCGAAGTGCCGCAATACGGCGACCTGCTGACGCTGGTGGCGGACATCAATGCGCAGACGTTGAAGGCCGATGCCGCCGGCGCGGACCGGCTGGCGGCGTCCGGCGAACTGGCGCGTCTGTCAGAGGAGCGCCACGGCGCCATCCGCGTCGGCACGGCCGATGAACTGGCCACGATCGCGCGCGCCTTTGCGGTGATGGGGATGGAGCCGGTCAGCTATTACAACCTGGCGCCGGCCGGGGTGCCGGTCCATTCGACCGCCTTCCGTCCCATCGATCCGGCGGCCTTGGCGCGCAATCCGTTCCGGGTCTTCACCTCGCTGCTGCGGCTGGAGTTGATCGAGGACGACGCCTTGCGCGCGGAGGCGGCCGAGACCCTGGCTCGCCGCGACATCTTCACCCCCGGCGCGCGTGAGCTGATCGAGACGGCGCAGGCCGCCGGCGGTCTGGACGAGGCTCAGGCCGATCGTTTCGTGTCCGAACTGCTAGAGACCTTCCGCTGGCACGCCCAGGCGACGGTCAGCGCCGAAACCTACGAACGGCTGGTCGCCGCCCACCGACTGATCGCCGACGTGGTCAGCTTCAAGGGTCCGCACATCAACCACCTGACGCCACGCACGCTGGATATCGACGCGGCCCAGGCGGCCATGCCCGCACGCGGCATCGCGCCGAAGGAAACCATCGAGGGTCCGCCCGCCCGCGCCTGTCCGATCCTGCTGCGCCAGACCAGCTTCAAGGCGTTGCGGGAGGCGATCACCTTCCCCGGCCCCGACGGCCCCACGGCGGGCGCCCACACCGCCCGCTTCGGCGAGATCGAACAGCGCGGCTGCGCCCTGACCCCGGCCGGTCGCGCCCTGTATGACGAGGCCCTGGCGAAGAAGGACTTCTCCGCCCTGCCCGACGATTGGGACGCCCTGCGCCGCGCAGACCTGGCCTGGTTCCGTTATCGCGCGACGTCTGAGGGGCTCGCCGCCCGCGCCGAGACCGCCGATCTGGACGCCCTGATCGCGGCGGGCCACGTCGTCGCCGAACCCATCACCTACGAAGACTTCCTGCCCGTCAGCGCCGCCGGCATCTTCCAGTCCAACCTGGGCTCGGAGGCCCGCGAAACCGCCTACGCCGTCGATCCCGCCAAGGCCGATTTCGAACAGGCGCTGGGTCGCCCCGTCCAAGACGAGATGGCCCTTTACCGCGCCGAACAGGACGCCTCGATCACGGCGACGCTTAAGGCCTTGGGCCTGACGGAGATGGTCTAGTCCGTTCGCCGGTATGCGGGGCTGGCGGCGCCCGCGTCCATCCGGCGTCTTGCCTGATGCGCAGACGCGGATCATAGACGCGGCCGTGAACCCGTCCGCTTCCCCGACCCAGCGCCGTTATGATCTCGACTGGATCCGGGTCGGCGCCTTCGGCCTGCTGATCCTGTATCATGTGGGCCTGGTTTACGGGGTCTATGACTGGCACATCCACAGCGCCCACACCTTCGAGTGGATGCGTGAGGCGATCCTGGTCACCAATCCCTGGCGACTGACCCTGCTGTTTCTGGTGTCGGGCGCCGCGCTGCGGTTCATGACCTTCCGGCGCACCCCGCGCGAGGTCGCTCGCGCCCGGTTCGAGCGGCTGGTCCCGCCCCTGATCTTCGGCGCCCTGGTTCTGGTGCCGATCCAGTCCTGGATCGAGTCGATGGACAAAGGCGGCTGGCCCGGCGGCGTCGCCGGCTTCGTCGCCTGGCTGGGTCATGAGTTCGGCTGGAGCGGCCTCGCCGACGGCGTGCCGGTCAACCATCTGTGGTTCATCGTCTATATCGCCGTCTACAGCCTGGTCGCCGTCGTCCTGTGGCGCCAGCCCGGCCTAGTCGATCGGCTGGGGAACGGGCTGGAAAAAGCGCTGACAGGCCCGCGCCTGCTGATCGTGCCGATCCTCTATCTGTTCGCCATCCGGTGGCTGCTCTTCCCCTGGTTCGGCCTGACCAACACCCTGCACAATGACTGGTACAACCACGCCCTTTCGCTGGTCGCCTTCCTGTTCGGCTTCAGCATCGTCGGCCGCGAGAGCCTGTGGCGCACGATGGAGCGGTATCGCTGGATCGCCCTGACCCTGGCGGCCGTCGCCCTGCCGATCCTGATGGTCCAGGTCTGGCATCCCGGCGCGCGGGCCTTCTGGGGCGTGCCCAAGGCCGCCGTTTACGCCATCGACCAGTGGGCGGTGATCGTCGCCATCCTGGGCTTCGGCTATCGCCATCTGCGCGACCGAGGCGGCCCTGCACTCAGCTATCTGACCCAGGCCACCTTCCCCCTCTATCTCGCGCACCAGACGGTGCTGGTCGCGGCCGTCTGGATCATCCGCCCGGCGAACCTGCCGGCGCCGGTCGAACTGCTGTCCCTGATCGCCATCACCTTCGTCGGCAGCCTGGCGATCTATGAGGTCGTGAGGCGCATCCCGGCCATTCGCCCCTTGTGGGGGCTGAAGCCCTTAGACGACCGGCCCTGGCCGCTGGACCTTCAGGCTCTGCTGAGGCCGCAGGTTCGCTATCACCGCCGTCGTCGTCTGCTGGGCGTCGGCGTCGCCGCGCCGCTTCTGGCCCTGACGGTGGTCGCCGTGGCTATCCTGGCCTATCCCGGCTTCAACAATGCGACCCAGTATCTGAGCGAACTGGGCGGGGCGACGGCCAAGGCGCCGATCATCTTCAACGGCGGGGTCTTCGTCGCCGGCGTCATGGCCGGGCTGGCGGGAATCGGCTTCGGCCTGGCCATCTACGCCCTGACGGGCGCGCGGGTTGCGGCCTGGGTCATCGCCATCGTCTTCATCCTGGCCGGCGGCGGCATGTCGGCCTCCACCCTGTGGCCCTGGCCCGATCCGCGCCACATGGTCATCAACCTGGCCCTGGGCATTCAGCTGGCGCCGATGCTGCTGCTGTGGGGCCTGGCCAAACGCCGCGACCTGCCGCGCCTGAAGCTCTTCCTCGCCGTCACCTTCGTCGTCATGGCGATCCTGACGGTCCTGACCAAGCACCTCGTCTTCCCGGGCACGGTCAATGACGCCAACGTCGGCTGGTGGGAGCGGCTCTACGCCATTGTCCTGGTCTGCTGGGTTGGGGTTGCAGCCTGGGTACTGGACCGTAAACTGCTGTCGGTCGCCACGGAGTCGCCGCACGGTCGCCCGGCTGCCGCCCCGTTCGACGTCCCGGCCTGACTTCACCCCCACATTTTTTGGTTTCATCAACATTGCGTGATTGAAAATCGCGCGAATGTGATCGATTATGCAGGTCGTGTTGCAGTGCAGCACTCCGCGTCGTCCCCAGCCCTCGGGACGACATCCGGTTCACTCGGGGGCGTCCAGAGCGGCATGAACAAGCTGGCGATCCGGCCTGTCGAACAGGCTGAAATCGAGACGACGATCCACGGCGCGCAAACGCCTAGCTGGTCGTGGCTGCCCGACGAGGCGCCGCTGGCCATGCCGGTTCAGTCCATGTCCGCGCCCGACGCCGTCGCCGACGTGACGCCCGCGACCTCGCCGCGCACGGTCGCGACGCGACGCCTGGCCCTGCTGGCCGGCACCATCGTCCTAACCGGCCTGTCGGCCATCACGCCCTTCTACCTCTATGCCCGCAAGGGTTGGGACGGCACCGAGATCCTGGCCTTCAGCCTGTTCATGGTCCTCATCACCGCCATCTCCTGCTGGTTCGTCAGCGGCCTGATGGGCCTGTTCGTCATGCTGCGCGGCAAGGATCAGGCGGACCTCGCCTTCTCGCCGCATCCGCCGATGCCGCGCACCCGCACGGCCTTGCTGATGCCGCTGTACAACGAGGACGCCCGTTCGTCCTTCGCGCGCCTGTCCCAGATCGATTCCTGCCTGGCGCGTCTGGGCGCCTCATCGGCCTTCGACATCTTCGTGCTCAGCGATTCGACCAAGGAAGACGCCGCCGCCGCCGAGCGTTCGGTGTTCCAGGCGTTCCGTATGGCCGCCAACTCCAAGGCCTTCTACCGTCGCCGCACCGACAATGCCGAGCGCAAGGCCGGCAACCTGGCCGAATGGGTCCGCCGTTTCGGCGGCGCCTATGAAAACATGATCGTCCTGGACGCCGACAGCACCATGGCCGGCGAGACCCTGCTGCGCATGGTCGACGCCATGGAGCGTAATCCCGGCGTCGGCCTGATCCAGACTGCCCCGGTCATCATTAAGGCCCGCACCATCTTCGCGCGCGTGTCGCAGTATTCGGTGCGCCTGTACGGTCGCGTCGCCGCCGCCGGCCTGGCCTACTGGACCGGTTCGGAATCCAGCTACTGGGGCCACAACGCCATCATCCGCACGCGCGCCTTCGCCGCCTGCTGCGGCCTGCCGCACCTGAAGGGCAGGAAGCCCTTCAGCGGTCACATCATGAGCCATGACGTCGTCGAGGCCGCCCTGATGCGCCGCGCCGGCTGGGCCGTCCACGTCACCGCCTCGCTGGACGGATCGTGGGAAGAGACCCCGCCGTCAATCACCGACTTCATCCGCCGCGACCACCGCTGGTTCCAGGGCAACCTCCAGCACCTGGGCCTGATCACGGCCAAGGGGCTGTCGCCGATGAGCCGCCTGCAGCTGCTGATGGGCTGCATGGCCTATCTGTCGTCGCCCCTGTGGCTGGCGTCGCTGATGGTCGGCCTGTTCATCCAGATGTTCTATCCGGTCGACTGGACCAGCTTCTTCTACATCCTGAACCCCCAGTTCACGCCCTTCATGCTGGCCTCCTTCCTGTCCGGCGTGCTGCTGATCGGGCCCAAGTTCATGGGCGCCGCCCTGGTCCTCAGCCGTCCGGCCGAGCTGCGCGCCTTCGGCGGCCGTCGCGCCATCGCCAAGGGCATGGCGGCCGAGATCGCCCTGTCGGCCATCCTGGCCCCCATCCTGATGGTCGCCAACACCAAGGCCTTCATCCAGATCGTCTCGGGCCACGACACCGGCTGGTCGACCCAGCAGCGCGAGGCCGACGGCCTGGCCTGGGCGGACGCCTTCCGCGCCATGCGCTGGCAGATGATCGCCGGCGTCGGCTTCCTGATCCCGCTGGCCGTTCGTCCCGACCTAGCCACCTGGTTCGCCCCGATCGTCCTGCCGCTGCTGCTGGCCGCGCCGATCACCGTCTGGACCTCGCGCGTCCGCTCGGGCGACAAGCTGGCGGCCAAGGGCTATCTGGTCACCCCGGTTCAGGACGGCGTCAGCGTTTCGCCGGCCGTCCTGCACACGCCGCGCTCGCCGCTGCGTGCGGTCGCCGGCGGCGTCTTGGCCCCCGTCGCTGCGCCTGCCATGGTCCCAGCCCGCGCGCCCGAGCGGTAATCGACCGATGCGTGGCGGCCACAGTGCCGCCACAACCGTTACAGCAACGCTCGACGTCAATCTCGATCGGCCTCAACCTAGGCTCCTGTCGTTTGCGGGAGACGTGATTCCATGGCCAAATCCACCGGTTCCGACGCCAAGCCTGACCTGCGGCTCGTCGCGGCCGAGGCCGAGATCTACGACCTGATGAAAGCGCCTGAAACCACCGCCGATCGCGTCAAACGCCTCCAGCTCGAAGCCCATGCCCTGGCGCTGGAAGAGATCGAAGGTCTGGAAAAGCTGTTGCTCGAAGCCGCCGCCAAGGCCAAGGCCATCGCGGACGGCGGCGACGCCTATCCGGTTGGCGCGCGCGAGATCGCCTCGCGCCTCGCCGCCGATCTGCCGACCAGGGCCGAGACCATCAAGACCATCGTCCACCGCGTCGGCTGAAAACCGAAGCTGGGCCGTCGGAACGACCCGCCTGCCCGTCCGCTTTCCTGAAAACCCCCATCTTCAGGAGACGACATCCATGGACGACCGGACCCACGCGCGCGCCGAAGACATCGCCGATCAGGAACGCGCTATCCAGCGCGACATCGACGCCAAGGACAAGGCGTCGGGCGATGACAAACCATCCGGCGCGATGCAGGCCGGCGCCCGCCCCTACCCCGAACCGCCCTTCCCGAAACAGCATCAGACCAAGCCCGGCGACGAGGCCGCGCTGGATCCCGCGCCCCTCTATGATGCGCCCTTCTGGAAGGGTTCGGGCAAGCTGGACGGGTTGGCCGCCCTGATCACCGGCGCCGATTCCGGCATCGGCCGCTCGGTCGCCGTCCTGTTTGCGCGCGAGGGCTGCGATGTCGTCATCTGCCATTTGGACGAGGACGCCGACGCCGAAACCACCAAGGCCGCCGTCGAGGCCGAGGGTCGCCGCGCGGTCGTGCTGAAGGGCGATGTCTCCGATCCCGCCTTCGCCGAGATGGCGGTCAAGGCCACGCTCGACGCCTTCGGCCGGCTGGACGTCCTGGTCCCGAACGCCGCCTTCCAGGAGCACGTCCCCGCCTTCGAGGACCTGACGTACGAGCATTTCGACCGCACCCTGAAGACCAACCTCTACGGCTATTTCAACATGACCAAGGCGGCGGTTCCGCACATGAAGGCCGGCGGCGCCATCGTCATGACCGGCTCGGTCACCGGGCTGATGGGCAATAAGGATCTGCTGGACTATTCGCTGACCAAGGGCGGCATCCACGCCTATGCGCGTTCGCTGGGCACGCATCTGGCGCCGCGCGGCATTCGCGTGAACGTCGTCGCGCCCGGCCCGGTCTGGACCCCGCTGAACCCCGCCGACAAGGATGCCGAGGCGACCTCGAAGTTTGGTGCCGACACGGTGATGAAACGCCCGGCCCAGCCCGAGGAGATCGCGCCCGCCTACGTCTTCTTGGCCTCGCCCCAGATGTCCAGCTTCATCACCGGCGAGATCCTGCCGATCATTGGCGGTTACGCCGGCGGCTGAACCGAATCCGCCGCCCTGCGGTCGCAGGGCGGCGGCATCGCCTAGGCTAGCACGTCGTCGTAATCTGGGTGCCGCTTGTGCCAGGCGACGGCGTAGCTGCAGCGCGGAAACAGCTTCAGCCCCGTCTGGCGCGCATGGTCGGCCAGCGACTGCATGAACCGCCCCGCCGCGCCTGATCCGCGCAGCGACGGCTCGGCCTCGACATGCAAGATGATCCGCGCATCGCCCTTCACGGCATAGTCGGCCCAGACCAAGCCCGCGCCCTTGTCGTCGTCGAACGCCTGTTCGAACCGGTTATCGCCTTCGACGTCCTTGAACTGTCCCATCGGGTTCTCCTTTGACAGATCAACCGCCAAGGCCGTCGGGACGTTCCGCCAGTTCCGGATGGGCCGTCAGATCGACGCTCAGATCGGCTTGTCGTTCAGCAGGTTCAGCAGGCCGATCACGCTCTTGATCGTGAACCAGATCGACAGCACCAGCAGCGCCAAGCCGAAGACGAAAATGGTGACGAAGCCGATGCCGACCGCCATCAGCGGGATGCTGACGAACACCCCAACCCAAGCCGCGATGGTCCACCAGAAGACCGACCAGAACAGCCGGATTTGCGCCTCGGTATGCTGGCGTGCCACGCCCGTCGCCGTCCCGCGCGTCACATAGGACACCACCAGCCCGACCAGAACCAGCACATTGGCGCTGGGGATCGACAGGATGAACAGGGCCCAGGCGATCAGCGCCCCGACCTTGCCCTCGGACGGCTGTCCGGCGATGAAATTGGGTTCATTCGTCATCGTCGGTCCTTCAGAACAACAGGCTGCGGGGGTGAGGAACGGCCTGCCCGCTCTTCAGTTTCAGCACCCCGAACGCGCCGCGCGCCAGAACCCAGATCGCTAGGGCAAACAGCACCAGCACGCCGATGTTGACCACGATCAGAAGGGCACCGACGACCGCCGCCCCGACGGCGCCCACGATGGTGCGCTGCTGATAGATGGCATGGCTGTGCTCCAGCGGATCCGTCGCCCCGTCGCGCCGCATCACCGCCAGCAGCGCCACCAGGCAGGACACGCCCAGCGTCGGCACCGCCAATAGGATCAGCACATAGATCGCATACAGCCGCATCGGCATGATCGGCCCTTCACGGCGCGGCGCGGCCTCGGCCGTCAGACGCTCGCGCACCGCGCGCACGCCCGGCGCCGGCTCGGCCTCGACAGGCGTCGGCTCGGAGCGGGGCGGAAACGGCGCCGTCGGCCGGGTCGTCGGGCCAGACCGGTCGAAAGGCCCCGGCTCGGGCGGGTCGAACAGGTCTGGTTCGCGCTCCTCGGCGGTAAACGGCTCCGGCTGACGCTCACGCGCACGGCCCGCCAGCGACGCAGGCGAGACGAAGCCGACCTCGGCGTCATGATCGTGGTCGTGATCGCGGGGCGCTGCTGGGTCTTTCGGATCGCCGGGTTCGGCCATGAACAACGCTTCTGTCACGCCGGACGCCCGGCTGGAATCTGCCGACGACAATGGCGGTCGGGCCGTTCGGACGCAACCTAGCTTTCGTCATCCTCCGGGCCGCGAAGCGGAACCGGGGGACCCAGCGGCGCCGAAGGCGATCTTGCCACCGCACGATGTTAAAGCGCATGCTTTCGCGACAGGTTCGCGCTCTCGCGCGCCGCTGGGTCCCCCGGTCTCGCTACGCTCGCCGGAGGATGACGAAAGAAAGCTGAAGACTACCGCCCCAGCACGATCTCGCAGCCTGGCGCCGCCACCGCCGCCAGGGCGCCCGGCTTTTCGATCCGCACCGTGGCCCGCTGCACCCGGTCGTCCTCCAGGCACGCCCGCGCCAGCCGTTCGGCGAAGGTCTCGACCAGCCCCACATGCCCCTCTGCGGCGATGGCGCGCGCGGCGTCGGCCACGGTCTCATAGTTGATGGTGTCGCCCAGACGCTCGATGGGGCGCGGCGCCAGCTCCAGCGTCACATCGATCACCAGCCGTTGCAGCCGCCCCTGCTCGTGGTCATAGACCCCGATCCCGGCCTCGACCTCCAGCCCGCGCACGAACACGCTCAGCCGCTCGAAACGCAGCGGATCGTCCGCCGGAACCGGCGTCGCCAGAGGAGAGGAAACCACGCGCTACTCCTGGATGTCGGGGGTGCGCCAGGCCAAGTGCTGGCCCCCGTCGACGGCGATCATCTGGCCCGTGACCAGCCGGGCGTCAATCAGCCACCGCACCGCCTCGGCCACCGCCTCGGGGCTGCCGGGCGTTTCCAGCAGGGTGGCGCGCGCCTCGGCGGCGAACTCTTCGGGGGTCTGGTGGATGGAGGGCAGGGTCGGCCCCGGCCCCACCCCATTCACACGGATGCCCGGCGCCAAAGCCTGGGCCAGGGTCTGGGTCGCCCACCACAGGCCGTTGCGCGACAGGCTGTAGGAGAAGAAGCGCGGATCCGGCTTCAGCACCTTCTGGTCCAGCAGATTGACGATGGCCCCCTCCACGGCTTGCGCCGCGAACGCCTCGGCCAGCACGATCGGCGCCCTCAGATTGGTGTCGAGATGCAGGTCCCAGCTGTCGCGCGTCAGGGCGCCGATCCGGTCGTCCTCGAACACCGAGGCGTTGTTGACCAGCACGCTGACCGGCCCCAGCGCCTCGACCGCCGCGGGGATCAGCGCCCGCACCCTGGCCTCGTCCGTCAGGTCCGCCTGCAACAGGCACGCGCGTCGTCCCAGGCCCGCGATCTCGTCGGCCAGGGTCCGGGCGTCGTCGCCCGACGCATGATGATGGATCGCCACGTCGAACCCGGCCTGGGCCAGTTTCAGACAGATCGCCCGCCCGATCCGCCGCGCCCCGCCCGTGACCAGGGCGACGCCCCTCTCAGAGCGAGCAGCCGCCTCAGTCAACCCGACCGAACTCGAACACGTTGAACGCCGCCAGAACGGCGATGAAGCCGAAGATGATGCCGAGAGCCAGCATGGAATGCTCCTGTTGTCAGTCTTGGCTTAGAGCGGGATGGGGCGGGGTTCAAGCGGGGACGGGTTGAAGAGCCAGGACAAATCCGCTTCTTACGAATGGACGACGTCATCAGAGGTCGCCTTCTAAAGCCGGCCAGGGGCTGACTTTTCTTCTCATATCCTCTACGTGCATAAAAAACAATCACACGGGGAGGTGGCCTTTGGAGAAGAAGACGAAGGGCGCTTGGCTTCTAGCACAATCCAAAAATTTGAGCGGGTATGCCGGCGCTGGCGCTACTCGGTTAGAGAATGTCAGCCATTCCGGGAAGATTGGCAGGCTCTACAACCTCCTGCGGCGCCAGGCCGATGACCAGACGACGTTTACCATCAGCAAGCAGACCATTGAGACCACATGCAAGTTGAACGGCATTGAGAAATCCGACCGGATCATCGGACTCCAAGTCCTCCATGACGCTGGCCGGATCGACGTCGCAAAAGACGGAGCTGTCGCTGTTTTAGGGGCCACTACGCAAGCAGTGTTAGAGGCCACGGCTGAGATTTTTGACGACCAGAATCCTAGCTCGGACGAACAAGCAATCATCGACCTATCAGAGCGGGTGTCCGGCAGGCCACTAAAGCGCGCCGAAGCCGAAGAGTATATCTCTGATACTCACAAGCTGGTCAAAGCTGACGCGTCCTCGCTCGTCGATCTGTCAAAAAAGACTGCACTGATCGACGAGGAAGGGCAGCATGGTCAGGGCATTCTGTTCAACTCGCACACATTCCGTGACGGCAAATATGCAGAAAAAGCGCATCGGGTTTTGGAGCAGCTCAAAGCGGATGAGCGCGTTCGCCTAACTGAGGTTCAGGAAAAGCTTACTCGACATGGGGCATTGTATGATGCGGATGTCGAGAGAATGCTCGGAAAAGAACTCTATAATAGATTGGTGAGCGTCGGGCTATTTGACCGGATGGAAGTTAGCAACAGCACCGAGTCCGTTGGCTATGTCGCTTCCCCAAACGACTTCCAGAAGTATGGCCGCCCCTTTGAGGAAGATCCAATCGACGATGCGAAGGCGCTAATTGCGTCGCTCACCTACGGGCAGTCCCGGAGCACCTATACGCGTGGTCAGATTACCATGCCCGAGGCACTAATCCGGGCCTTGGTTAGGGGTGATGAACTGGCCGCCAGGGCAGGAGGCGTCCGAGCCATCGGTGAGGATTATCGTGAACTTGAAGCGCGCCAAGTCGTCGAAGTGACTCAAAAGAGCTATGGCCGTTACACCATGCGCCTGCTTAAGAAGGACGTCGGCGAACTCGCGCTGACCATCATACGCGGCGGTGCTGCTGCGCAGGAGGCCGTCCTGATGGATGGGTCCCCTGCCCGTGCGTTCAAGGGCCCTCACACAGCGAGGACAGAGGTGCGTTTGAGAAATGAGATTGCTGATAAGCGCTTCATTCACGATACGCTTGATCGCTTAAGGAGTGGAGGCTGATGGCTCAGCCAAAAGGTGCGGGTCTCGAAGAACTGGCACGGGCGTATTTTGCCCGACAGGGCTTTATCGCCGTTCGCAGTGTGTCCCTCAAATTCGAGGATGAAGAGGTCACGGACGTCGACGTGTGGCTTTACGGGCGGCAAGGTGCTGGCACCCGCACTCGCGGTTTGGTAGATGTTAAAGACAAGAAGTCTCCGAAGGCGTTTGAACGCATCCTCTGGGTCCGGGGGATGCAGTTGGCGCTCGGATGTGATCGGGCCTTTGTCGCTACGACTGATGCTAGCCCCAAGGTCACCCGCTTCGCTCAGCAGCAGAAAGTTACTTTGCTACCCGCCTCTTACATTCGACGTCCTGTTGAAAACCAGCCGGACCGGCTGAGTTTAGAAGAACTGATAGCTAACATTCAGCAGTTTTCGTCTCATAAGCAGGATGGTGACTGGTTGAAGCAAATCGCTAACGCCAAGTCTGCTGTGGTTAGTTTGCCGCCCTACCCGGCATTCAATAAAGCTATAAGTGCGTTTCGGTTTTTCGCTGAGCGAGCAGCCACAAGGCCCCAGCACCGAGAGCAGGCCCTAAGGGGTGCATATTTCGCTGCCTCTTTGGCATGCATGGCGCTGGATGCGGCGTCAGAACGACTGGCTTTTGAAGAAAAAACCGGTCGTCACAGGCTGCTCTATGCTGGGGTAACGTATGGCGACGTGGGTGACGGCCGCGTCAAGTCCAGCATCAATACGGTTCTCGACGTGATCGCAAACGGCGTAAAAAACGGAAAGGTCATCGCTCGGCAGACGGGTGACGCGATTGACGAGATGTTCGCAGGACTTCGAGCCGAGATAATTGCTGAGTTTTTCGCAAAAGACGAAAACTCGCAGATGCTGTTTCCCGCAGCGCGGGAACTTGAGGGGAAAGCCCACGCACGATCCCGGGCAGAGCTGACCACGTTGAGCGTGGAAGCCAAATCGGTCTTGGGCGTATTTGCGGATTTCGTTGGCGCCAAACGGACGGCGCTATTCAGTTCTGACTTCGAGTCTCGACCTGCCGCCGCGAGCTCAAAGCCTTCCGTCGCGTCAGAACCAGACCTCACGGGAGTAAGCGCTGTTGGTAGTGGCGACACGTTTCCAGGCGATCGGCCGCCTAAGCTGCTCTAGCCTGCTCATCCGGCGCGTTACCAAGGCTAGAGAATGAAATGACCGCATGACCTGGCGCACCCACGTCGAGCCCTTCACCCGTCCCCTCTTCTTCGTCTGGTCGCGGCTGACGCGGGGCAAGACGTTGGGCGTGCGGGCGGTGGCGGTGGATGAGCAGGGGCGGGTGCTGATGGTGCGGCACACCTATCTCAAGGGCTGGTGGTTGCCGGGCGGCGGGGTGGATCGGGGCGAGACGACGCACGCCGCCGTGGTGCGCGAACTGCGCGAAGAGGCCGGTCTGGTCGCGCGCGGGGCGCCGCGCCTGATCTCGATCCATTCCAACGAGCGGTTCTTTCCCGGCGATCACGTCGCCGTCTTCCGCATCGACGCCTTCGATGTGGGCCAGCGCACCAGCCACGGCGAGATCGCCGAGATCGGCTGGTTCTCGCCCCCCGCCCTCCCGGACGACGTGAATCGGGGCTGTCGCGCGCGTCTGGCCGAGATCTTCGACGGCGCCCCGCCCGAGCCGGACTGGTGAGACGGAAATCGCGCCTCGCTCCGTTGTAGAACGGTCAAGCCTGTTCGGAAGGATCGCACCATGCCTCTCTCGCGTCGCCTGGCCCTTATCGGCCTGGCCATCAGCGCCACCCTCCCCGCCCACGCCCTCGCCCAAACCCGCAGCGATCGTCGACAGCGTCGCATGGCGCCCTCCGGCCCGGTTGTCGCGCCCGCCCATACCTTCACCTTCGGTCCCGACCCGCTTCAGGCCTACGATCTCTATGCGGACAGAGGGACGGGACCGATCCTGATGTTCGTGCACGGCGGCGGCTGGTCAAGGGGCGAACGGACCAATGTCGCCGCCCTGCCTGACTACGCTCAGCGCCACGGCTTTACTCTGGCCTCGACCAGCTATCGGCTGGCTCCCGCCGTCAGCGCGCGCGAGTCGGCTCTGGATGTCGCCGCCGCTGTCGCCGATCTGAAGCGCCGCCTGCCCGGACGGCCGGTCTATCTGCTGGGCCATTCGGCCGGGGCCCATCTGGCCGCGTTGGTGGGAATCGACCCCGACTATCTCGGCGCAGTCGGGCTGAGGCCCTCGGATCTGGCGGGGGTGATCCTGTTGGACGGGGCCGGCTATGACGCCACGGCGCCACGCGGGACCGGCCCGGTCGATCAGTGGCTGGGCCGAACGTATGATCAGGCCTTTGGTGATCAGGCCGCCGCCTTGTCGCCTACTCTGCTTATCCGCCCGGGCGTGGTCTATCCGCCCTTCCTCATCTTCCACGTCGCCCGCCGCCAGGATTCGACAGCACAGAGTCGCGGCCTGGCTGAGGCCTTGATCCGGGTCGGGGGACGCGCCGAGGTCATCGCCGCGCCGGACGACAGCCACATGACCATCAAGCGCGACTTCGGCGTCGCCGGCGATCCGGAAGGGGAACGCGCCGCCCGCTTCATCCGGGGGTAGCAATCGGCGAGCGCCATGCTAGCCAAGGGCCATGAACCCGTCCCTGCTCGCCATCCTCGTCGTCATCCTGGCCGGCGGCGCCACCGCGCTTCAGGCCCCGACCAACGCCAAGCTGGCGACCGCCGTGGCCTCGCCGGTCAACGCCGCCTTCATCTCCTTTGCGGTCGGCACCACGGTGCTGGGGATATTGGCGGCCATCCTGCACACCCGGCCGGACATGGCCGCGACGCGGGCCCTGCCCTGGTACGCTTGGCTGGGCGGGGCCTACGGCGCCTGTTTCGTGGTCGCCGCCGCCTGGGGCGTGCCGCGCCTGGGCGTGGCCATGACCATCACCCTGATGGTCGGCGGCCAGCTGCTGCTCAGCCTGGCGCTGGATCATTTCGGGGCGCTGGGCGTGCCGCGCCAGCCGTTGAACATCGGCCGCGTCGCCGGCGTGGGGCTTGTTCTGGCCGGCGTCCTTCTGGTCCGGCGCTCTTGACCCTATATCGGGCGCGATGACCGAGGAGACGCCTGATTCCCAACTGAAAGCCGCCGCCTTGATCGCCGACGAGGCGCGCCGGGCGCCGGACAAGCCGGGCGTCTATCGCATGTACGGCGAGGACGGGTCGTGCCTGTACGTCGGCAAGGCCAAGTCGCTGAAGAAGCGTATCATCCAGTATGCGCAAGGGCGTTTTCACACCCAGCGCATCGGCCTGATGGTGTCGCAGACCCGGTCGATGGAGCTGGTGGTCACCGCCACCGAGACCGAAGCCCTGCTGCTGGAATCCAACTTCATCAAGAAGCTGAAGCCCCGCTTCAACGTGGTGCTGCGCGACGACAAGTCCTTCGCCGAACTGATGATCCGCCGCGATCACCGCGCGCCCCAGGTCAGGAAGCATCGCGGCGCCCACACGACTCCCGGCGACTATTTCGGCCCCTTCGCCTCGACCTGGGCGGTCAACCGCACGCTGAACACCCTGCAGAAGGCCTTCCTGCTGCGGTCCTGTTCCGACAGCGTCTATGAGACCCGCACCCGCCCCTGCATGCTGCATCAGATCAAGCGCTGCTCGGCCCCGTGCACCGGCCTGATCAGCTTGGACGACTACGGCGAACTGGTCACCGAGGCCGAACAGTTCCTGCGCGGCAAGTCGCGCGCCGTCATCGGCCGCCTGTCCAAGGAGATGCAGGCGGCGTCCGACGAGATGGACTTCGAACAGGCCGCCCGCGTGCGCGACCGCATCCGCGCCCTGTCGGCCATTGCGATGGAGAACTCGGTCAGCGCCGACAGCGTGGCCGAAGGCGACGTCTTCGCTCTGCATTCCGACGGCGGACAGGCCTGCGTCCAGGTCTTCTTCTATCGCGCCGGCCAGAACTGGGGCGGCCGCGCCTATTTCCCGCGCGTGGACAAGACCGACACCGATCCTGAGATTCTGGCCGCCTTCCTGGGCCAGTTCTACGAGGACAAGCCGATCCCGCGCCTGATCCTGTCCAACGTGCGCCCGCACGAGCTGGAGCTGCTGGAAGAGGCCTTCTCGATGAAGGCGGACCGCAAGGTCGAGATCGTCCGTCCGATGCGCGGCGAGAAGCTGGCCTTGGTCGACCACGCCCTGACCAATGCGCGCGAGGCCCTGGGCCGCCGCCTGGCCGAAAGCTCGGCGCAGGGCAAGATTCTGGACGAGGTTTGCGAGGCCTTCGGCCTGGAGAGCCGACCCGAGCGGATCGAGATCTATGACAACGCCCATATCCAAGGGACCAATGCGGTCGGCGGCATGGTCGTCGCCGGACCCGACGGCTTCCAGAAGTCGCAGTATCGCAAGTTCAACATCCGGGGCGAGGATCTGACGCCCGGCGACGACTACGGCATGATGCGCGAGGTGATGCGTCGTCGCTTCTCGCGCCTGATCAAGGATGAAGAAGAAGGCGAGGCCAAGGGCGAAGATGTCGTCCGCCCCGACCTGCTGCTGATCGACGGCGGCGCGGGACAGTTGGCCGAGGTGCTGGCGGTCATGGCCGATCTGGGCGGGCTGGACGACATCACCGTCGTCGGCGTGGCCAAGGGCCCGGATCGCGACGCCGGCATGGAGAAGTTCTTCATGCCCGGCAAGGCCCCCTTCATGCTGCCGCTGAAGTCGCCGGCCCTCTACTATCTGCAGCGGCTGCGCGACGAGGCCCACCGCTTCGCCAACGGCGCCCACGCCAAGCGCCGCTCGATGGACATCAAGAAGAATCCGCTGGATGAGATCGAAGGCGTCGGCCCCGGCCGCAAGAAGGCCTTGCTGCACGCCTTCGGCTCGGCCAAGGGCGTCAGCCGCGCCTCCCTGGCCGATCTGGTCAAGGTCGACGGCATCAACCAACCCCTCGCCGAACGCATCCACGCCTTCTTCCGTAAAAGCTGAGCCGGAGCTAAGACACCGACCATGAGCGACATCGAAGACGAACTGACCGCCGGCTATCGCCGCTTCCGCGCCGAGCACTGGCCGACGGCCCGCGCCGAGTACGAGACCCTGGCGACCAAGGGCCAGAAGCCGCACACCCTGATCGTGGCCTGTTCCGACAGCCGCGCCGATCCGGCCCTGATCTTCGACGCCAAGCCGGGCGAGCTGTTCGTCGTGCGCAACGTCGCCAATCTGGTCCCGCCCTACGAGCCGGACGGCAAGCTGCACGGCGTGTCGGCGGCGCTGGAGTTCGGGGTCAAGGTGCTGGGCGTCAAGCGGATCGTGGTCATGGGCCACGCCCACTGCGGCGGGGTCAACGCCATGATCAACGGCGCCCCTGAAATCGTCGCCGACTTCGTCGCCCCCTGGATCGCCCAAGGCGCGCCCGTCGTCCAGCATGTCGCCGAAACCGTCGCCCCCGACCAACTGGAGCGCGCGGCCGAAGAGGCCATCGTGCGGCTGTCGATCCGGAACCTGCGCACCTTCCCCTGGATCGCCGAGCGCGAAGCCAAGGGCGAGCTTCAGCTCAGCGGCCTGCATTTCGGCATCGCCGAGGGCGCGCTTACGGCCCTCACCGACAAGCCCCGGTTCGAACCGTTGGATTGAGCGGCGAACCGTGCCACACCCGGCGCGTTGCAACGGACATGACAATGACCTCCGCCCACCGCGCCAACCCCATCCCCAACATCCTGACCGGGCTGCGCCTGGCGGCCGGGGTGGTGATGTTCGCCATGATGGCCGGGGCGGCGCCGGGCGCGCTTGAGGCCTGGCTGTCGCCGGAAACCCAGGGGCGGTTCAGCGTCTGGGCCTTCTGGATCTTCGTCATCGCCGCCTCGACCGACTGGGTCGACGGCTACCTCGCCCGGCGCTGGAACGCGACCACGCGCTGGGGCGCCATTCTCGATCCCATCGCCGACAAGGTGCTGGTGACCGGCGCCATCCTGGGCGTCCTGGCCTCGGGTTCGCTGCCCGGCATCGCCCTGCCCTGCGGCCTGATCCTGTTCCGGGAATTCGCGGTTTCAGCCCTGCGCGAGACGATGGCTGGCCGCATCGAACTGCCGGTCACCCTGGCCGCCAAATGGAAGACTACGGTGCAGATGGTGGCGCTCGCCGCGCTTCAGCTGACCCTGCTGTGGGGCGCCCTGGGCCTGCAGAACGACGACGGATCGCCGCTGGCCTGGCAGCCGGCGTTCGAATCCTTCGCCATCTTCCTGATCTGGTTCGCCGCCATCATCACCCTGTGGACCGGCTGGCAGTATTTCAGCGAAGCCCGTCGCCAGATGCGCGACCTCTAGAGCCTGATCGGACGAGGAGGAATCGCTTCGCGATTCCGCTGATGCCGTGAATCAGGCTCCAGATTGATGCTGGAGCGAAATCTGAGCCGAGTTGGACTGCGTCCAACTCAACCGATTTCGCTCTAGGGCCGCAACGTCAGCCCGGCCGGTGTGGCGGAAAAGGCGGAAAGCCGGCCCAGATAGCTCATGCCCAGCAGGGAGTATTCCAGCCCCTGCTCCACCACCAGGGCCTCGACCCGGTCCACCCGCGCGCCTGCGACCGAGATCGTCTTCAGCTGAACCGGCGCGGCACGCACGACCCCCGATGCGGTCTGGACCTTGCCGGTGAAGGCTTCGGGTTCGGGATCGACGCCTAGTCTCAGGGCGTCGGCGCGCGTCAGGGCGACCACGCTGGCGCCCGTATCCACCAGCACCCGCACCGCCTTGCCGTCGATATTGGCCTCGGCCCAGTAGTGGCCGTCCGCGCCCTTCACCACCTGGGCGTCGGTGCCGGAGGCGCCCACCGCCGCCTCGGCCACGGGCGTCGCCGCCTGGGCCATGCCGTCGCCTTCCAGATGGCGGATCGTCAGAGCCGTGCCGAACGACGCCATGAGAGCGAAGCCGAGGACGACGACAGACTGGGTATCGATGCGAACCATGCCTCTGTCTTAGAGGCGCGGCGTTTGGATGGGGTGAAACGACGTGGCTGACGAAAGCTTAAGCCGCTAACCGCGCTAGCCCAGCTTGGCCGGATCCACCTGACTACGGCGCGACGGCAGGTCGGCCATGACCATCGCGCGCTCGGCGTCGCTCAGCGCCCGCCAGCCGGCGATCTCCTTCAGGGTGCGAAAACAGCCGAGGCACAGGCCGCTCTCGCCATCGACCGCGCACACCATGACGCAGGGCGTGGCGATGGCCTTTGGCGGTCCGGGCCGGTTCGGGGTCGTCGCGCTCATTGTGACACAGTGGCGAAAATCACTCCGACTCCTGACGAATAAAGTTGCAAATTCACGAAACTGTCTTATATCGGCTGATGACGCGAAACGACTGACGGTGGAATCCCATTGGTACGACGCGTCTCTTTTCATCGTTCTGCGAAAGGAGACGCCAAGATGAACGATAAGGAGCGTAACCTCCAACACGCCATGATGTCCTTCGCCCTTTGGGGCGGGATGCTGGTCAACAGTCGGCATATGCCGTCGAACTCGGGCCGGGTGGTCAGCCATCCGTCCAACTTCGTACCCTATACGATCAAGAAACGCTGACGGCCCGCTCGGCCCTCAGCCTGAAGAAGCCCCGGTCTCGCCGGGGCTTTTGCAATTCCGGACTTGCCTGACGCGGCGTTCGCGGTCGATGACGGGCTTTAAGACGGAGACGAAGCATGGGCCTGATCACGGAAGAGAAGCGGGGCGCGATCCTGATCTGGACACTGGATCGCGAGGCGCGGCTGAACGCCCTGCCCGATATGGGCGACGGCGACGAGGTCGCGGCGGCGTGCGAGCGGGTCAACGCCGATCCGTCGATCCGCTGCGTGGTCCTGACCGGCGCCGGCCGGGCGTTCTCGGCCGGCGGCGATCTGACGGCGATGCGGGACAAGCGCGACCTGTTCGAGGGCTCGGGCGCCGCCATCCGCGAACGCTATCGCCGGGTCGTCCATCGGATCGTGCGGTCGCTGTATGGGCTTGAGGTTCCGCTGATCGCCGCCGTCAACGGGCCGGCGATGGGGCTGGGCTGCGACATCGCAGGGCTGGGCGATATCCGTATCGCCTCGGACCGCGCCAGTTTCGGCGTGCCCTTCCTGAAGCTGGGCATCATCCCGGGCGACGGCGGGTCCTGGCTGCTGCCACGCAACATCGGCTATGCGCGCGCCGCCGAACTGCTGTTCACCGCCCGCTCCATCGATGCCGCGACGGCCGCCGAATGGGGGCTGGTCAACCGCGTGGTCGCGCACGACGACCTGATGGACGAGGCCCTGGCTGTCGCCGCCCAGGTCGCGGCCCAGCCGCCCCAGGCCCTGCGCATGGCCAAGACCCTGCTGCGTCAGGGCCGAGACACGACCTTCGACCAGATGCTGGAGATGTCGGCGGCGATGCAGGCTCTGGCCCACCTGACCGACGACCATCAGGAAGGGGTCGCCGCCGTGCTGGAAAAGCGGCCGGGCGACTTCACCGGCCGCTGAAACTGAAAAGGGGCGCCGCGGCGCCCCTTTCCTTCGACCTTAGATGGACGGCCTACTTCTGGCCGGAGGGCCGCATGGCCGCCGCCGGGCCGACGCCGGCCTGGACCGGTCGGGCGACACCGGCTTTCTGACCCGGCTTCATGAACTTCACCAGCACCCGCTGGCCGATCAGGAACGGGGTGTTGTCGGCGGAGACCACGACCTCGACCACCCGTTCGTCCGTGCGGGCCGACGGGTCCTCGGACTGCAGCTGGCGAGCCCCGAAGACGGCGGCGCGACGCAAGACACGACCGACAGTGATCTTCGTCGGATCGCCCTCTGGGGTCAGTTCGACCTCCTGGCCGACGGCGACGTTGGGGATGTCGGCCTCGACGATCTCGGCGCGGACGATACGGGCGGTGTCCGGCTCCAGATCGAACATGGCCGTCACGTTCAGGGTCGAGGCGCCGGCGCCGGGCTGGGCGTAGCGGCGGGCGATGCGGCCGTTCATCGGCGCGCGGATGACGGTCAGTTCCTGGTTGTAGCGCGCCTCAGCCAGACGCGACTGGGCGGTCTGGATGGCGGCGTCCTGCGACCCGATGCGCGCCTCGGCCTGGGCGATCTGGTCGCGGGCCTGGTCCAGTCGCTGGGCGGCGACGTTGTTGGCGGCCGCCAGTTTAGACAGACGATCGTATTCGCGGCGCGCCGTGGTCAATTCGACCCGCGACATGCCCAGTTGCGCGCGCGCCTCGGCGACGGCGGCGGCGGCGCTCTGGGCGGCTAGACGCGTCTCGTCGTCTTCCTGACGGGCCAGAATCTGGCCAGCGACGACGCGGTCGCCTTCGTTGACCAGGACTTCGCGGACGTCGCCGCCGCGACGGGCGGCGACCTTGATCACGCCGCCTTCGACGTCGGCCTTGCCGTTGGCGATCGCGGCATAGGGGCTGTCGATCTTCTGGGCCGACTCTTTTTCGACCTGGGCCTTCTTGGCCGCGCCGGCCTTGGTGAAGGCGACGAAGCCCACGCCCAGCAGGACGATCAGGACCAGGCCGATCCAGAGCCATTTGTTTTTCAGGAAGGCGGGCATGACGATGCGGTCCGTTGGAAAGAAGGTCTAGTGGGACGCCAGCTGGGCGTCGGGATCGGGCGTGCGGCGTTGGTCGTCGAGGATTTTGCCGTCCTCGATATGGATGACCCGGTCGGCCCAGGCCTCAAGGCGCGGGTCGTGGGTGACGCAGATGACGGCGGCACCGTGTTCGGTGGCGGCGCGCCGCAGCAGGCGAATGACGACCTGACCGTTCTCGCCGTCCAGGGCCGAGGTCGGCTCGTCGGCGAACAGGATCTGCGGGTTCTTGGCCAAGGCGCGGGCGATGGCGACACGCTGCTTCTCCCCGCCAGACAGAGCGCTGGGGCGCTGGTTCAGGCGATGGCCCAAGCCGACCTCCTCCAGCGCCGTGGTGGCGCGCTTCTTCGCCTCGGACGGCGACAGGCCCTGGTATTTCAGCACCGTCATGACCTGCTGCAGCGCCGTCAACGACGGGAACAGGTTGAAGCCTTGGAAGATGAAGCCGCAGTGGTCCAAGCGGAACTTGTCGATCCGGCCCGAGCCGTATTTCCACAGGTCGTCAACGTCCAAAATGTCCACCCGACCCTCCTCCGGCTTAAGCAGGCCCGACAGGTTGGCGATCAGGGTGGATTTGCCCGAACCGGACGGCCCCATGACCATGGTCAGGTCGCCGTGACGCGCGTCGAAATCGACCCCCTTCAGCACCTCGACCCAGCTGCGGCCGGTCTTGAAACGTTTGACCAGGCCCTTGGCCTCGATGGCGAAGTCGCCGTGCTTGCCTTGGACTTTCGTATGACTGTTCATCGCAGCAGGTCCGCAGGCTGGCTCTTCTTCAGGACGCCCAGCGACAGGAAGCCGGAGCCCAGGGCGATCAGCACCAGCATGGCCGAAACCATCAGCACCATCGTCGGGGGGAAGGACATGGTCAGGCCTGTGCCGGCCGCCAGCAGGCTGACCAGCCATGTCAGGACATAGGCCGCGAGAACGCCCGCGATCCCGACCCAGAAGCTGAGCTCCAGCACGATCCGACGCAGCGAACCCATCGACACGCCCAGAGCCCGCAGCGAGGCGAACTCCTTGATGTTGGCCATGATGGCCCCGCGCAGGGTCTGCCAAGTGATGGCCACCCCGATCAGAATGCCGAGGAACAGCGAGAAGCCCAGCATGATGGCGATGAAGCTCTCCTTCATCATCGCCCCCTCATTGGCCTTGGCCAGGTCCTGACGGGTCCAGGCCTTGAACTGGCCGTTCGCGATGGCGTTGAGCTGGGCGACGACGATGGGCGCACGGGCAGGGTTCTTGATCTGCACCATCAGGGGGCCGACCCGCTCGCCGGTGTTGGCCTCGCCCAGCATCCGCAGGGTGTCGCGCGACATGACGACCGTCGCCTGCATCATATTAGGATAGCCCTGGGTCACGGCCGCGACCTTGACCGTCTTGCCGTTGTAGGAGGCCTGATCACCCAGTTTGACGCCCAGGCGACCCAAGGCGGTCTGGTCCACCGCCACAGCGTAGGGCTGACGCAACGCCTCCACCAGATCATCGGAATAGTCGACCGGCACCGTTACCGCGCCGGGCAAGGCGTCGATGGTGGTGACGTTGACAAACTCCATCTTCTTGGCGCCCGGCGCGCTGTCGGCTTCGCCCTTGTTGTCCTTGACGATGTTCTGCCAACGCCCGCCCGACCCATCCAGGTCCGCAACGGCGATCACCTCGGGATGCTGATAAACCACCGGCATGATGCGGCGCGGCACGCCCGACGGCCCCCCGTTGAACAGGGCCGTGGCGCCGGGGCTCAGGATCATGATGTCGGCGCGGGCGCGGTCGATCTGGGCCGTGAAGGCCTTGCCGATGCCCATGAACATGCCGACCTGTGCAAGGACCAGCAGACCGGAAAAGGCCAGCGCCACGATGGCCGCCATATAGCGGCGCCACTCGTAGAGCAGGGTTGATAATGCAAGCGACATGAACCGATGGTTCCCCCGAACTTGCGCCTATCTGACCGTGCGCCCTCTCACCGCCAAGTTAAATCGGGGTAAGGCTTGTGAAGCCTTATCGTTGCGGGTTCGAAATCAGGGGATTAAGGGCCTTCCAGCCTCTTGGCGCCCACCCTTCGTCGGCGCTAGTTACAACATAACAGATGGGACAGGCCGTCCCACGCTCTGGGAAACACGCCTTCATGTCCTTGCCCTCGCTTCGTCTCACCGCCTCGCTGGCCGCGCTCGGCGCCGCCACCGCCGTCCTGTCGGCGCCCGCGACCTCCGCGCGCGCCGACGAGGGCATGTGGACCTTCGACAACTTCCCCATCGCCACGGTGAACGAGAAGTACGGCACCAACATCGACCAGGCCTGGCTGGACCGCGTGCGCAACGCCGCTGTCCGCCTGCAGGGCTGCTCGGCCTCGCTGGTGTCGAACGAAGGCCTGGTGCTGACGAACCACCACTGCGTCGTCTCGTGCGTTCAGGACCTGTCCACGGCCCAGAACGACTACGTCAAGAACGGTTGGATGCCCGCCACCCGCGAGGAAGAGAAGAAGTGCCCCGGCCAGACGGCCGAAATCCTGACGGACATCACTGACGTCACCGATCGGGTCGTCGGCGCCGGCGCCGGTCTTGAGGGCGCCGCCTTCGTCCAGGCCCGCGCCGCCGAGATCGACAAGATCCAGAAGGAGACCTGCGGCGACGACCAGAAGCTGACCTGCCAGGTCATCAGCTTCTACCGCGGCGGACAGTACAAGCTCTACAAGTTCCGCAAGTATGACGACGTGCGCCTGGTCTTTGCGCCCGAGTTCCAGGCGGCCTTCTTCGGCGGCGACCCGGACAACTTCAACTTCCCGCGCTACGCCCTGGATGCCGGCTTCCTGCGCATCTACGAAGACGGCAAGCCGGTCGCCACGCCGAACCACCTGACTTGGAACGCCAATGCGCCCAAGGAAGGCGACGTCACCTTCGTCGCCGGCAACCCCGGCTCGACCCAGCGCCTGCTGACCGTGGCCCAGCTGGAAACCCTGCGCGACCAGCAACTGCCCATCAGCCTGATCCAGACCTCCGAACTGCGCGGTCGCCTGCTGGAATATTCGACGACCGGCGAAGAGGCCAAGCGCGTCTCGGTCGATCCGATCTTCGGCCTGGAGAACGGCTTCAAGGTCAACTACGGCCAGCAGGGCGCCCTGACCGACCCGGCCTTCATGGCCACCAAGCGCCGCGAAGAGCAGGAGCTGCGCCAGCGCGTCGCCGCCGACCCGGCCCTGGCCCAGCGCATCGGCGATCCGTGGGCCGATCTGGAACGCGCCTCGAGCGCCCAGCGCGACCTGTATCTGCCCTATCGCCAGCTGGAATCGGCGGCCGGTCAGCGCTCGTCGCTGTACAGCTACGCCAAGGCCATCGTCCGCGCCTCCAAGGAACGCGCCAAACCCGTCGCCGAGCGTCGCGCCGGCTATTCGGACGCCGACATCGCCGCGCTGGGCCGTCGCCTGGCGACCGAGACGCCGATCTCGAACGACCTTGAGAAGATCTATCTCGACTTCTGGCTGTCCAAGACCCGCGAATATCTGACGGTCGACAATGCGAATGTGAAGGCGCTGCTGGGCAAGGAAAGCCCCGAGCAGATTGCGGAGCGTCTGGTCGACGGCACGCGACTGGCCGATCCCGCCTTCCGCGCCCAAGCCTTGGCCATGACGCCGGAGCAACTGGCCGCCTCGGGCGATCCGCTGATCCAGTTCGTCCTGGCCAATGACGATGCGGCCCAGGCCGTGCGCACCCAGTGGGAATCGGCCGTGTCCGGCCCGACCAGCCGCGCCGGCGAAAGGATCGCCCAGGCCCGGTTCGCGGTTTACGGCACCAACCTGTACCCCGACGCGACCTTCTCCTTGCGCCTGTCCTACGGCCAGGTGAAGGGCTGGACCTATCGCGGCGTGACGGTCGAACCCTTCACCCAGATCGGCGGCCTGTATGAGCGCAACACCGGCGCCGAGCCCTTCAACGCGGCCGAGGACTGGCTGGCGGCCGAGGGCAAGGTCAACAAGTCGACCGTCTATGACTTCGTCTCGACCAACGACATCATCGGCGGCAACTCGGGCTCGCCCGTGATCAACGCCAAGGGCGAAGTCATCGGCGCCGCTTTCGACGGCAACATCCACTCGCTGGGCGGCAGCTTCGGTTACGACCCCGAGCTGAACCGCACGGTGACGGTCTCGACCGCCGCCATCACCGAGGCCCTGCGCAACGTCTACAACCAGCCGCGCCTGCTGCGCGAACTGGGCGTGCGTCGCTAGAACGACAACGAAGAAGTCTCCTCCCCGCTGCGCGGGGAGGGGGACCGCGAAGCGGTGGAGGGGCTCTTCACCAACACACAATCGCCTGTAAACTGCCCAAGAGCCCCTCCGTCACGACGCTGAAGAAGCGCCGCGCCACCTCCCCGCAAGGCGGGGAGGAGACTTAAAGGACACCGCCCATGCGCCCTCTTCTCCTCGCCTCCGCCGCCGTTCTCGCTTTCGCCGCCGCCACCTCGGCCAGCGCCGAGGAAGGCATGTGGACCTACGACAACTTCCCCATCGCCCGCGCCAATCAGACGCTAGGCACGAATATCGATCAGGCCTTCCTGGATCGGGTGCGGCTGTCGTCGGTGAAGTTCGGCGGCTGTTCGGCGGGCGTGGTGTCGGGCCAGGGTCTGGTGATGACCAACAACCACTGCGTCGCCACCTGCGTCGCCAACCTATCCACGCCGCAACAGCAGTACGGCGAGACGGGCTTCACGCCCAAGACGCGCGAGGAAGAGCGCAAATGCCCCGGCGCCACGGCCGAAATCCTGACCGACATCTCCGACGTCACCGAGCGGATGCACAAGGCCGGCGAAGGGCTTGAGGGCCAGGCCTTCACCCAGGCACGCGAGGCCGAGGCCGGGCGGATCGAGACCGAAGCCTGCGGAAACGATCCCAAGATTCGCTGCCAGGTCGTCAGCCTGTACCGGGGCGGCCAGTTCAAACTCTACAAATACCGCAAATACAGCGATGTGCGCCTGGCCTGGGCGCCGGAAGACCGCGCCGCGACCTTCGGCGGCGATCTGGACAACTTCTCCTTTCCGCGCTTCGCCATCGATGCGGCCTTCATCCGCCTGTACGAGGACGGCAAGCCGGTCGAGACGCCGATCCACTTCGCCTGGAACGCCGACAAGCCGACCGAGGGCGAGGCCGTCTTCATCACTGGCAATCCCGGCGCGACCCAGCGCCTGCTGACGATGGACCAGCTGGCCACGATCCGCGACGTGGTCCTGCCACTGGATCAGTTGATCGCCTCGGAGCTGCGCGGTCGTCTGATCCGCTATTCTGAAGAGGGCGAGGACCAAGCCTTTATCGCCATGGACCCGATCGTGGGCGTGGAGAACACCTACAAGCGCGGCCTGGGCCGGATGCACGCCCTGACCGACGCCCAGTTCATCCAGTCCAAGGCGGCGGCCGAGGTCGACTTCATGCAGCGCTACGCCGCCGCCAACGGAAATGGTCCCGATCCCTGGGGTGCGCTGGAAGCGGTCCAGCCCATCGCGCGCGAACTCTATGCGCCGACCGCCCTGCTGGAAGGCGGCACGGGCCTGGGCACCACCTCGGTCGCGGGCGGATCGCAGCTGTTTCAGTGGGCCAAGGCCATCGTGCGCGGCGCGCAGGAGCGGGCCAAGCCGTCGGACCAGCGTCTGGCCGAGTTCGCCGACAGCCGCCTGCCGGGCGTCGAATCCGGTCTGTTCGCCGAACGGCCGACCTATCCCGAGCTTGAGCAGATCCGGCTGGAATGGTGGCTGTCCAAGACGCGCGAATGGCTGACGGTGGACAGCCCCTACGTTCGCACCCTGCTGGGCAAGGAAAGCCCCGAGGCGCTGTCGGCCCGCGTCGTCTCGGGCACCAAGCTGGCCGATCCGGCCGTGCGTCGCGCCCTGTGGACCGGCGGCCTGGCGGCGGTTCAGGCGTCGGACGATCCGATGATCCAGTATGTGCTGTCGATCGACGCCGACGCCCGCGCCGTCCGCACCGAATGGGAGAATAAGGTCAAGGCGCCGACCGACCGCGCGTCGGAACAGCTGGCGGCCGCCCGCTTCGCCGCATATGGCGACGCCGTCTATCCCGACGCGACCGGCACTCTTCGCCTGACCTATGGCAAGGTCGAAGGCTCCGACGTGCCGGGCCAGCGCTTCGGCACCTTCACCACCTTCGCCGGCCTGTGGGACCGCGCCACCGGCGCCGAACCGTTCAAGGTCGCGCCCAAGCTGATGGCCGCCAAGGACCGGATCGATCCGAACGCGGTGATGGACATGGCCGTCTCGACCGACACCATCGGCGGTTCGTCCGGGTCGCCCGCGGTCAACGCCCGGGGCGAGATCATCGGGGCCAACTTCGACTCCACCGTCCTGACCCAGCGCAACGCCTATGGCTACGATCGCAACACCCACCGCAGCGTGATCGTCACCACCCAGGCCGTCACCGTGGCCCTGCGCGACGTCTATGGGATGGATCATCTGCTGACGGAGCTGGGCGTCAGCCGGTGACGGAGATCGCCATCCGCGCGGCGACGCCCGATGATGTCGCCGCGCTGCATCCGCTGATCGAGCGCGCCTATCGCGGCGACACCGCCAAGGCCGGCTGGACGCATGAGGCCGACCTGCTTTTCGATGATCGCACCAGCGCGGCGGAGCTGTCGGCCCTGATCGCCGATCCCGACCGGGTCATCCTGCTGGCCCATCGCGAGGGCGCGCTGATCGGCTGTGTCCAAGTGGCCCGCGCCGGCGACGACCTGGCCTATCTCGGCATGCTGACGGTCGAGCCGGCCTTGCAGGCGTCCGGCCTTGGCCGTCGTCTGCTCGCGGCCGCCGAAAGCGAGGCGATCGCGCGTTTCGGCGCGCGCCGCATGGAGATGACTGTCATCCACCGGCGGGCCGAGCTGATCGCCTGGTACGAACGACGCGGCTACGCCCAAACCGGCGAGACCCGCCCCTTCCCCGTCGATCCGCCCCGACCCGAGCTGGAATTCGCGGTGCTGGAAAAAGCGCTTTAGCCGCCCCTTGCAAAACGGACAGTCGTGTCCATTTACGCGCCTCATCATGACGCGCCCTGCCGAAAAACCTGTCCGCAAGGACGCCGCTCTGAACCGGGCGGCGGTGCTGGAGGCCGCGCGCGCGGTCTTCGCCAGCCAAGGGTTGGATGCGCCCCTGGATCTGATCGCCGAACGGGCCGGTGTGGGGCGCGGGACTCTGTATCGGCATTTCTCCGACCGCACGGAATTGGCCCTGGCGGTGCTGGAGGCCGACGTCGCGGACCTGGGTCGGCGCACCGCCGATCAGGGCGATGATCCGCAGGCCTTCTTCTGGTTTCTGGACCGGCTGGCCGAGGACATGGTGCGCAATGCGGGACTGGCCGGCGTCGTGCGGAACGTGCGGTCGCCAGATGCGCTTACACCGTTGCGGCAGAGCTTGATGGAGGCGGGCGCCGCACCGCTGAAGCGGGCCCAGGCCGCCGGCCTGGTGAGGGAGGATCTGCGGCCGATGGACATCCGTCTGATCGCCACCCTGCTGGGCGCCGGTTTTCAGGGCGCAGACGAAGCCGAGCGTCAGGCCGTGTCGCTGCGCACCCGCGCGATTGTTCTGGACGGGCTGAGACCGCGCGGGGAACCGCGCTGATGGCCCGCAACAACTGGCACCTGCCCTGGGAACAGTATGTCGAGACGCTGAAGCCGCACGAGCGGCCGATGATGCCCGGCTCGCCCGCCACGCCCGATCACCCCTGGCCGATGCGGATCCAGTACGCCCTGACCGGCCTGCTGGTCGCCATGGTCGGATCGCTGGGCAACGCCGCCGTCACCGCCAACATCCAGAACCTGCAAGGCTCGCTGGGGATCACGATCACCGAGGCCGCATGGCTGCCGGTCGTCTTCGTCATGACCAACGCCTGCATGAACCTGATCCTGGTCAAGTTCCGGATGCAGTACGGCCTGCGCCTGTTCACCCAGATATTCCTGGGGGCCTTCGTGCTGGTCTGCGCCGCTCATCTGTTCGTCGACAACTATCAATCGACCCTGCTGGTGCGGGCCATCGCCGGCATGGCGGGCGCGGGCCTTTCCAGCCTGGGCTTCCTCTACATCATCCAGGCCTTTCCGGCGGCGCATAGACTCAAAGGGCTGATCATCGGCATCGGCCTGGCCAGTTTCGCCGTGCCGATTTCGCGGCTCGTCATGCCCGGCCTGCTCCAGCTGGGCGACTGGCGTGCCTTCTATCTGTTCGAGCTGGGCCTGTGCCTGGTCGCCTGGGGCGCGGTGCAGGTGGTCAAACTGCCGCCGTCCGAGCGGCTGCGCGTGTTCGACCGGCTGGACTTTTTGACCTTCGCCCTGTTTGCGCCAGGCGTGGCCCTGTTGTGTGCGGCCCTGGGTCTGGGGCGGATCGTCTGGTGGACGCAAGCCGCCTGGATCGGCTGGGCCTTGATCGGGTCCGTCATCCTGCTGACCGCCGCCTTCCTGGTCGAGCACAATCGCAAGAACCCGCTGATCAACACCCGCTGGCTGACCGGACCGGATTTGCTGCGCCTGTTCGGGGCGATCCTGCTGATCCGCATCGTGCTGTCGGAGCAGACATCCGGTGCGGTGGGCTTCCTGACCGTCGTCGGCCTGGGACCGGATCAGCTTCACGGCCTCTTCGTCGTCATCCTGCTGTCGATGATCGCCGGCACCCTGGTCAGCGCCTTCACCCTGAACATGGAGAAGCTGAACAAGCCGATCGCCATCGCCCTGGCGCTGATCGCGGTCGGCGCCTGGATCGACAGCCATTCGACGGTTCTGACGCGCCCGGCGCAGCTGTATTTCAGCCAGGCCCTGATCGCCTTCGCCTCGGCCATGTTCATCGGCCCGGCGCTGATGATCGGCATCGTCAAGGTGCTGACCCAGGGCAAGCAGAACCTGATCAGCTTCATCGTCATGTTCAGCGTGCTTCAGAACGTCGGCGGTCTGGCGGGTTCGGCTCTGACCGGGACGCTTCAAATCCTCCGCGAGAAATACCATTCCAGCCAGCTGGCGGCCGGGATTTCGGCGTTGGACCCGCAGGTGGCCTTGCGGCTGCGCCAGCTGTCGGGCGCCTATGCCTCGACGATAACGGACCCCGCGCTGGCGAACGCCGAAGGCGCCGTCCTGCTGGGCCGACAGGTGACGCAGCAGGCCAATGTGCTGGCTTACAACGACGTCTTTCTGGTCATCGCCGTGATCGCGGCCCTGGGCTCCGCCTGGGTGACCGTCACCCACCTGCGGCCGCGCTGGAAAGCGCGCCGCGACGCCAAGAACAACAACAATGCAGACGCTGCGGTCCAGAGCGCCGCCGTCGCCGCCGCCGACTGAACCGAGACCCACAATGACCGACGCCGCCCCGCCCGCCCCCGCCTCATCCGCCCCCGCCGCCCCGCAAGCGCCCGCCGCTGCAGCACCTGCGCCTGCGCCGAAGAAGAACGTCATGTGGACCGTCATCGCCGCCGGTGTCGCCCTGCTGGGCGTCCTGATGGTGCTGTACGCCTGGCAGTTGCCGCCCTTCCGGGGCGCGATACAGCGCACGGACAACGCCTATGTGCGCGGCCAGGTGACGATCATCAGCCCGCAGGTGAACGGCTATGTCGTCCAGGTGCCGGTCCAGGACTTCCAGACCGTCCAACAGGGGCAGTTGCTGGCCCAAGTGGACGACCGCATCTATCGCCAGCGGCTGGAGCAGGCGGAGGCCAGCCTGCACTCGGCCCAGGCGGCCCTGTCCAACTCGGCCCAGACCCAGGCGTCGGCGCGCGGATCGGTGGCCCAGCAGCGCGCTTCCATCGCCGCAGCCGAAGCCACGCTGACGCGGGCCCAGGCCGACGCCAACCGAGCTCGCACCCTCAAGGCCGGCGGCTGGGTCGCCCAGGCTAACGTGGACGTCGCCGAAGCCGCCCTGCGCAGCGCCCAGGCCCAGGTCGCCCAGGCCCGCGCCGCCGAGGGCATCGCCCAGACCGGCGTCACCTCCGCCGTCGTCGGCCGCGACAGCCTAGCCGCCGCCGTCGAGAACGCCCAGGCCGCCGTGCGTCTGGCTCAGATCGACCTGGCCAACACCCGCATCGTCGCCCCCCGCGCCGGCCGACTGGGCGAGATCGGCGTGCGTCAGGGCCAGTATGTGACGGCGGGCACCCAGCTGATGGGTCTGGTGCCGGACGTGGTCTGGGTCACGGCCAATATGAAGGAGACGCAGATGAAGAACATCCGCGTCGGCCAGCCGGTCGAGATCACCGTCGACGCCCTGGGCGGCCAGACCCTGCGCGGCCATGTCGAACGCATCGCCCCCGCCGCCGGATCGGAGTTCAGCGTCATCCGTCCCGACAACGCCACCGGCAACTTCACCAAGGTGGCCCAGCGCATCCCGGTCCGCATCCGCATCGACCCGAACCAGCCCGCCGCCGAGCGTCTGGCGCCGGGCATGTCGGTGGTGGCGAAGGTCAATACGGCCGGCTGACGGAACGCGCGGCTCCCGATCGCGCTACCTCTCCAAGCAACGGAGAGCACCATGGACCGCGAACAGACCAAGGGTCGTGAAGAGAACGGCGCCGATCCCGCCGGCAAGCCGGACGCCCTGACCTCCGACAAGGCGACCAAGGCGGTCGGTCAGGCCGAGCGCCAGAGCGCAGGACCGGACGGTCCGGACGCCGCCGAGATCGGCGACACGTTCAAGCGCAAGCCCTGACGCCGGATCAGGCCGATCGCGGCGACAGGCTGGCGGCGAGCAGATGCACGTCGTGCGCCCGCATCCGCTCAAAGTTTCCCAACCCCAAGGCCAGGGCGCGCATGATCTCGGTCTGGCGCATATGTTCGGGATGAGCGGGCAAGGACGGCTCCGCCCGCGCCAGTTCCGCATCCAGTTCGGCCATCATATGAGCCAGGATTCCGTCGTTCATCTGATCCTCCATCACGCCGCCGACCGCCGCAAACGGTTAGAGCATGACGAGAACAAATACGGAACACATGGACAGTCGCCAAACTGTGGACGAACGAAAAAGGGCCGGGCGATGCAACGCCCGGCCCTCTTCTTTCAGCATCGCGACGCGATCAGCTGTCGGCTTGCCAGCCGCCGGCCAGGGCGCGGAACAGGGCGATTTGATAGGTCGTGACCAGGGCGTCGGACTGAGCCAGGGCGGCGTCGGCCGCCGCCTGGGTGCGTTCGGCGTCGAGCACCAGCAAGAAGCTGTCGGCGCCGGCGTTGAAGCGCAGACGCGACAAGTCGGCGGCGCGGGCGGCCTGATCCCTGGCTTCGGTCAGGGCCGCACGGCGGTCCAGTTCGTTGGCGTAGTTGGACAGGGCCGTTTCCGTCTCTTGCAGGGCCGTCAGCACGGTCTGGTCGAAGGTCGCCAGCGCAGCATCCGAACGGGCGCCGGCGGCCTTGATCTGAGCGCGGGCGGCGAAGACGTTGGGGAAGGACCAGCTGATCAGCGGACCGAAGCTGAAGCGGAAGTTTTGGTCGTTGCCCAGTTCACCCGAGTCCAGCGCGGTGGAGCCGAAAGAGCCCCCCAGGCTGATCTGCGGAAACAGGTTGGCGGTCGCCACGTTCACGCGCGCGGCAGCGGCGGCCAGTTCGGCCTCGGCCTGGCGCACGTCGGGACGGCGGGCCAGAAGCGCCGCGCCATCGCCGACCGGGATCGGCTGGCTGAGCTGGGGCGGACGCACGCAGGCGGCGGCGGCCTGGCTGGCCTCGGCCGGGGTGCGGCCCGTCAGGGTCGCCAAGCGGAACAGCGCCTCGTTACGGGCCGCGCGCAGGGTCGGCAGGGTCGCCGCCGTCTGGGCGAGGGCCGCGCGGGCGCTGGCCACGTCCAGCCCCGTACCCGCCCCGCCGTCGAGCAGGGTCTGGGTCAGGTTGGCGGTGTTGCGTTGCAGCTCCAGCGTCCGTTCGGCCACCGCGATCTGCGCATTGGCCGAGCAGGTGTCGGCATAGGCGCGGGTCGTTTCGGCCGCGACCGTCACCTGGACCGTAGCCAGGGCGGCCTCGGCGGCGCGGGCGTCGGCGCGGGCGGCGCGGATGGTGGATTCCACCCGTCCGAACAGATCGACCTCATAGGCCGCCTGAATGCCGACGTCATAGGTGTCGATTTCGGGCGCGTCTTGCCCTGCGGGCAGGCCCTGGACCGTGGCGGCCGAGGCGCGGCTGCGCTGGGCCTGGGCGCTGGTCGTCGTGGTCGGGAAACGGCCGACGCGGGCCTCTGACAGCGACGCCCGGACCGCGCGCAGATTGGCGAAGGCGGCCTCGAGCTGGTTGTTCTCGGCGAAGGCCTGCTGGATCAAGGCGTCCAGCGTGGGGTCTTCGTACAGCCGCCACCAGTCGTCGCGCGCCGCAGCGGTCGAGACAGTGGGGCTGGCCGAGCCGACGAAGGCGCCTGTGCCGGCGACGGGCAGGTCGGCGACCGGCGCCTTGGGCCCGACCGCGCAGGCGGCCAGCAGGGCGCTGGAGGCTGCGGCGGTCAGGAAGCTGAGGGTCTTGTTGCGGGTCATCAGATGTCCCCTCCCCGGCCGGTCGCGGGCGCAGGCGCGTTCGGATCGGTCAGGTCGCTGGTTTCGTCATAACGCACGGGCCGGTCCGAAGGACGGTCAGGCGTCGGGGTCGGTTTCTTGCCTTGCGGCAGTTTCGAGGACAGCCAGCGGCTGACCACATAGAAGACCGGGGTGAAGATCAGGCCGAAGAAGGTCACGCCCAGCATGCCCGAGAAGACGGACGTGCCCAGCGATTGACGCATCTCGGCGCCCGGCCCCGAGGCCAGCATCAGCGGCACGACACCGAGGATGAAGGCGAAGGAGGTCATCAGGATCGGACGCAGGCGGGTCTTGGCGGCGGCGACCGCAGCCTCGAACCGGTTCATGCCCTGCTCTTCCTCGGCCTGTTTGGCGAACTCGACGATCAGGATGGCGTTCTTGGCCGCCAGGGCGATCAGAACGACGAGCCCGATCTGGACCAGAATGTTGTTGTCCAGGCCACGCAGGTTCACCCCGATTATGGCCGCCAGCAGACACATCGGCACGATCAGGATGACCGCCAGCGGAAGCGTGAACGCTTCGTACTGAGCCGCCAGCACCAGGAAGACGAACACCACCGCCATCAGGAAGATGACCGTCGCGCCGGAACCCGCCGCCTTCTGCTGATAGGCCAGACCCGTCCATTCGTAGGAGAAGCCCTGCGGCAGGGTCTGGGCGGCCATGGTTTCCATGACCTGCAGCGCCTCGCCGGAAGAGACCCCTGCCGCGGCGTTGCCCTGAAGCTCGGCCGCGGGGAACAGGTTGTAGCGCACGATCCGCGCCGGTCCGGAATCGTTGACCAGATTGGCCACCGACCCGATCGGCACCATGGCGCCCGTGGACGACTTGGTCTTCAGATTGGCGATGTCGGCGATGTCGTCGCGCGCCGTCGGCTCCGCCTGCGCCGTCACCCGGAAGGTGCGGCCCAGCATGTTGAAGTCGTTGACGTAGGACGAACCCAGATAGACGCCCAGGGTGTCGAAGACCGCGCTGGGTTGAACGCCCAGCATCAGCGCCTTGTCACGATCGACGTCGGCGGTCACGCGGGGCGAGGCCGTGTTGTAGGTCGAGAAGACCTGGCTGACCTCGGTCGGCTTCTGGGCGGCGGCGCCCATCATGGCGAAGGTCGCGCCTTCCAGCGGACGATAGCCGGCGCCTTCGCGGTCCTGGATCATCATCGAGAAGCCGTTGCCGGTGCCCAGACCCTGGACCGCCGGCGGGGCGATGACGAAGATCTGCGCGTCCTCGATCTGTCCGGTCGCCTGGGTGATGGCGCCGGCCAGGGCCGTGGCGGCCTCTTCCTTGGAGCGTTCCTCGAAGCCGTTCAGGCGCACGAAAATGGTGGCGGCGTTGGAGCCGAACGAGAAGCTGGAACCATCCAGACCGGCGAAGGCCACGGTGCCGTTCACCCCGGAAGTGCCCTGGATGATCTTGGTGGCGCGTTCCATCACCGCCTGGGTGCGATCCAGAGACGCGCCCGCCGGCAGTTGGATGACGCCGATCAGGAAGCCTTGGTCCTGTTCAGGGATAAAGCCCGAGGGGGTATCGACCAAGCGCCAGGCGGTCAGGCCCAGAAGACCGGCGTAGATGATCAGCACCAGACCGACCGTGCGCACCAGACGCGCGGTCAGGCGTCCGTAGCGATCCGACAGCCAGTCGAAACCCTCGTTGAACTTCCGCCCGGCCCAGCCGCCGTAATAGACGACCGTGCCCAGGACGCCCGGCTTGCGAGCGTGCTCGTGATCCTTCTTGTGCGGCTTCAGCAGCAGGGCGGCCATGGCCGGCGACAGCGTCAGGGACACGAACAACGAAATGACCGAGGCCGAGGCGATGACGACCGCGAACTGGCGATAGAAGATGCCGGGAATGCCGGGCACGAACATCGTCGGCACGAACACCGACACCAGCACCAGGCCGATGGCGATCAGGGCGCCGGAAACCTCCTGCATCGATCGATAGGCGGCCTCCTTGGGACTGAGCCCCTCACCGATGGCCCGCTCCACGTTCTCGACCACGACGATGGCGTCATCCACGACGATGCCGACCGCAAGGACCAGGGCGAACAGGGACAGGGAGTTGATCGAATAGCCCAGCGCTAGCTGCACCGCGAAGGTGCCGACCAGGGCGACGGGAATGGCGACGATGGGGATGATGGCCGCGCGCCAAGTCTGCAGGAAGACCATGACGACGATGATGACCAGGATGACGGCTTCGACCAGGGTGTGCTGAACCGACTCCACCGACGCGGCGACGAATTCGGTCGGGTTGTAGGGCACGTCCACCTTCATGCCGGCGGGCACTTCGGACTTCAGGGCCTCGACCTCTTTCAGGACGCGGTCGGCGGTGCCCAGGGCGTTGGCGCCCGGCTGCTGAACGATGGCGATGCCGACGCCGCGCTGGCCGTCGAAGAAGCCGCGGATGCCGTAATCCTGGGCGCCCAGTTCGATCCGCGCCACATCACGCAGATAGGTGACGCGTCCCTGAGCATCCGTCTTCAGGACGACGTTGGCGAACTCATTGGGATCGCTGAGACGACCTTGGACCTGGACCGGCAGTTGGAAGGCGGCCGCGCTGTTGGGGAACGGCGGCTGGCCGATGGAGCCGGCGGCGGCCTGGACGTTCTGGGCGCGCAGGGCGGAAACGATCTCGGGGCCCGTCAGACCGCGCTCGGCCGCCTTGGCCGGGTCGATCCAGACGCGCATCGAATAGTTGCCGCCGCCGAAGACCTGAACTGCGCCCACGCCCTCGATCCGCAGCAGACGGTCCCGCAGCGTGGAGTTGGCGTAGTTGCCGACATAATCGTTATCCAGCGTGCCGTCGGGCGACGTCAGGCCCAGGATCATCAGGAAGCCGCTCTCGGCCTTGTTGACCACGACGCCGGTCTGGCGAACCGCCTCTGGAAGGCGGGGTTCGGCCAAGGCCACCCGGTTCTGGACCAGCACCTGAGCGGAATCCAGGTCTGTGCCGGGCTGGAAGGTCACGGTGATGGCCACCGCCCCGTCCGATGTGGACGAGGAGGAGATGTAGAGCATGTTCTCGACGCCGTTCACCTCCTGCTCGATGGGGGCGGCGACGGTTTCGGCCAGGGTCTCGGCCGAGGCGCCGGGATAGGCGGCGTTGATGGTGATCGTCGGCGGCGCGATCTCCGGGTACTGCGACAGCGGCAGCAGCGGATAGGCGGCGATGCCGATGATGGAGATCACCACCGCGATCACGGCCGCGAAAATCGGCCGGTCGATGAAGAAGCGGGAGATGTTCATGGCTTAGCCGGCCGGCAGGCTGTTGGCGAAGGAAGCGCTGGACGCGGGCGCCGCCTGGGTGACGGGCGCCTGGGACGCATCGCCGGCGACGGGTTCGATCTTGCCGTTCTTGGGCGTGACCTTGGAGCCCGGCTGGGCGGCGCGTTGCAGACCCGCGATGATGACGCGGTCAGTCGGGGCCAAGCCCGAACGGACGACGCGCAAGCCCTGCACGATCGGGCCGAGCTGAACGGCCTTGTTCGTCACTGTGCCGTCGGCGTTGACCACGGCGACGGTGCGGCGGGCCTGATCGGTGCCGATGGCCGAATCCGGGACGAGCAGGGCGTCATAGGCGCCGGCGCCTGCGACTTGGGCGCTGCCGAACATGCCGGGGCGCAGGAAGCCGTCGGCGTTGGGCAGGATGGCGCGCAGACGGATCACGCCCGAGGCGGTGTCCACGGCGTTGTCCGAGAAGTCGAGACGGCCGGTATGCTTGTAGGTGCTTTCGTCCTGCAGGCGCACATTGACGACCGCGCCCTGATTGGCGCCGCCCTGACGCAGGTATTTCAGCAGGACCGCTTCCGAGCCGTCGAAGACGAAGTGGATCGGGCCGCCCGAGATGATGGTGGTCAGGATGTCGCCGGCTGACGAACCGCCTGCGATGACATTGCCCGGATCGACGCGACGGTCGGACACGCGACCCGAGGTCGGCGCGGTGACGCGGGTGTATTCCAGGTTCAGGCGGGCATTGCGAACGGCGGCGTTGCCGGCCGCCAGATTGGCTTGGGCCGCATCGACGGCCGCCTTGTTGGAATCATATTCAGCCTTGGACACGGCTTGCGAGGCCAGCAGGGCCTCGCTGCGGGCCAGGTTGGCGCGGGCCAGCGACAGTTGCGACTGGGCCTGGGCCACCTGGGCCTGAGCCTGCGCCAGCGCGGCCTGGGCCGGGCGCGGATCCAGGGTGAACAGCAGTTGGCCCTTCTGGACCATCTGACCGTCGCGGAAGTGAACCGCCTGGATATAACCGCCGACGCGGGCGCGCACGTCCACGCTCTCAACCGCTTCGAAGCGCCCGGTGAACTCGTCCCAATCCCGCACCTGCTGCTTCAGCGGCACAGCCACCGTCACGGGCGGCGCGCCTTGTGCGGGCGCCTCTGCCTTTGGGGAACAACCATAAAGCGCACCCGTCACCATGACGGATACCGCCGCAATCTTCAGCCCGCGCATCTGCGCATCTCCCTGTCGGAGGTAAATCCCTGTCGTGCGGACAGAGGCCGATGGGGAGTCGGCCTTGTCAACGCGTGGTGACTTAATGGTCGGAGCCGTGGCGCTTGTCAACAGACGTTGACAAAGCCATATGTGATCTACGGTTATTGTCTGTGGAGTGTCATCACCTTGTTATGTCCCGGCCCACGCCCGAGAAACGCCGCCGCCACGCGCACGGCCATTCTCGATGCTGCGCGCGAGAGATTCGCGGCCGAGAGCTATGACGATGTGGGCATGCGCGACATCGCCCGCGACGTGGGCGTCGATGCGGCCCTGATCAGCCGCTACTTCGGCTCCAAGGACGATTTGTTCCTCGCCGCGCTGGACAGCTGCGGCGACGGCAGCGCGCTTATGCAGGGTGAAAAGGGCGAGTTCGGCCGGCGCGTGGCGCACGAGATCGTCTTCGAACCCAAGAAGGCCGAAAAGCTGAAGGGCATGTCGATCATGTTGCGCTCCATCGGCTCGGCCAAGGCGTCGGAGATGGTTCAGAACACCTGCACCCAGCGGTTCTTCGGTCCGCTGGAGGAATGGCTGAGCGGGCCGGACGCCACGGTCCGCGCGCGTCTCCTGGCCGGCTTCATCATGGGCATGTCGGTCAGTCGCGAACTGGGCGGCGGCAGCTTCAACATTGAACCCGCCCAATGTGAGGAGATGCGCGACCGCCTGGCGCCCATTCTTCAGTCGCTGATCGACGGCTGACCCCATCGCCGAAATGAAAAAGGGCGCGGAGGCTGACCTCCGCGCCCTTTGTCTTGTCTGACGATCAGCCTCAGTGGGAGGCGGTCGAGGTCACTTCGGTCCGCGCCTTGGTGCGGATGCAGCCGATGGCGAAGATGGTCAGGCCGACGTAGCCCAGCATCGGCACGATGAAGGCGGGCTGAAGCTTGCCGGCCGCATCGGCGATATGCGCCGCGACTTGAGGCAGCAGAGCGCCGCCGATGATGCCGAACACCAGCAGGCCCGACGTCGCCGACGTCGGGGCGGTCGAGCGCTCCAGCGTCAAGGTGAAGATGGTGGGGAACATGATCGAGTTGAACAGGCCGATCGACAGGACAGCGTAGGCCGCCGTCGGGCCGCCGATCTGGCTGACGGTCAGGCACAGGACGGCCGCCGCGACGGTGCAGCAGGCAAGGACGATGCCGGGGCGCACCTTGGTCAGCACGGCCGAGCCGATGAAGCGGCCGACCATGGCGCCGCCCCAGTACAGGGCGACCATCTTGCCCGCCGTCTCGATGGGGGCGTTCAGGATGTCGGGGCTTTCCAGGAAGTTGGTCAGCATGCCGCCGATGGCGACTTCGGAACCAACGTAGAGGAAGATGGCCAGGGCGCCGAACACGGCCCAGGGCGACGACATGGCCTTCAAGGGCGAAACCGCATTGTGCGATTCGGGCGCCGCCGCATTGATCTTCTTGCGCGCGGTGAAGATGAAGACGGCGATCAAGGCGAAGAAGGCGCCCATGCCCAGGAAGGCCATGTCGATGCTGCGCAGCGACTGGGTGCGGGTTGCGGCGGTCACCACAGCGCCAGCGGCGAAGACGCCGCCCGTCAGCAGGACGTGCGAGCCTAGCCAGGGGCCGACGGTCGTACCCAGCGAGTTGAAGGCCTGCGACAGGTTCAGACGGCTGGAGGCGCCCTTGGGGCTGCCCAGCTCGGCGACCAGCGGGTTGGCCGCGACCTGCAGCAGGGTGACGCCGGAGGCGATGACGAACAGGGCGATCAGGACGCCGGGATACCAGTCGGCGGCGGTGGCGGCCGGCACGATCAAGCAGCCCGCGACCATGACGATGAGGGCGCCGATGATCGAGCGGCTGTAGCCCAGCTTGCTGAGGACGGAGGCCGCCGGCAGGGACATCAGCCCGTAGGCGATGAACCAGGCGAAGGTGGTCAGGAAGGCCTCGGCGTTGTTCAGGTCGAACACCCGCTTAACCGCCGCGATCAACGGGTCGATCAGCGAGGTCGCAAAGCCCCAGGCGAAGAACAGCGTGGTGACATAGGCGAAGGCCAGGCCTGCGCCCTGGCGTTTTCCGGCGTCCGGAACGGTCATGAATAATCCCCCAGTGAGATCGAACGGCCGCGCTGTGATCGCGCGGTTCTCATCCTGCTTGGTTCGGACATCGCGAAAGGCGCGTCCAGCCGAAAAGCGCGCTCTGTAACGAAACTTTCCCGCCGGGCCGGGGCGCAGGCAAAGAAAAGGGCCGCCTCGCGAACGCGGCGGCCCAAGTTTGCTCAGAAGAGAGAGGGGAAATCAGAACTTGTAGTTCAGCCCGACGGCGAAGGTGCGGCCGTAGTGCTGATAGTCGATGGTCCGGCGCTCATCGCCGTTCTCGAAGGTCTTGAACGGCTCGTCGGTCAGGTTGTTGACCTGAGCCAGAACCGACAGGCCTTCCAGCGGACCGGACTGGAACTCATAGCCGACCTGGGCGTCGACCACGGTTTCCGCCGCGACCGAACGCAGGGTGCGGCCGTTGCCGAAGCCGGCGACTTCGCCCAGGTAATCCGAGCGATAGCGGGCCGAAATCCGCGACTGGAAGCCGTAGCGCTCATAATAGAGAGAGCCGTTGATCACGTTCTCCGACAGACCCGGCAGGGCGGTCGGCGCTTGGGTGGGGTCAGGCCGCACTTCGCTGTCCGTGGTCGAGGCGCTGAATTGGGCGCCAAAACCCTCCAGGTCCGGATGGAAGATGTCGAACGGCGCCGAGATCGAAAGCTCCAGACCCTTGATCCAACCGCCTTCGCCATTTTCCGGGGTCGAAAGAGTGCCCAGATTGGTCACAGGCGTAATACCCCCCGTCGGATAACCGCTGAAATCGAAAAGACGGTTGTAGCTATAAACGTAGCTTTCCAAGTTCTTGTAGAAGGCGGCCAGCGAGACGTAGCCCTTGCGATTGGCGAAGTATTTCTCGAAGGAGAGGTCCACCACGTCCGCGATATAGGGCATCAAAGTAGGATTGCCGCCACCGCCGCCCCACGGCGAGTTTTTGGCGGGGTCGGGCGTTCCGTTATTCTTGCCCGCGTCGAATGAGAAGTTACGCGACGCACGCATGTCGTCCATCCGCGGACGCGCCAGTGTACGCGCAGCTGCGAAACGCACGAAGGCGTCGTCGGCGACCTGCAGAATGAAGTTCGAACTCGGCAGGACTTCAAGATACTTGGCGCCGCCTTGAAGATTGGCGACAGCAGCCACGCCTTGGCTCAACTGCTGGGCCTCGAAGCCTTGGCCCGCTTGGTCCGTGTAGACGAACTGCATACCAACATTGCCGGTCAGCGGCAGGCCGAAGAGATTGTGGTCAATGTTGGCACGGACATAAGAGGTTGAAACCTTCTCGGTCACCGACCAGTTGCCAGCTGCAACATCAGCGTTCGGATTACGGATACGATCCAGCGCGCCGCTGTTGACCAAGCCTAAGGCATCGTAGCTCAGGACCTGCGAGATACCCAGATACCCCAAATCGGTCGGGTCCAGCAGGAATGCGCTAGGCACGGTCAGATCGCCGCCGCCGGGGACACCGAGATAGAACTGGTCGTTGACGAAGCTCTTCTGACGCTCGGTGTAGTTAAAACCGAAATCGATCGACTTGAAAGGGCTCTGATGCAGTTGGCGCGTAACAGAGAAGCGCGCGCCCTTGATCTCGTCCTCGATGGAAGGAGTGTTCATATAGCCGGCCTGACCGCCGGTAATAACGTCGCCGCCCCAGCCTTGCGGGCTGGTGATGCGGATCAGGTTCGGATCGGCATAATTCAAACGGCTGGTGAAGCGAGTGACGCCGTCGTCGGTCAGTTCAAAGCCCAAGGTATCCAGCGCGCCGTTGATATTGCGGCCGGTGCCGGCGTTTGTTTCCAGGATGATGTCGTTACGCTCGACCTTCGAATAGCTGAGGTCCAGATTCGCCGACCAGTCGTCGCTGAGCGTGAATTCGGTGTTCCAGCCTAAAGCGGTGATGTTGCTGTCGCGCTTGTTCAGGTCGTTACGGACGACGCCCTTGATGTTGTCCCAGGTGCCGGCGACGATGAGGCCATCTTCGACGGTGTAACCGGGACGCAGCGACGGTGCCGGACGGCAGACCGCCGAGGGGACGTTCACGGTGCAATTGCCGGCCGAACCACCCCATGCCAGCGGGAATTCGATGCCGCGCAGAACCTGGGTGTTCTTGAACTCGGAATAGAAGGCGTCGATCGTGGAGTGGATGCGGTCGTTCGGACGCCATTCCAGCACGCCCATATAGCCGTCACGCTCCAGCTCCGACGACATCACATAGGGCTTCACGCCGCCGGTCAGCAGATTGCCGTCCGTGTAGTTGGGATAGCCCCAGGCGTTGAAGCGCTCGGACTGATAGGGCGAGCTCATGTGAGCGTAGCCCAAGGCCACGCCTAGCGTACCGTCAAGGAACTGGTCGATGTAGGAGATGGTGTAGCGGTCGCCGTTGTCGGTCGTGCCTGAGTTCAGGGCGCCGATCTCGTTCCACTCGTGGCGGTAGTTCATGGCGATGGCTTGGCGGCCGTAGGCCAGCGGGCGAACGGTGCGCAGGTCGACGGTGCCGCCCAGACCTTGACCAATCAGAGCCGCGTCCGGGGTCTTGTAGACGACGACGCTGTTCAGCAGTTCGGCGGGGAACTGGTCGAACTCGACGCCGCGGTTGTCGCCGGTGGTGACCAGTTCGCGCCCATTCAGCAGGGCGGTGGTGAAGTCGGGGCCCAAGCCACGGATGGAGATCGCCTGGCTGCGGCCGTCGAGGCGCTGCATCGTCACGCCCGGCAGGCGCGCCAGGGATTCGGCGATCGAGACGTCCGGCAGCTTGCCGATGTCTTCAGCTGAGATGACTTCGACGATCGAGGTGTTGTTGGCCTTGGCCGAGATCGCGGCTTCGATCGAACGGCGAATGCCGGTGACGACGATTTCGCCGACTTCGGTGGCCTGGTCGTCGGCCTGCGCCGTCGTGGCGGGCGCGGTTTGTGCGTGGGCCGAGCCGACCGCCATCAGGGCGGCTGCGCCGAAGGCGACGCCGGATAGCAGGCGCGCGCGCCGGTTGAGACGTTGGAACATGGTCATCCTCCCTGGGGCTGACCGCGATTCTGAACGTCGCGATCTGAAGCCGTCGCAAAAATATGCAAATCTTTTGGAATGTTGCAAGCAGTTAATGCGGAGGTCTGATTTCCGTCGCACTTCCGTCTGGGGCATAGCCTGCCAGGGCGCCAAAATGTGCGGTTTCGCGCTGTGTTCATGACGCATCGCAGCATTTCAGCGACGCGTTGACAGCCCCGCACATTGCTGCAAAATCTTGCAAATCGATCTGGAAGGCTTTGCACTTTCCAGACGCAAGGGAGTGAGCGTCATGGCGAGGGGAGCCCCCAGAAGGGCCGGACTGCACGCGGCGATGGCGGCGGCGGCTGTGCTGAGCAGCTTTGCATTGCCGACGACGGCGCAAACCCGCCAGGCCGAAGACGCCCTGTCAGCCCTGCGTCAACGCCTTCCTCAGGACGAGGTGATCTACTTCCTGCTGCCGGATCGCTTCGCCAATGGCGATGCCACGAACGACCACGGCGGTTATACCGCTGACCGGCTGAAGAGCGGGTTCGATCCGGCCGATACCGATTTTTATCATGGCGGCGACCTGGCCGGGGTGACCCAACAGCTGGACTATATCCAGGGGCTGGGCGCGACGGCGGTCTGGTTGGCGCCCGTGTTCAAGAACAAGCCGGTGCAGAGCCATGGCGGCTACACCGGCGCGGCGCACCACGGCTACTGGATCACCGACTTCACCGCCGTCGATCCGCACTTCGGCGACGAGGCTGCGATGCGCGCCCTGGTCGAGGCGGCCCATGCGCGCGGCATGAAGGTCTATCTGGACATCGTCGCCAACCACACCGCCGACGTCATCCAGTATCGCGAATGCCCTAAAGGCCGCTGCGCCTATCGCAGTCGCGCCGACTATCCCTACACCCGTCGCGGCGGCGTCGACGGTGCGCCGATCAATGAAGGCTTCGACGGTCGCGACTTCTCGCGCCTGACCCGGGCCGACTACGCCTATACGCCCTATGTCCCGGCCGGCGAGGAGAACGCCAAGGTTCCGGCCTGGCTGAACGATCCGATCCACTATCATAACCGGGGCGAGAGCACCTTCACCGGCGAAAGCAGCCTGGACGGCGACTTCGCCGGGCTGGACGACCTGCTGACCGAGGACCCGGTGGTCATCCAGGGCATGATCGACATCTTCGGCGGCTGGATCGACAAATACGGCATCGACGGCTTCCGCATCGATACCGCCCGCCATGTGAACCCGGGCTTCTGGCAGGCCTTCATCCCCGCCATGATCGCCCGCGCCGAGGCCAAGGGCATCCCGAACTTCCACATCTTCGGCGAGGTCTATGATCCTGATCCGGCGGTGACGGCGCGGTTCACGCGGGTCGACGGCTATCCGGCGGTGCTGGACTTCCCGTTCCAGAAGCAAGCGACCGATGTGGCGGCCGGCAAGGTCGGGACCGACGCCCTGGCCAAGCTGTTCGACGCCGACACGATCTATGACAAGGGCGCCGAGACCGCCGCCATCCTGCCGACCTTCCTGGGCAACCATGACATGGGCCGGGTCGGCTTCTTCGTGAAACAGGCCAATCCGAACGCCGACGACGCCGAGGTGCTGGCGCGTATCAAACTGGCCCATGCCCTGATGATGTTCAGCCGGGGCGTTCCCACGCTCTATTACGGGGATGAACAGGGCTTCGCCGGCGCGGGCGGATACGGAAACTCACGCCAGGACATGTGGCCCAGCCGCACGCCGGTCTATGCGAACGAGACGCCCGTCGGCGGTCGCCAGCCGGCCTATTCCACGGACGCCCCCCTCTACCAGGCGATCGCAGAGATGACCCGCATCCGCGCCGCAGAGCCGGCCCTGCGACGCGGCCGTCAGGTCGTGCGCGCCTATGGTGACAAGCCCGGTCTGTTCGCCCTGTCGCGCGTCGGCGAGGACGGATCGGAGATCCTGGCCCTGTTCAACACCTCCACTGCGCCCGTCGCCGCTCATGTCGAGGTGGAGCCCGGCTCGCTGCGGTGGCAAGCTCTGCGCGGCGATTGCGCACCCGAATCCTCCGCACCCGCCAGCGTCGCCGTTCGCGTGCCTCCCCTCGATTACCTCGTCTGCAAGAGCGTGCCGTGACTGCCCTGCCCCTCGATCTTTCCACGGCTGACGCCGCCCCCGCATTGGCGCACGACTGGTGGCGCGGGGCGGTGCTGTATCAGATCTATCCGCGCAGCTTCGCCGACTCCAACGACGACGGCGTCGGCGATCTGAAGGGGATCACCCAGCACCTCGACCACGTCGCCTCCCTAGGCGTCGATGGCGTCTGGCTGTCGCCCTTCTTCACGTCGCCGATGAAGGACTTCGGCTATGACGTGTCGGACTACTGCGACGTCGATCCGATTTTCGGCACATTGGCCGACTTCGACGCCCTGATCGCGCGCGCCCATGCCCTGGGGCTGAAGGTCGTCATCGATCAGGTGTTTTCGCACACCTCGGACGAACATCCCTGGTTCACCGACAGCCGCGCCAGCCGAAACGGCGACCACGCCGACTGGTATGTCTGGGCCGACGCCAAGCCGGACGGCTCGCCGCCGTCGAACTGGCAGTCGGTGTTCGGCGGCCCAGCCTGGACCTGGGACGCGCGGCGCGGCCAGTACTACATGCACAACTTCCTGGCCTCCCAGCCTCAGCTGAACGTCAGAAACCCGGCGGTTCAGGACGCCCTGATCGCGGCGGCGCGTTTCTGGCTGGATCGGGGAGTGGACGGCTTCCGTCTGGATGCGATCAACTTCGCCATCCACGATCCGTCCCTGCGCGACAATCCGCCGATCCAGGACGGCAAGAAGCGCACGCGGCCGTTCGACTTCCAGGACAAGATCTATAACCAGTCCCACCCGGACATCATCGGCTTCTTGAACCGCATCCGCGCCCTGACCGACAGCTATGAAGGCCGGTTCACGGTGGCGGAGGTCGGCGGCGATCACGCCGATCGCGAGATGAAGGAATTCACCGCCGGGAACGACCGTCTGCACTCGGCCTACGGCTTCCTCTATCTCTACGCCGATACTCTGAAGAGCGAACTGATCGGCGTGGGCGATGGAATGTGGCCGGATCAGCAGGGCGAGGGCTGGCCGTCCTGGACCTTCTCCAACCACGATGCGCCGCGCGCCGTGTCGCGTTGGGCCCAGGGCCGGGACGAGAAGGCCTTCTCGGAAATGGCCATGCTGCTGCTGATGTGCCTGCGCGGCAATGTCTTCGTCTATCAGGGCGAAGAGTTGGGCCTGCCTCAGGCCGAGGTGCCGTTCGAGCGGCTGGTCGATCCCGAGGCCATCGCCAACTGGCCCGAGACACTGGGCCGCGACGGCGCCCGGACGCCAATCCCCTGGGTGGCCTCGGCGGCCAACGCCGGCTTCTCGACGGTCGAGCCCTGGCTGCCGGTCGATCCGCGCCATCTGTCGCTGGCCGTGGATGCGCAGGAGGCGGACCCGACCTCGATCCTGCACGCCGCGCGCCGCATCATCGCCCTGCGTCAGGCCCATCCGGCGTTGCGGACCGGAGGGCTGGAGATCGAGAGCGCGGGCGACCTGTTGGTCTTCCGCCGGTTCGAACGGGCCGGGGGCGGCGAGCGTCTGCTGTGCGTGTTCAACCTGGGTTTCGAGGCCTTGGACTGGTCCGCGCCTACCGGCGCGCGCCGGATCGCGGCGGTCAACTGGACCGAGGCGGACGGATCGACGCTGAGGCCGCTGGCCGGGCTGATCTTCGCCGACGCCGGATGACGGGGTCAGCCGCCGCAGGTCTCGCGAACGATCAACTCGGTCGGAACGCGCTCGGAACGCCCTGCTGCGGCGCCGCCGTGGTCCAGCAGTTTGGACACCATCAACCGGCCGGCCTTCATCGTGTCCTGGGCGATGGTGCTGAGCGCCGGGCGCGAGTAGCGGCTGAACGGCACATTGTCGAAGCCGATAACCGAGACCTGGCCCGGCACTTCGACGCCGGCGTGCAACAGGGCGCGCACGGCGCCCAGGGCGATCTGGTCGGACGCGGCTACGACGCCATCGAAATCCAGGCCGCGTCGGATCAGGGCGTCCACGGCGGCCTCGGCGGATTCGACTTCGAAATGCGCAGGCACGATGAGGTCGGCGTCCACGTCCAACGCGCTCTGGCTCATGGCGTCCAGATAGCCGCGATGACGCTGCATGGCCTCGGGCGGATCCAGATCGCCCAGGAAGACGATGCGCTTTCGCCCCAGCCGCGCCAGATGAAGCGTCGCGCGACGTCCGCCCGAGATGTTGTCCGAGCCGATGGAGCAATAGTCCTGGTCGGGCAGTTCGGCGCCCCAGACGACGAAACGATGATCGGCGTCGACCAGCCGGTTGAAGGCCGAATGCAGGCTGGATTGGCCCAGGAAGATCACGCCATCCGCCCGGCTGGTGTTCAGCGCCGCCGACAGCTCGTCATAGTTGGCGGGCGAGATATGGCTCATCAGCAGGTCGCAGCCGCGTTCGCGCGCCGCCTCGCCGACTCCGGCCAGAAGCTCCAGGAAGAAGGGGTCGCTGAGGCGCCCTTCGCGCCCCTGCGGACGCGGCACGACCAAGGCGATCGTGCCCTGGGCGCCGATCGGACCGGCGGGCATGTGGCGGCGGAACGGATAATCGTGTTCTTTGGCCAGCTTCCAGATCGTCTGTTTGGTGCGATCGTTGACGGCGGGGCTGTCGTTCAGGGCGCGCGAGGCGGTGGCGATGGACACGCCGGCCAGGCGCGCGATGTCTTCCAGACGGGTTGTCTTGCGGCTCAAGGTCGCGGGTCCTCACAGCAGCATGGTGAAGCTGCAAAATTTTCTGCAAATATTTCAGCCACCGTTCGCGGCGGTTGGCAAGAGGCGGCGTAACGGAGTTCCCATGATGCAGCGCAGATCCTTCCTGGCCCTTGGCGGCGTGTCGATCCTGGCTCTGGGGGCGACGGGCGCGCGCGCCCAGACCGCGCCGAACCATGCCCGGGCGTCCTCGCCCGGCGGCGTGCTGACGGTCGAGGCCTTCACCGACAACGACGGGCGGCCGATGTATTCGGTGCTGCGTCAGGGCCGGGTCGTGGTGGCGCCGTCCAAGCTGGGCTTCCTCTTGACCGACGCGCCGGCCATCGAGCGCAGCCTGGCCCTGACCGCAGGCCAGCCGGTCACGGTCGACGACACTTGGGAGCAGCCGTGGGGCGAGCGCCAGTTCATCCGCAACCACTACAATGAATGGCGCGTCGCCTATGCCGAGACCGGCGGCCTGCGACGCCGCGTGGACGTGGTCTTCCGCCTGTACGACGACGGTCTGGGCTTCCGCTATGAGTTCCCGCAGCAGGCTGGCCTGACCACCGTCCGCATCGGTTCGGAAATCACCGAGTTCAATCTGGCCGAAAACGGCGAGGCCCTGTGGTGCCCGGCCTGGGAATGGAACCGCGAGGAATATCTCTATAGCCGCACGCCCATCGATGCGGTCGGCAGCGCCCAGACGCCGATGACGGTTCGGGGCCAGTCGGGCCTGCACGTCTCGATCCACGAGGCCGCCTGCATCGACTATGCGGGGATGAACCTGCGCCGGTCGGAGGAAACGAAGTTTCGCGCTCAACTGACGCCGGGCCTGACCAATGCGGCGGTGGTGCGCGCGGCGCCGTTCAACACGCCCTGGCGGACCCTGCAAATCTCCGACAGCGCCGCGGGCCTGCTGGATTCCAGCCTGATCCTGAACCTGAACGAGCCCAACAAGCTGGGCGACGTCAGCTGGTTCAAGCCGATGAAATACGTCGGCGTCTGGTGGGAGATGCACCTGGACCTGAAGACCTGGAACTCCGGGCCCAAGCACGGCGCGACCACCGAAAATGCGATCAAACACATCGACTTCGCCGCCAAGCACGGGCTGGGCGGGGTACTGGTCGAAGGCTGGAACAAGGGCTGGGACGGCCAGTGGTTCGCCAACGGCGCGGACTTCAGCTTCACCGAGGCCTATCCCGACTTCGACATCGAAGCGGTCTGCGCCCACGCGCGGTCCAAGGGCGTGCAACTGATCGGCCACCACGAGACCGGCGGCAACGCCTTCCACTATGAGCAGCAGCTCGAACCGGCCATGGCCCTGTATGAACGCCTCGGCGTCCATTCGGTGAAGACGGGCTACGTCGCCGACGCGCAAGGCGCCCGCGTCGCCGGGCCGGACGGACAGATGGTCATGGCCTGGCACGAGAGCCAGGCGATGGCCCAGCACCACATGCGCGTGGTCGAGGCTGGCTATCGCCACGAGGTCGCCATCAACGCTCACGAGCCGTTCAAGGACACCGGCCTTCGCCGCACCTATCCGAACATCATCAGCCGCGAGGGCCAGCGCGGGATGGAATATTCGGCCTGGGGCAATCCCGGCAATCCGCCCGAGCATGAGCCGAACCTGGTGTTCACCCGCCTGCTGGCCGGGCCGATGGACTATACGCCCGGCATCTTCGGCATGGAGACGCGCAGCCCCGGCGGCGTGCAGACGACTTGGGCTAAGCAACTGGCGCTCTATGTCGTGATCTACAGCCCGATCCAGATGGCGGCGGACCTGCTGGTCAACTATGAGGCCAACCCCGGCCCGTTCCAGTTCATCAAGGATGTGCCGGTCGACTGGAGCGAGAGCCGCACGCTGGACGCCGCCATGGGCGACTATGTCGTCACGGTTCGCAAGCAGCGCGGCACGGATGTCTGGGCCCTGGGCGCCGTCACCGACGAGCATCCGCGCGTGCTGAAGGCCCCGCTCGATTTCCTGGACGCCGGGCGTCGATATCGGGCCGAAATCTATCGCGATGGGCCCAACGCCGACTATCGCGGCAAGCGCGAGGACATCGTCATCGAGCAGCGCGAGGTGACGTCGTCTGACACCCTGACCCTGGCGCTGGCCCCCGGCGGCGGTCAGGCCATCCGGTTCGTGCCGGTCGGCCGGGCGCGACGCGGATGACCCTGCTCTCGCACCGCCCGCGCCTGTCCGGCCTGGCGATCTGGAACATGTGCGTCGGCTTCTTCGGCATCCAGATCGGCTTCGGCCTGCAGAACGCAAACACCAGCCGGATCTTCCAGACGCTGGGTGCCGAGGTCGACAGCCTGGCGATCCTGTGGATCGCCGCGCCGCTGACGGGTCTGCTGGTCCAGCCGATCATCGGCCATTTCAGCGACAAGACCTGGACCCGCTTCGGCCGGCGGCGACCCTATTTCCTGGTCGGGGCCATCGCCACCACCCTGGCCTTGATCGCCATGCCCAACAGCCCCAGCCTGTGGTTCGCCGCGGCCATGCTGTGGATCATGGACGCGTCGATCAACATCACCATGGAGCCGTTCCGCGCCTTCGTCGGCGATAACCTTCCGGAGGAGCAGCGCACCGCCGGCTATGCGATGCAGAGCTTCTTCATCGGCGCCGGCGCGGTCTTCGCCTCGCTCCTGCCGTGGCTGTTGTCCAACGTCTTCGATATCGCCTCAACCGCCGAGGCGGGCGTGGTGCCCCTGTCGGTCAAGATCGCCTTCTACGTCGGCGCCGCCGGCCTGTTCTCGGCCGTGCTGTGGACGGTGCTTTCTACCAAGGAATACAGCCCCGAACAGATCGCGGCCTTCGAACGCGCCCGAGACGGCGCGCCGACCGCGCCCGTCGAGGCCGAAGCGCCAGCCCGCAGCGTCCAGGGCTGGATGACATCGGGCCTGGTGAGCGCCGTGCTCGGCGGACTGGGTTTCGTGCTGATCGGCGCGCTCGATCTGGAGAAGGAGCTGCTGATCCTGGCCGGCTTCTTCGCCGGGTTCGGCCTGCTCCAGATCGCCGTCGGCATGATGCAGCGACGCCGCATCACCAACGCCGCGACCGAAATCCTGAACGACATCTTCCGCATGCCCGAGACGATGCGCGGCCTGGCCGTGGTTCAGTTCTTCAGCTGGTTCGCCCTGTTCGCCATGTGGATCTACACCACCGCCGCCGTGACCCGCGTCCATTACGGCGCGACCGACACCACCTCGGCCGCCTACGCCACGGGCGCGGACTGGGTGGGGGTTCTGTTCGGGGTCTATAATGGCGTGGCGGCCCTGGCGGCCTTCACCCTGCCGGTGCTGGCCAAGCGCATCGGCCGCAAGGCGACCCACGCCCTGATGCTGCTGCTGGGCGCGGCGGGTCTGTTCGGCGTCTTCGCCATCCGCGAGCCGGGCCTTTTGTGGCTGCCGATGATCGGCGTCGGTTTCGCCTGGGCGTCGATCGTCTCCATGCCCTACGCCATCCTGTCGGCGGCGGTGCCGGACCGAAAGATGGGCGTCTATATGGGCGTCTTCAACATCTTCATCGTCGTGCCTCAGCTGCTGGCCGCCACGGTTCTGGGCCTGATCCTGAAGACCCTGTTCGACGGCCAGGCCATATGGGCCCTGGTGCTGGGCGCCGTCTCCTTCGTTCTGGCCGCCGCCAGCGCGCTGATGGTCAAGGAGCATCGCGGATGAACCGTCGGGGTCTTCTGGCCCTCATGGCCGCCCTGCCCTTCGCCGGCGCGGCGCGTGCCGAGGGTGCCCTCGCGGGCGGGCGGTTGGTGCTGCATGAGGCGGTCGCGTCGGCCCATGTGAAGGCGCGCAACGTCTCGGTCTGGCTGCCGCCCGGATATGAGGCGTCCGACGCCGCCTGGCCTGTTCTCTACATGCACGACGGCCAGAACCTGTTCGATCCGGCCACGGCCAACTTCGGCGAATGGGGCGTCGACGAACATCTGACGCGGCTGATCGAAAGCGGTCAGGTGCGGACGCCGATCGTGGTGGGGATTTGGAACACCGACCTGCGGCTGAGGGAATATGTCCCCGCCGACCTGATCGCCGCCCTGCCCGCCGACATGCGCGACGAGGTCCAGGCCATTTACGGCGGCCCGTCCTTGTCCGACGGCTATCTGCGGTTCCTAATCGAGGAGTTGAAGCCCTTCATCGACGGCGCCTACCGCACCCTCAGCGGGCCGCTGGACACGATGATCGCCGGCTCCAGCATGGGCGGCCTGATCTCGATGTATGCGGTGATGAAACAGCCGCAGGTCTTTTCCGCCGCCGCCTGTCTGTCCACCCATTGGCCGCTGAAGGTCGAAGGGCTTGAGCCCGGCGCGACGCTGGACGCCTGGCGCGAACGCCTGGTCGCGGCCTGGACCGGCGTGATCGAACGCGGCCTGCCCGCGCCGGGCGACCACCGCTTCTATTTCGACCGGGGCGACGAGACGCTGGATCAGTTCTACGCCGTCTTCCAGACCCAGGTAGATCAGAGCTTCCGCCGTCGAGGCTATGGCCCCGGTGACTTCCGCAGCCTGGTTTTCCCCGGCGCGCAGCACAATGAAGCGTCCTGGAACCAGCGCCTGGACGTGCCTCTGACCTTCCTTCTTTCCCCCGCCCCCACGCGCAACCCGTGAGGACCACAATGCGTCACTTCCGTACCTTCTGCCTCGCCGGCGCCGCCGGCCTGGCCCTCGCTTCCGCCGCAAGCGCCCAATCGGGCGTCGCCCCCGGCGCGCCCGGCGCCCCGCCCGTCTGGTCCAGCGCGGCCAAGACCGGCGCCGGCGCATCCTACGAAGCCTATGTCGACGGCCAGTATCGCGACGGCGGCCCGACCGGCGCGGTGTCCAAGGTCTGGTATTCCATTGCCGACGGCGTCCTGACCGAGACCATGTACGGCCTGATCCATGAGGCCCAGATCAAGGCCCTGCGCTTCGCCGGCGTGACCCAGGACGGTCTGGTCGTCGAAGGCGACGACACCACAAGCCGCACCGAATATCTGCACGTCGACGCCCAGGGGCGTCCGCTGTCACCGGCCTATCGCGTCACGACGCAGGACAAGAACGGCCGCTTTAAGATCGAAAAGCAGATCTTCAGCGATCCCGACCGCAACGCCCTGGTGTTGCGCGTCACCATCACCGCGCTGAAGGGCGATGTGACGCCCTATCTGATGCTGGAGCCGCATATTGCCAACACCGGCGTCGATGACCGGGGTCGGGTCACACGCGACGGCTTTCACGCATGGGAAGGCGACACCCACCTGTTCCTGAAGCCCAGCGAGGCCTTCGAAAAGGCCAGCGTCGGATTCGTCGGCGCCTCCGACGGTTTGACCGATCTGAAGGACGGCAAGCTGGACTGGACCTACGCCTCGACCGGCGATCAGGCCGGCAATACGATGATGACGGGCGCCCTGCCGCGCCTGCGCCAAAGCCGCCGGATCACGCGCGACTTCGTCATCGGCTTCGGCCACAGCGAGGCCGAGGCGCGCGCCGCCGCGGACGGATCGTTCGCGACTGGCCTGGACGAGGTGCTGGCCCGCTTCAACGGCGAGGGCGAGCGCGTGGGCTGGGAGGATTATGTCGCCTCGCTGACCGAACTGCCGCGCATCGCCGAGCAGGCGACCGACGGCGGCAAACTGGCCTACGCCTCGGCTCTGATGCTGAAGGTTCAGGAGGATCGCACCCACGCCGGCGCCCTGATCGCGTCACTGTCGAACCCGTGGGGCGACACGGTGGACGCGTCGAAGTCCTCGACCGGCTACAAGGCCGTCTGGCCGCGTGACTTCTATCAGGTGGCGATGGCTCTGGCGGCGCTGGGCGACAAGGAGACGCCGCTGGCGGCCTTCAACTATCTGCCCCAAGTCCAGGTCGGCCCGAACACGCCCGGCAACACCGGCGCCGGCGGCTGGTTCCTGCAGAAGACGCACGTCGATGGCGAACTGGAATGGGTTGCGGTCCAGTTGGACCAGACAGCCATGCCGATCATGCTGGGCTATCGTCTGTGGAAGATGGGCTGGCTGTCCGACGCCCAGATGACCGAACACTATCGGTCCATGCTGAAGCCGGCGGCCGACTTCTTGGTCGACGGCGGCAAGATCGGACTGATGTGGAACGACGCGGAGATCAAGCCGCCCTTCACCCAGCAGGAACGCTGGGAAGAGCAGCAAGGCTATTCGCCTTCCAGCACCGCCGCCGTGGTCGCGGGCCTGACGGTCGCCGCCGAAATGGCGCGCGCGTCGGGCGACGCCGCCGACGCGACGCGCTACCAGATCGCGGCCGACAGCTATGCGTCCAAGATCGAGGACCGGATGTTCACCACCAACGGCGACTTCGGCGACGGTCGCTACTTCATCCGCATCACGCAAAACGAGAACCCGAACGACAAGGCCCCGATCGGCGCCGCCAACGGCCAGATCGCTCCGGCCGAAGACCGCGTCGTGGACGGCGGCTTCCTGGAGCTGGTGCGCTATGGGGTGCGCAAGGCCGACGATCCGCACATCCTGTCCACCCTGCCCGTCTATGACGATCAGTCGCTGGAGCCGCTCTATCGCGTCCGCTACGACTTCGGTCCCGAGGGCGACAAGACGCCGGGCTGGCGCCGTTATGGCGTCGATGGCTATGGCGAGGACCATGTGACGGGCGCAAACTACGGCGTCGGCGGGGAGATGAGCCCCGGTCAGCGCGGCCGGGTCTGGCCCTTCTTCACGGGCGAGCGCGGTCACTATGAGCTGGCTCGCGTCAGCGTGAACGGCGCCCCCTCGGCCGCCGACATCGCCGCCATCCGCCAGACCTATGTGCGCGGCATGGAGCGGTTCGCCAACGGCGGGTTGATGCTGGCCGAACAGGTGTGGGACGGCGTCGGAAACCCGACGGCCAAGGATTACGCCGTGGGGCAGAATACGGACTCGGCGACGCCCCTGGCCTGGACCCACGCGGAATATCTTAAGCTGCTGCGGTCGCTGGCCGACGGCAAGGTCTGGGACAGCTACGACCCCGTCCACGACCGCTACGCCCGCTGATACGAAAACGGCCCCGGAGATCGCTCTCCGGGGCCGTTCTCATTTCGAACTGACGCGGCTCAGAAGGTGAGCTTGACCGCGCCCACGATCCGGTCTTCGGCGCCGGGCACGCCGTCCACATCGGTGTCGTAATAGCGGACATCGACGCCTACCTTCTCGGTCAGGGCATAGCCGACGCCGACATTCCAGGTGGTGTAGTCGTCGCTGACGTCGAGCCATTGCTTGCCCAGCGCGCCCGACACCGTCCACTTGGGCGCCGGCGAGAAGGCGGCGTTGACCTCGGCATAGGTCGCTTCCTTGTCCGCGCCGAAGAAGTCGGGCGAGTAATAGACGGCCGCGCCAAACGTGGCGGGACCGACCGCGCGCGAGGCCGCAGCCTTGAACTCGGCGTAGTTATAGTCCGCGCCGTCCGGCTCCCCGACATACAGATAGCCGATCGCGCCGAAGTCGAGCGCGAAACCACCCGCCTCGGTGCGATAGCCGCCGTACAGGTCGACTTCCGCATCGGTGTCGTCGCCGAAGTCGACGTTGGAGGCCCAGGCGCCCGCATAGAAGCCGCCCGAGGTCAGGTCGACGCCGCCCTGGATGGCGGGATCTTCACTGGTCTGGCTGAAGCCGCGGAAGACATAGTCGCTGACGGCGCCCACATTCCAGGCGACATCGACGGTGCTCTGGGCCGAGGCCGGTGCCGCGAGGCCGATCAGACCTGCGGCGAGTGTCGCGGCGGCGGCCGCGCGGATGATGGTCTTTTTCATAGTCTATCCCCTTGTTGTCGTTATTCGAGGTCGAGGCCGGGCGCGGGTTTGGGAGCCGCGCCCGATCTCCATCAGTGTTCAAGCGCCTCGCCATGCAGCGAGGTGTCCAGACCAGCGGCTTCTTCCGCCTCGCTCACGCGCAGGCCCGTGGTGAACTTGCAGATGAACAGGATGATCAGGGTGCCGACGGCGCTGTAGACGATGGTCCACAGCAGGCCCAGGGCCTGAGCGCCGACGTTGGCGCCTTCCGACAGGCTGTTGATCGCGGTCGTGGCGAAGACTCCGGTCAGCAGGGCGCCGATCAGGCCGCCCGCGCCGTGGATGCCGAAGGCGTCCAGGCTGTCGTCGTAGCGCAGCAGCTTCTTGATCCACACCGACGAGGCGTAGCAGGCCGGACCGGCGATCAGGCCGATGATGACCGCGCCCTTGGGATCGACGAAGCCGGCCGCCGGGGTGATGGCGACCAGACCGGCGACGACGCCCGACAGCATGCCGATCAGCGAGACCTTCTTCTTCTCGATATATTCGACGACCTTCCAGGTCAGGGCGGCGGCGGCGGCGGCCAGGATGGTGTTCAGCAGCGCCACGCCCATCAGGTCGTTGGCGGCGCCCGCCGAGCCGGCGTTGAAGCCGATCCAGCCGACCAGCAGCAGCGAGGCGCCGATCATGGTCAGGACAGGGTTGTGGGCGGTGATGACCTCTGTGCCGTAACCCTTACGGCGACCCAGGAAGATGGCGCACACCAGGCCCGCGACGCCCGAGTTGACGTGAACGACGGCGCCGCCCGCGAAGTCCAGCACGCCCGCCGAACCCAGGAAACCGCCGCCCCAGACCCAGTGGCAGATCGGCGCATAAACCAGTAGTGACCACAGGGCGGTGAACAGCAACAGCGCCGAATATTTGAACCGCTCGGCGAAGGCGCCGGTGATCAGCGCCGGGGTGATGATGGCGAAGGTCATCTGGAAGGAGATGAACAGGAACTCGGGAATGCCCGGCAGCAGGGCGTTGGCGGTCTTCAGCGACACGCCGTTCAGGAACAGCATGTCCAGGCTGCCGATGAAGGGCTGAAGGCCGGCGCTCTCGTTCTTGCCGAAGGCCAGGCTATAGCCGGCGATGAACCACACCAGCGACACCACGGCGAACACACCGACGGACTGGGTGATGGTGGCGATGACGTTCTTCTTGCGCACCATGCCGCCATAGAACAGCGCCAGACCGGGGAGGGTCATCAGCAGAACCAGGGCGGTCGAGGTGCCGAGCCATGAGGCGCCGGCGCTGTCCAGCTCAAGCGCGGCCTGGTGGCCGAGCAAGGCGGGCGCGGCGTCCTGCGCATTCGCCGCGCCGGCAGCCATCAGACAGAGTGTGGGAAGTAGGAGCGCAGCCGCTCCCGTAAGTCGTTTCGTGGTCTGCGACATGAGCTAGTACCCCCTATGCAATCTCGCAGTTGCGAAGATTTTACCGCATTTGCGATAGGCGCAAGGGGCTAGACCGTGAACGGCGCAACTTTCTTGCAACGGTCATGGAGAAAAAGAACAGGGCCGCACGATCTTGCGATCTTGCGGCCCGATATCAGATTATTTATGCCGACAAAGCCAAGCTGAGCGGCAAGATTTTCAACGTCAGTTCAAGCCGTCAGGCCCAGTGCATTTGCACGCGATGCGCGGCCGCCCAGTGGATGGCGCGGATGGCGTCGATAACGGCCTCGGTCGCCGCACGCGTGCCCAGCGCGCCGCCCAGGTCAGCCGTCACGGCGCCGGCCGCCAGAACAGCGGCGACGGCGGCCTCGATAGAATCGGCCTCGTCCTCCAGCTTCAGGCTGTGACGCAGCAGCAGAGCCGCCGACAGGATGGTGCCGACCGGATTGGCCAAATCTTGACCGGCGATGTCCGGCGCCGAGCCGTGGATCGGCTCGAACAGGCCCGGCCCGCCCGCGCCCAGCGACGCCGACGGCAACAGGCCGATGGAGCCGCCCAGCACCGAAATCTCGTCCGACAGGATATCGCCGAACATGTTTTCGGTCAGGATGACATCGTAGTCGCGCGGCTTGCGGATCAGGTGCATGGCCATGGAGTCCACTAGGGCGTGCTCCAGCGTGATGTCGGGGAACTCCTCGGCATGGATGCGGGTCACGACCTCGCGCCACAGGCGGCTGGTCTCCATGACGTTGGCCTTGTCGACCGAGGTCACCTTGCCACGACGCTGTTGGGCGGTCTGGAAGGCGGCGCGGGTCACCCGCTCGATCTCCGGCACGGTGTATTCGCACAGGTCGGTGGCGCGATCGGCGGTGCGGGTCTTCTCGCCGAAATAGACGCCGCCGGTCAGTTCGCGGAAGACGATCAGATCGACGCCCTCGACGATCTCCTTCTTCAGCGGGGAGCGGTGCGCCAGCACCGGCGACACCTGCAACGGCCGCAGATTGGCGAACAGGCCCATCGCCTTGCGGATCGCCAACAGTCCCTGTTCCGGACGCGCCTTGCCGCCATCCCATTTCGGCCCGCCGACCGCGCCCAGCAGCACGGCGTCGGAAGCGACGCAGGCGGCGCGCGTGGCCTCGGGCAAGGGGTCGCCCGTTTCGTCGATGGCCGCGCCACCGATTAGATGCTCGGCGAACTCGAAATGGTGACCATAGAAGTCGCCGATGACCCGCAAGACATCACGCGCGGCCCGAGTGACCTCCGGTCCGACGCCGTCGCCGGGCAGCAGGACGATGTTGTAGGTCTTGGTGGCGGCGGTGCTCATCTTACGGTCTCTTTCGATCGCTCGTAGGCTTCGATTTCAGGCATGTTTGCTTGCAGCCAACCCAGGGTGTCCACCCCGTCCAGCAGGCATTGGCGGGCGAAGGATTCGACCCCGAACGGCACGGGTTCGGCATTGCCGCGCTGGATCTGATTGGCCTGGAGGTCGATCGTGACCGGCTGGTCCGGCTGCGACGCCAGATCGTCCCAAACCGCCTGGCTGACGACGATGGGCAGCAGGCCGTTTTTCAGCGCATTCGATGTAAAAATGTCAGCGATCTCGGTCGAGATCACCGCCCGGAACCCATAGTCCAGCAGGGCCCAGGGCGCATGTTCGCGCGACGAACCGCAGGCGAAGTTCCGGCCCGCCAGCAGGATGCGATGCTCGGCCGGATCGATCCGGTTCAAGATGGCCTCGGGTTTTTCCGAGCCGTCGTCCTCGTAACGCCAGTCATAGAAGGCGGCCTTGCCCAGCCCTTCGCGCGTAGTCGTGGTCAGAAAGCGCGCCGGAATGATCTGGTCGGTGTCGATATTGGCCTGGCTCAGTGTCACGGTCTTGGAGGTCAGCACCTGGAAGGGTTCAGACATGCTCGACCTCCTTCAGAAAGACGCGCGGATCGGTCAGCACGCCAGCGACCGCCGTCGCCGCCGCCGTCGCTGGACTGGCCAGGATGGTGCGGGCGTCCTTGCCTTGGCGGCCTTCGAAATTGCGGTTCGATGTGGATACGGCCAGTTGGCCCGGCGCGACGAAATCACCGTTCATGGCGATGCACATCGAACAGCCGGGAATGCGCCATTCGGCCCCGGCGGCGATGAAGACCTGATCCAGGCCTTCAGCCTCGGCGTCGCGACGCACGGCCTCGGACCCCGGCACCACCAGCATGCGCAGACCCGGCTTGACCTTGCGGCCGCGCAGCACCTCGGCGGCGGCGCGCAGATCGGGCAGACGTCCGTTGGTGCAGGATCCGATGAAGACCACATCCACCGGCTGGCTGGTCGTCGCCTCCCCAGCGGTGAAGCCCATGTAGGCGATGGCCTTGCGGTCTGAGTCCGACTGCGGTTGCGGCACGGGCGAGCCGATGGGCGCGCCCGCGTCCGGCGTCGTGCCCCAGGTCGCCATCGGCCGGATGACGGCGCCGTCGATGGTCACTTCCTTGTCGAAGGTCGCGCCCTGATCCGTCGCCAGTTTCAGCCATTCGGCCGTCGCCGCCTCATAGTCGGCGGGGACGTGCTTACGACCGCGCAGCCAATCAATGGTCGTCTGGTCAGGGGCGATCATGCCGGCCCGCGCCCCGGCTTCTATGGACATGTTGCACAGGGTCATCCGCCCTTCCATGTCCAGCGACCGCACCGCCTCGCCCGCGTATTCGATGACATAGCCGGTGCCGCCGCCGAAACCGATGGCGGCGATGACCGCCAGGGCGACATCCTTGCCCGAGACGCCAGGCTGCAACTTTCCGTCCACCGTCACCCGCATGGCCTTGGCCTTGCGCTGCAACAGGCATTGGGTCGCCAGCACGTGACCGACTTCCGAAGTGCCGATCCCGAAGGCCAGCGCCCCGAAGGCGCCGTGCGTCGCCGTATGGCTGTCGCCGCAGACCACCGTCATGCCCGGCTGTGTCAGGCCCAGTTCCGGCCCCATCACATGGACCACGCCGCGATCATCGGAATCCCAACCCGCCAGCGGCACGCCGTGGGCGGCGCAGTTGCGCTCCAGCGTATGGACCTGGGCCTCGGCCTGGGCGGTGACATAGGGTTTTGGACCGTTCAGCCCCGCCGGCAGGGTCGGTGTCGAATGGTCCAGGGTCGCATAGGTCCGGTCGGGACGGCGGACCTTCAGCCCACGCGCCTCGATCTCGCTGAAGGCCTGTGGGCTGGTGACTTCGTGGACCAGATGCAGGTCGATATACAGCACCCCCGGCGTATCGGCCGTTTCCGACCGCACGACGTGGGCGTCCCAGACCTTGTCGAACAGGGTTTTGGGATCAGGCATATTGGGCCACGACCTCGGACACGCCGTCGACCCGGTCGATGATGGCGATCAGTTCGGCGTCATTGATCTCTCCGATCTGATCGGCGCGTTGCTTGAAGCCGGCGACCACCGCCGCCAGACGCTCGCCCTCGATGGGACGGCCGATGGTTTCGGCGCGTTTGGCGATGGCGTGACGGCCCGAATGCTTGCCCAGCACGAACCAGCTGCCCTCAAAGCCCACATCCTGAGGCCGCATGATCTCATAGGTGCGGCTGTCGGCCAGCATGCCGTGCTGGTGGATGCCGGCCTCGTGGGCGAAGGCGTTGATGCCCACCACGGACTTGTTGCGGGCGATGACCGTCTCGGTGATCTCGCACAGGATCTTGGAGGCGCGCACCAGATGGCGGCTGTCGGCGCCGGTCGTGACGCCATAGCGGTCCTCGCGGACCTTCAGCGCCATGATGATCTCTTCGATCGAGCAGTTGCCAGCCCGCTCGCCGATGCCGTTGATGGCGCCCTCGATCTGACGCGCGCCGCCCTCGACGGCGGCCAGGGAGTTGGCGACCGCCATGCCCAGGTCGTCATGGCAGTGGGCCGAGAAGATCACATGCGGATGGCGCTTCTTGATGCGCGCGGCCAGGGCGGCGAAACGCTCGCGCACCTCTTGCGGGGTCGCATAGCCGACGGTGTCGGGCACGTTCAGGGTGCGGGCGCCGGCGTCGGCGGCGGCCTCCAGCACATCGGCCAGAAACTCCGGCTCGGTGCGGAAGGCGTCCTCGGCCGAGAACTCGACGTCGTCGAACAGGCTGCGGGCGTATTCCACCGACCGCACGGCCGTCGACAACACCTCATTGGTGGACATCTTCAGCTTGGCGGTGCGGTGGATCGGGCTGGTGCCGATGAAGGTGTGGCACCGACGGTGCGACTTCGGCGCCGGCGCCAGGGCGCGGAAGGTGGCGTCGATGTCCTTCTCGTTGGCGCGCGACAGGGAACAAAAGATCGGTCCCTCGACCTCGCCGGCCACGCGACGGATGCAGTCCTCGTCGCCGGGCGAGGCGGCGGCGAAGCCGGCCTCGATAACGTCAACGCCCAGGTCCCGCAGAACCTGGGCCATCTTCACCTTGGCCTGGGCGGTCATGGAGAAGCCCGGCGCCTGCTCCCCGTCCCGCATCGTCGTGTCGAAGACGATGACGCGGTTGGGATCGGCGGCGATCTCCTCTGTGCGGGATACGCCCGATACTCGTACGCTTTCGGGGGTAATCATCACGCGGCCTCGGATTGAATAATGTCGTTGCTGATGCGGCGCACGCCGAACAGCCGGTCGATCTGGCGACCCAGGTTGTCCATGCAGCGGCCCGCGTCGCGGCCGCGCACAGTCAGGGCGATGCGGCGGAAAGCCCCTTCGTCAGCCAGGGCCATGCCGTCGATGTGGAAGCCGCGGCGCTCCACCAGGCCGATGAGACGCTGAAGCGAACCGTCCGCACGGTCGATCTGGATGTGGATCGTGTTGCTCATCTCAGGAGCCCTCCATCATTTCAGCATTGCTCTTGCCCGGCGGAACCAGCGGCCAGACATTTTCTCGGGGGTCGATGACCACATGGGCCAGGCAGGGACCGTCGGCGGCCAGCAGGCGCCGGATGCCGTCGGACACCTGATCGCGGCGATCGATGCGGAAGGCCTCGATGCCGAAAGCTTCGGCGACCTTCACGAAGTCCGGGTTGTCGGACAGGTCGATCTCGGAATAGTTCTCGGCGAAGAACAGCTCCTGCCACTGGCGCACCAGGCCCAGCGAGGAATTGTCGATCAGCACGATCTTCAACGGGATGCCGTAACGCTTCAGCGTCGCCAGCTCCTGGATGTTCATCATGAACCCGCCGTCGCCGGCGATGGTGACGACCGTCGCGGACGGATCGGCCAGCTTGGCCCCGATGCCGGCGGGCAGGCCAAAGCCCATCGCGCCCAGACCGCCCGAGGTGATGTGGGCTTCCGGCTTGGCGAAGCGACAGTGCATGGCCGCCCACATCTGATGCTGGCCCACGTCGCAGGCGGCGACGAAATCATCGCCCGCCGCTTCCGAGATTTCCTTCAGCAGGGCGGGCGCATAGACCCCCTCGCCCGGCGCGTCATAACGGTGAGCGCCAGCTTTGGCCGCAGCGGCGCAGTCGTCGGCCCAGGCCTGAATGTCCAGCGCCGCGCCCGACCGCATCCGCGCCTTCAGCGCCTCAATGCCTTCGCGCAGCTCGCCGACGACGGCGACATTGGCGCTGCGCAGTTTGCCGACTTCCGAGGCGTCGATGTCGAAATGAACGATGCGGGCATTGGGCGCGAATTCAGCCAGCTTGCCCGTCGCGCGGTCGTCGAACCGGGCGCCGACGACGATCAGCAGATCGCTGTCCTGCACCGCGTGGTTGGCGGCGCGCGTGCCGTGCATGCCCAGCATGCCCAGCATGCCCGGCGCATCGGTCGGGATGGTGCCCAGGGCGTTCAGGGTCGAGACCTGGGGGATGCCGGTCGCGGCGACGAAGGCGCGCAGGGCTCCTGTCGCACCGCCGATCTTCACTCCGCCGCCGATATAGACCAACGGCTTCTTCGCTGCCCGGATCGCGGCCTCGGCGGCGGCGATGGCGTCATGATCGACGCGCGGCGTCTCGTTGGGAATGGAGAAACCGTAGTCCTCGCCGGTCGTCTCGAACTGCACATCCTTGGGCAGATCGACCAGAACAGGACCGGGACGGCCCGAGCGAGCGATATGGAAGGCCTCCTCGATCGCGGCGGGGACTTCGGCGGCCGAGCGGACCAGGATCGAATGTTTCACGATCGGCAGGGTGACGCCCAGGATGTCGATTTCCTGAAAGGCGTCAGTGCCCATCAGGCCTTGGGCGACGTTGCCGGTGATGCAGACGATCGGCACCGAGTCCATCATCGCATTGGCGATGCCGGTGACCAGATTGGTGGCGCCGGGGCCTGACGTCGCCATGCAGACCCCGACCTTGCCGCTCTTCCTGGCATAGGCGTCGGCCGAGAAGGCCGCGCCCTGCTCATGGCGGACCAGGATGTGTTTCAGCTTGGAGCCGGCCAGGGCGTCATAGACCGGCATGATGGCGCCGCCCGGATAGCCGAACACCACCTCCACCCCCAGCCGCTCCAGGGTGGAGACCAGCAGACGCGCACCCGATTGGGGTGCGGTCTCGGCTGAGGGTTTGAAAGCGGCGGCGGTCATCAGGGTCATCCGGTCGTTCAGGCGGCGATCAGGCCGCTTCAGCCTTGGGCGTGTTCAGCCAGGCCATGCGTTCGCGCAGACGAGCGCCGACCTGTTCGATCTGGCTCTCGCGGTCCGCCTTCAGCCAAGCCTCGTATTGCGGCTTGCCGGCCTCGTTCTCGGCGATCCAGTTGCGCGCGAAGGTGCCGTCCTGGATCTCGTCCAGAATGGTCTTCATGCGGGCCTTGGTCTCTTCGGTCACGACGCGCGGGCCGCTGGCGACCGCGCCGTACTTGGCGGTTTCCGAGATGAAGTGGTGCATCTTGGAGATGCCGCCTTCGTAGAACAGGTCCACGATCAGCTTCAGCTCGTGCAGGCATTCGAAATAGGCGATCTCGGGCTGGTAACCGGCCTCGACCAGGGTGTTGAAGCCCTGGATGACCAGCTCCTTGGCGCCGCCGCACAGGACCGCCTGTTCGCCGAACAGATCGGTCTCGGTCTCTTCGCGGAAGGTGGTTTCCAGCAGGCCGCCGGTCGCGCCGCCGTTGCCCTTGGCATAACCCATGGCCCGGTCGCGCGCCTTGCCGGTGACGTCCTTCTCGACGGCGAACAGGCTAGGCACGCCGCGACCGCGCTGAAACTCGCGACGGACCAGATCGCCCGGTCCCTTCGGCGCGACCAGGATCACGTCCATGTCCTCGCGCGGGGTGATGCGCTCGTAGATGATCGAGAAGCCGTGGGCGAACAGCAGGGCCGAGCCTTCCTTGGCGTTCGGCTCAATGATGTCGCGATAGACGTCGCCCTGAACCATGTCGGGGGTCAGGATGGCGATGATGTCGGCGCCCTTGACGGCCTCGGCCGGCTCGGCGGTCGGCACGCCGTCGGCGGTGGCGTGTTTCCAGCCCGTGCCGCCGTGACGGACGCCGGCGACCACGTCATGGCCGCTGTCCTTCAGGTTCTGCGCATGGGCGCGACCCTGCGAGCCGTAGCCGATGATGGCGATGCGCTGGCCGGCGATGGCGCCCGGCTTGATGTCTTCGTTGGTGTAGATGGTGATGGCCATGGGTCAGGCGTCCTGAGCAGCGTTGATTTTGTGGCTTGCCGGGACTTGGGCCGGCGGCGGGTTGGGGATGGTGACAGCGCCCTGGGCGGCCGAGGCGACCGAGGCGCGGTATTTGGCGAAGACACCTCGCGCCGGGCGGACTACGTGGGGCGTAAAGCCCGCCCGGCGCGTCGCCAGATCGACATTGACGTCGATGCGGCGGTTGGTGACGTCGATGGTGATGCGGTCACCATCGCGAATGAGGGCGATCGGGCCGCCCACGGCGGCTTCCGGCGAGACGTGTCCGGCGACGAAGCCGTAGCTGGCGCCCGAGAACCGGCCGTCGGTCAGCAGGGCGACATTGTCGATCTTGCGCCCCTTCAGGGCGGCGGTGACCTGCAGCATCTCACGCATGCCCGGACCGCCCTTGGGCCCTTCGTAGCGGATGATGATCACGTCGCCTTCGCCGACCGATCCGTCCTGAACGGCGTGGAAGGCGTCCTCTTCCGAGTCGAAGACGCAGGCCGGGCCTTCGAACGTGTCGACCTTGTGGCCCGTCAGCTTGATGACCGCGCCTTCCGGGGCGACATCGCCATAGATGACGGCGAAGCTGCCGCGATCCATCACAGGGGCATCGAAGGTGGTCACCACCACCTGGCCCGGGGTCTCCTCGGCCTCGGCGGCTTCGGCGAACAGGCTGCGGCCGGTGACGGTGGGGGTGTTCACGATCTTGCCCGCCTCGGCCATCCGCTGGGTGACCAGACGGGTGCCGCCGGCGGCGAACAGGTGCGAGGCCAGGAAGCGGCCGCCCGGCTTCAAATCGCAGATGACCGGCGCCTCGACGCAGGCCTGGTGGCAGTCCTCGACGCCGAACTCGACGCCGGCCTCCGCCGCGATGGCCGTCAAGTGCATAACCGCATTGGTCGACCCGCCCGAGGCCGAGACGGCGACGGCGGCGTTCTTCAGGCTGGCGCGTGTGATGTATTTGCGGGCCGTGTCACCGGAGAAGACGCGTTCGACGATCAGCCGACCGCAGCGTTCGCCCTCGGCGGCCTTGTTCGGATCGACGGCCGGCACGTCGTTGGCGCCCATGGGCGAGATGCCCATGACCGACAGGGCCATGGCCATGGTGTTGGCCGTGAATTGGCCGCCGCAGGCCCCGGCGCCGGGGCAGACGGCCTGTTCGACCGCCTTCAGACCTTCGTCGTCCAGGGCGCCGGCCGAATGGGCGCCGATGGCCTCGAACACCTCCTGGACCGAGACCTCTTTCGTCCCGATAACGCCGGGCATGATGGTGCCGCCGTAATAGACCAGGCCGGGGATATCCATCCGGGCCAAAGCCATGGCCGCCGCCGGGATCGTCTTGTCGCAGCCGACGATGCAGACCACGCCGTCCAGCTGGTGGCCCTCGATGGCCAGCTCGATGGAGTCGGCGACGACCTCGCGGCTGATCAGCGAGGCCTTCATGCCCGCCGTGCCCATCGAGATGCCGTCGGTGACGACGATGGTGTTGAAATCAACCGGATAGCCACCTGCCGCCGTGATGCCGGCGCGCACATCCTTGGCCAGCCTATCCAGATGCATGTTGCACGGCGTGACCGTCGACCAGGTGTTGACGATGCCGATCATCGGCTTGTCGAAATCGGCGTCCTGCATGCCGGCGGCGCGCAAATACGAGCGGGCGGCGGCCCGGTTCGGGCCAGCCGTCACCGCCGCGCTGCGCGCGTTGGGCTTTCTGGGCTGGGAGGTAGAATTTTGCGTCATCGGTCCGGTTCGTTTCGAACCGCCCCGCACTAAAAACCCCGCTTCCTTTCGGATGCGGGGTGGTGCGAGACGATCCTGAGTGTGTCTAGGGTCAGGTCGCGTGCATCCACGCCGCTTGCGTAAGCAGGCCGAGAAGTACGAGGGTAATCAGGAATACGGGGCTTTCCAGGCCGACCGGCGCGCGAACGGCGGCGACCGCCTTGGCGGTGCGTCCCTTCATCATGTCGCGCGTCATCGTGGCCACGGGCGGCTCCCTGTTCTGACGCCAAGAAACCATAGCGGCGGGCATCACACAACCCCCGTCGCAATAAATTTGCGCGGCGGCTCGAAAACGACCGCGTCCGGGGTGTTTCTTACCCGAAGCTGACACCGAGGATTTTCGAAGCGTAACCGTCCATCACATCATGTTACGAGCGCGGGGTTGAAACCCGCCCGCGACCGCTCCATTGAGACGCGCACCTATATAACGCTCGTCATACCGATCACAGGAGCTCTCCATGACCGTTCGCGTCGCCATCAATGGTTTCGGCCGCATTGGCCGTCTCGTCCTTCGCTCGATCATCGAGCATGGCCGCACGGACATCGAGGTGGTGGCGATCAACGATCTGGGTCCGGTCGAGACCAACGCCCACCTGTTCCGTTACGATTCGGTCCACGGCCGCTTCCCCGGCACGGTGACCTCGGGCGAGGATTGGATCGACGTCGGCACGGGCAAGATCAAGGTCACGGCCGAGCGAGACCCCGCCAACCTGCCGCACGCCGAGCTGAAGGTGGACATCGCCTTCGAATGCACCGGCATCTTCACCTCCAAGGACAAGGCCAGCGCCCACCTGAAGGCCGGCGCCAAGCGCGTCCTGGTCTCGGCGCCCGCCGACAACGCCGACAAGACCATCGTCTACAAGGTCAACCACGAAACCCTGACCGCCGACGACATCGTCGTGTCGAACGGCTCGTGCACCACCAACGCCCTGGCCCCGGTCGCCAAGGTGCTGAACGACCTGTTCGGCATCGAGCGGGGCTATATGACGACCATCCACTCCTACACCGGGGACCAGCCGACCCTGGATACGATGCACAAGGACCTGTACCGCGCCCGCGCCGCGGCCCTGTCCATGATCCCGACCTCAACCGGCGCCGCCAAGGCCCTGGGTCTGGTCCTGCCGGAGCTGAAGGGCAAGCTGGACGGCTCGTCGATCCGCGTCCCGACCCCCAACGTCTCGGTCGTCGATCTTAAGGTCGTCGCCGGTCGCGAGGTCACGGTCGAAGAGATCAACGCGGCGCTTCAGGCCGCTGCCGACGGCCCCATGAAGGGCGTCCTGTTCACGACGACCGACCCCCTGGTTTCGCACGACCTGAACCACATCGCGGCCTCTTCCACCGCCGCCCTGCCCCAGACCCAGGTCGTCGACGGCAAGCTGGCCCGCGTGCTGAGCTGGTACGACAACGAATGGGGCTTCGCGACGCGCATGAGCGACACGGCGTTGCAGATGGCGAAGTTCTTCTGATGACTGATCGGGCGATCCTTTGGACATTCATCCGAGGGATCGCCCTGATCGTCACCGGTTTTCTGGCCGGGGCAGGTGCATCGACTTTTTGCGCAATCCGAAACCTCGCAAGATTCGGCTTTCTGGACCCAATCGGGGCCAGTCCTGGACTGGGCTTTTATTTGGTTCTCACGGCGCTGACATTTGCATGGCTGATTGCAGCCGGTGTGTTCTTTTGGCGCAATAGAAATCCCGCTGGATACCTTCTTTCGGCGGCGGCGTTTGTCGTGTTCGCGATCAGCGTCGTCAACGTGGTGACAACTGCGTACCCTGTTTGCAACGCATTCTGAGATAATCATGACCTTCCGCACCCTCGACGACGCTTACGACCTCGCCGGCAAGACGGCCCTGGTCCGCGTGGACTTCAACGTCCCGATGGAGGGCGGCAAGGTCACGGACGACACCCGTTTGCGGGTCGCCCTGCCGACGATCCAGCGCCTGCGCGACGCGGGCGCCAAGGTCGCCCTGCTGGCTCACTTCGACCGCCCCAAGGGCCAGCGCGTCCCGTCCATGAGCCTGAAACCCGTCGTCCAACCGCTGGAAGAACTGCTCGGCGCCCCCGTCCGCTTCGCCGACGACTGCATCGGCCCTGACGCCGTGGAGGCCATCCGCGATCTGGACGCCGGCGGAGTGGTCCTGTTGGAGAACGTGCGCTTCCATGCGGCGGAAGAGGCCAATGATCCGGTCTTCGCCCAGAAGCTGGCGGATCTGGGCGATCTCTACGTCAACGACGCCTTCTCGGCCGCCCACCGCGCCCACGCCTCGACGGAAGGCGTCGCCCACCACATCCCGGCCTATGCTGGCGAATCCATGCGGCGCGAATTGGACGCGCTCGACGCTGCGCTCGGCAAGCCGCAGAAGCCAGTCGTCGGCATCGTCGGCGGCTCCAAGGTCTCGACCAAGCTGGACCTGCTGAAGAACTTGGTCGGCAAGCTGGATACGCTCGCCATCGGCGGCGGCATGGCCAACACCTTCCTTTATGCCCAAGGCGTCGATATCGGCGGTTCACTGGCCGAAAAGGATATGGCGGACACGGCGCGCGAAATCCTGGCGGAAGCCGAGGCGAAGGGCTGCGACATCCTGCTGCCCGTCGATGTCGTCGTGGCGACCGAGGTCAAGCCCGGCGCCGCCGCCCGCACCGTCAAGACCGGCGAAGCCCTCGCGACTGAAGACAAGATCCTGGACGCAGGCCCCGACACCGTCGCTCGCCTGAACGCCGCCATCGACGCGTCCAAGACCTTGATCTGGAACGGCCCGCTTGGCGTGTTCGAGGTCCCGCCTTTCGACGCCGCCACGGTCGCGGCCGCCAAGCACGTCGCCGACCGCACCAAGGCTGGCGCCCTGATCGCGGTGGCGGGCGGCGGCGACACGGTCGCGGCCGTCGGTCATGCCGGCGTCGCGGCGGACCTGACCTTCGTGTCCACCGCCGGCGGCGCCTTCCTGGAATGGATGGAGGGCAAGCCCCTGCCCGGCGTCGAGGCCCTGCGCGCCTGAAAGCTTAGCGATGCAGGCGGATCACGCCTGCATCCTGTCTTCGAAATCGGCGCTGAAACGGCTGTAACACGGCGTGACTTCGCGCTGTCCGGCGTCTAATCTCTCGCCCAACCAAAAAGACTATTCGGCTCAGGAGACTACCCCATGGCGCGCATCACGCTGCGACAGCTGCTCGACCACGCGGCAGAGAATGACTACGGCCTGCCCGCCTACAACATCAACAACATGGAACAGGGTCTGGCGATCATGGAGGCGGCCCACGAGGTCAATGCTCCCGTGATCATTCAAGCGAGCCGAGGCGCCCGGAACTACGCCAACGACATCGTTCTGGCCAAGCTGATCGACGCCCTGGCCGAGCTCTATCCGCACATCCCGGTCTGTATGCACCAGGATCACGGCAACGGCCCGGCGACCTGCGCCACCGCCATTCAGTACGGCTTCACCAGCGTGATGATGGACGGCTCGCTGGAGGAGGACGCCAAGACCCCCGCCTCATACGAATACAATGTCGACGTCACCCGTCGCGTCACCGAAATGGCCCACGCCTGCGGCGTCTCGGTCGAGGGTGAACTGGGCGTGCTGGGTTCGCTGGAAACCGGCATGGGCGAGGCCGAGGACGGTCACGGCTTCGAGGGCAAGCTGGACCACTCGCAACTGCTGACCGACCCGGATCAGGCCGTCGATTTCGTCGCCGCCACCAAGGTCGACGCCCTCGCCATCGCCATGGGCACCAGCCACGGCGCCTACAAGTTCACGCGTCAGCCGGACGGCGAGGTGCTGGCCATGAACGTGATCGAGGAAATCCACCGTCGCCTGCCCAACACCCACTTGGTGATGCACGGGTCGTCATCGGTGCCGCAGGATCTGCAGGACATCATCAATCAGTACGGCGGCGAAATGCCCCAGACCTGGGGCGTGCCGGTCGAGGAGATCCAGCGCGGCATCAAGCACGGCGTGCGCAAGGTCAACATCGACACCGACAACCGCATGGCCATCACCGGCGCCATCCGTAAGGCCCTGATGGAGAAGCCGGGCGAGTTCGACCCGCGCTACTATCTGAAGCCCGCCAAGGAGGCGATGAAGAAGCTGTGCATGGAGCGCTACCAGCAGTTCGGCTGCGAGGGTCAGGCCTCCAAGATTCGTCCCCTCTCTACCGCCCAGATGGCCAAACGCTATGCCTCGGGCGACCTCGATCCGTCCTTCCGCGGCGCATCCGTCAAGGCCGCCTAGGGCCGAGGTTTAGACCGGGTAGCGGCCGCTCAGTTCACGCCGCAGCCGGCGAACGTCCCATTCCGCCTGATCCAGCGCGTCGCGGGCCTCTCGGGCATTGCGACGCGCATCGCGGATTTCGCCTCTGACCTCTTAGATGCGGTCACGAATACGCTCCCTCTCCTCGTCCGTCAGGCCTTCGCCGCGCAGTTCACGCTCCTTGGCTTCCAGCTTGTCTTCACGGTTCTCGATCCGGGCTTCTGCGCTGTTCAAGGCGCTTTCCGCCGTTTCGTACGCGTCCTCGACCTCATGCAGCATTCGGCCGTCACGATAGGCCGGTAGAAACGCCTGTTCCTCCTCCGGCCGACAGACGCCATAATAGGCATTGCCCGCCCGTCCCTCCTCCCAGCCGCGCTGGAAGGTGCAATAGGTCCGCAGGCCATCCTCACGCGCCGAGCCATAGGCGGCCGAATTGGGTGCGATCTGAAACTTGGCGCAGGCCTTGGCGTGGTCGTCCAGCCGCGTCATCGGATAGCCCGACGCCCCGTCCGCATAGCCCTTCTCGCCCCATGCGCCGGCGAGGCATTCGTCCTTGCTCATGGTGGTGCAGCTGCTCAGCAGCGCCGCCGCGGCGAACGCGCCCCCGGCGATCATCAACCGCTTCATCGGATGTCCCCTACGCCCCCAAGCTTGACTATCACCTCACCCGCGCCCCTCGCGCAAGCGGCCGGTCGTGCTAGGGAGACGACGTGTCCGCCCATGATCTGATCGACGAAGACGAAGACCCCGCGACCGGCGCCCCCGCCGAGGTGCTGGAGGCCCGCATCGACGCGGCCGGCGTTCGCCTGGACAAGGCCTTGGCCGGCGCCTTCCCCACCCTGTCGCGCGCCCGGCTCCAGGCCCTGCTCGCCGAGGGCGCTGTCAGCCGCGATGGCGCGGTCCTGACCGGCGGTTCCGCCAAGGCCCAGCCAGGCCTCTATGCCGTCGCCCTGCCGCCCGTCGCGCCGGCCACGCCCCAGCCCCAGTCCATCCCCCTGATCGTCCTCTACGAGGACGCCGACCTTATCGTCATCGACAAGCCTGCGGGCATGGCCGCCCACCCCGCGCCCGGCACGCCCGACGGCACCCTGGTCAATGCGCTGCTGGCCCATTGCGGCGACAGCCTGTCGGGCATCGGCGGCGTCGCCCGTCCCGGCATCGTCCACCGGCTGGACAAGGACACCTCCGGCGTGATGGTCGCCGCCAAGACCGACCGCGCCCACGCCGGCCTCTCCGCCCTGTTCGCTGCGCACGACATCGAGCGCACCTACATCGCCTTGACACGCGGCGCGCCGTCGCCCGCGACCGGCCGCATCCACACCCGCATCGGCCGCTCCACCGGCGACCGCAAGAAGATGGCGGTCCTGAAGGCCGGCGGTCGCGAGGCCATTACCGACTATGTCGTTCAGGCGACCTTCGGAGAGCCCGCAAAAGCTGGCGGCGCACCTATGGCGGCGCGTATCGCCTGCGCCCTTCACACCGGCCGCACCCATCAGATTCGCGTCCACCTGTCGTCCAAGGGCGCGCCCATCCTCGGCGACGCGACCTATGGTTCGGGCAGTCCCGCCATTCCCGTCCGCGCCGCCATCGCTGAGGCTGGCCTTGAGCGTCAGGCCCTCCACGCCGCTGTCCTGGGCTTTGTCCATCCTGTCACGGGCGAGGCGCTTCGCTTCGAGACTGCGCCGCCGTCCGACATGCAGCGCCTGGAAACGCGCCTCGCCGAACTCTGAGCAGGCGTCTATTCAAGCAGGTCTTGAATAGCAACTGACAAAGTTCTATATAGGACATCGATCGGCGCGAGTGGCGCCAGGGCCACGGTCACGCTTTCGTGTGACGATCCGCCTCTAAAAATGGCGGCAACCCATCGCTACTTTACCGGTTGAGGGGTGAGACGTCGGCGCACACACCGTGGCCGATGACGAAGAGCCCGCTCGTTCAAGACGGTCGGAGGGACCTGTATATGGCTGCCAATAGTACGCTCGCGGTGATGTCGCCTGAACAAGGCCTGTCGCGTTATCTGACGGAAATCCGCAAATTTCCGATGCTGACCAAGGACGAGGAGTTCATGCTCGCCAAGCGTTGGTCTGAGCACCAGGACCCCGAAGCCGCCCACCGTCTCGTCACCTCGCACCTTCGTCTCGTGGCCAAGATCGCCATGGGGTATCGCGGCTACGGCCTGCCGATCGGCGAAGTGATTTCCGAGGGCAACGTCGGCCTGATGCAGGCCGTCAAGAAATTCGACGCCGACAAGGGCTTCCGCCTGGCGACCTACGCCATGTGGTGGATCCGCGCCTCGATCCAGGAGTACATCCTGCGCAGTTGGTCGCTTGTGAAGATGGGCACCACTGCGGCGCAGAAGAAGTTGTTCTTCAACCTGCGCAAGGCCAAGAGCCAGATCTCGGCCTTCGAGGAAGGCGATCTGCATCCTGAACACCTCGCCGCCATCGCCACCAAACTGGGCGTGACGGAGGAAGAGGTCACCAACATGAACCGCCGTCTCGGCGGCGACGCCTCGCTGAACGCGCCTTTGCGCGCTGATGGTGAAAGCGAGTGGCAGGACTGGCTGGCCGATGACACGGCCGTGTCTCAGGAAACCCAGCTCGCCGACGACGAGGAAAAGGGCATCCGTATGAGCCTCCTGCAAGAGGCTATGGAAGAGCTGACCGACCGTGAGAAGCACATCCTCACGGAGCGGCGCCTCAAGGACGACCCGGTCACGCTGGAAGAGCTCGCCGGGCAGTACGGCGTCTCGCGCGAGCGCGTGCGCCAGATCGAGGTCCGCGCCTTCGAGAAGCTGCAAAAGGCCATGCGCGCCGCCGCCGAAGAGCGGAACCTGGTCGACGCCTGAGCAACTCGGTCCGCTGCGCCTTCAACGGCGCGGCGGACCATCCATCACGACGCGCGCGCCACCGGCGCCGCTTCATTGGCCGCTCTCGCAGCCGTCACCACCGTGCCGATTGGCTGGGCCAGTCCCGCCTTCGTCACCTGACCGCTGGCCACATAGGCCTGCAATGTCGCCACAGCCATCGCCAGTCGCGCGTCCGCCGTCTTGATGGCCAGACCGTTCAGCGTCTCGGCCTGTTGGCGAATGGCGCGGGTCGCCTGCGACGGATCCTGCTCGAACTGCGACATGGCCGAAACCAGAATCCGCGACGCCTGATCGCGGATTTCAGCAGCGCCGCCTCCGGCCGCGCCATCGCTGCGGCGCTTGCGAGCGCCCGAATATTCACCTGAGTTGAACCGGCGACGGTCCGGCCCGACATAGCCCACCGCCTCGATCCAGGGCCGGGGCCTCAGCGTCACGTTCTCGACCCGCTTGAACAGGTCGCCGGTCGTGAACGGCTTTCTCAGGAACTCGTGGATGCCGGCGTCGCGCGCGCCCTTGATCGCGGCGGCGGTCGCCTCGCCCGTCACCATGATGATCGGCGACCTACGGCACGACATGCTGGAGCGCCGAATGCGCCGCGCCAGAGTCTCGCCGTTCAGCTTGTCACCGGCACGCTCGGTAAAGATCACGCCCGGCTCGACGTCGCGCAGCAGCTCCAGCGCCCGTTCCTCGTCGCCCTCGGAATAGACCTCGCGCGCGCCCATGCCCTTCATGATGTCGGTCAGCAGTCGCGCCGACGACAGATTGGCGTCCACGATGACCACCCGACGAAGCGCGGGCTCCATGCGGCTTATGGTTCTGGCGTTTGCGGCGAACACATCAGACTCCGAGTTTGGAGCCATTATCCTTACCGCCGACGGGTTAAGACCTGTTGAATAGGTCTTTCTGCGTAGTCCGCCGCCTCACGCCGCCCCTTCCAAGGCCTCAGCCCTGGAACGGATCGCGCATCAGAATGGTGTCGTCGCGCTCTGGGCTGGTCGACAGCAGGGCCACTGGCGCGCCGATCAACTCCTCGATCCGGCGCACATATTTGATGGCGTTGGCGTTGATGTCCTTGAAGCTGCGGACGCCGGCGGTGCTGTCGCTCCAGCCTTCCAGCTCCTCGAACACCGGCTCGGCCGCGCCCTGGGCCTTGAGGCTTGAGGGCAGATAGTCCAGCACCTCGCCATCGACCTTGTAGCCGACGCAGATCTTTAGCGTCTTCAACCCGTCCAGCACGTCCAGCTTGGTCAGGGCGATCCCGTCGATGCCGTTGATCGCCACCGACTGGCGCACCAACACGGCGTCGAACCAGCCGCAGCGGCGCGCGCGGCCGGTGTTCACCCCGACCTCGCGGCCCACGGTCGCCAGATGCGCGCCGACCTCATCATTCAGTTCGCAGGCGAAGGGGCCTTCTCCGACGCGTGTCGTATAGGCCTTCACGATGCCCAGCACATAACCGACGCCGCGCGGACCGATGCCAGAACCCGCCGCCGCCTGACCGGCGACGGTGTTGGAGCTGGTGACATAGGGATAGGTGCCGTGATCCACGTCCAGGAAAGCGCCCTGCGCCCCTTCGAACAGCACGCGCTTGCCGTCCTTCTGCGCCTGATCCAGTACGCGCCAGGCCGGTTTCACATAGGGCAGGATCTTCGGCGCGATCTCCAGCAACTGCGCCAGCAGCGCATCGGGATCGATCGGCTCCAGCCCCAGACCGGCGCGAAGCGGATCGTGGTGCGAGCGCAGCCGATCGATCTTGACCTTCAGATCGTCTTCATTGGCCAGATCGCAGACCCGAATGGCGCGACGCCCCACCTTGTCCTCATAGGCCGGACCGATGCCCCGCCCGGTCGTGCCGATCTTGGCGCCCGGCGCGCTCGCCGCCGCCTCGCGCGCGACGTCCAGCGCAGGGTGGATGGGCAGGATCAGACAGGCGTTGTCCGCAATGGTCAGGATCTCAGGACTGATCGCCACGCCCTGGGCGGCGATCTTCTCGATCTCGCCGACCAGATGCCAGGGATCGACGACCACGCCGTTGCCGATGATCGACGGCTTGCCCTGCACAACGCCGCTGGGCAGCAGCGCCAGCTTGTAGACCTTGCCGTCAACGACCAGCGTATGGCCCGCATTGTGACCGCCCTGGAACCGCACGACCATGTCGGCGCGGTTGGACAGCCAGTCCACGATCTTGCCCTTGCCCTCGTCGCCCCACTGGGCGCCGACCACCGCTACGTTCGCCAAAACCGTCTCTCCGCACTGGAATGCGGGCGCAGCCTATAGCGAGGGAATCGTCCGATGTCGTCCCGTCAGGCGGATTTATCCGACTTCGCTGACCGCCGTCTCGAAGGCCCATTCCAGCCAGGGCGTCGCTGCAACCACATCGGCCGTCTCGACCGTGCAGCCGCACCATAGCCGAAGGCCAGGCGGCGCGTTGCGATGCGGCTCCATGTCGAACACGGCCGCCTCGCCTTCCAGCAGGGCCTTGAACCGAGTGACGAAGGCCTTCTGCGCCTTGTCATCCAGCGCGGCGATCCGCGCATCGGTGAACTTCAGGCAGACCGAGGTCGTCGACCGTATCTCCGGCCGATCCGGCAGGAAGGCGATCCAGTCGGTCCGTTCGACCCACTCCGCCAACGCGGCGTAGTTGGCGTCGGTCCGTCGGATCAATTCGCTCAACCCGCCGATGTCCTTGGCCCAGCCCAGGGCGTCGATCCAGTCTTCGATTGTCAGGATCGAAAACGTATTGATCGCCACCCCGTCCGCCAACGCCCTATCAAACCGTCCCTTGCCGTCCGTCAGCCGCAACAGCTTGGGAATCGCCCGATCCGGCCGGTAGGTATCCAGCCGCTCGACCGCGCGCGGCGACAGCACCATCACCCCGATGCCCGCCTCGCCGCCCAGCGCTTTCTGGAAGCTGAAGGTCACAACATCCAGCTTGTCCCACGGCAGCGGCATGGCGAAGGCGGCGGAGGTCGCGTCGCAGATCGCCAGCCCCTCGCGATCGTCGGCGATCCAGTCGGCGTCCGGCACGCGCACCCCCGAGGTCGTGCCGTTCCACGGGAAGACCACATCCTTGGACCAATCCGCCTGGCTCAGATCAGTCAGTTCGCCCCACGGCGCCGTCAGGGCCTCGGGCTCCAGCCCCAGATGATCCTTCACGTCCGCCAGCCAGGTCAGGCCGAAGTTCTCGAACGCCACGACCTGCACCGGCCGCGCGCCCAGCATGCCCCACAGCGCCGCCTCGACCGCACCTGTGTCAGACCCCGGCGTATAAAGCATCACGTGGCTGTCAGGCACTTCCAGCACCTCGCGCGTCAGCCGAAGGCCGTGCGCGAACCGCTCCACCACCTCCGGTGCGCGAATGCCGCGCCCGAGCAGATCGGACGGCAATCCGCCGACCGCATAGCCCGGCCGCTTCGCCGTCGGCCCTGCCGAAAACCAAGGCCGCGCCGGCTTCACATCAGGCTTCGTGCTCATGCTCTTTTCCTTTGGCGCAACCGCGCTTCACGCGGCTTGAGTGCGCTCACCGTCCCGGCGTATAGGGCCGCCTGGCACGCCAATCCTCGGCGAACTGGGTCAGTTCGGCGTCCGGCGCATCCGGCAGCGTCACCATCACCCGCGCCAGCAGATCGCCGCGCCGCCCTTGCGCAAACGCGCCGCGCCCCTTCAGCCTCAGCACCTTGCCCGAGTTCGATCCCGCCGGCAGCGTCATCTGCACCACGCCCTCGGGCGTCGGCACCCGCACCTTGGCGCCCAGCACCGCATCGGGCACCGACACCGGCAGGTCCATGGTCAGGTCCGCCCCGTCGCGCTTGTAGATGGGGTGCGGTTCGATCCTCAGTTCGATCAGGGCGTCGCCGTTCTCGGCCCCGCGTCCCGGCGATCCCTGACCGCGCAGGCGGATCGTCTGGCCTTCCGACGCGCCCTTGGGAATGGTCACGTCCAGGGTGCGTCCATCCGAAAACTGGATCCGCCGCGTCGCCCCGGCGATGGCGTCTTCCAGACTGATGTCCAGCGTCGCCTTCACGTCCTGGCCGCGTGAGGTGAAGTCCCGCGCGCCGCGCTGACGCCCGGCCCCGCCGAACATGCCGAACAGGTCGTCCAGATCAACGCCTTCGAAGTTGGCGCGGCCGCCCGGCCCGCCGCCTTGTCCGAACGGATTGCCGCCCTGGCTGAACGGGCTGCCGCCGGCGCGACCGCCCCCGCCGAAGCCGCGGTACTGTTCGTTGCCGTCGCCGTCGATCTGGCCCGCGTCGTATTTGGCGCGCTTTTCCTTGTCGCCCAGGATGTCGAAGGCCGCCGTCACCCGCTTGAACTTGTCCTCGGTGATCTTGTCGCCGGGGTTCTTGTCGGGATGAAGCTCCTTGGCGAGCTTGCGATACGCCTTCTTGACCTCGTCCGCGCTCGCGCCCTTCGAAACGCCCAGTTCCTTGTAGGGGTCGCCTGCCACGTCCGTTGTCGCTCCAGCTGAAAAAGGTCGAGAGGCCGTCAGTTAAGCCATGCCCCGCCCCGCGCAAAGGGCTGGACCCGCCCTATTTCGTCAGACCGGCCGGATTTCCGCCTCGACTTCAGCTTCTGGGCCCCAGCCAAACCCCTCCCCCCACTGCGCCACGGCGATCCGCGCCGTCGATATCATGCCTTGCGGGAAGTCCGCCGCCAAGTCGGCCGCAGAATAGGATGCCGACAGCCCCTCGACCTCCATCGTTCGAACCACGACGTCATGATCAACGACGCGCAGCCGGAACCGCATAGGATCAACCGTTGTCGGTTCCCCGTCCCAACTGTCGCCGAACAGCCGCACGCGCGGCATCCATCGGATCGCCAGACCCTCGGCCGACGTCTCGACCATCAGACCAGACGGCGACCACGGCCGATCATGTACGCCCCTCGCCACGAACAGAGTCTCGCTGAACCCCGCACCGCCCGGCGCTGCGCCAGCCGGTCCCGCGCGACAAAGCAACGGCAGTCCTCGCTCGCCCCGCCCCATCTCCGCGCGCGCCAGCCGGTCGTCCAGAAACACCACGACGGACCCCGTCATCGCGCCCGCCCGCATCTCGACCTCAGTCCCCTGCTGCCCGCGCAACAAACCCGTCAGCCGCCACGTCCCCGGCCCGACCAGAAGCGCCGACCGATACTGCACGATCTCCCACCCCATAGCCGTCTCAACCGCCAGCGCATTGCCGCCGCCCAGCACCGCCGCCTCGACCGCGCTTTCCGGCGCCTCGCCCTCGACCCGCACTACCACGGCGTTGGCCTCGTCCCAACGGTGCCGCACGCCCGGCCCCAGCGCCTCGACCAGCACCCCGACCGTCGCCGGCGTCTCCACATCGCCCCTCGCCGTCAGAGTCTCAGCCGTCGGCCCCGCATGCAGCCGCATCGTCCGCCACGGTTCGGCCGCCACGGCGATCAAGGGCCGCGCGTCCGCCTCGCTCCCGATCAAGGGCGGCAGGTCCAACACTTTCAGGAACGGCGCCGCGACCACGACCGGAGTGTCGCCCCCGCGCCAGACGCCGTCATCCTCGACTGCCCGCCGGGCCGTCACCGGCTCCAGCACCGCCGACGGCGTCTCGTCCGACGTGACCCGCATCACACGCCAGTCGTCCGGTCGACCTTCCAGCCGCACCCCGTCCCCCGGCTCCAGCCGCAAGGCTTCCAGCGGCCCCAGCGCCAGCGTTCTCGCCTCCACGCTCTCGCCGTCCAGCGCCCGCTGCGCCGCCGCCTTCGCCAGTCCGCCGCCGCACACCAGCGGCAACTCCAGATCGACCCCGCCTGCCGTCGCAGACGCATCGTCCGACCGCACGACCACCGCCCCGGTCTGATAGTCCGCCGTCTCGTCGATAAAGCGCACACGCGCCTCGCCCGCCCTGGGCTCCAGCGTCCGCGTCGCCGTTTCCGCCGCCCCGCCATCGGGCAGAGCCAGCGCCTCGCCCGCGATCTCGACCACCGTCTCCACCCGCCCCAACACGGCGACCTTCCCGTCCCGCTCGGCCGCCACGGCGTCGAACGCCGCCAGCAGCGGCTCCAGCGCATCGCGCGTCCGCATCGGCCGGTCGATGACATAGCCGGCCGCCGCGCCCTCGACGCCCTCGATCGCCATCTCGTGCGGCGACAACCCACCTCGCGCCAGCACCGCCTCGATCAGATCTCGCCCGTCGCCCGCCAGCCGTCCGTTCAGCCAGTGCCCGGCGCGCCACGCGCCGGCGTCGGCCCAGACATCGCCCCGCGCCGGAAACGCCGGATAGGGCCGCGCGTCCCAGCACCAGGCGTCCGCCGCCTCCAGCATTCGCCCGCCATAAACCGCGGACACCGGATTGTTCTCAGCCGTCGCATAATGCCCCAGCACTGCTTCCAGCGCCGCCCGCTGCACCGCGTCGTCGCGCGCGCCTGTCGATCCCGGCGGCAGGCTGCTCTCAGTACTCTTCGCGTCCTGAAACAGGTTCGGCGCATTGCCGCCCCGGTCCACCGCCGCACAGCCGAACTCCGACAGCCGCACCGGCTTCATTCCCGGAACCCAGGCCGTCGGCACAGCACTCCGCACCCCGCCCGGCCGGTCATGGTGCGGGTTCGACCACCAGCCTTTCAGGTCCTTGGGCCGAAACACCCAGTCCTCGCCATGCGACCCGTCGACGATGGGCGTCCTCACTTGCCCCGCCCGATCCGCCTCGCTGGCGTAATACCAGTCGAACCCGTCCCCGCCCGCGACGCCCGCCGCCAGATAGGCCGGGTCCGCCGACCCGCCGAACGTCGCCGCATCGACCCCGCCGTCGCCCGCTCGCCAGTCCGTCAGCGGCGGGTACCAGTCGATCGACACATGATCGATGTTCGCATCGGCCCACAGCGGATCGAGATGAAACACCACCTCCCCGCCCGACTGGCGCCCAAAATATTCGCTCCAGTCCGCCGCATACGACAGGGCCACGCCCGGCCCTACCACCGCCCGACACTCCGCCGCCAGCGCCCGAAACTGATCGACCGCCGGAAAGCCCCCGGCCGCATCCCGCGTCCAGGTCACCCCGCGCATCTCCGACCCGATCAACAGGCCGTCCGCCCCCTCATCCGCCGCGATCCGGGCATAGTGCAGCGCCATCCGCCGCAAGCCCCAGTCGTCCGGCCCGCCGAACAGCGCCGCGATCTCCGCCGTCGCCCCGGCCCCATCCACGCCCGCCACCCGTCCGCGCCACGGATAGCCGGGGCAGTCCATGAAGACGAACGGGTACAGGGTCACCTCCAACCCCCGCGCCTTCAGCTCGCGGATCGCCTGACGCACGCTGTCGTCCGAAGGCGTCCCGCCATAGGCCGGCGCCCCATCTATCTGACTGACCTGATAGGCCTCATCGCGCGCCACGCCCGCCACGGACCAGACCAGCGGTTCGGTCGGCTTGTCGCGCCGCTCCACCCCCGGCCGCACGACGCAATGCCCGGCCCTCAGGTCGCTGCCGAACCACCCCACCACCAGGCTGACCCGCTTCAGGTTCGGCAGCTGCGCCTGAAGTTGATCCAGCGACACGACCAGGTCGGCCCGGCCCTCCCCATTGTGCAAATTCTCCGCCATCGTCCGCGTCAGCCCCTCGCGGCGCACCACCGCCTCGGTCGCCAAGGCGAACTCCCCCGCGCCGGGGATCAGACACATGCCTTCCAGCATATCCTCCAGCCGCGCCTTCTGCCCGCGCGGCCGCCGAAACACCTCGAAGCTCAGCTGCGGAACCCGATCCCCGAACGGCCCCAGCGGCAAATCCTCGAACACCACATAGGCCGTGCCTCGGTATGCCGGCGCATCCCCCTCGACCGCCTCGATCAGCGGGTCCGCCGTCTGGTCCTCGCCCCCGCGATGCACCCGCATCAACACGCCGGTCATGTCCATCAGCCGCCCGTCGGCCCAGACCCGCCCGACCCCGTCGATCTCGCCCTCGCAAAGCGCCACGGCGAAACTCAGCGAATAGACATAGTCGACCGTCTTCGGACCGCCCTTGCCCGCCCGGCCCTTGGACTTGCTTTCCAGGAACCGCGCCGCCCAGATCACCTGACCCGTCACCCGCGCCCGTCCAAAGACGCAGGCCATCGGCGCCCCTTCCGCCGTGCCCTGAACCTTCAGTGTCTCCAGCCTGGGCCCCACCTGCCGCGCCGGACCCAGCGAGCCCACCACCCGATTGTCGATCGCCCGCCCGAGGGTCGAGCCGATCACCCGCCCGACCGGCCCGCCGACCGACTGCCCGACCGCGCTCAAAACGACTTGCGCCATCTACGCCTCCAAAAATCCTCCCCCGTTCACGGGGGAGGGGGACCACGAAGTGGTGGAGGGCGCGGACGCACCTCCGGCCTCTGATCTTGCTTCACCAAGATTCGTGGGACTTTCGCCCCCTCCACCACGCTGCGCCCGGTCCCCCTCCCCCGCTTCGCGGTGGAGGACAGGAAACCGGAACACGGCCGCCAGCCGTCTTCGCCACCACACGCCCATCCAGCTTTCGACCACCGCCCGTCCCCAATAGGCGTGGATCATCCTCGGCTCCGGCCCGCCGAGGTCGCTCAGGATGGCGCAATGCTTCACCGCCGCCCCCGGCGACATCCGAAACAGCAACACGTCGCCCGCCCGCATCTGATCGACCGCAACCGGCGGCATCCACCGCCCCGCCGCCTCCAGCAGCGTCTCGCGCCCGCCGACCTCGGCCCAGTCGGCCGAATAGGCCGGCAAGACTTCGGGCTCCTCGCCCACCGCCTCGCGCCACACCCCGCGCACCAGTCCCAGACAGTCCGCGCCCACACCCTTCATGCTGGCCTGATGCCGATACGGCGTGCCGAGCCAGGACCGGGCGGACATCACCACCGCGCTCCCGCTCACCGGCGGCTCCCGCCGTCGCTGCGCGCACTTCCGGCCGGATAGGCTGTCAGGAAGTCGTCCCCCGGCACATCCGGAAATCCGCGAAAGTTCGCCCCATTCCCGAACGTCCCGACGCAGATCTCCCACCGCTTGTCGCAGACCCGCCCCGCCGGCGCCGCGACCCGGCACCTCTGGTCTCCCAGTCGCGCATCGCACATCCGCCCATAGGTCCGCCCGACCACCCGCTCCAGCTTCGCCAGGGGTCCCTCAAGCTCGGCGACGAAGCTCTCCCCCTGGCGCCGTATCTTCGCCAGCGCCCCCGACCACAATCGCACCTTCAGATCCGGCCGCGCCCAGTCCACGCGCCACAGTTCGACCGTCGCCTTGTCGAACAGACCCGCCGCCACATCCGCTTCCGTAATCGCCGCATCGTCCAGCACGCCCGCCGCCGAAACCGACCCCGCCGCCAGCCCGACCGCGCTCTCGCCCGCCCCCGCCGTCCAGCCGCTCGCCGCCCGACAGACGACCCCGTCCACCACCAGGTCCCGGTCGTGATCGGTGAACCCCATCACCACGCCGTCGGCCCGCTGCAGCCGCCAGACATGGCACAGCGTCGCCGCCCCGCTCTCGATGCGGGCGGCCATTTCATTCGGTATGTCGCGCATGGCTCAGACCCGAACCTCGATCAGCGGAACCGCCGCCATCCGTCCGGCCTCGAAGCTCTCCAGCGTCGTCTCGATCCGATCGCTGTCGAACCGCACCGGCGTATCGAACTGAAACCCCGCCGTCACGCTGACACCCGCCTCCGGCGCGCGCTCCAGCGTCACCCGCCCGGTCACGAGATCGACCATAAAAGCCGTCGTCTCGACACCGCCCAGCGCCACCCGCACCGATCCCCCGACCGGCTTGGCGACCGGCCGCTCCACATCGCCGTAGCGCTTCACCAGATCGAACATGGTGCGCGTCCCATCCCCGACGCCCAGCACCTGATCCTCAGCCGAGACCACCCCGCCCGGCGCGCACGATTTGAAGTCGGCGAAGTCCTTCAACCGAAACCCGTACAGCCGTCCCCGCCGCGCCTCGAAGAAGGCGACCAGCTCAGCCATGTCGTCCAGCGACCTCAGGTTCGCCCCGATCAGATACCGCCTGCGCCCCAGCGCCCAGGGCGTGGACCGCCGCTCGAACCCCGACGCTAGCATCGTGATCTCCGTCCGACGCTCCACCCCGCCGGTCGAGCCGAACGCCAGCCGCGCGGGCAGGCGCACCTCATGAAAGGCGTCCATGAACACTCTCCTGTTGTGCAATGTCGCCCGCCCGGTCCACACCTTGGTGGCGGCGCCTACGCCGCGTCTTTGCGAGACACGGCCTTGCGCGGCGAAATTCTCAGTTACGATCCGACGACCGGCGACGGCCTGATCAGCGGCGACGACTTGCAGCGCTACGCCTTCACCTCGGCCGCCGCCGGTCTCGAACCGGGCCGCCGCGTCGACTTCGTGGTTCAGGACGGCCAGGCCCTCAGCCTGATGGTCCTGCGCGACGGCCCTCTGCCGCCGCCCGTCTATGCGCCAGACCCGGACGTGGGCCTGTGGGGCTATTTCGTCCGGTGCGTCACAGACCTCTATATCGAGGGTCACGGCCGGGCGCGGCGGAAGGAATACTGGTCCTTCGCCCTGTTCCAGTTTCTGATCACGGTGATCGTCTTCATGCCGGTGATCGGCCTGGCCATCGCCGACGCCGAAATGGGCTATGACATGGAGGCTTGGGGCATGGCCTGGGTCTGCCTCATCATCCTTGTCTACCTGGCTCTGGTGGCGCCCGGCATCGCCGTCACCATCCGGCGTTTTCACGATGTCGGCTTCAGCGGCTGGATGATCCTGATCGGCCTCATCCCCTATGTCGGCGGGTTGTTCATCTTCATCGTCAGTCTGCTGCCGTCGCAGCCGGGCGCGAACATCCACGGCGCGCCGCCCAAGGGGTCGCCCGCATTACAAACGCGACAGGATCGGCCAGCTTGACCTTTTCGGGTTGCTGGGATTGCACGGGTCGGCGATGTTGCCGCCGCGCCAGATCGGGCGCCAGTCATGGAGATCTCAGTGCGCGGTGAAATTCTCAGCTACGACGCCTCGACCGGCGTCGGTCTGATCAGCGGCGACGACGGCGCCCGTTACGACTTCACCTCGGCCGCGCTGCAATCGCCGGCCGTGCCCGCCGCCGGCGTCCGCGTCGATTTCGTCCCCGAAGGCGCCGCCGCGACCCAGATCCTGATCCTGGCCGGTTCGCCCACCACCACCGGCGTCGCCGGCGGCTACGCCAGCTCGACCTCGACCGCCGTCGCCGGCTTCGACTGGCAAAAGCTGTTTCTGTCCTTCGAGGGCCGCGTCCGCCGCAGCCATTTCTGGATCGGCTGGCTGATCCTGCTGGGCGTCAACGTCGTCATCAGCTGGATCCCGATCATCAATCTGTTCGGGATCGTGCTGATCTGGCCCAACCTCGCCATTTCGGTGAAGCGCCTTCACGACATGGGCAAGACCGGCTGGCTGATCGCTATTCCCTGGGTCGGCTCTGTCATCGCCTTCGTCGCCGGCTTCGCCATGATGATCGCCGGCGCCGTCGCCAACGGCTATGCCGAGGACTATTACGAGAGCAATCCCGCCGCCGTCTTCGCCCTGATGGGCCCGGCCATCGGCCTGTTCGCCATCGCCGGCCTCTTGGGCTTGACGTTCCTGATCTGGATCGGCGTCGTGGACAGCCAGAAGGGCGAGAACCGCTTCGGCCCGAACCCCAAGGGCGAATAAGCCTCATCGCCGATCGACCTCAGCGCCGCCCCGTCTTCGACGGGGCGGCGTTTTTAAATCCGCCTGGCGCCCAGGCTGACGGCCCGCGCCAGCATCTGGGCGATCTGCGCCTCGGACCGCAGCAGGGCCGCCGCCCCGCCGTCCACCGCCACATTGACCGTCACGCCCCCGCCGCCGACGGGCCCGATCTCGCCGCCCGTCGCCGGTCGAAACACCTCCGGCCCGCGCTCGCCGACCAGATAGGCGGCACCGCCCAGCACCGGCCCGCCGTCCGCCCGCGCCCCGCCGAAGCTGGACATCACCGACTGGATCGCCGCGCTCAGCCCGCCACCCTGCGATCCCGCGGCCGCATTGACCGCATTCAGCACCGCCCGCGCCAGTTCGGCCAGCGACACCTCCCCGTCCGCCGCCGCCCGCGCCAGCGATCGCGTCAGGCTGTCGCCCGCCCGCCCGAACGCCGCCTCGATGGCGTCGGCCGCCTCCTGCGCCGGCGCCTTCAGCGCCTCCAGCGCCGCCCCGGCTTCCGCTGCTCTCAGCGCGACCTGATCGATCCCGTCCCGCCCGAACTCATCCGCCATCCGGCCAACCTTCCATCAATCGCGCCAGCCCGTCGCGCCCTAAAGGCGCCGTCCCACGCGGGACTTGCGTCAACATCCGCCACTCCCTCAACGACAGCCGCCAGAACGCCTCGGGCGCCACGCCCATCGTCGCCGCCAGTCGCAACATCTCGCCCCAGGGCGTCATCGTGCGGCGGCCGCGAACGCCTGCGCCACCGCGACCGCCGCCTCGCGCGGATCAACCGCCGCCACCTCCGGCTCGACCTCCCCACCGCCGCGCAACACCGCCGCCAGCACGATCATCAAATCCCGCGCCGACAGCGTCTTCATTCGCTCGGCGACCGCCGCCATCCCATCTACGCCCAGCCCCGTCTCGATCTCCGCCAGCGCCCCCAGCGTCAGACAAGCCCGACGCCGCGCGCCGCCCAGGATTACCGCCGCCTCGCCCCGCGCGCCGTTCATATCGCGCTGAATCCGATGGCCCCGGCGCTTGCCAGGCTCAGCGCGAACGTCGCCTCCCCCTCGTGCTCGCCGGCGTATTCCAGAGCCGCCAACAGGAACGGCCCCTCCAGCACGCCGAAGTCCGGCACGATCAGCCGCCACCGTTTCGCCGCCTGATCGAAGAAGGCCTCGCGCACCAGGGCGTCCGACGCCGCATCGCGAAAGATGCCCTGCCCCGACACCGCCGCCGACTTCACGCCCGCGCCGGCCAGCAGCTCGCGCCACCGCCCGGCGCTGTCGCCGTCCGTGGCATCCACCGTCTTGGCGTTCAGCGAGATCGTCCGCGCCCTCAACCCCGCCACCGTCGTAAACACGCCCGACGCGCCCTCGATCTTCAGCAAGATGTCCTTGCCGGCCTGTGCCGTCATCCGTCTTCTCCCACTTCCTCGGTTACCGCCCTCAGCCGCACGACCGCATAGGTCCGCCGCCCGTCGCCCGCGCGGAACACGTCCGCGAATGTCGCCCTCAGGGTCGCCGTCCGCACCCCGTCGGCCTCCAGCACGGCCTCGTGCAGACACGCCCGCACCGCCGCCGCGACCGCCTTGGCCTCTTCCGATCCCGCGAACCGCGACACGCCCGTCAGGGTCAGCCTTTGCTCGACCCCGCCCCCGTCCGCCGCCACCGGCCGGCTCTCGCATCGCCCGATCACCAGATGCGGAAAGTCGGTGCCCTCCGGCGGATGGTCCCAGACCCGCCCGCCCAGCAACGCCTGCACCGCCGCATCACCCTTCAGCGCCGCCAGCACCGCCTTTTGCAGCGCGCTCTCATGATCCCTCATCGCACCCGCTCCAGATCCAGCTTCGCCCGCCCCGGCCGCGCGTCCTCCATCGCCACGATCCGCCAGTCCGCCCCGCCAAACCGCAGCACGCGCCTGACCGTCAGCCGGGCGTCCGCCCGCGCCTCTGCGCCCATCGTCTCGACCGCGCGCCGCTGATCGCCCTCGCCGCGCTCCAGGCGCCGGCGCGCCCCGCACTTCAGCCAGGCCGACCCGACCGCCTCGAACGACACGCTGCGCCCGCCATACGGCGTCTCGGCCTCCACCGGCTGGAACAGCCCCGCTAGAGTTCTCACAACCGCACCACGCGGTATGGCGCGATCCAGCCCTCCACCGGCTCGATCTCCACCGCCTCGCCCCGCTCATAGGCCCGCAGCACCAGCATCAGGATCGCCAGCCGCAACGGCGCCGGCGAGGTCGATGTCAGGCTCAATCCCACATCCCCCTCCACCTTCGCCTGCGCCGCCGCGATCAGGGTCTGGATCAAGCCGTCCTCGACCTCATGCTCGACCCGCAGAAACAGCTTCGCCTCCGCCACCGTCACCGGCTGCGCCATGGCAATCTCCATTGTCAGATTCGGAATTCTCCCTCCCCGCTCCGGGGAGGGTGGTCGCGCAGCGACCGGGTGGGGGCGGCCCGGCAAGGCCGCACGCTTGGTCGATGACCTAACTTCGATCGCCCGGCCGTCCCCACCCGACTTCGGCTGCGCCTCAGCCACCCTCCCCCGCAGTGGGAGGGAAAGTCGCCATCACTGCGCGACTAGGTCGCGGCGAACTTCATCACCTTGATCGCGTCAAAGTTCTGCACCCCGCCGCCGACGCGCTTGGTCGTGTAGAACAGCACATAGGGCTTGGCCGAATAGGGGTCGCGCAGCACCCGCACCCCCGCCCGATCAACGATCAGATACCCCCGCTGGAAGTCCCCGAACGCGATCGACAGACTGTTCGCCGCCACGTCCGGCATGGTCTCGATCTCGGTCACCGGATAGCCCAAAAGGCTCGCCGTCTCGCCCAGCCGCGTCGCCGGCTGCCAGATGTAGTTGCCGTCCGCGTCCTTGAACTTGCGCACGGCCGAGACCGTCTTGCGGTTCATCACGAACCGGCCGTTCGGCCGGTACTGGGCCTTGGGCGCATAGATCAGGTCGATCAGGCGATCCGCCGGACTGGTCGCCGCAAAGCCACCCGCCGCGCCAGAGGGGACATAGCCGATCTGACCCCAGGCCTGACCCGCATCCGCCACGGTCGGATAGGACAGCAGACCCTTGGGCTTGTTCACCCCGTCGCCATTGATGAAGGCCTGAGTTTCCTGCGCCGCAAAGGCGTCCTCGACCTCGGCCGCCAGCCATTCGTCCAGATCGACCATGGCGTCGTCCAGCAACGCCTGCGTCGCCGCCGGATTGGCGTAGAGATCGGCCGACGGAAACTCCAGCAGGGCCAAGGTCGCCGGGTCCGTCTCGGGCCGCGCGGCCGTCTCCGCCACCCAGCCGCAGGCCACGCCCGCCGTCGACACCGGCTTTCTGAACACGCCGGTCGCCACAGTCCTGACCGTCGCGATCTCGCGCATCGGACTGGCCGCCATCAGACGCCGCTCGATGGCCCGCTCGGTCTCATAGGGCACGACATAGCCGCCCGAGGTCGCCCCGCCCGACAGGCCCGCCTTGACCTCCAGACCGCCCGACTGACCCGTCTTCAGATAGCCGTCCCACGCCGCCTTCGCCTCGGGCGCAGATGCGGGCTCCACAGGTTCGCCGCCAATCACCGGTCGACGGCTCTGGCTCATCACGCGGTCCAGCCGCGCCTGGGCCGAGGCGACCGCCTGGTCGATGCGCGCCACCTTCTCCTCCAGCAGCACATCGGCCGCCGCCTTCTTCTCGATCTCGCCCAGCCGGGTGTCGTTCGCCCCTTTGAACGCCTCGAACGCCGCCATCATCTCGCGCACGACATCGCGCGCCTCGGGCTGGCCCGAAGCCTGTTTGGTCTCTTTCATGGTGTCTCCGGTGAATGCGTCCCTAGACGACGCGACGATCCGGGCCCGCGCCCGAAACCTGTGATTGAACGGCTGGCAGGCCCGCGAAACCGTGCTACCGATCCTGCTCTCTCAAGGATCGCTTCACATGCTTACGCTTGCTCTGGCCCTTTCCGGCGCGCTTCTGATTCAGTCGCAACCTGATGTTTCCAAACTGCCTCCCGAACAGGCGGCGCAAGTCAGCCAGGTCTTTGGCGGCATGACCCGAATGTTCGAGACGCTGGGAACCTGCGAGCGTCAATTCCCGCCCGAAGTCGGCGCGCAGGTGCGGGTGGCGCTGGCGAACGAAACCGACCCGCAGAAGCGTGAGGCCTCGGCCTTCCTTCTGGCGGCCTATGACAAGGGCAAGGCGTCTGAACGGGCGACGACGATCACTCAGGAGCAATGCACCGCCGAGATGCAAGCCATCACCACCGAAATGCAGGCGCTCAAGGCCGAGATGGAAAAGGCAGTGGGCGCCCAGGCGGACTGACGCCCCATGTCCCACCTGACGCCCCTCGAAAGCGCCGTCATGGACGCCATGATCTGGCAGATGGGCGACAGCGTCCCGGACCTGCGCGCCCAGGTCGCCGCCAGTTCGCCGGGCCTGCGTCGCAACACTGGCGCCGGCCTCTATTCCCAGATCGTCGTCGATGCGGACCGCGCGATCGCCAACCCGGACGCCACCGGCCTGTTCGGCACGGTCCATGCCATGGTCGCCGGCCTGCCCGACCCCGTGGGCTTCCAGATCGAGCTGCGCCAGGGCCGGCTGACAGCCCTGCATGGCCAGAGCTATGGCCAGGACACCCGCGCCATCGACTTCTCGACCGCCGCCTTCGAAGAGGTCTTCACCGTCGACGAAGCCGGCCGCTCGATCCTGTTCCGTCCCGCCCGGCGCGCGCCAGATCCGATCCCGCCCAGGCCAAAACCCGCCCGACCGGCCGCTGCACCCGCCGCCCAGGCCACGCCGCAAAAGCAACCCAAACCCGCGCCCCAACCGGCATCCAAGCCCTCCGATCACGCCCTGCCGTCCGCCGCCGCCTCGCCGGGCCTGGCCGAGATCATCGCCGGCCTGTCGAATCCCACGGCCTCGCGCGGCGGCCAGATGGCCCTGGTCTATCTTGGCGCCTATGCGCTGGCGGCCGTCTTCATCCTGTTCGCCCACCTGGTGCTGCACGTCGGCTGGATCTTCGGCCTGGTGCTCGCCGGCTGGGCCTTGCGCTATCTCCACGGCAAGAAGGGCCGCGCCCAGATGGCCGCCCTTACCGAAACCCTCGACCGCAACGGCGCGTTCCATGCTCTCAAACCGAACTAAACCGCGCAGTTGGCAGCGTCGAACGTCGGCCGTTTTCGCACCGCGCCGCAAATAGTAGATTGGTCAGGAACAATAGCTAAGGCTGGTTGCGGACAGTCTGGAGAGTACTATTATGCGGCATGAAGCTGTTGTTTCATTGTCAATGGTCTTCACTGCCACTGCTGGCTGTGCGGCGGAAAGTCCGCGCCTCGAAATAGGCGTGCCGCCGGGTAGTCGAGGTGTAACCACGTTACCGTCCGTAGCAAGCCTACCCATCTATGATCTCGTAGCGACCTATCATCCCCGAACGCAGGGTGGACCATTCGTAGCAGGTCATGCTGATCTTGATTGCCTTGCGGGTATCGACCAGCGCGTCACTAACTGCCAAGTGCTTTCGGAATTTCCTGAAGGTCAGGGTTTTGGCGCTGCGGCTCAAGCTCTATCGCGCTGGGTTTTGATAGCTCCCGGAGCAGTCGACGGCGTGCCGACTGAGGGCCGTATTCGCTTCCGTCTTTCGTTTCCAGCGCCCGACTAACGACCTCAATGGATAGGACGCCACCACTTGCTCACGCCAAACTGAACCGCGCCCCCGGCAGCATCGGAAACGTCACCAGCGACACCTCCCATAACTCGACCCCGCTCAGCACCCGCAGCCGCCCCTGACGCCGGGCCCGCGCCGTGCGGTATCCGATCGACAGACCATCCAGCGCCCCGGCTCGGCTCAACGCCCCGGCGAACCGCGCCTCGGCCGACCAGTCCTCGATCCGGCCGCGCACGAACAGGCCGCGCGCATCCTCGACGATCTGCTCCCAGACCCCGACCGGCGCGCGCGCATCGTGTTGGTTCAGCATTCGCACCCCCTCAGCCCCCGTCTTGGCCAGACTGTCCGCAAAGGCCCCTGCCTGCACTACGTCCCCGTTCAGATCCGCCACGCCCCACAGCGAGGCGTAGCCTTCGATGACCAGCGCGTCGGACCTCTCCCTCCCCCTGCGGGGGAGGGTGGTCGAGCCGTCAGGCGAGACCGGGTGGGGGCGGCCAGGCGACGTCCCGCCGACCTCCTTCGTTTCCAGCGGTGCGGCCTTGCCTGGCCGCCCCCACCCGGTCGCTCCGCGACCACCCTCCCCGGAGCGGGGAGGGAGAAAACTGCGCGCGCCACTCATTTACCCTCCAACCGCCGCTCGATCCGCTCCACGGCCGCCGCCATCGCCTCGCCCTGAACCTCCAGCCGCGCCAGCCGTTCGGCGACCAGCCTCTGCTCCCCGACCCGCTGCTCCAGCGTCGCGATCCGCGCCGCGGCGCCCCCGGCCCAGACCAGGCCGCCCACCGTCTGTACCACGACGGCGATCAGCAGCGCCGTCGGCACGCGCCGGATATGATGTTCGGTCATGCCCCCAACCCGGCCATCCGCCGACGCTCTTCGTCGGTCAGGAAGCTCGCCGCCTCCAGCCGCGCCCACAGGGCGTCCCGCTCGGGCTGCAGCGCCGAGACCGCATCCAGGTCCGCCCGGATTTCGCACCCCGCGAACCGCTCGCCCAGCCAGCCCGTCATCGCCCCCGCCGCCTTCCGCACCAGCGGAATCACCGTCTGTCGCCAGAAGGCTGCGTTGGCCTCGCGATAGTTGGCGTAGGTCGCATCGCCCGGTATCCCCAGCAGCTGCGGCGGCACCCCGAACGCCAGGGCGATCTCGCGCGCCGCCGCATGTTTGCCGGCGGTGAAATCCATCTCCGCCGGCGTCAGGCTCAGCGGCTTCCAGTCCATTCCGCCCTCCAGCAGGATCGGCCGCCCGGCGTTGGTCGCCCCGGCATAGACGGTCGATAGCTGATCCTTCAGCGCCTCGAATTGTCCGTCCGTCAGCCGCTCGCCGTTCCTCGCCCCATAGACCAGCGCCCCCGACGGCCGCGCCGCATTGTCCAGCAGGGCCTTGTTCCAGGCGCCGGCCGCATTGTGCGCATCCACCCCCTGCGCCGCCGCCTCCAGCGGCGACAGCCCGTACCAATCGTCCAGCGGGTGCCACAGCTTCAGGTGCATCACCGGCGCCCAGCCGTCCGCCGCCCGCCCGATCCGCACCGACCGTCCGTCTACGGAATAATCCCAGGCCTCGGGCCAGCCTGACCGGCCCGGAACCACCTTCACCCGATCCGACCGCAGCGCCCACAGTTCGTCCGGCGCCCCGTCTCCGTCCGCATCGCCGGTCGCCTCGACATAGGCGTTGCCCGACACCTGCACCGCCCCATAGACCGCCTCCATCAGCTCCGCCCCCGACTGCTCTGGATTGGGCCGACGCATCAGTTTCGCCAGCGGATGCGCATCGTCGCGCGCCCCGTCCACAAACACCGCGAAGGGCGCAGCCGCCGCCGCCTCGGCGATCATGCGGATGCAGCGATAGGCCACCGCATTCTTCTGATACCCCTCGCGCGCCAGGCTGGCGTAGTCGTTGGGCGTCCACCGCGGCCGCCCCACCCCCGACAAGGCGATCACCCCGACCGCCCGGCTCTCCTTACCCTCAGGCGCGCCCACGCGCCCCGCCTGGCCGAACGGCCACCGGATCGAAACCATCGCAATCTCCTCAGATTTCTTGTCCCTTCTCCCAGTGGGAGAAGGTGGCTCGAAGAGCCGGATGAGGGTCGGCCGGCGTGCCAGTCCGCACGAGCGCGACCCTCACCCTTTCGCGTTGACCGATCGCTACGCTCTCGGACGCTCAAGCCCTCTCCCAGCGGGAGAGGGGCTCATAAATTTCAGCAGCGGCCGCTCCACCCACAGATGCACAACCGCCCCCGCCGCCAGACTGGCGAGCACAGTCAGCCCCACCACCGCATCCCCCGGCAGGGCGACCATCCCGCTCTCAAACATTCGCCCCAAGGCCCGGATGACCAGCACATGGACCAGATAGATCGAATAGGACGCATCCCCCATGAAGGCCGCCGCTCGCCCCGACCGCCCCGGCGCCGCGTCCGTCCGCTCCATCCGCACCACGCCGAACACCAGCAGCGCGCTGGGCAGCCCCCAGACCGCTGCCCGCCTCAACCCGTTCCAAGGATCGTTCAGCGCCCGCACATCGTCGATGCCGCCATAGCCGACCACCAGGCCCAGCCCGAACCCGACCACCGCCAGCCCGACCGCCCACAGCGCCAACCCACGCGGCGCGAACCGCCACACCGACGCGATCCCGACGCCCAGCAGAAACTCCAGAATGATCGGCGCGCCCCAGAACCTCAGCACCGGCGCCGCCACGACCAATCCGACCGCCAGCATCACTGCATAGGCCCCGACCAGCCCCCAGCCGACCCGCCGGCCGCCCGCCATCGCCCTGCCCGCTATGGCCAAGCCGAACCCGGCGTAGAACAGCATTTCGAAACACAGGGTCCACCCCGGCCCCAGCGCCGGAAACGTCATCTCTAGCCCGCTGAACGGCCAGAACAGGAACGTGGCCGCCGCCACCTCCGGGCTCAGCGTCCCGCCCCGCGCCATCCCGATCAGGATCGGCAGCGACAGCAGCCAGTAGATCGGCGCCACCCGCCGAAACCGCCGCCACAGGAAGGCCCCGGCCGCCTCGACGCCCGCCTGCCCCCGCGTCGTCGTGGCGATGATGAAGCCGCTGATGACGAAGAACACGTCCACGCCCACGGCGCCGAAATTCTCCAGCGTCCCACCGGCCAGCACCGTCTCCAGCTCCAGCCGCGTCCCGGCCAGATCCACGGCGTGTGTGACGACCACCGCCGTCGCCGCCGCGAACCGCAGCGCCTGCACCCCGTAGAACCGCTCCCCCATCCGCCACGGTTACCACCGCGCGAGCGCGAGCGACAACCTCAGATCATCACACGCGCCCGCACCGCCTCGGCGATCCGCGCCTGGCCCGCCGCATTGGGATGAACGGAATCGAACATCAGACCGCCGGCGAAGCTGCCGCCGAACAGGGCCGTCCCATCGATGGGCGCCGCCAACCCTCGCGCCGCCGCTACCTCGAACACCGCGTCCCGCAACGCGGCTTGCGCGGCATAACTCGCCTTGCCCTGGGCCGGATCCGACGGACATCCCGTCATCAGCAGCACGTCCCCCGTCGTCAGGCACCGATCCACCAGCGTCCCCAGCCCGGCCTTGTAGGTCGCGACCGCCGTCCCCGCGTTCCAGTCGTTGATCGTCAGACACACGACCGACAGATCAGGCGCCGCCGCCGGGATCGACCCATAGGCCCGGTACGGCTGGTCCGTCGTGATCCAGTCCGCGATCCGGGCTCCGCCCCATCCGGCGTTGATCACCCGCGCCCGCTTCACGTCCGACCGCCACGCGACCCCGCCCGCGATGAACACCGCCCCGCCCGAGGCCCAGCGCACGCTCACCGGTCCGGCGGTCTCGGGAAAGGCCACGGTCGCAACCTCCATCGCCGCCGCCTTGGTGGTGTTCACCGTCGCCCGCACTGCGCCGTCCGTCTCGATCGTCAGCACCCCCAGCGCCGTATTGGTTACGGCCCACAGATCGAACCGATCCACCGGCCGGTCCGGTTGAAAGCTCCACACGCCCGTCGACGACGCCGCGCCCGAAAACAGCTTGCCGCCCATCCCGGTCAGGGCGTTGACGCCCCAGCCGGCCCCCAGGGTCACGCGCGGGTCATAGGCGGAATAACCCCCGCTGGCCCCATCCGCCGCCCCCGCTCCAGCCACCGACGTCGCCGAGGCCGGCAGGCCCCGCCCGCTCATCATCGCCGCCAGCCGTTCGGGCCAGGCGCCCGCCCGACCGTTCGGCGTCCAGCCGCCGGAGACCGCGCCATAGCCTTGGGTCACGCTGTCGCCGATGCACAGCAGCCGCGCCTCGCGACCGCCCGCCTGCATGGTCCTGACCGCCGCCGACCAGACGGGCATATCGGGCACGGCGAACCGCGCCCCACCCAAGACACCGGCCAGCACCCCGCCCGGCGCCGCCGTCGCCGCTCCGATCTCGACACCCGACATCAGTCGAAGGCCGCCACGATCTGCGTTGCCGTCGTCCCGGTCGCCATCACCCGGCGCACCTGCACCGGCAACCACCCCACCGGATGGTTGGCGAAGGTCACGGCGTCCCCATCCTCGCTCCCGACCGTCAGCACACGGACATTGCCCGCCCCACCGACATACAGCGCCTTGGCGTAGGTCGTCAGATCGGCCGCATCGCTGGGCGTGACCGCCGCCGCGCGCCTCGCCGGCCCGCCCGCGTCGCGCCCATGGTTCAGCAATCCGTCCCGCTCGGGAATGGCCGGCATATCGTCTCTCCTGTCGTTGAAATCTCGAGGCTCTAAAGCCCCCGCAACCGCGGTCCCGCCGACTGCGGCCCCAGCATCAGCCGCGTGATCGCCCACACCAGGGCGTCGGCCCGATCCGGGCTGGGTCCGCCCTCGCTGCCCAGCGCCAGCATCTCTTCCTCCAGCGCCGGGAAGGCGTCGCAGTGGACCACCCGCCCCTGTTCATAGAGCAGGGCCACCGGCTCGGCCCGCGCCGCCTTGGACCGCGAGGCGTGGACCATCTCGATCCGGCAAGGACACGCGCTGATGGCCAGAATCGACCGCACCATGTCGCCGCCCTGATTGCTCTCGGCGACCACCTCGTGCGCGCCGAATTCGTGCGCGGCCGCGCTGACCGCCCCGCCCCAGCTCTGCGGCGAGCGCCCCTGCACCGTCCGGTCGGCCAGTACGAAGGCCTGGCGACCTTTTCGCCCCACGACCACGATGCCGCAGGCGTCTCCGGTCGCGGTCGCCGGCGGATCGACCGCCACGACGATCCGGTCCAGTTCGACCCGCCGCGCGCCCCTGGCCCTTTTCAGATCCGCGATGCGGAACAGGGCGCCCTCGCCCTCGACCACCACGCCTTCCAGCTCCTGCGCCGCCAGCCGCGTCCCGCCATAGACGTCGTTCAGATGCGCCAGAAAGCCGGGCGACAGGTTCTGCGCGTTCAGCGCCGTCGCCGCCCGTTCCGTCACCGTCCCGGTCTCGGCCATCAACCGCCTCAGCGCCGGGATCGGCCGGGGCGTCGTCGTCACCGCCAGCAGCGGCGAGGCCCCCAGCCGCAGTCCGAACCTCAGGTTCGACAGCACCATCTCCGGCCGTCGCCAGGCGCAGAACTCGTCCGCCCAGGCCCCATGAAACTGCGGCCCCCTCAGACTGTCGGGATCCTCGGCCGAAAACGCATAGGCCGCCGACTGATTTTTCCACACCAGCCGACGCCGCCCCGCCTCCCAACGCGGCCGGTCGCCCGGCTCAGCCAACGCCTTGATCCCCGACGCCCCCTCCACCATCACCTCGCGCACGTCGTGCAGGGCGGGGCCGACCAGGGCCAGGGTGATGCCTGGCAGTTTTCGCGCCATCTTGTCGATCCAGACCGACCCGGCGAAGGTCTTGCCCGACCCCCGTCCCCCCAACAGAAGCCAGGTCCGCAGGTCGAGGTCACGCGGCTTGTGTTGGTGCTCCAGCAGCCGCGCATGATTGCGCTTCAGCCTTAGCTCGCGCCCGTTCAGCTGCTTCAGCATCCTTTCTCTCGATGATGCTGTCGATTCGCTCGTATTCGACGAGCAACTCTCGTCGGATTCGCTCGTCGTCTGCGGGGTCGTAGGTTCGTCCACCCATCTCGTCCTCTTCGTTGTCGCTCAGGCACAGCAGTCGCATCGCCTCGACCGCCTTGGCCGACCGCGCGATCACCCCGATCTGGCGCGCGACCTTCTCGGCGACGGCGGCGTCCTTGACGTCCGTCTCGCAGACGCTCTTGGCCGTCTCTTCGATCTTGCCCTTCATCATCAGGAACAGGGGCTCCATCCACCCGGCGCAGGACGCAGCCGTCTCGCGCGCGCCGCCGCAGCCGCCCTCTTCGTCATCCCGATTTCCCGTCATGCCCAAACCATAGCGGACCAGCGTCCTCAGGCCGGAAGAACGCCCACATAATTCGCCAATGGCTTGTTTTCGCAGCCTTTCAACCAGCGTCATTGCGCTGGCTAGGGGGTGCTACCCTATCGCTCCCGGCCCCGTTCGACCGTCCATTCCGGCGCCTCGAAGTCCAGCGCATCTTCCGGCTCGGCCAGCGCCAGCTCCGAAATCGTCTGGCCCCGCACCGACACGCCCGCCGTATGGACCGTCTCGCGACTGCCCGAGATCAGATGATGCCATTTCGCCAGCGGCCGCCCCTCGTGCAGCCGGCGATAGGCGCACGACTTGGGCATCCACTCCAACGCCTCGATATTGCCGGGCGTCAGCTTGATGCAGTCCGGCACCTGGGCCTTGCGGTTCGCATAGTCCGAACAGGCGCAGGCGTTCGGATCGAACAGCTTGCAATGCACCCGTGTTGGAATGACCTCGCCCGTATCCTCGTCCTCGAACCGGATCACGCAGCACAGCCCGCACCCGTCGCACAGCCCCTCCCACTCGGAGGGCGACATCTCGGCCAGGGTCTTGGTTTCCCAGTAGGGCGCCATCAGATCCTTCCCCGCATGCGGGGGAGGGGGACCGCGTAGCGGTGGAGGGGGCGGACGCCGCACCATGCGCGACGCATCCCCTTGCCAAAAGCACAGCTTGTGATGGTGATACGCTCCATGAGAGCGCCGGTCCTTACCCAAAAACGCGCCAGAAGTCTCCGCTGGTCGATGTCTTTGCCGGAAGTCCTGATCTGGCAACGTATTCGAGGCCACGGCTTTCGTCGCCAGCACGCTTTAGGCGTGTTCATTCTCGACTTCTACCGCACCAAAGACCGCCTCTGCATCGAAATCGACGGCCAGCAACACGACCTCGCGCGTGACGCCAGACGCGACGCCTGGCTTGCCGACAAGGATGTCCGCACGATCCGCATCCCCGCCACCGCCGTCCTGAACGACGCAGACGCCGTCGCCGAATTTATTCTGTCCCTCTAGATCCTCCCCCGTTCACGGGGGAGGGGGACCGCGCTTAGCGTGGTGGAGGGGGCGGAAACGGACTGGGTGTGAAAAGGGTCGATGCGGCTC
>NZ_BCWM01000002.1 GCF_001592205.1 Brevundimonas vesicularis NBRC 12165 | reverse complement strand
TCACGTCACTTCGCCTGTCTTGGAAGGTCAACGTCCTGGCATATGTCGTCTCAAGCCTCGCGGCAGCGGCGATCGTTGGCATCGATATGGTTCACAGAGGCGTCATCTGACGCCAACTACTTGACGGCGCCGCCATTGGCCTCTTCCAGCCAACGATGGGGGACTTAAGAACAGGGCATGCCCCTAGCCAGCTGGATATGAACTCTTGCGTTGATGGGGTCGCGGTGTCAGCCGAGCTCGGCCAGGCATGCGGCGAGTTCGTCTTTCCGGAACGGTTTGGTGAGCCGAGGCAGGTTTGGATCCAGTCCTTCTCGTTCTCCATAGCCTTCCATGATCAGATGCGCATTGGTCGGCCTGTCTCCCTCGGCGATGATGTCCGAACGGCTCGGCATCCGTCGGCCGCCGGAGGAGACGTCGACCAGCACGGCCTTGTCCGCCTGGGTCAACTCGGCACCGTACGCGAGCTTTCTGGCGAACGCATTATTCTCCACCGCATCGGTCATTTCGCTTCTCCTGAGCTTTCTCTCGCGACGAGCGCATCAGCGGAATAGGCAGGATCCTGATGGATGGAGGCATGGCCGTCGCGGCGCAGGTGGGTGCCGTCGATCTCCTTAATCAGGGCCTCGCCGCGCTCCTTACCGACCAGTTCCAGGAGGGCGTCGATCTTGGCCTCCATCCGGTCGTCGTTCTCCTTGGAGGAGGGCGAACCGACGTAGAGGAAATAGGCCAGACCCACGACCTGCCAGAGCAGTTGCAGAAACTCCGACTGCCAGTTCTCGAATGTGTCGCGCCCCATCACCATCAGATATGGTGTCAGTTCCGGCGCGACTCCGTGGTCCCGAGCTTCATCGACGAAGGTGAACCAGCCGAACAGCCAGTGCAGCCCAAGGGACACCGCGAAGAAACCGAGCGTGATCCAGGCGTAGGCGTATCTCTTCATGGGGTTTCCTGACGATGTCGGAAGTACGAGGCTCTCGCCTCTCAGGGGTATTGTACTGTGTTTCGGGGAGCCGAGCCGAACCGGATATTCAACGCGCCTGGTCGCCAAGCCGACACAGGAACGCGCACCTCGCCGGGCCGTTCGCCCGCCACCAGCAGGCTGGAGTGCTGCATGGGCAGGAGTTCCGACATGACTGCCAAGGCCATCTGGTTGGCCTGGTCCAGTCCCGGGAGTACATCGCCCTGCGGATCGCGAACACAGCTCCCGTCCGCGATGTTGAAAAAGTAGCGTTGCACATCGGCCTCTTGGGGGCTTGCTGGGCGAGCCTGCGCTTGCCTGCGACGGGCGCTCGCAAGAGGGTTGAATGGTCATTCGGAGCTGGCGGTTCCTGCGTCCATTGAGGGACCTTGTCAGGTGGGAGGTCGCTCGGTGCCTCGCTCAGCGGAGGCATATCCATCGCGTGGCTGCCCGGCGCTTTGTCCGGCGTCGGCTTGGTGCTGTGGGGCGGTGGGGAGACGCGCCTGCTTTTACCGTCCCCGCCTCACCCGCGAACAGGAACCATTGGAGCCACATGTCCTTTTTGCTGCGCGCGCTAGGCGCATCATCAGGAGTTTGCACCATGGCCGAGAAAACCCTCGACACCCTGTTCCACGACACGCTCAAGGACATCTACTACGCCGAGCGGAAGATCCTGAAGTCCCTGCCGAAGATGGCCCGGGCCGCGCAGTCGCCCGAGCTGAAGGCGGCCTTCGAAAAGCACAAGGATCAGACCGAAGGCCAGATCGAACGCCTGCAGCAGGTGTTCGAGATCATCGGCAAGCCCGCGCGCGGCAAGACCTGCGATGCCATCGAAGGCATCCTGGCCGAGGGCGACGAGATCATGGAAGAGTACAAGAACACGGCCGCGCTCGACGCCGGCCTGCTGGCTGCGGCCCAGGCCGTCGAACACTATGAGATCACCCGCTACGGCACGCTGAAGCGCTGGGCCAATGTGCTCGGGCTGACAGACGCCGTCGCCCTGCTGGACGAGACCCTGCAGGAGGAAAGCCAGACCGACGAGGATCTGACGACGATCGCTGATGCGGCCGTCAACGCCGAGGCTACACAGCCGAAAGCCGGGTAGGATCTTCGACCCAGACAGCCCCGCTGCCCTTGCGGCGGGGCTTAGGCGGCCCACCGAACTGACACATCGAACACTGCAGAGCAGAGGCGGCTGAACCTGACCTGCGGCTTAAGCGTCGGGCGCCGCTTCCAATGACGTCCTATCGGTCAAGCCTCACGAAGGTTCGCGATCGCCCGATCGGGTCTATGTCCTGGACGCGACGGAACTTGCGGCGAACTCCCAGGGTTTCAACGGCTGGAACACTCCGCGGTGGCGTGGGGTTTGAGAGGGCTTAATGCAAACGACAGACTACGAATTCATCGGCTGGGACGCGCTCGTCTATGAGTGGGCGCCAAAGGCGATCGGCGCCATCCTGATCCTCGTCGCGGCCTGGTTTATCGGCAAGGCCGTCAAATGGGCCCTAGCCAAAGGCATCAACCGCATTCCCGGCGCCGCGAAGGCCACGACGAGCGACAATCCCAAACACTCCATCGGCGCCAGCCTCGGTGATGTGGCTTTCTGGCTGATCCTGCTTTTCGGCGTCGTCGCCGCCCTCGGCGTCCTGAACTTGGGCCAGGTCGTCACCCCTCTCAACTCGCTCCTGAACCAAGTCGCTTCCTTCATTCCGAGCGTGCTGGGCGCGGTGCTGATCTTCTTCATCGGTTTCGTCGTCGCGACCCTGGCCAAGCGCGTCGTCGAGGCGGCCCTGCAGGCCGCCAATGCCGACCGCTGGCTTGGGAAGGCGGGACTGACCAGGGCGACCGGGTCGACAGGCGTCAGCTCGGCGATCGGGACCCTAGTCTTCGTCCTGATCCTGATCCCGATAACCATCGCCGCCCTTGAGCAGCTGGGCATCGAATCCCTGACGGTGCCTGCGGTCGCAGTTCTCTCGACGGTGCTGGCCGCTATCCCCAACGTGCTGGCCGCCGCGATCGTACTCGCCGTCGGCTGGTGCATCGGCCGGTGGGTCGCTCAACTGATCGAGCGGATCCTCCCCGCGACCGGGTTCGACCGCAGCATCTCCAGCCTAACCTCGCTGACGGCATCTACTTCTGCGGCCGCCGCGCCAAAAGCGGCCACCGTCCCCTACGCCGGCGACGTAACCCCGGCCACCGCGCGGGCCTTAGGCGGTGACGCGCCCAAGCCGATGACCCCGTCCATAGTCGTCGGCAAGATCGCCATGGCGGCCATCGTCGCCTTCACGGCCATCGAGGCGGCCAAGCTGCTGCAGTTCGGCACTATCGCTGTCACCCTTCAGGAAATCCTGTCGCTTACGGGCCACGTCATCGTCGGCGGGATCATCATCACCGCCGGCGTGCTGATCGGGGGCGTCCTGGCCAACCTCATCAACAAGGGCACTGGCGGGGCAGACGGGTTCGCGTCGACCTTGGTACGCTGGGCGACCATCGCTCTAGCGACCGCCATGGGCCTTCGGTTCATGGGCATTGCCGACGATATCGTGCTGTTGGCCTTCGGCCTGATCCTCGGCTCCGCCGCCGTCGCCGCCGCCCTGGCGTTTGGGCTTGGCGGACGCGACGCCGCCGGCAAAGTGGCCCAGATGTGGGCGGACAAGGTCACAAAGGGCCCGCCGGAATAAGAGGCTCGTCGGATCGATGATGGGCGGGGCGGGGTCAGGCATCCGCCCCGCCCGCTGCGCTAGAACGGCCGATTTTGGCCTGCCTGATGCCTAACCCAACGCGGCCTGCGAGGGCCAACTTCCTCAGAAAATGGGCGCGCCGCGATCGCCCCCTGACAGCGAACCTCTACTCCCAGAAGCGGACTCTCCGAAGGTCGCCGAGGCCTACATCGCCTGTTGCCTCGCAGGCCTCGGCATGATCCAGATCCCAGCCTATGACGTGAAACAGCATCTTGAGGCGGGAGAATTGGTCGAGGTGATGCCCGGCCATCGAGCCGAGCTGATGCCTATGACGTTACTCTATCCCCACCGCCAGCACCTTTCACACCGGCTGCAGGTATTTGCCGATTGGCTTGAGACGCTGCTGAAGGACAAGCTCTTATGAAGAGCAAAAGCCACCCGGGATCCGAAAGGCCTGCGCTCAAGCGGTCCGGATGACCGAAGCGTCCTCGCCGATCATGCGTTAGAGGCAGTTTTTGCAGACGTCAGGATTACCGATCGGGCCAGACGCGACTGGCAAAGATCATGGTGAGGCCGAGCGCAGCGATCCTGATGAATTGCACGTTCATCTTCACAAAGGCCAACGACTGACCGGCGGGTTCCTAACCCCAGCTCCCGGCCGCCAGCCATTTGAGCGCGGACAGGCTTGGCATGAACAGATATTCGCCGCCCTTCATGACATTGAAAGTCTGCACACCGTCGATGCGCTTGCGCGCCGACGCCTGCGGGATCGTGAACCGGCCGTCATCCTCATGCAGGCCAACGATCGGATCGCGCTCTTCGCCAAGGTCGACGAAATTGCCTCGGTTGATCCACTCCTGCTGCATGAACTCGATCGTGTCATAGGCACGCGCGCTGATGAAGATGAAGAACAGGCCGCGATCGCCTTCGGCATCGTCTTCCGGCGCGACATCCTCGGAATAGACCGGTCCGAAGGTCGAGGAGCGGCGGATGATCCGGTGGATGTTGACGTCGGTAAGCAGCGTCAGCTCGGAATCGCGGGGATTGAGTCGACGCATATGGCAGCCGAGCGGCACAACGCGGCCTTTGGGGTCTTCCTTGAACGTGAAGTCATTGTTGCGCTGCGGATCGGCGCCGAGGTCGGGATCGTCATGGTCGGGCGACAGCGTCAAGGGCGCGCCGGAGCGCCAGCGCCCGAACATCTTGGCGGCTAATAGCTCGCGTTCCTCCGGCGTCTCGCCATGCGCCTTGAGGAAGGCGTTGAAGCAGCCGACCCGGCTGTTGTACTTGCGCATAACGACGAAGGTGCCGTTCTTGCCGAGCGCGGCGGGCTCCGGCATGCCGAGAGGCTGGCCGTTCTCGCTCTCATAGCCGAGGATGAATTCGCCGGCCTTGATCGGCCGCTCCTCGCCTGGCAGCGGATCAACGCCGCTGCCCTCCACTGCGGGCTGGGAGATCGAATCCCGGAAGCCGAACGGGTTTTTCGCGCCATCCGGCGCACCGAAGCGATGCTCGCCGAGCAGGGTCACGCCGCTGCTCCGGTCGAGTTCGGCGCGCGCTGTCGCCAGCGCTTTGTCGAGCGCCGCATCATTCACGGCATAGATGGTCAGCGCGAGATGGCAGTTGCCCGGCTTGAAGACCTCTTCCCACTTTTCAGGCGCGTTGGGCCCGAAGTCGCGAAGCTGCTCCGCGCGTGCGGGCATGCCCTGCTGGAAGGGGAGCGGGAAGGTCTTGAGTTGTGCTTCCGGCAGGCCGAGCGCCTTCAGCCCCTCGAAGCTGAGTGCGGCCCCGATCCAGAAATCGAGATCGTCGCTCCAGTTGTCGGCCGAGGCGATATGCGGCGCGAGCCGGCCGAGGAGGTCGCGCGCGCCCTCGGCCTCGTCGAAATGGAGCATGGCGTGGATGCCGACATAGGGCTCCGGCCGGCTTCGCAGAATCAGCGCCTGGATGTCGTGCAGGTCGAGCGTGACGCTGTCGCGCCGGAAGCGCTCTTTCAGTTTCTGAAGGATCGCCATTGCTCAGCCCACCTTGTCGAGAAATTCGTTGACGGCATGCTCCATGCGCTGGAGCCGGCGCACATCGACGACGGTCACCTGCGGGTTGGCGACGAACCAGCCGGCGGCGGTGATCTGATGCTCGGCGATGAAGTCCTTGACCTTGGGGCTCGCAATGCCCGGCCAGCCCTCGACCGAGGCGAAGAGCAGGTCCATCAGGTCGGGGATCTTGGTGGCGAAGTCGTTGATATAGGTGTCCCAGTCGCCATCATAGGCGGTGGCGAACAGGATGCGCGTGTCGTTGTCGAAGAAGACGAAGCGCATATTGTGCAGTGTGCCGACCTTCTGTGCTCCGTCGAAATTGCCGTTCACCAGCCCGAAGATGCGTTTCAGCCGGTCCGCGCCGCCTGGCTTGAGGTTGGCGATGGCGGTAAGCTCCGAGACATTGCCGGACTGAGCGCCGACACGGCCGGCGGAGCCGGCGGTGCCCTTGAGGTCTGGATTATGCTTCGTCACCATCTGCTCGAGGGCGAGCTTGGCGAGCTGCGGCGCGTCGCCGGCCACTTCCTCGATCCGGCGGCGGATGGCCTGAAGGCGGGTTTCGTCGATCTGAGGGGTTTCTTCGGTCTCGGCCATGGCTGGCCTCCTTTCGTAAGTTTGGTTGACGATCGGATCGTCAGTCCGGAATGGCGTCGATGTTCGTCGGCTCGACGCGCGGCTGCGCGTTCATTTCGTGGCGGTAGCGGGCGGAACGTTCATAAGCGGCGATGCGCACCCGCATGATCGAGCCGAGCGGCTGATGATCGCGGATGCCGTGCCAGGGGTTGAAGGACAGCACGTCATCGCCATAGACCCGCCGCGCTGGCGAATAGGCGTCCTGAGGGGGAATGCGCAGCGTGGCGATCGGCTGGTGCGGCGAGAGATCTTCCGGCCAGAGCACCGCCGCATCCTCGACCGGCATCCTTTCGAGATCGGTACAGAGCTGGGCGCGCAGTTGATACTCCGCGCTCTGATCGCGGAAATGCTCGACCACCAGATCGCGCATGGTGGCGTCCTCCACCGCGCCGACATCCTTGCCGGCGAGTGCCCGGACATTGTCGGAGAGCGGTGCGGCGCTGATCTTGGCGATGTAGTCGCCGAAGCGGATCGCCGCCATCGAGTGATAGGTCTCGCCAAGCAGATGGTCATTGTCGCGCGCGAGACCGCGCAGCGTGGCGCCGGGCTCGACGCCGACCGCTTCGACCGCGGCTTCCACTCCCCGCGCCACCCCGGCCATGGCGCGCTGGAGAACGGCCGGGTTCTGGGCATTCTTTTCCAGAAGGCCGATGAGCTGGCGATATTTACCGATCGTGCCGAAGCTCAGGGTCGGGATATTGACCAGCAGGAAATCCTGGTTGCGGCCCTGGTCTTCGGGGAGAAGCCGCTCCCCCGCCACGCCAATGACCTTGATCGCCATGCCGCGCGGAGCCGGTATCGTATCGGAGTGAATATCTCCGGGCGCTGATGAGAGGCGGATCACCACGGAATAGGTGGCGGGACGAGCGAAAAGCCCCTGGCGCAGATGCTCCGGCAGTTCCGGGATGACCAACTCACCCTTCAGGAACCCGTGGCTCTTGGCATGGGCGTCGCGCACCGCATGGCGGTGGCGTTCGAAGGCCTTACGGTTAGTGCTCGCCATGATCTCGAGGATTTCGGCGGTCAGCCGCTCCTCGTCTTCGCCGAGAACCTCCACGTCCGGGGAATAGCCAATGTAGGTTTCAGCCAAGGGCACTCCTTCGCGTTTTAATTTCGATACTGCGGACGATTTCGGGTCGAAATCGCCGTTGATTTCGGATATCACTTGATGTCTGGTTTTACTGAGAACGCGGAACCGCCGAAAAGGTTTCGCACGTCTCGCCCGTTGGTTGGAGAACGAACCCATGCCGCTTACGCGCAAGGACACGCAGCGCCAGACGCGGGACCGGCTGATCGCCGCCGCACATACCTCGATCATCGAGGAGGGGGTCGCCGCCATGTCGATCCGCAACATCTGCAGCGCGGCCGGCCATTCGCAGGGTGCCTTCTACTCGAACTTCGCCAGCAAGGACGATCTGCTGGTCGAGATCCTGCAGAGCCATATCCAGGATGAGGTCACACTGCTTCGCGACCTGGTCGCGCACTGCTCCGGCGATGATATCGAGGCAACGCTCCAGGTGCTGGCCGCCCGGCTCGCGAAGCTGGCCGGTGAAGCGCAATGGTCGCTCCTCTCGATCGAATTGCAGCTTCACGCGCGGCGCGATCCGGCTTTCGCCGAGCGGCACCGGGAGGGCAAGGCGGCCTGCTATCGGATGTTCGGTGAACTCGTTGCCGATCTAACGCAACGCTTCGCACTGCGTCCGGCCTTGCCGCCGATGCAGACGGGCATCGGTCTATACGCGCTCTGGATGGGACTGGCGGTCCAGGGCGATGTCGAAGGCGCCATGCCGCGCGACGAGATGCTCGTCGGCTTCTTCCGCGCCATGGCTGGACTGGGTTCGTCGCATGAGGAGCAGGCGTATTCGTGAGCGGGATCGTGTCAGATCGTCGACGCATCGGCTGCGATGAGCACGGACACCCGCTCGTCGGCGAGGTGGATGAGCATCGGCGCTTCCATATCCGCTTCCGCGCCCAGGACGCCGACATCGACGAACTCGGCCATGTCAACAATGCTGTCTGGGTGACCTGGATCCAGGATGCGTCGGTGGCGCACTGGCTGACGGCCGCGCGTCCGCAAGATCGCGACCGGCTCGTCGCGGTCGTGCTGCGCCATGAGGTCGACTATCGCGGCAATGTCCGGGCGGGAGACGCGGTCAGCGCGATCACCTGGGTCGTCGGAGTGCCGCGCGGTGCGCGCTATGCACGATGCGTCGAATTCCATGATGAAGACGGGCGGACGCTCGTCGCCTCGCTGACCCAGTGGGCCCTTGTCGATCGGGAAACCGGCAAGCTGGCCCGCGTCCCGGTGGAGGTGGCGGCTCCGTTTCTTGGTGACGATACCGCGCAGAAGGAGATTGAATGAGCGATATCAGGAAAGTGGCGGTTCTCGGCACGGGCGTCCTCGGGAGCCAGATAGCCTTCCAGACCGCCTATAGCGGCTTCGACGTTACCGCCTACGACACCAGCGAGGAGGCGCTTGAACAGGCAAGGCAGCGTTTTGCCATGCTCGTCGAGACCTATGGCAAGGAGGTGGCCGGTGCGGCCGACGGCAAGGCCGCCGAGTCCCTGCAGCGCATCACCCTGTCCGCCGATCTCGGTTCGGCCGTCGCGGACGCGGACCTCGTGATCGAAGCGGTTCCGGAGCTTCTCTCGATCAAGCAGGCGCTCTACGAGAAGCTCGCGGGGCTTGCGCCGGAAAGGGCGATCTTCGCTACCAATAGCTCGACCCTGTTGCCGAGCGACCTCAAGGCCTTCACCGGCCGCCCGGACCGGTTTCTGGCGTTGCACTTCGCCAACAGCATCTGGAAGTTCAACACCGCCGAGGTGATGGGCACCGACGACACCGATCCGGCCGTGTTCGATGCCCTGATCGCCTTCGCCTCGGCCATCGGCATGGTGCCGATCCCGGTGCGCAAGGAAAAGGCAGGCTATGTCCTCAATTCCCTGCTGGTGCCGTTCCTGAACGCGGCGGCCGATCTCGCCGCCGGCGGCTATGCCGAGCCGGAAGATGTCGACAAGGTCTGGCGGATCGCCACCGGCGCGCCGATGGGGCCGTTCCAGATCTACGACATCATCGGCTTGAACACCCCCTACAACATTCTGTCGCATGGCGATGAGCACGCCCAGTCGCTCGCGGCATGGCTGAAGGAAAACTACATCGACAAGGGCAGGCTCGGCATCGCCTCGGGCGAAGGCTTCTACAGCTACAAACCCTCCGCAGACTGATCCCAACAAGAAGAACAGGAGTTCGCCATGCACTATAGCAGTGGAAACTATGAAGCCTTCGTGCGTCCCCGCAAGCCCGAGGGGGCCGACAAGAAGACGGCCTGGTTCGTCGGCTCGGGGCTGGCGGGGCTCGCCGGCGCCGCCTTCCTGATCCGCGACGGCGGCGTTTCGGGCGATCGCATCACCATATTGGAAGAGCTGGGAATCCCCGGCGGCGCGCTCGATGGTCTTGATGTGCCGGAGAAGGGCTTCGTCATTCGCGGCGGCCGCGAGATGGAGGAGCATTTCGAGTGCCTGTGGGACCTCTATCGCTCGATCCCCTCGCTGGAGATCGAGGATGCCAGCGTCCTCGACGAATTCTACCGGCTCAACAAGGACGACCCCAACTTTTCGCTCCAGCGTACGACGCAGAACCAGGGCCAGGACGTGCCCGACAAGGCGCTGCTGACGTTGAACGACAAGGCCCAGAAGGACCTGCTCTCCGTTTTCCTGGCGACACGCGAGGAGATGGAGAACAAGCGCATCAACGAGGTCTTCGGCGAAGATTTCCTGAAGAGCAATTTCTGGCTCTATTGGCGCACCATGTTCGCCTTCGAGGAATGGCATTCGGCGCTGGAAATGAAGCTCTACCTGCACCGCTTCATCCATCATATCGGCAGTCTCGCCGACTTCTCCTCGCTCAAGTTCAATCGCTACAATCAGTATGAATCCATGGTCCTGCCGCTGGTGAAGTGGCTGACCGATCACGGCGTCACGTTCCGCTACGGCGTCGAGGTCACCGACGTCGATTTCGACATCCAGCCCGGCCGCAAGCAAGCGACCCGCATTCACTGGAAAGAGCGCGGCGTCGAAGGCGGCGTCGATCTCGCGCCAGACGATCTCGTCTTCATAACCATCGGCTCATTGACCGAGAATTCCGACAATGGCGATCACAAGACGCCGGCGAAGCTCAACGAAGGACCGGCGCCGGCCTGGGACCTGTGGCGGCGGATCGCGGCGAAGGATCCGGCCTTCGGCCGCCCGGACGTATTCGGGGCCCATATCCCGGAAACGAAATGGGCCTCGGCATCGATTACCGCCCTCGATGCCCGTATTCCGGCCTATGTCGAGAAGATCACCAAGCGCAACCCCTTCACCGGCAAGATCGTCTCGGCGGGTATCGTCACGGTGAAGGACTCGGCGTGGCTGCTGAGCTGGACGGTTCATCGCCAGCCGCATTTCAAGAAGCAGCCCAAGGACCAGATGATCGCCTGGTTCTACGCGCTCTTTGTCGACAAGCCCGGCGACTATGTGAAGAAGCCAATGCAGGAATGCACCGGCGAGGAAATCACCCAGGAGTGGCTCTACCATCTCGGTGTACCGGTCGAGGACATTCCGGAGCTCGCAGCCTCCGGCGCCAGCACCGTGCCCACGATGATGCCCTATATCACCGCCTTCTTCATGCCGCGCCAGGCGGGTGACCGGCCGGACGTGGTGCCGGAGGGCGCGGTCAATTTCGCCTTCATCGGACAGTTCGCGGAATCGAAACAGCGGGACTGCATCTTCACCACGGAATATTCGGTGAGGACCCCGATGGAGGCCGTCTACACCCTGATGAATGTCGAGCGCGGCGTGCCGGAAGTCTTCAACTCGACCTACGATATCCGTACGCTGCTGGCAGCGATCGGTCCGCTGCGGGACGGCAAGGGCATCGACCTTCCCGGACCGGCCTTCCTGCGCAAGCTGCTGATGAAGAAGCTCGAAGGCACCGAGATCGCCAAGCTGCTCGAAGAGTTCCATCTGATCGAGGAGTGAACAGAGACCGGAAGGCACGCGCGGCGTGTGAAAGGTGATGAATGGCCGACGACGATCAGAAGAGCGAACGCGCCGCCGAGGTGACTGGGGCGCACGGCCATCATCACCATCATGAGCCGGACGGCGAAGCGACCATAATAACATTAGATTGAATGGTAACGTTGTCGGTGTTATCGTCCAATCCAATGTTATCAAACACCGCATCCTTTGGAGAGTTGGGCCGTCTGTTCGACGACACGGCGGCCTATGTCGGGCAGCTGTTCGACGCCCGGTTGGCGTTCGAGCCCGCCGACGTGGGTCTCCTGCCGTTTTTTCTGACCGACCGCTATCGCCTCGCCGAGACCACCCTGTTTGGGCGAAGGCTGCTTATCCTCGCCACCCTTGGCCAGGACGCGGAGACGCCGGCGGCCATCGCCAAGCATGTCGCCACCGCACGCTCGACGTCGGACGGGTTCGTCGTCGTCGTACTGACGGATGCGCTGAGTTCGGCCAATCGCCAACGGCTCATCCAGCAGGGCGTCAACTTCATCGTTCCTGGCAACCAGCTCTTCCTTCCCGAGCTCGGAGCCGACCTGCGCGAATACTTCCGGTCCGAAGTCCGGCCGGCCTTGGAGCAACTGACCCCAGCCGCCCAGGTCCTAGTCGTGGCCACCCTGCTCCAGGAAGACCTGGACGGCCAGACGCCCAAGTCACTGGCCGAGCGGTTCCAGTATTCGGCGATGACCACCGGCCGCGTGGTCGATGAACTCCAGCGGCATGGGATCCTCGATGTCGAGGCGCGGGGGCGGGAGCGTCGCATCGCCTTCAGCGAGGAGGGCGACGCCCTGTGGCGGGACGTCCGCCCCCTGCTGCAATCGCCTGTCCGCGCGCGTCGGTTGGTTCGACCCTTCCCCGAGGTGCGGACCTTGCCATTGGCGGGGGAGTCGGCCCTGGCGGACTATACCAACCTCGGGCCGCCTCCACTTGATATCCGCGCGGTGTCCGCGCGTCAGTGGAAGGCGCTGGTCTACCAGTACGACCTGGAGCCGGCCGATGATGACGACCCGGCGGCCGTCCGGATCGAGACCTGGTCCTATGACCCGCGCCTGCTCTGCCACCATGGCCCGGTCGTCGATCGTATCTCGCTGTTTCTGAGCCTCGAGGACCGCCATGACGAGCGCCTCGAACAGGCCGTCGAAACCCTGATGGAGTCCCTCGGATGGTCGTAGGCATCGATGTGTTCAAGGCGGCCTTCGCCGGCTTCGAGGACCAGTACACCCTGATCGGCGGCGCGGCGGCCGAGATCCACATGACGGGCGCGGGACTACCGTTCCGGGCCACCAAGGATCTCGACCTGGTCCTCTGTCTCGAGGCCCTGAAGCCCGCCTTCGTCCAGACCTTCTGGGCCTTCATCGACGCGGGCGGCTATCAGACCCGGGAGCGCAGCGACGGGACCCGGGACTTCTTCCGCTTCACCCATCCCGCGGACAAGTCCTATCCCGCGATGCTCGAGCTGTTTTCGCGCGTGCCGGATGTCATCACCGTCCCGAAAGGCGCGCGCCTGACGCCCATACCGCTGGACGGGACGGTCGAAAGCCTGTCCGCCATGCTGCTCGACGACACCTATTATGAACTGCTCCAGGAAGGGACGACGGAGATGGACGGCGTCCCGGTCGTCGATGTCCAGGTGCTCATCCCCTTCAAAGCCTTCGCCTACAACAATCTCGCGCGCGATCGCGCGGAAGGGGGGCAGGTCGACAAGCACAATGTCACCAAGCACCGGAACGACGTGTTTAAGCTCCTGCAGCTGCTCGGGCCGGCGGTTACGGTCAAGCTTCCCGGGGGTATCGCCGCGGACCTGGGAGCTTTCGTCGAGGCTGTGTCCGCTGACGAGACCTTCGATCCCAAGGCCCTGAAGCTGTCGCCTCCCGACAAAGGTAAGCTGATCGCGCGCCTGAAGGCGGTCTACAACCTGTAGCGTCATCGCCACCTGATGAGCCGGCCCCGGGCATGGAGGAACAAAGCGGGAAAGTTCAGGGAAACGCGCTATGGTTCCGGGGTGATTCCTTCAGCCGCGACATCCTCGACGCCCCCGAAGCCCGCTGGACCTGCGCGACGGCTCGTCTTCATCAGTCACGCCAACCCGGAAGAGAATGATTTCGTGCGCTGGCTTGGCGTTCAGCTCGCCAGCGCGGGCTACGAAGTCTGGTCGGACGTCACCAAGCTGATCGGTGGGGAATTGTTCTGGGAGGATATCGAGGACGCCATTCGCCACCACACGGCGAAATTCATCCTCGTCGTCTCCAGCGCCGCGTTGAAGAAGGAGGGCGTGAAGGACGAAATCCACCTCGCTGTCACCGTGGAACGCAGCGACAAGATCGAGAACTTCCTGCTGCCGGTCAGGGTCGATGATGTCCCCTATTCCGACTTCAAGGGGAACATCGCCCGTAAGAACGTCATCGACTTCAAGGCGGGGTGGGCTCCGGCGCTGGCGCGGGTGTTCCAGGTTCTGGAACGCGACGGTATTCCCAAGGGTGCGATCGCCCCGGCCGACGTCGCGTCCTGGTGCCTTCGTCGCTTCGACACGGATCAGGCGCCCAGGGCCGAGACCGAGCAGCTGTACTCGAACTGGCTTCCGATCACGTCCCTGCCGACCGAAGTGTCGCTGTTCTCCGTCGGGGTCGAAGAGAAGCACGTCGCGGGTCTGATGGCAGGGACGCGGCTGCCGTGGTTCAAATACTTCAAGCTCGTCGGGACGTTCGGCGCGGAGGTCGACCTGAAGCTGGCCCTGCCGGAGCAGATCATCGAGCGCCGCTACCTCGTGACGCTCGACGAGATGCTGGCGGGCACGCCGTCAGCGATGCCCTCGGTCAAACGCGTGGACGCCAGGCGAATGGTCGTCAATCTCCTGCGGCAGTCCTGGAACAATGCGATGGCGGCCAAGGGCTTGTCCGCCTTCGAGATGGCCGACAACTCCATCGCCTGGTTCTTCCCCAAGGACCTCATCGAGACGGATACGGCACACTTCATCGACCACACGGGCAGGCGTCGCCGGAAGGCGATGGTCGGCCGAAGCGAGAAACGGGGCGTCTACTGGCACCTGGGCTTCATCGCCAAGCCCGTCATGACGGACACGCCCCACTTCGTGATGAAGGCGGCGATCATTTTTTCCCACGACGGCAAGACCCCGCTCGACAGCGTGGAGAAGATGCACAAGCTGCGGCGGGGGTTCTGCCGGAACTGGTGGAACGGCCAGTGGCGCGACCTGATGCTGGCCTATGTCGCCTGGATCGGCGACGACGAAGGTCGGCTGAAGCTGGCCATGGGCGATTTCGCGGAGGTGGTCGTCGATGTGCGGCCTGTTCTGTTCGACTCGCCGGTTTCCTGTCCCGACCCGGCCGTGAAATCGAAAGCCCTCGTGGTCGAGGACGAGGACGAGACGCCGCCCGAGGCGCCTGTCGAACCGGACGAGGGTTTCGAGATCGCGGGAATGGACGAAGCCGCTGATGACTGACGTGATCCAGACCCTTCAGATGCTGCCCGAACCTCTTCTTCAGTTCGGGCATGGCCAGATGATGCCGGATCCGAAAGACGGCCTTTTTCTCTTTGGCCCCATGATCGACGAGGGCAAACCCGCCGAGATGCGGGTTGGGGTCATCGGCACCGACGAGGGGATCGCCCGGTACAAGAAGTGGGTCGCCCAGATCACCGGCTACATTCCCGCTGCCAAGGCCGAGCAGCACCACCTGGCCTTTCCCGGGTTCGAAGCCGCCTTCAAGACCAGATGGCCGGCCAATCCCGTCGCGGCTATCTCGATTTCGGCCGCAGCCCTGTCGAGCACCGTCCGGATCCCGGATGGGCACGAACGCGTCTACAAGACCGTCGACCTTTTTGACCAGGCCATCCGCAAATTCCTGCGGGAGGAAGACAGCAGTCCGGCGGTCTGGTTCGTGGTCATACCCGATGACGTCCATCGCTTCTGCAGACCGAAATCGACAGTGCCGCTGCCGGAGCGGACGAGGACGAGCCAACGATTCTCGGCGCGCACCGCTCGGAATTTCGTCCAGGCTCCGTCCATGTTCGCCGAGGACAACGCGGCCGCGGAGCCTTATCGGTACGAGGTCGATTTCCACAACCAGCTGAAGGCGCGGCTTCTGGACCAGAAGGTCGTCCTCCAGATCGTGCGGGAATCCACCATCGATCCGGAGGGCGTTAATGCGCTAGGCGGCAAACCACGGATGCTGCAGGATCCGGCGAACATCGCCTGGAACCTCTCCACGACCGCCTTCTTCAAGGCGGGCGGCCGTCCGTGGGCCCTGGCGGGGGTGAGAGAAGACGTCTGCTACATCGGCCTCGTCTTCAAAAAGACGGATACGGCTGGCTCGCCGGGAAACGCCTGCTGCGGCGCCCAGATGTTCCTCGGCTCCGGGGACGGCGTCGTCTTCAAGGGTGCGGTCGGGCCCTGGTATTCGCTGACAACCTCGGAATTCCACCTCGACGAGGCGAAAGCGAAGGAGATCGCGGGCCTGGTGGTCGAGGCCTATGTCGCCAAGCATGGTCGTCCGCCAAAAGAACTCTTCATCCACGCCAAACAGCATTTCAACGAGGCGGAGTGGCGTGGCTTCTCCAGCGCCGTCGGACCCGACACCCGGCTCGTCGGTGTTCGCATCCAGACCACGCGGGAGATCAAGCTCTTCCGCCAGGGACGTAGCCCCGTCCTGCGCGGGACCGCGCTCACCGTCAGCCCGCGGAAGGGTTACCTCTGGACGGTAGGGTTCGTTCCCGATCTCCAGACCTATCCCGGCCGGGAGGCGCCCAACCCCCTGTCGATCGAGATTACCAGAGGAGACGCCGACCTCACGCAGGTCATGCAGGACGTCCTCGGTCTCACCAAGCTGAACTTCAACGCCTGCATCTATGGAGACGGCACCCCGGTGACCCTGAGATTCGCTGACGACGTCGGCGAAATCCTTACCGCCGCGCCCATCGCCGACCTGCCGCCCCTGCCGTTCAAACACTACATCTGATCGACGCCGAGCCCCGGCCGCCATCGGTCAGTCGGGCCTTGTGCCTTGGCACAAGGGATAGCTGGCGCAGCCCCAGAACTGCCGTCCCTTCCGGCATCCCCGGCGGGCGGTCCTGAGACCATCGCGGACCTGCAGCTTGGACACTGGATGCCTCCCTTGACGAGTGGCCCGAACGGCCTGTCGAGAGGCTCGGGAGGGCGCGAGGGGAGCCACCACCGCTTCCACGGCGTCGTAGCGTTGGCTTGATTCCCGGTATGTTCGTCACCCCGCCGCCGACGCGACAACCGCGGCCGACCAATTGTTTGCGCGAGTTTAGCCTGCGGCTCACAACTCGCCAGGCTCCTCCAGCCAGGTGCGCACCTCATGGAGCGCGTGGCCCATGACCTGCCAGCGCGCCTTAGGCCCGCGGAGATGAATGCCATCCTTGCCGAGGTCGAGCATGATCCCGATCGAGAGCGAAATTCCTCTGGGCCCGGCAGGCGTGTCGAAGGTGAGCGTGGCTTCGGCCCTGGACTGGCTTGGGTTCAGATCCTCGAACCGATGAACCTGGAAGCCCGTCAGCTTGAGCTTCCGTGCGTCGCGACCGGTTTCATAGGCCATCTTTCCGGGTGTCTTGCCGGTGAAATTTATCGAACGGGTTCCCATCAGCATGAAGTTGCCGCTTCTCCATCCCGACAGATAATCGTGGAGCGCCTCCTCAGGTGAGCCGACCGCGAGGGCATCGGGCAGGCAGGGCAGGTCGCGCGCCGTCCAGGCCTCCAAGGCCTGCCTTTCCTCGTCCCGTCGGGCCGCGCTGGCCACGGCCTGGTTGATGATGTCTCCGACCGATTGAGCGGCCTTCTCCTTCTGGCTCGCGATTCGACCGGGTTCCTCGGCTTTCTCCTGGGCCCAGTCGACGAGAGCCTGGAACAGGTGCCAGGCCTTGGCGCAGGCGATCCTGTTTCCGTATCCGGAATCGCGGCCATGCAGGATCCCATGGCGATAGGGAACCGAGACGGCGTCGCCGGACATCCGGGGGCGTGGCGCCCGGATGAGCCGGATCAGGGCAGGGAGCCCGGTCGGGTGACCGACGATGGAATCAAACGCTGTCAGGTCGGCGTGTTCGGAAAAGACGCTGAAGCCGCCGACGTCATAGGCGAGTCCATCCGAGGCCATCAGCACGAGGGGCGTGGCGGCCAGGTAGCGGCCCTCCAGGAAAAGCGCCTTGGCCTCCTCGAGTTGGAGTTTCCGTTCGTAGGCCCTGTGGAAGCGGTGGGACCTCATGATCAGGAAGCGCAAAGCCGGCTCGTCGAAGATGTCGGCCAGAGTCTCTTCCGCATCGTCCGGGCGTCCGGCCTTCTTCAGGTCGATCGCGGTTTCCATCGCCGTGGTCGGCATGCTTCCGCAAGTGATCCAGCCAAGGCCCGCGAAGGCCGAGTTGAACCGGTCCGGAAGGGTCAGGACGCCGGCCTTCTCGACGACGTCCGCCAACGCCTTGGCGGCCTCTGCCAGTGGACCGTCCTGCGGTACGATCCCGAGGCTCGCGATGAGACGCGCCGCCTCCGCCGCCTGGATCATCTCGGCCGCGGTCGGATTCTCGGAAATCTTCTTGCCCATGCCGGATCATAACATCCGAACTAGATGGATGACCGCCGTCGCCGGAAGCGCGTGGGATGCGGCGAGTCGCGGCGGTTGCCGCGGTGCGACCAGACGCCTCACGGCTCTCAGGCCGAGCGCTCTCTGACCGGTTGAGGGATGAAAATGGAGGCGGAATGGATGCGCTGGCCCGGGGCGCAGGCGAAGGCGCTTGAAACGGCCTGACGCTTAAAGAAACAGCCCCGCCTTAAACTATTTCGCAGAACGCAGTTTGCTACCCATGTGCAACCCAGAACGAACAAGGGGCTAGCAGTTTCCTGCTAACCCCTTGAAAAATTGGTGGAGCTTAGCGGAGTCGAACCGCTGACCTCTTGCATGCCATGCAAGCGCTCTACCAACTGAGCTAAAGCCCCGGACCTATCGGTCTGGATCGCCCGGTTCATCTTGCGATGGCCCCCGGCGAGGCGGCGGAAACTAGGTCAGGCTTTTTCTGCGATCAAGCCCGTTTCGAGATTTATTTTCACCGCGTTCCCAAGGGTGAAAATACGCAGGTTTTTCAAACCGAAAGGTGTGAAAGGCCTGCTGTCCCGCCGCGTCTCCCTAACGGGAAATGCGGCGGGTGCAACAAGAATCTGAGCCTATCCACAAGCCCCGAAGAAGACGGGCCTCATGTAGCGCGAAGCGCGATAGGCCCGAAAATCAGTCGTCGTCGCGCGACGGCTTGGCGATCTCGTCATCGATCGAGTCGTCGTCTTCGTCTTCGATGAACGGCACGGAGTCGTCATCGTCGTCGGCCAGCAGATCGTCGTCGCCGTCGGTCGAGCCCATGCCGGCTTCTTCCGAGGCGTCGGCCGGGGAGTCCTCGTCCTCGTCGTCCGGCGTCAGGATCGGCTCGTGGCCTTCCTCGTCGATTTCCGGCGTCTTGACGTCGTCTTCCTCGTCCTCGTCGCCGTCGACCTTCTTGTCCTTGACCTGATCTTCCGTGTCCTCATCGTCGGACGGATAGCCGGGACGTGCGCGGCGGCTGCGCAGCTTCATCGCCTCTTCGGGATCGAAGTCGGTTCCGCATTTGGGGCAGTGTGCGGGGCGACGGTTCAGGTCGTAAAACTTCGCCTGGCAGTTGGGGCAGACCTGTTTGGCGCCCAGTTCGGGATTGGCCACGTTTGGATGCTTTCAACGGGTTGAATTCGGGGCGGTCCCTTGCCACCCCTTTGACCCGCTGTCAAAAGCTGTCTTTCGCGCCGCCCGCGCGGCCCTTCGCACAATACAGCCTGAAGCGGGTGATCATGCCGTCCCAACTGACTTCGCGCCGCGCATCCGCCCTGACCGGAAAGGTCCGCGCACCGGGCGACAAGTCGATGTCGCACCGGTCGATGATCCTGGGCGGCGTGGCGTCGGGCGTGACTGAGGTCGAGGGTCTCCTGGAAGGCGACGACGTCCTGGCCACCGCCCGCGCGGTTGAAGCCTTCGGCGCCAAGGTCGAGCGGACCGGCGACGGCAGATGGCGGATCGAGGGGGCGGGCGGCTTTACGACGCCGCTTTCGGTGATCGACTGCGGCAACGCCGGAACCGGGGTGCGCCTGTTGATGGGGGCGGCGGCCGGCTATCCGCTGACGGCGACCTTCGATGGCGACGGCTCGCTGAGGAAGCGTCCGATGAAACGGGTCACGGGACCCCTGGCCGAGATGGGCGCGGCGTTCGATTGGCAGGCGGCCGAGGATCGGCTCCCGGTGGCCCTGACGGGCGGCACGTTGAAGGCCATCGACTATGTGCAGACGGTGGCTTCGGCCCAGGTGAAGTCGGCCATCCTGCTGGCGGGTCTGAACGCCGAGGGCGTCACCTCGGTGGTCGAGCCCGAAAAGAGCCGCGACCACACCGAGCGGATGCTGCGGGCCTTCGGCGCCGAGGTGGGCGTCGAGGAGCGGGGCGAGGGCTGGAAGGTGACGCTGAAGGGCGGGCAGGCCCTGACCGGGACGGTCGTCGCCGTGCCGGGCGATCCGTCCTCGGCGGCGTTTCCCCTGGCGGCCGGTCTGATCGTGCCGGGATCCGAGGTCACGGTCGAGGGCGTGATGCTGAACCCGCTTCGCACCGGCCTGTTCGACACCTGGATCGAGATGGGCGCCGACCTGACCATCACCAACCGGCGTGAGGCCGGGGGCGAAGAGGTCGGCGACATCACCGCCCGTCACTCGTCCCTGAAGGGCGTGGTCGTGCCCGAGGATCGCGCCGCCTCCATGATCGACGAATATCCGATCCTGGCGGCGACGGCGGCCTTTGCGGACGGCGTCACCGTCATGCGCGGCGTGGGTGAAATGCGGGTCAAGGAAAGCGACCGGATTTCGCTGATGGTCGAGGGGCTGCGCGCCTGCGGCATTCAGGTCGAGGAGGAGCCGGAAGGCTTCATCGTCACCGGCGCCGGCCAGGGCAGGTCGGTGCGTGGCGGCGGCCTGGTCCACACCGCCCACGACCACCGCATCGCCATGAGCCATCTGGTCCTGGGCCTGGCCGCCGAACAGCCGGTCTCGGTCGACGAGCCTGGGATGATCGCCACCAGCTTCCCCGGCTTCGTCGAGATGATGAACGGCCTGGGCGGGCGGATCGCGTGAAGTCGGCGCGCGACGTCCTCGGTCGAGGCATCGCGGTCCTCGGTTTTCTGACCTGTCTGGGCGGAGCCGGCTGGACGGCTTGGATCGTCTGGCAAGGGGTGACGACAGGCCGGGTCTCGGGCAAGCATGGCGCCGTGCATCTCAGGGCCGAGGGCGACGCCTTCTTCTATTCGACCGTGGCGCTGAGCGGCGTCGCCTGTTTGGTTTGGCTGGGTCTGGCAGCCTTCGCGGTCGTGGTTCTGGCGCGTTGGAAGGCATGGTCGTGAACCGGCCGGGGCCGTCGGGCTGGATCAAGCCGATCCTGACGCTGGCGATCGCGATCCTGATCGGCTGGTTCTGCGTGATCGGAGCCCGAGAAATCGTCCAAAGCCTGGATGCCGGGGTGCTGAACAACCGAAAGGGGCCGGACGTTCTGTTGGCGGATCGTCCCATTCTGTTCTGGAGCGTCCTCTGCTTCTATGTGGCGTCGGTTGCGGCCGGGGCGGGCTTGGCGGTCCTGCTGGCCGGCCTTGCAATTCGTGATTTGGTCGGACGCCGGGACTGAGGCCTGCGGCTGGATTGGTCGGGCGATCCTCGCTATCAGGTTCGGCCTCCCGTGCGTTTGGGATCGAGATTGAAATGCGCCACGCGCTGCGGAGACCTGCTTGACCCTGATCATCGCCGTCGACGGACCGGCCGCCTCTGGCAAGGGGACCATCGCCGCGCGTCTGGCCCAGACCTATGGTCTGCCGCATCTGGATACGGGGCTGCTGTACCGGGCCGTGGGCGCAAAGGTGCTGGCGGACGGCGGATCGCTGGATGACGAAGCCGCAGCGACGCAGGCGGCGCGGGGCCTCGACGCGGCGGGTCTGTCGGACGATCCGCGCCTGACGACAGGCGAGGCGGGCGAGGCCGCCAGCCGTGTCGCCAGCTTCGCCGGCGTGCGGGCGGCTCTGCTGGAACTGCAGCAGGCCTTCGCGGCCCAGGCGGGCGGCGCGGTTCTCGACGGACGCGACATCGGCACGGTGATTGCGCCGAACGCTCAGGCCAAATTGTTCGTCACCGCGACGCCCGAGGTGCGGGCCACGCGCCGCTGGAAGCAGCTGACGGCGCGCGGTTCGGACATCGCCTTTGACGCCATGATGGCCGACATCCAGCGCCGCGACGAGCGCGACGCCGGGCGCGGGGCGGCCCCGATGGTTCAGGCCGATGACGCGGTCTTGCTGGATACGACCGATCTGGGTATAGAGGCCGCCTTCGATGCGGCCCGCCGTATCGTCGAGGCGGCGCGCGCGAAACACGGTCTCTGACCCATTTCGCAAATCCAACGCTCCCACCCTCGGCCTCCGCGGGCGTTTTGATCGTTCTGAACGGCCTCGCATCCCGACGACCTGATTCCATCTTTTCCCATCGCCCCGCGCGCCGCCTTTCGCTGCGTCAGGGGTCCACCTCGCGCGGGATCGTTATGCGGTCACGCGCCACAGCCCCACTGGAAACACCAGAGCTTCATGTCTGATACTCTCAACCCCACGCGCGACGACTTCTCGGCGCTGCTCGACGAACAACTGTCGGGTCGCGACTTCGGCGAAGGCCAGGTCGTCCACGGCCGCGTCGTCGGCATCGAAAAAGACATCGTCATCATCGACGTTGGTCTGAAGACCGAAGGCCGCATCGCCATGCGCGAATTCGGCCAAGGCGACGACGGCGCCCTGCCCAAGGTCGGCGACAACGTCGAGGTTTACCTGGAGCGCGTCGAGAACGCTCTGGGCGAAGCCGTCATCAGCCGCGACAAGGCCCGTCGCGAAGAAGCCTGGACCCGTCTGGAAGTCGTGTTCGCCGAAGGCCAGCCGGTAAACGGCGCCATCGTCGGTCGCGTCAAGGGCGGCTTCACCGTCGACCTGGGCGGCGCCTCGGCCTTCCTGCCCGGTTCGCAAGTCGACATCCGTCCGGTCCGCGACGTCGGCCCGCTGATGGGCAAGGAACAGCCCTTCGCCATCCTGAAGATGGACCGTCCGCGCGGCAATATCGTCGTGTCGCGTCGCGCCATCCTGGAAGAAGCCCGCGCCGAACAGCGCACGGAACTGGTCGGTCAGCTGGCCGAGGGTGAAGTCCGCGAAGGCGTCGTCAAGAACATCACCGACTACGGCGCGTTCGTCGACCTGGGCGGCATCGACGGCCTGCTGCACGTCACCGACATGTCGTGGAAGCGCGTTTCGCACCCGAGCCAGGTTCTGGCCGTCGGCGACACCGTCAAGGTCCAGATCGTCAAGATCAACCCGGACACCCAGCGTATCTCGCTGGGCATGAAGCAACTGCAGTCGGACCCCTGGGACGGCGTGGAAGCCAAGTATCCGGTCGGCGCAAAGTACACGGGCCGCATCACCAACATCACCGACTACGGCGCCTTCGTGGAGCTGGAAGCCGGTGTCGAGGGCCTGGTGCACGTCTCGGAAATGTCCTGGACCAAGAAGAACGTCCACCCTGGCAAGATCGTCTCGACCTCGCAGGAAGTCGACGTCGTGGTTCTGGATGTCGACGCCTCCAAGCGCCGCATCTCGCTGGGCCTGAAACAGGCTCAGGACAATCCGTGGGACGCCTTCGTCGCCAACAACCCGATCGGTTCGACCGTCGAGGGCGAAGTCAAGAACGCCACCGAGTTCGGCCTGTTCATCGGCCTGGACAACGACATCGACGGCATGGTGCACCTGTCCGACCTCGACTGGTCTGTGTCGGGTGAAGAAGCTATCCAGCGCTACCGCAAGGGCGAGATGGTCAAGGCCAAGGTCCTGGATGTCGACGTCGAGAAGGAACGCGTCTCGCTGGGCATCAAGCAGCTGGGCGGCGATCCGATCGGCGAGGGCGACACCTATCGTCGCGGCCAGCAGATCACCGTCACCGTGACGGCGATCGAGTCGGGCGGCATCGAGGTCAAGTTCGGTGAAGACGACGCGCCGGTCACGGCCTTCGTTCGCAAGTCGGACCTGTCGCGCGACCGCAACGAGCAACGTCCGGAACGCTTCGCCGTCGGCGACCGCGTCGACGCCATGATCACCGCCGTGGACAAGGCCTCGCGCCGCGTCTCCGTGTCGATCAAGGCGCTGGAAATGAAGGACGAGCAGGAAGCCATCGAGCAGTTCGGATCGTCCGATTCGGGCGCTTCGCTGGGCGACATCCTGGGCGCCGCGCTGAAGAACGCCGGCACCAAGGAGTAAGGCTCAAGCCGAAGGGCGCATCGCGTCCTTCGGTCGCCTCGCTCAATCAGCAGAGCGCCGCGCGCTCTGCGATAGCGAAAAGAATGAGGGCGGCGGGAGCAATCCCGTCGCCCTTTTCTCTGTCTGGCACACTGCTGTGTGCACTTCCGGACATTTTTCCTGCGAATGGCGCGCATCATTGTCGGATAAGGGCTTTTTACAGAGCCTGTCGAAGGTTAGGGTGTGGGCTCTGGATCGACGGCGGGCGAAACAGCCCGTCATTCCGAGCTCGCGGGGGCGCAGATGATCAAGTCCGAACTGATCGAGAAGCTTGCAGCCGAAAACACCCACCTGACTCACGCCGAGGTCGAGCGGCTGGTCAATGTGATCCTCAACACCATGACCTCGGCCCTGTCCGAAGGCGGCCGGGTCGAGTTGCGCGGTTTCGGCGCCCTGTCTGTGCGGTCGCGCCCGGCGCGCGCGGGTCGCAATCCGCGTACTGGCGAAACCGTCGAGGTGCCCGCCAAGGCCGTCCCCTTCTTCAAGAGCGGCAAGGAGCTGCGCGAGCGGCTGAACGCCTCGGGCGACGCCTGATCTAACTTTCTCAAGGAAATCTCATGAGCCTGCTGTCGGAGTTTCGCGAGTTCGCGGTCAAGGGCAATGTCGTGGACTTGGCGGTCGGCGTGATCATCGGCGCCGCCTTCAACGGCATCGTCAAAAGCCTGGTCGATCAGGTGGTGATGCCGCCCATCGGCCTGATCACCGGCGGCATCGATTTCTCGGAATTGGAATGGGTGCTGAGGGCTGAGAACCCGGCGACCGAGGCCGTCGAGAAGGTGGCGATCCAATACGGCGCCTTCCTGAACACCGTGATCCAGTTTCTGATCGTCGCCTGGGTCGTCTTCCTTGTGGTCAAGGGCATCAACGCCCTGCGTCGTCAGGAAGCCGCCAAGCCCGATCCGGCGCCCGCCGCGCCGACGGCGACCGAAGCGCTGCTGGCCGAGATCCGCGACGAGCTGAAGGCCCGCCCCAACGCCTGATCAGGCCTTGGACACGCGCCCGCCCAAGGTCGAGCGCGTGATCGCGGCGGCAGCCCATGCCTTGGGCATCGGTGGCGTGCGCGCGCAGATGCCGTAGTCGCCGTCGAACGGCGTCGGCGCCCAGGCTGCCGCCAGCGCAGGATCGTCGATGATGGCGTGGCAGTGTCCCCAGCCGCCTTCGCGCCGCGCCGTCTTCGCCAGATCGCCCAACTGCGCCAGCAGGCGCGGCGTCACCACCTGAAGCCGCACCTTGGCGGCTCCCAGCGCGCGGGCGGTGGCGATCAAGGCCTGGGTCAGAAGCGGGATCGCCTCGTGCGCCGTCTCCAGCGCGATCAGATCGAGAATATCCAGATAGGGCGGCTCGATCAGGCTGGTCTTGGTCATCTGCGCCATGGCCATCCCGACGATGCGGCTATCCCTGACGCAGGCCAGCATGACCGGCGGCAGGGTCAGGTCGGGGTCCGCCAACCGCCAGCGCAGGGTGTCCGGACTGCGATCCGCCAGCAGACGATCTTCTTGCGACAGCCGGCGCCAGAAGTCCGCATAGGGCGAGGCGTCCGACAAGTCGCGGAGCATCGTCACCCCCGCCGGCAGCGCCAGCGGTGTCTGGCGAAACACGCGCCCGTTCATCAGCCGTTCGCCCAGATGCGCGGCGGTCTCGGCGGAGGTGCGGCCCAGCAGCAGGCGCAAAACACGACCCTGGGCGCAGGCCAGACGATCGGTGATCCACGACAGCTTCAGACCATGAGTCTGCGGCGGCCAGGGCTTCATGTCGAACAGGCCGTACAGCGGCGCCGAGCGCGCATTGGCGTTGAAGGTGTAGCGGGCGAACAGCCCTTGCTGGTTCAAGAAGGTGCGGATCAGAGGCCGGCTGGCGCCCTTCTGGCTGGGCGGCACGATGATCGAAAAGCCGGTGGCGCCGAAGTGGTCCTGCGCGCCGTGACGAAAACGCTGGATGAAGTTGCCCAGCATGGCGACGGCGTTGTCACCCTCGTCGGCCACGACCCAACCAGCGGGCGCGCCCATCGCTATTCGCGCAGGATTGGCCTCGAGCCAGCGCCATCCGGCCGGAGACCGCTCGGGCCAGCCGACCTGACGATGCAGCGTGTTCAGCGCCTCATGGTCTGGAGCGGCGATCGGTCGGACGGACATCTGGCGCTCCTTCCCATTATGAAACCGTGTGCGTTTCTAACAAACGACCTAGCAGGATTTGCGCCATCAAGCATCACCTAGGGTTGTGTTTCGTTTTCCTTCCGCGTCACCTGGCCGCCCCCGCGACAGCCTTAACACTTGTTCGGATTCGCCCTCTGTGCTGGGTATGCGCCTTTCGCGCGCCCGATAAGCGGCGCGGCAGTTGGGAGTGAGCCGTTGAGGACGGATTTGGGGAAGGCGCGACTTACACGACGCGTGAAGACGATTAGGGGGACGCGCGCATGAACATCGTCGTCGCCCTTGGACTGATCATCACCTTCGCCACGGGCGTGCCGGTGCTGATGCAGATCCTCAAAAACCACCCGCGCGGACTGATCATCCTGTTCTTCGCAGAGATGTGGGAGCGTTTCTCCTACTACGGCATGCGCGGCATCCTGATCTTCTTCCTGACGCAACATTTCCTGTTCGACGACGCCATGGCGGGGTCGACCTACGGCTCCTACACCTCGCTGGTCTATCTGCTGCCCCTGCTGGGCGGCATCATGGCCGACCGCTTCATCGGCACGCGCAAGGCCGTCGCCTTCGGCGCCCTGCTCCTGGTCGCCGGTCACGGCATGATGGCTTTCGAGGGCCGTCCCGCGACCGAAACCCTGACTTATGCCGGTCAGACCTATCAGATCGACGCCGAAGGCCGCGGCGCGGCGCGTGAAGTGTCGATCGTCGTCAACGGCCAGAAATACGCCTTCGAGGCCGCCGAGAACGGCCTGGCGATCGAGAACCTGCCCGCCGCCTCGCCGCTGCCGGCCGTTCTGCCGACCGGCGAATACAAGATCGACGCGACCCGCGATATGGCGGGCGTGAACGTCTTCTATCTGGCGGTGTCCTTCATCATCATGGGCGTCGGCTTCCTGAAGCCCAACATCTCGACCATCGTCGGACAGCTCTATCCGCAAGGTGACCCGCGGCGTGATTCCGGCTTCACCCTCTACTACTACGGCATCAACCTCGGCGCCTTCTGGGCGGCGGTGCTGTGCGGCCTTTTGGGTCAGACCGTCGGCTGGTGGGCAGGCTTTGGCCTGGCCGGCGTCGGCATGGCGCTGGGCTGGGTGGTCTTCGTGCTGGGCAAACCCCTGCTGCAAGGCAAGGGCGAGCCTCCGGCCGAAGCCAATCTGAGCAAACCCATGCTGGGTCCGATCAACCGCGAATGGTCGATCTATCTGCTCAGCATCCTGGGCGTCGGCGTCGTCTGGTTCATGGTTCAGCGCAACGCCCTGGTGGGTTGGGTCCTGGGCGCCGCCACCGTCGCGTCGCTGCTGTTCATCCTCTACGTCATCGTCAAGGTTTGCGAGAACAAGGCGCAGCGTGAGCGGATGATGCTGGCCCTGGTGCTGATCTTCGGCTCGGTCGTCTTCTTCACCCTGTTCGAACAGGCCGGCACCTCGCTGAACCTGTTCGCCGACCGCAACGTCGATCTCAGCATCACCCCGCAGGCGTTCCAGCTGCTGGGCGTCACCGTCGGCACCCCGGCCCAGATCGCCGCCGCTGGTCTCAGCACGTCGGGTCCCTGGATCGACGCCACCATCACGGCGGCCCAGACCCAGTCGTTCAATGCGGGCTTCATCCTGATCTTCGCACCGATCATGGCCGCGCTCTGGTCCTTCCTGGGCAAGCGCAACCTGGACCCCAACCCCACGCTGAAGTTCGGCCTCGGTCTGCTTCAGGTCGGACTGGGCTTCATGATCGTGGTGTGGGGCGCCGGCATGGCCAACTCGGCCTTCCAGATGCCGCTGCTCCTGCTGGGTCTGCTCTATCTGTTCCACACGACCGGCGAGCTGTTCCTGTCGCCAGTGGGCCTGTCGGAAATCACCAAACTGTCCGTCGCCAAGGTGGTCAGCTTCATGATGGCCGTCTGGTTCCTGGCCAGCTCCATCGCCCAATATGTCGGCGGCTGGATCGCCGGCCTGGCGGGTACGGAGACGGTCGGCGGCCAGGTGCTGAACCCGGGCCTTGCGCTGCAGACCTCGCTTGAAGTGTTCAAGCTGCTGGGCCTGTGGGGCATGGGCATCGGCGTGGCCTTCATTGTCATCAGCCACTTCATCAAGGGCTGGTCGCACGGCGCCAATGACGGGGACAACCACCCTGGCCCTGCGCTGAACGATCGCGGTCAGGAAGACGGCAACGTCGCCCGTCCTGCGGCCTCGACGCCCAGCCACTGATCGACGCCTGATCATGGAAAAGCCCCGGCGGAGCGATCCGCCGGGGCTTTTTGCTGCGTGAAGCGCGACCTCAGAAGGTCTTGCGGACCCGCAACGAGACGAAGGTGCGCGGGTCGATGGAGCGCTCCTCGACGAAGGCTACGGTGCGCGGATTGCGTGTGGCGTAGACCGTGCGCTGCTGGGTGAAGTCGTCCCACAGGTTCAGCTGGGCGCGCAGCGACAGGGTCGGGCTGGGCTTGTATTCGACGAAGGCCTCCAGATAGTCCGCGCCGCGCCAGGCGAAGGTCTGGTCCGGATCGTAGGTCGCCTGGCCCAGACGCGGCAGCCAGTTGATCCCCCACTGGGTCTTCCACGAGGTGATGTCCTGCTGGAAGCCGACATTGGCCTGGCTGGGGCGTACGCCCGAGATGCGACGGTCCTCACCTGTGGTCGGGTCGGTGACGCTGCTCTTGTTCCAGTCGTTCCTGAAGGTGAAGCGGGCGCCCGAAATCCCGACCTTGTCCAGCGGCACGACCACGTTCAGCGACAGCTGATCCAGCGTTCCGTTGCCGATGTTGCCAGTCGCCGACAGGCCACCGGGCAGGGGAAGGCGGTCGATCACGTCGATGATGCGGTCGTGGCGATAGCCGATCGAGACCACGCCCTCGCCCCAGAAGCGGCGCTCATAGGACAGCTCGGAAATCCAGCGCTGTTCCGGCTCCAGATCGACGTTGCCGCCGAACACCGTGCCATCGCTCAGTTCAGCTGAGGCAGCGAAGTCGCCGAAGTCCAGCTGACCCAGTTCGCGCTCGAAGCGGAAACGCAGCTGGTTGTCGGCCATCGGCGTCCAGGTCGCCAGCAGCCGCGGCTTGGCGAAGAAGAAGCTCTTTTCCTGATCCGCATCGCCCGATTGGGTGATGGTGGAGGCCTCGAGGCGCACGCCGCCCTCCAGCGTCAGCTTCGGATTGATCCGCCAGGTCGCCTTGCTGAAGGCCTCGCCGCGCGTCTCCTCGACCTTGACCGAGGCGCTGGGCAGGGGAACTCCGACGCCGCCGATGGTGAAGGTCTGGTTCACGTCCAGCATATTGTAGGCGATCTCGGCGCCGGCCTCGATCGTCAGGGCGGGCGAGCGTTCGTGACGCACCAGGGCTCGCAGGATGGATTCCGACGAGTCGCCGTCGGATTTGAACTGCTGCTCCGGCGCCGCCGTCCCGTTGAGCGTCTCGTTGCTGCCCGAGACGCTGTCGAAGCTTGAGAACTCGTGGATCAGACGCGTCTCCAGGGTCCAGCGCGGGTTCAGGGTGCGGGTCCAGGTCAGGCCCAGTTCGCCGGAATCGCCGTCTTCGGCATAGTCGCTGCGGCGCAGGGATGTGGGCGACGAAAGCTCGGTCCAATTCTGATAGTCGTTCAGACCATAGCGGGCGGTGCCTTCCAGCTTTCCGCCGAACACCGGGCCGGTGTAGTTGCCGCGAATGCTCTGACCGCCGCCCCATCCGTCGTTTTCAAAACGCTCGTCGCGGATGACGTCGCCGGCGGCGTTGCGACGGATCGACCGGCCGACGCCGTTGGAATCGCTGGATCCCATGCCGTCCGACAGGGTCACGCCCCAGCTGCGATCGCCCTTGTTCTGCGTGAACTGATAGGAGCCGCCATAGATGTCATGGCCGCCTTCGAACAGCATGGCGTTCCAGGTCAGGATCGACTGGCGGCTGTCGGTCGTCTTCAGGATGACGTTCACGACGACGGAATAGCCCTGCATGTCGATACCCGGCGCGCCGCCTCGGATCAGTTCGATGCGCTCGACCTGATTGGCCAGGGTCCGGCCCAGGACGTTCGAACCCGAGTCGTTCTTTGAGGCGGGGCGGTTGTTGTTGATCAGCACATTGCCGACCGCCCCTTCGAAACCGCGCGCGCCCGATCCGTTGTCGATGGAGAAGCCGGGGACGCGGTTGACCATGTCGAGCGCCGTATTGGGGCGCTGGGCGGCGAAGAAGTCCGGCGTGAAGACCAGCACGCCGCGCTGGCTGGCGTCGGCCAGGGGCGCCTGGTTGGTCGGGCCGGTCGGCACCGGGGCCTCGGCGACTTGGGGCTTGTCTGCGTTGGAGGCGTCGGCGGCGAATGCGGCGCCGGCGGTGAAAAGCAGGGCGGTGCTGGCCAGCAGCAGGGTCTTTGTCATTGATCTTCCCCTCGGGTGTTGGCGAGAGGTGTGCCGATCCGGCGCGTTCATCTCCAGTTACAAGGCCGCAAGGTGGATTAAATCGACGACATCATTACAGCGATTTCATTACACCAGCGACAGTAATGAAGTTTACAGCGATGTAATGATCAGACGCTCATCTTCTCTATTGCTTTTACTTGCCGCGATGACGCTGACGACCGCGCCTGCCGTCGCGCAGGATGCGCCTTCGGACGCCGTCGAGGATATCGTCGTCACCGCTCGCCGGATTGAGGCGCCGATGTGGGAGGTGCGGCGCGGCGACAGCGTCCTGATCCTGGTCGGATCGATCGACGGCCTGCCCAGAAAGATGGAGTGGCGCACCGACGCGCTCATTTCGGCGGTTGATCGTGCCGACCGCGTTCTGTTTCCCGTCGAGGGGCGGGCCTCGCTGGCCGATGTGGGCCGGCTGATCTGGCGGTTTCGGACGCTGACCCGGTTGCCGAACGGGCGCACCAGCGCCGACTATCTGTCCACGGACCTTGAGGCCCGGGTCGAAAGCCTGACAGGCGAAGGCCCGACCCGCGACAGCATGCTGATCCTGTCGGGCGATCTGATGGAACGGGGCGGCTACAGCAGCGGAGGGCGTCCGGTGTCCGGCCTGGTCCGTCAGGCGACGCGCGCCAACCGCACGCCGGCTGAACCCGTCGGCATCTTCAGGGGGGATGAATTAATCGAAAAGGTTCTGACGACGCCGCCCGAACGCTATCTCGACTGCATCGACGCTGCGGCGACGGCGGCGGAGGCTGGGGTCGAGGCGGGCGCGCAGCGTGCGGAGAACTGGCGTCTGCGCCGGATTCCGGCGGTGCTGGACTCGCCCCTGGAAAAGGCGGCGACCGCCTGTTCCTACTGGTCGGTGATGGCCCAGGCGGACGATCTGCGTCGGATATGGAATACGGCGGTGGACAAGGCGCTGGCCGAGACCGGGGTAACGGTCGCCATCGCGCCCTTGCGGCTATTGGCCGAACCGAACGGCGTACTGGATCGGCTGGAGGCCGAGGGGCTGGAACCGATCGGTCCCGAATGGCGCCCCTCCGCCCCCGCTCAATCGGCGCGCTAGAGCTTACTTGCGTTCCGGAACGGCGTCGCGGGCGGCTTCGCCGATGTTGTCGGCGGCGTTGCCAACGCTCTCGGCGGCGCCGGCGATGGCGTTGTCCTTCACAGCATCGCTGCGGTTCATGTTCATCAGGAAGTAGCCGATCACCAGAACGGCCAGCAGGCCGACGATCAGGGCGACGATGGCGCCCATGCCGCTGCCGCGACGCTCGACGACGGTGGTGGGCGCCGCGCTGGTTTCAGTGATGCGTTCAACCCGGCCGTCGGGATGTTGGACTTCGCGTTCGGTAGGCATGGTGTTTCCTCTCCAGTGTGGCGGGGAAACACCCTTTGCAGCGATACGGTTCCGCTCGCTCAGACGGCGGTGCCGCCGACCGTCAGGCCGCCGATCTTGAGGCTGGGCTGGCCGATGCCGACGGGCACGCCCTGTCCGGCCTTGCCGCAGACGCCGACGCCCGGATCGAAGGCGAAGTCGTCGCCGACCATCTGGATCTTGGTCAGGGCCGTGGCCCCGTCGCCGATCAGGGTCGCGCCGCGCACCGGTGCGGTGATCACCCCGTCCTCGATCAGATAGGCCTCATTGCACTGGAACACGAACTTGCCGTTGGTGATGTCCACCTGACCGCCCGAGAAGTTGGCGGCGTAGAGGCCGCGCTTCGTATTGGCGATCATGTCGGCCTTCGAATCCTTGCCGCCCTCCATGAAGGTATTGGTCATGCGCGGCATCGGCATATGGGCGAAGGACTGGCGCCGGCCATTGCCGGTTGCGGCGACGCCCAGCTGCCGCGCCGACAGCCGGTCGTGCATCAACCCGACCATGATCCCGTCCTCGATCAGGACCGTGCGGGAGGTAGGCGTGCCCTCGTCATCGACCGACAGCGATCCGCGCCGTCCGGCGATCGAGCCGTCATCGACCACGGTGACGCCGGGGGCGGCGACGCGCTGGCCCATCATTCCGTTGAAGACCGACGAGCCCTTGCGGTGGAAGTCGCCCTCGAAGCCGTGGCCGATGGCCTCGTGCAGCAGCACGCCGGGCCACCCGGCGCCCAGGACCACGTCCATCTCGCCCGCCGGGCAATCGACGGCGTCCAGATTGACCAGGGCCTGACGCAAGGCCTCGTCCACCTGGGCCTGCCAGCGTTCGGGCGCGACCCAGGCCTCGAAGCCGGCCCGACCGCCGGCGCCGGATGAGGCGCTCTCGCGCTTGCCGTTCTGCTCGACGGTGACCGAGACGTTCAGACGGACGAGGGGGCGAACATCGCGCACCGCCCGCTCGTCGGCGCGCAGGATCTCGATGGCGCGGCGTTCGCCGATCAAGGAGGCGGACACCTGAACCACGCGCGGATCACGGGCGCGCGCCCAGGCGTCGATCTCGGCCAGCAGGGCGATCTTGTCGGAGAAGGCGGGCGAGGCGAGGGGATCGACCTCGCCATACAGTTTCTGATTGGTGGCGCGGGGCCCTTCGGCGACACGGGCCTCGTGCCCCTGTTTGGCCAGGGCCGCGCTGTCGGCGGCGCGACGCAGGGCGGCGGCCGAGATCTCGTTGGCGTGGGCGTAACCGGCCGTCTCGCCCGCCACGACCCGCAGGCCGAAGCCCTCGGTAGCGTCATAGGCGGCGGACTTCAACCGGCCGTCGTCGAACACCAGGCTCTCGCTCTCGGACCGCTCCAGGAACAGTTCGCCGTCGTCGGCGCCGGCCAGGGCCGTTTTCAGGATCGACAGGGCTTCATCGATGTCAACGCCGGCGGCGTCGAGGATGGGCGGCGGGGAGGCGTGAACGGTCATGGCCTGTAGGTAGGGGCTGAAGGCCGTTTCGTCACCTGCCCGGCGCGCGAAACCGCCGATCAGTCCAGCGGTTGGGGCCGCGTCACCACCGGACCGTCGGGATCGCTGCTCGACGGACGTGCAGCGGTCGGGGCGGGCGTCGGCGCCGTCGGAACGATCACCAGCGGCTCGGTCGTGACGGTCGGCGCCGGCGTGGACGGCGCCGGGGTGGTCGTCGTCGGCGCACGCGTCGTCGGTTGCGTCGTTGCGGCCGGCGTCTGGGGCTGGGTCTGCGTGCGGGGCGCGGCCGTCGTCGCGCGCGGCGTCGTCGTCGTTGCGGGCGCGGAAGCCGCCGTGGTGGGCTGCGTCGCCGTAGTCGTCGCTGCGGGCGCGGGCTGTTCGGTCGCGACGACGGATGAGGCGTCGGCAGGAACCGTATCGGCTGGCGGGGCGGTCAGAGGCGCATCGGCGGCGATGGCGGGCGTGGACGCCGTCGAGGTCGAGGCGGGACGCATCGCGAACCACAGGCCCCCTCCGGCGATCAACAGGGCGACGACCCCGACCCCAACATAGAGCGGCAGGCGCGAGGTCTTGGCGGGGGCACGGGCGAAGCTGGGCGTGATCGGCGCAGCCGCAGGCGAAACAGCGGGTCTGGCCGCGACCGCTGGGGCGGCGACAGGTTCGGATGCGACCGGCTTCGGCGCAGGGGCGGGCGTCGTCTCGGGCGCGGGCAGGGGGCGCACGGTCAGATCAGGTTGAGCGGCCGGCGCCGGCTGCGGCCTGGGCTGCGGCGGCGTTGGAGCCTGGGGTTGAGGCTGGGCTTGGGTCGGGCGCGCCGTGGGGATCAGCGATCCGCCCAGGATGCTTGACCCCTGCGGACGGGGCGCGGGACGCGGGGCGGGATTGGCGGGCGTCGTCTGACCCTTGGCCGGCGCGACGCCGGAGGCCAGGCTCTGGGTGTGGATCGAGGCCTGCTGCTGTTGCGGCGTGGGCTTGCGCGGCGGCGGATTGGGAATGCGGTCCAGCGGATTGGGCGCGACCGGCACCGGACCGACGTGGAAGGTCGTCGCGGGCATACGGCCCCAGGTCACCGGCTTGCGGGCGAAGGGCTGGGGCGGGGTCTTCTGGTCGTCGGACATGGTCTTCTCAATCGCTGGCGATCTGGCCCGTTTCGTGACGGATCAGTTCTTGAGCCGGTAGCCGGTCTTGAACATCCACATGACGATGCCCAGGCAGACGGCGAAGAAGGCCAGGGTGGCGGCGACGCTGAAGCCGATGGCCACATCCCCCTGACCATAGAAGGCCCAGCGGAAGCCCGAGATCAGATAGACCACAGGGTTGAACAGGGTCACCATGCGCCAGCCGTCCGGCAGCATGTCGATGGAATAGAAGGCGCCGCCCAGGAAGGTCAGGGGCGTCACGACCAGCATCGGGATCATCTGAAGCTGCTCGAACCCATTGGCCCAGACCCCGATGATGAAGCCGAACAGGCTGAAGGTCACCGAAATCAGGATCAAGAAGGCCATCATCCAGACCGGGTGCAGGATCTGCAGCGGCACGAAGAAGGCCGCCGTGGCCAGAATGATCAGGCCCAGCACCGCCGACTTGGTCGCCGCCGCGCCGACATACGCCAGCACGATCTCCAGCGACGACACCGGCGCCGACAGGATCTCGTAGATCGTACCGGTGAACTTGGGGAAGTAGATGCCGAACGAAGCGTTGAAGATCGACTGTGTGAACAGGCTGAGCATGATCAGCCCCGGCACGATGAAGGCGCCGTAGGGCACGCCGTCCACCTGTTGCATCCGGCTGCCGATGGCGCCGCCGAAGACGACGAAATAAAGGGCCGTGGTGATCACCGGGGTGACCACGCTCTGCCACAGGGTGCGCAGCGCCCGCGCCATCTCGAAGCGATAAATGGCCCAGACGCCGTATCCGTTGAAGGTCATGCCGCGGCTCCGTTCTGGTGAACCAGGCTGACGAAGATGTCTTCCAGCGAGCTCTGGCGAGTGTTCAAGTCCTTGAAGCCGATGTTCAGCGCCTCAAGCCGACGGATCAGCGACGGCACGCCTGTGTCGTCAGCATTGGCGTCGAAACTATACTCCAGCTCTCCGCCCTTGTTATTCAGCGTCAGGTCCCAGCCGGACAGTTCGGCGGGCAGGGCGCCCAACGGCTCGATCAGGTTCAGCGTCAGGGTCTTCTTGCCCAGCTTCTTCATCAGGGCCGACTTTTCCTCGACCAGGATCAGTTCGCCCTTCAGGATCACGCCCACCCGGTCGGCCATTTCCTCGGCCTCCTCGATGTAGTGGGTCGTCAGGATGATGGTGACGCCGCGCTCACGCAGCTTTCTGACCATGGCCCACATGTCGCGACGCAGCTCGACATCGACCCCGGCGGTCGGCTCATCCAGGAACAGGATGTCCGGCTCGTGGCTCAGGGCCTTGGCGATCATCACCCGCCGCTTCATCCCGCCCGACAGGGTCATGATCTTGGCGTCGCGCTTGTCCCACAGCGACAAGTCTTTCAGCACGCCTTCGATGAAGGCGGGGTTCGGCGCCTTGCCGAACAGGCCCCGACTGAAGGTGACGGTGGCCAGCACGGTTTCGAAGGCGTCGGTGGTCAGCTCCTGCGGCACCAGACCGATCTTGGTGCGGGCGGCGCGGAAGTCGGACTGGATGTCATGGCCGTCGGCGACCACGGTCCCAGTGGTGGGCGTGACGATGCCACAGACGATGGAGATCAGCGTGGTCTTGCCCGCGCCGTTCGGTCCCAACAGGGCGAAAATCTCGCCCTTGTTGATCGTCAGGTCGATGCGCTTCAGCGCCTGATGCCCCGACTTGTAGGTCTTGGTCAGGCCGTCGATCTCGATTACGGGCATGGGCTTTCCTTTCCGGCGCGCACGGCGGCGCTGGCCGGGTGTGGCGGCAATATGGCGTGCCTGACGCCTGACTCAAGTGGAAGCGGCGCTCAATGGACGCCAAGTCGTTGTTAACCCGATTGTCGCACGGTGCCGGCTTGAGTTGAGTTTTGGCAGGAGCTTTCGTGCCGTCCCTGTCCGCCGCCCACCACGCCGCTCTGACGGCGATCGTCGAGGCCTGTCCCGACGCATCGCTGGGGATGCTGGGCGCGGCCGTGGCGGCGTTGAAGGGCGACAAGGCGGCCGAACTGGCGAATATCGTCGCCGCAGAGGCGCGCGATCGCGCCCGTCGCGGCACGGCCTTTGCGCCCCTGCTGCCGCTGTTTCAGCCGCGCGCCGACGGCGTGCCGGCCCTGGCCTTTCCGCCTCGGGTCCTGAAACGGGTCTGGCGCGAGGCGGTGCAGGGCGAGGAGGATTTCCTGCCTCTGCTGGACGGCGCCGTCGCCGTGGACGGCGAATGGACCCTGGCCGCCGATCGGCTGTGCGCCAAGGCGGCCGCCGTGCTGCGCGACCGGCCGCGCGACGTCTGGCCCGAGTTTCAGCGTCCCGCCGACGACCAGCCCCCATCCACCCCGGTCGAACTGGCCGGCTGTTTCGACCTGACGCCTCTGGCCCGCAGCGCCTTGCCGCGCCTGCCCGTTTGGCTGGAGCGCCCCGACGACAACCAACTGGCGGGTTTGAGGCTGCTGATCCAGGACTGTCTGGCGATGTCGCCGGACGGCGGGCGGCGCATGATCGACATCCTGTTCGCCCATGTGGCGGACGCCGAGCGGATGCTGCGGGTCGTGACGCGGACCAGCCGCTTGGCCGACCGCGAAATCACCCTCAGCCATTCCGACATGGGCGTCTTCGTCGAGCGGCTGCTGACCTCCGTTCAGGTGCGGGTGCAAAAGATCGCCGCCGTCGTCCGTTCGTCGCTGGGAGAGACGGCGATGCTGGGTGTGGTGGACGACGTCAGCTGGTGCGCGGGCGTGCTGGCCGAGATGGACCTCAGCCTGCAGGTGCGGCCCGATTCAAGCTGGGGCAAGGCGGCGCGGATGGCGCGGGTCCAGGTGTCGGGCCAGCTTTCCGGCCTGATGAAGTCCGCCTCCAGCGCCGTCCACGCCGCCCTGCCGATGAAGCGCCAGGTCATCACCGGACGCATGACGCGGATGTCGCCCTGGCTGGAGGCGCCGGCCGAGGGCGAACCGATCGAGGCGGCGGCGGCCCTGCTGGCGGCGGTGGCGGCCCTGCGCGGCGCGGCCGTCACCTTCGGCTGCGAAGCCGATCGCTCGGGACTGAAGGCCGACCTGACCGACTACCTCTCCACCTGGTCCGACGAGGCGCTGAACAGTCTGTCGGACGGCGAAGCCGAAAATCCCGACCATGTGCTGCGTCTGATCGGTGTCGCGGCGCGGTTCCTGACCGTGATCGAGGCGCTGGAGGCGGCGCGCGCGGTCAGGCGACGCGCAGCCTCGGCGGAAATGGCGCGGCTGGGCTGAAACGACGCCTCGCCCGACGTTCGCGGATGGGTTAGACGGCGCAGATGATCGTGTTCTGGATAATGACGGGACTGGCGGCGGCCCTGGCCGCCCTGCTGGTGTTGACCGGCGCACGGCGCCGCGCCGATCCGGCCGCAGGGGCCGAGACCCAGGCCGGCTCGCGCGAGATCGAGGAACTGGATCGGCTGAAGGCTCGCGGCCTGCTGGACGACGCGGCCTATGCCAGCGCACGAGCCGAGGCGGGGCGGCGGCTTTTGGCCATGACGACGACCGCGGCCCCCGTGGCTGGGCCTAAGGATCGGTTCTGGGTGCTGGGGGGGATCGCCGTGACGGTCGCCGGCGCGCTGGGCCTCTATGTCTTCACAGGCGCGCCCGGCCTGCCGGACCAGGCCTATGAGCGGCGCGTCGACGACTGGGCGGCGAACCTGGAGGGGCTGGAGCCGGCGCAGCTCGCCGCCGTGACGGCGCGAGTCGTGCGCGAACGGCCGCAGGATCGCCAGGCGCTGGCCATGCTGGGCGCGGCGCGTTATGCGGCCGGCGATCCCCTGGGCGCGGCGTCGGCCTTCCGTCGCCTGATCGCCCTCGACCCCAAGGACGCCCAGGCCTGGGCGCGACTGGGCGAGAGCCTGGTGGTCGCCAATGACGACCAGATCGGCGGCGACGCCGAGGCCGCCTTCCGCGAGGCGCTGAAGCTGGACTCGGACCAGCTGGGCGCGCGCTTCTTCCTCGGCGAGGCGGCCCTGCGGCGGGGCGACGACGCCTCGGCGCGCACCCTGTGGACGCCCCTGATCGCCGCGCTGGATCCGGCCGACCCGCGTCGTCTGGACCTAGAGCGGCGACTGCCGAAGGACGGCGCGCAATGACGCGTTGGTCGCGCGCCGCGACGGCGGTATATGCCGCCGATCCGTCCTCCGAACCCGGAATGTCCGTCGCATGAGCTGGCTGCCGAAATCGCCGAAGGCGCGTCGTCGCCTGTGGGTCGTCGCCGCCGTGGCGCCGATCCTGGCGCTGGCGGTCGGCCTGTCGCTGTGGGCGATGCAGGACAGCGTGACCTTCTTCTATTCCCCGTCCGAGGCCACGGTCGACAAGGCGCCCGAGGGCCGCAACATCCGCCTGGGCGGTCTGGTCGAGGTCGGCAGCGTGCAGAAGTCCGGCGACGGCGTGGTGGCCTTTTCCGTTACCGACAACGCCGCGACGACCCGCGTCGTCTATCACGGCGACCTGCCCGACCTGTTCCGCGAAGGGCAGGGGATCGTGGCGCAAGGGGCGTTCGGGGCCGACCGCACATTCCACGCCAGCCAGGTCCTGGCCAAGCACGACGAGAACTATATGCCGCGCGAGGTCTCCGACCGGCTGAAGGAAAAGGGCGAGTGGCGGCCGGACGCAGCGCCGACCACGGCCGCAGCCAGCAAGACCGTTCCCCTATGATCGCTGAGCTTGGGGCCTTCGCCCTGGCGCTGGCTCTGGCGCTGTCGATCCTGCAGACGGGCCTGTCGGCGGCCGGACGCGCGCGCCGCAGCCCTGTGCTGGCCGGGGCGGCGCAAGGCGCGGCGCTGGCGGCGGCGGGCGCGGTCGCCCTCAGTTTCGCTGCGCTGATCTACGCCTTCGTCGTGTCCGACTTCTCGGTCTCCAACGTCGCGGCCAACAGCCACACCGACAAGCCGATGCTGTACAAGGTCGCCGGCGCCTGGGGCAGCCACGAGGGGTCGCTGCTGCTGTGGTGCCTGGTGCTGACCGTCTTCGGCGGGGCGCTGGCCCGGGCGCGCGGCTTGCCGTTCGGGCTGAAGGCCTCGGCCGTGGCGGTGCAGGGCGCGCTGGGCTCGCTTTTCCTGGCCTTCGCCGTCTTCACCTCCAGCCCTTTCACGCGTCTGGACCCCGCGCCGTTCCAGGGGGCCTCGCTCAACCCCCTGCTGCAGGACCCGGCCCTAGCCGTGCATCCGCCGCTGCTCTACGCCGGCTATGTCGGCTTTTCCGTCTGCTTCTCCCTCGCCGTCGCGGCCCTGATCGAGGGACGGGCGCAGACCGCCTTCTGGCCCGCCTGGGGCCGCTGGGTGCGGCCCTGGGCGCTCGCCAGCTGGGCCTTCCTGACTGTCGGCATCACCCTGGGGTCGTTCTGGGCCTATTATGAGCTGGGCTGGGGCGGCTGGTGGTTCTGGGACCCGGTCGAGAACGCGTCATTCATGCCCTGGCTGGCGGGGGCGGCCCTGTTGCACAGCGCTGTCGTGACCGAGCGGCGCGGCGCGCTGGCAGGCTGGACCGTCTTCCTTGCGTTGCTGGCCTTCACCTTCTCCATGCTGGGCGCCTTTTTGGTGCGGTCGGGCGTGCTGACCAGCGTCCACGCCTTCGCCGTCGATCCCCAGCGCGGCCTGATGCTGCTGGCGATTCTGGGCGTTACGGCCGGCGCCGCCTTCGCCCTGTTCGCCTGGCGCGCCCCCCAGCTGAAGGGCGGCGGAATGTTCGCGCCGGTCAGCCGCGAGGGCGCGCTGGTGCTGAACAATCTGTTCCTGACGGCGGCGGCCGCGACCGTGCTGCTGGGCACCCTGTATCCCCTGATCCTGGAGGCCGCGTCCGGCGCGACTATCTCGGTCGGCCCGCCCTATTTCGCCGCGACCTTCACGCCGCTGATGATGGTCGCCTTCATCATCCTGCCGGCCGGGCCGCTGCTGGCCTGGAAGCGCGACGACCTGCCCGGCGCGATGCAGCGTCTGGCCGTAGCGGCAGGTCTGGCCATCGTGTCGGCTCTGGCGGCCTATGCGCTGTGGGAACCGAAAAAGGCGTTGGCCGCCGCCGGGATCGGCCTGGGCGCCTGGCTGATCCTGGGATCGCTGGCTGAGGTGGCCGAACGCGCGCGACTGTTCCGCGCCTCGGCGGCCGAGACTCTGCGTCGTCTGAAGGGCCTGCCGCTGGGCGCCTGGGGCATGACCTTCGCGCACCTGGGCCTGGGCGTCTTCATCCTGGGGGCGGTGGTCGAGACCGGCTTCAAGGCCGAGACGGCGCGCGCCCTGTCGCTGGGCCAGAGCGTCTCCGCCGGCCCCTGGACCGTCACCTTGGACGACGTCCGCGTGGTCGAGGGGCCGAACTATCTGGCCGAACAGGGCCGACTGACGGTGCGCGCTACAGATGATCGCGGCCGAGCCAGCACGGTCACGGCCGAGCGCCGCTTCTTCCCCGCCGGCGGTCAGACCACCACCGAGGTCGGGCTGGATTTCCGGGGACTGGACGACGTCTATGTCGTGATCGGCGAACGGGCGGGCAGTCCGCAGCAGCCGGCCTGGGTCGTGCGCCTGTACTGGAACCCCTGGGCGCGACTGATCTTCCTGGGACCGATGATCATGGCCCTGGGCGGCGTCCTGTCCCTGATGGATCGGCGGTTGCGGGTCGGCATCGGTCCGCGACGGCGCAAGACGGCATGAGGCGGTATCTGATCCTGCTGGCCGCGCCGGTCTTGGCGCTGATGCTGACGGCGGCCGAGCCGCCCGCCGCGCCGGACAGGCCCTTGCCTGATGCGACGCAGGAGGCCCGCGCACAGGCCCTGTTCAAGGATGTCCGCTGCGTCGTTTGCCAGCACGAGGCCATCGCCGACAGTCCGGCGGGCGTGGCGGGCGACATGCGCCGCCTGATCCGCGAGGAGATCGCTGCCGGCGCCTCGGACCAGGCGGTACGCGACGACCTGGTGCGGCGTTTCGGCGACTATGTGCTGTTCACCCCGCCGGTGCGGGCAGGCACATGGCTGTTGTGGTTCGGGCCGTTCGCCCTGGTGCTGCTGGCGGTCACCGTGCTGATGCTGCGCGCGCGCCGTCGTCCGGTCGAGGCCGCGCCTCTCACTGCCGAAGAAGAAGGCCGACTGGACGAAGTTCTGCGAAATGAGAAGCTTCGCCGCGATCCTGACGCAACCTCGCCTCACGACGGGCGCTAGTCGAGATCAACGATCGGCGGCTGGGATTGGCGTAAGCGCCGTCCGGCCTATATCAATCGCGAAACCGGCGCCCGCATGGCGCTGGACAGAGGATCGCAAGGACCACGATGCTGAAGCGCAAGGAGTTCATTCTCGGGGCCGCGGCCGGCCTGACCCTGGCGGCGGCGGCGACCGCCGGCGGCGTCATCAACTGGCCCGGCGCGCATGCGGAACCGCAGGCGGTCAACCGGATCACCCCGGTCCCGGCCAACGGCGACAGTTTCACGCCCCCGCCGGGCGCGCCCAGCAGTTTCGCGACAATCTTCGATCAGGTCTCGCCGGCCGTCGTTCAGATCGACGTGACGGTCAAGGTGGACCAGCCCCAGGGCGGCGCCTTCACCATTCCCGGCCTGCCGTTCCAGTTCGTGCCGCCGCAAGGTCGCGGCGGTCAGGGCGGTGATGAGCCGCAGACGACCCAGGGCGCCGGATCGGGCTTCTTCATCTCCCAGGACGGCTTCATCGTCACCAACAACCACGTCGTCGCCGACGCGACCGAGATCAAGGTCAAGATGTCGGACGGCCGCGAACTGCCGGCCCGCCTGATCGGTCGCGATCCCGGCACCGACCTGGCCGTGATCAAGGTCGAGGGCAATGACTTCAAGTATGTCAGTTTCGAAGAGACAGCCGAGCCGCGCGTCGGCGACTGGGTCATCGCCATCGGCAACCCGTTCGGCCTGGGCGGCACCGCCACGGCCGGCATCGTCTCGGCCAAGGCGCGCGACATCGATCCGTCAGGCTACAACGACTACATCCAGATCGACGCCGCCATCAACCGGGGCAACTCGGGCGGCCCGACCTTCGACATCCACGGCCGCGTCATCGGCGTGAACTCGGCCATCTATTCGCCCACCGGCGGATCGGTCGGCATCGGCTTCGCCATCCCGGCCGAGACCGCCAAGTCGATCACCGAACGCCTGATGCGCGGTCAGTCGATCGAGCGCGGCTATGTCGGCCTGGGCCTTCGCACCCTCAGCCCCGATGGCTGGGAAGCCTTGGGTCAGCCCAAGGACTTCAAGGGCGCCCTGATCGAGAGCGTGACCGACGGCGGTCCTGCTGCGCGCGGCGGCGTTCAGGTTGGGGATCTGCTGGTCGGCGTCAACGGCGAGGCCGTAGCCAACAGCCAGGAAGCCACGCGCCGGGTCGGGTCGGCCAAGCCGGGCGACACCATCCGCCTGGAAGTGATCCGCGACGGCCGCCGTCAGACGCTTAACGTCCGTTCGGGCACGCGTCCGTCGGAAGAGGAGCTGAACGCCGGTGAAGAGGGAGGCGGTTCTGCGGCTCCGGGTCAGGCTCAGCCGGGCCAAGGCGAAACCATCGAAGGCCTCGGTGTGACGGCCATCACGCCTGCCGCCCGGTCGCGTTTCAACATTCCGGAAAGCGTGACCGGCGTGGTCATCACCAATGTGGAGCAGGAGTCGGCTGCGGCGCGTCTCGGCTTCCAGCCGGGCTTCGTCATCACCCGTGCGAATGACCGCAACATCACCTCCGCGGCCGATCTGCGCACTGCGGTGGCGGCGGCGAAACAGGCGGGCCGACCCAGCATCCTGCTGTTCGTCCGCACGCCCCAGGGCACCAGCCCGGTGCCGCTGCGCTTCGCCACCGGCGAATGATCGGCATTCTGACCAAGCCTTAACTCACCCTATCGCCGCCGATGCGCTACCATCGGCGGCGATTTTGATTCCGGGAGGGGTTTCGATGCGGATTTTGGTGGTCGAGGATGACGCCGAGGCGGCGACCGCCATGGTGCGGGGCCTGTCCGAAGCCGGACATGAGGTGACCCACGCTGTGGACGGCGCCTTTGGGCTGCTGGAGTCGCAAAAGGGCGGCTACGACGTCTATGTGGTGGATCGGATGATGCCGCGCTTGGACGGCGTCGGCATGGTCGAGACGGTGCGCAAGGGCGGCGATCAGACGCCGGTCCTGTTCCTGTCGGCCCTGGGCGAGGTCGAGGACCGGGTCACGGGCCTGAAGGCCGGCGCCGACGACTATCTGGTCAAGCCCTACGCCTTCGCCGAACTGATCGCGCGGGTCGAGGCTCTCGCCCGTCGTCGCGAGACCGGCGGGGTCCAGACCGTGCTCAAGGTCGGCGACCTGGAAATGAACCTGATCGCCCGCACCGTCCATCGCGGCGCGGCCGAGATCGATCTTCAGCCGCGAGAGTTCCAGCTGTTGGAGTTCCTGATGCGCCACGCCGGCCAGTCGGTGACCCGCACCATGCTGCTGGAGAAGGTCTGGGAATACCATTTCGACCCTCAGACCAACGTCATCGACGTCCACATCAGCCGCCTGCGCTCCAAGATCGACAAGGGCTTCGACCGTGCGATGCTGCAGACCGTGCGCGGGGCGGGGTACCGGTTGGAGGCTTGACTTGAGATCCTCCCCCGCAACGCGGGGGAGGGGGACCGCCGGCACGGCGGTGGAAGGGGCGACCCCAGACACCGGCGCTGACCCCGCCCCCTCCACCACTTCGTGGTCCCCCTCCCCCGTGAACGGGGGAGGATTTTAGTGCGCCTCCCCTCCCTCCTTCGCCGCACGCCCTTCCGGCTGACGCTGCTGTTCCTGGCGCTGTTCGTGGCGGCGGCGGGGGCGATCCTGGCCTATGTCTATTTCGCCTCGGCGTCAGAGGCCCAAGGGCGGGCCAAAGCGGACGTTGAGATCGAGCTGGGTGCCTTGACGGCGATCCACGGCACGCGCGGCATTGACGCCCTGAACCAGGCGCTGGTGGAGCGGTCGATCCGGGGCGGGCCGTATCTGTATCTGCTGACCGACGCGGCCGGAAAGACGATCACCGGCAACATCACCGAATCGCCGATCGACATCGACCTCAGCCTGCCGGCCGGCGCCAGCGACTGGGAAAGCTTCCGCCTGACCGACACGGATGCGCAAGGCAAGGTCCAGCGTCGGCGCTCCATCGGGGTGATCACCACCCTGGCCGGCGGCGAACATTTGTTCGTCGGTCAGGACATCGGCGACATCGAAGCCTATCTGGCGCGTCTGACCCAGGCCCTGTGGGGCGCCATGGCCCTGGTCATGCTGCTTGGCCTGGCGGGCGGTCTCTACATCAGCCGGCGGGTCGAAAACGCCATGGCCGGGCTGAACCGTGTCGTGCAGTCGGTGCAGGAAGGCGATCTCAAGGTCCGTGCGCCCGTGCGCCACACCGGCGACGAACTGGATGAACTGGGCCAAGGGCTGAACACCATGCTGGACCGGCTGGAGGCCTCCATGTCGTCGATCCGCCATGCCGGCGACGCCATCGCCCACGACCTGCGTTCGCCCCTGACGCGGATGCGGGCCAAGCTGGAGGTGGCCCTGATCGACGCCGAAGCCGGCAAGATCGACGGGGTGGACGCCCTGGGCATCGCCCTGGATGAGGCCGACCATCTGCTGAAGACGTTCAACACCGTCCTGGCCATCGCGCGTCTGCAGGCGGGCGGTGCACCGGATCCCAAGATCATGGACGCCGCCGACCTCGCCGCCGACATGGCCGAGCTTTATGAACCCGCAGCCGAGGACAAGGACATCGACTTCTCGTCCGAGGTCGAAAAGGGGCTGATGATCGAAGGCAACCAGCCCTTTTTGGCCCAGGCCCTGGCCAATCTGATCGACAACGCCATCAAATACACACCCGCCGGCGGGGCGGTGAAGCTGCGCGCGCGCCGCCGCTCGTCGGGCGAGATCGAATATTCCGTCACCGACACCGGACCGGGCGTGCCGGAAGAGGACCGCGAGCGGGTGGTCCAGCGGTTCGTGCGCCTGGACAACAGCCGCACCGAACCCGGCTCGGGCCTTGGGCTTTCGCTGGTGACGGCGGTGGCCGAGGCCCACGGCGGACGGGTAGTGCTGGACGAAGGTCCAGGCGCCTACGGCGACTTCGGACCGGGGTTGCGGGTGGCGCTGGTGCTGCCGCCGGCCTCGACCGGGATGAGCGGATGATGTGATGGCCCATGCACAATCCTCGATCCCGTTGGCTGACAGCCTTATCGCCGCCGGTCCGGTTACAAATATCGCCGCCGCCGACCGCCTGCACGAAACTCTGACCGCAGCCGCTGACGCCGACGGCTGGCGCGAGACTCTGGACGCCGCCTGGCCCGCCCTGGCCCCCGTCGCCGGCGCCTCGCCCTATCTCGCCGGTCTGATGCGGCGTCGCCCCGCCCATCTGCGAAGCCTGCTGGAAGCCGATCCGGTCGAAGCGCTGGAGCGGATCATTCGCGACACGGACGCGCTGGACGCCGAGCCGGACGCGGTGCGCGCCCCGCTGCGCGTGCTGAAGGCCGACTTGCACCTGCTGACCGCCCTGGCCGATCTGGGCGCGGTGTGGGATCTGGATCAGGTCACCGACGCCCTGTCCCGGTTCGCCGACGCCGCATGCCGGGCCGCCCTGCGCGCCGTCGCCGCCGAACAGAGGGCGCGCGGCCGGCTGATCTCGCCGCCCGGCGATCCGCGCGGCCCCATTCCGGGCCTGTTCGGCCTGGCCATGGGCAAACATGGCGCCAATGAACTGAACTATTCGTCCGATATCGATATCTCCCTCTTCTTCGAGCCGCGCCTGATGGGCCTCGCCCTGCGCGAAGGCGAGGAGATGCAGGACTTCGCCAATCGCGTCGGCAAGGGGATCGCCACCCTGCTGACCGAGCGGACGGGCGACGGCTATGTTTTCCGCGTCGATCTGCGGCTGCGGCCCGACCCATCCTCGACCCCGCCGGTCGTCGCCGGGCCGATGGCCCTGGCCTATTATGAGAGCGTCGGCCAGAACTGGGAGCGGGCGGCCTTCATCAAGGCGCGGCCGGTGCTGGGCGACATGCGCGCGGCGGGTCGGTTCCTGAAGGCCATGATCCCCTTCATCTGGCGGCGCAGCCTGGACTACGCGGCCGTGCTCGACATCCAGTCGATCAAGAAACAGATCCACGTCCACAAGACGGGCGAGGGACTGCAGGCCGCCGGGGCCAATCTGAAGCTGGGTCGCGGCGGCATCCGCGAGATCGAATTCTACGCCCAGACCCAACAGCTGATCCTGGGCGGCCGCGATCCGGCTTTGCGCAAACAGCGCACGCTGGAGGCGTTGAAGGCTCTGGCCGACGCGCGCCATGTGCCCCAGGCGGTCTGCGAAGAACTGTCGGCCGCCTATGTCGCGCTGCGCGGGCTGGAGCACCGCGTGCAGATGCTCGACGACGAGCAGACCCACCGCCTGCCCGAGGACGCCGAGCGCCGCGCCGCCGTCGCTGCGCTTGACGGTTCCGCCGATCTTGCGGCCTTCGACGCCCGGGTCGAGGCCCTGCTGGCGCGGATCAACGCCCGCTACGGCGAATTGTTCGAGGGCGGCGAAGATCTGGACTCCAGCTACGGCAGCCTGGTCTTCACCGGGGTCGAGAATGATCCCGAGACGCTGGAAACCCTGCGCCGCATGGGCTTTTCCGAGGCGCCGTCCGTCGCCGACACGATCCGCAGCTGGCACCACGGTCGCATCCCCGCGACGAGGACGTCGCGCGGCCGTGAGCTGTTCACCCGCCTGGCCCCGCGCCTGCTGGAGGCTCTGGCCCGATCCGGTGCGCCGGACGATGCGTTTCGCCGTTTCGCGGTCTTCTTCTCCGGCCTGGCGGCGGGCGTGCAGGTCCAGGCCCTGTTCCTGAACCAGCCCAAACTGTTCGAGATGGTGCTGGGCGTCATGGCATTCGCGCCGCGTCTCGCCCGGACGCTTGGCCGGCAACCGGCGGCGCTGGACGGTGTGCTGGACGCCCGCTTCCTGGTCGATCTGTCCGAAGAGACCGGCCTGACCGAGCAGATGCTGCGCGAGGCCGGCGAGACGGAGGACTTCGAAGGGGCCATGAACGCCGTGCGCCGCCTGCACCGCGAGCAGATGTTCCGCATCGGCATCCACGCTCTGACCGGCAGGGCGGGGGCCGAGGCGGCGGGCCGCGCCTACGCCGCCCTGGCCGACGCCGCCATGCGCACCTTGTCGCCGGCGGCGCTGGCCGAGACCGAACGGTTGGGCGGCGCCTTCGCCGGCGCGGTGGCGGTGGTCGCCTTGGGCAAGGCCGGATCGCGCGAGATGACGGCCGGATCGGATCTTGATCTGATGACGCTGTACGAGGCGCCGCCCGAGGCGACGTCCGAGATCAAGGGTTGGACCGCCGACGTCTTCTACGCCCGCTTCACCCAGCGGCTGATTGCGGCCCTGTCGGCGCATACGGCGGAAGGCGGCCTCTATGAGGTGGACATGCGCCTGCGCCCCACCGGCTCCAAGGGGCCGGTTTCGGTGCGGCTGAAGGCGTTCGACGCCTATTACGCCAAGGAGGCCGAGACGTGGGAGTTCATGGTTCTGACTCGCGCTCGCGTGGTCTGGGCCAGCGATCCCAAGTTCGGCACCCAGGTTTCGGCCGCTATCGAGGCCGCCCTGCGTCGCCCGCGTCCCGGCGTCGATGTCGCCGCCGACATCCGAAAGATGCGCGCTCTGATGGATCGCGAGCGTCGCCCGCACGGCTTCTGGGACTTGAAGCTGTCGCCGGGTGGGCAGGTGGACGCCGAGTTCGCGGCCCAGTTCCGCCAGCTTCAAGCCGCCGCCATCGGCGAGCCTTTGACCCTGTCGACGCTTGAGGCCCTGCACGACGACCCGGTCCTAGCCGAGGCCTGGCGCGTGCAGCAGCGTCTGGCCCATCTTCTGGCCGCCGCCTTCGAGGGGCGGGTCGATCCGGAGGGCGAGCCCGGCGTCTTCCAGCTGCGCCTGGCCGAGGCCGCCGGCGCGCCGGACTTCGACACGCTGAAGACCGAACTGACCGACCTGCGCGCGCGGGCCCGAAAGGCCTTCGAGCGGGCGGTGCCAGTAGGCCGCGACGGAGAATCCGACAGACCGCGTTCAATCTCCTGACAGGGCAATGTCAAAGGGCGCCAGACGCGCCCGTGGAGATGATCGAGATGAGAAACACCTTTCTGACCGGCCTGGGCGTCATCGCTCTGGCCGCCGCCGCCGGCGCCGCGACCGCACAGGTTCCCCCGGCCCCCGCCGCCGGCGCCGCTGCGCCGCATCATGCGCGCGCGGATCCAAACCGCCAGATCACCCGCGCCGAGTTCGTCGATGCGCGCATCGCGCGTCTGACCGCGCTCGATACGAACCGCGACGGCGTTGTCAGCCCAGAAGAGCGTGCCGCCGCCATGCAGGCCCGTCGCGCCGAACGCGCGGGCGACCGCTTCGCCAAGCTGGATGCGAACGGCGACGGCTCCATCAGCCGCGCCGAGTTCGACGCCGGCCATGCCGCACGCCCAGATCGCGGTCCGCGCGCCGAACGCGCCGGTCATCGTGAGGGACGTCGCGGGGGCGCGCATCACGCCATGCGCGGACAAGGACGCGAACGCGGGCCGGTGGTGATCGCCGAAGCCTCCGCCAAGCTGGGCGAGCGGTTCGACAAGATGGACGCCAACCGCGACGGCGTGATCTCCGCCGACGAGCGCCGGGCAGCCATGTCCGCTCAACGCGCGGATCGCCAGGAACGCCGCGCGGCCCGCCAGGCGCAACAACCCGCTTCCCCCGTCCCGGCTTCGGAGTAAGACGGTGTCGGGGTCGGCCGTCGTGAACGCACCGGTCCCTTTCGTCAGCAGCGGAAGAGGCAGGTTTGGTCGCGATCGTCGACCCCGACGAGGATCTGGTGCGGCGCGTCGGGCAGGGCGACCCGGCGGCGGCACAGACGCTCGTCTCGCGCAAGCTGCCGCGCATCCTGTCGCTGGCCCAGCGCATGCTGGGCGATGCGGTCGAGGCCGAGGACGTGGCCCAGGAGACGATGCTGAAGGCCTGGCGTCAGGCGCCCAGATGGACGCCCGGCAAGGCCCGGTTCGACACCTGGCTGCACCGGGTCGCGCTGAACCTCTGTTACGATCGGCTGAGGCGTCGGCGCGAAATCCCGACCGACACGCCGCCGGATCGTCCCGACGAAGGCCCGGCGCCGGATCGCGGTCTGCTGGCGGCCGAGACGGGCGTGCGGGTCACGGCGGCCCTGAAACGTCTGCCGGACCGACAGCGCGAGGCCATCGTCCTGTGCCATTATCAGGAGCTGTCGAATATCGATGCGGCGGCCCTGATGGAGATCAGCGTCGAGGCGCTGGAGAGTTTGTTGTCGCGCGGTCGTCGCGCATTGCGTCTGGCCCTTTCGGACATCGGTCCGGGGTCGATTAGAGGAGACGGACGATGAAGGCGGAACGGTTGCACGAACTGGCGGACGCCTATGGCGCCGACCTGCGTCGGTGGCCCGCGTCCGAGCGCGCCTTCGCCGAAAGCCTGATCGCCGCCGATCCGTCGCTGAAGGCGGTGCTGGATCAGGCGGCCGCGCTGGACGCTCTGCTCGACGTCGCGCCCAGACCTGTCCCGTCCGCCGCCCTGGCCGCGCGCATCCTTGCGGCTGCGCCCCGGGCGAAAAGCCGTCTGGGCAAGGCGATCTGGTACCTCGGCGCCGGTTGGGCCGCCGCGGCCTGTGCGGGCGTGGTCGCCGGCGTCGGCCTGACCACCCATCTGACCGCCGACGCGCGCGCCGATGCGGTGCTTTACCAATCCTCGCTGACGGGCGTGGATGACACGGAACTGCTGGGATGACGTCCAAGAGCCTGAAGATCGCCTTGGCCGTCTCGGTGGCCCTGAACCTGTTCGCCGTGGCGGGCGGGGTCACCTATGTCGTCAATCGCGACCGGATCGAACGCCGTATCGAGGACCAACGCCGTCCGGGGCGCGAGGGACCGCTGGCCGAGGTGCTGGCCGATCTGGATCCGGCCGTGCGCCAGCGCGTGCGCACCTCGCTGCGAGAATCGGCCCTGGCGGCGCGTCCTGATTTCGAGGCGGCCCGCGCCGCTCGGCGCGAGGCCATCGACGTCGCCGGTCAGCCCGCTCTGGACGCGGCCCGGGTCGAAAGCTTGCTGGAGCAGTCCAGAGCGGCCGAGATGCGGGGTCGCACCCGTTTGGAAAAAGGCGCGGTCGCCGTGCTGGCGACGCTGACGCCCGAGGAGCGCAAGGCCCTGGCCCCGATCCTTCAGCGCAAGGGCGCCGCCCGTCGCGCCGCAGCCCACGGACCGGATCACCGTCAGCCGGACGACCGCGCGCCCCGCTGACGGCGCTTCAGCGCTTAGCCTTTTCTGGATGCGCGGAAGGCGGCGACGGCGTTCACCGCCGAACGCACCGACGCCTCGATGGCGGCCCAGTCGCCCGACTTCACGGCGTCATCCGTCACCAGTTTGGAGCCCATACCCGCTGCGACGATGCCCGCGCCGAACCATTTGGCGATGGACGCCTCGTCCGGATCGACGCCGCCGGTGGGCATGATCTTGACCCAAGGCATCGGGCCCTTGACCGCCTTGACGAAGTCCGGTCCGCCGACCGACGAGCCGGGGAACAGTTTGACGATGTCGCAGCCCAGCTCGTGCGCCTCGCCGATGTCGGTAACCGAACCGCAGCCGGGGAAATAGGCGACCATGCGGCGGTTGCAGACCTTGGCCACGTCGGGGATCAGGCAGGGGCTGACCACGAACCGGGCGCCTCGGTTCAGGTAAAGCGACGCCGTTCCAGTATCGACGACCGAGCCGATGCCCAGCACCACGTTCGGGTCGGTCTTGATCAGTTCGCGATTGATCTCGCCGAACAGGTCGCAGGCGAAGTCGCCGCGATTGGTGAACTCGACCACCGGCGCCCCGCCGCGCGCGCAGGCGCGAATGACGTTCAGGCTGACATCGGCGTCGGGATGGTAGAAGACCGGGCACACGCCCTGGGTCTGAAGCGCCTGAAGCACGCTGACGCGATCATGGGCCATGGACGGGTTCCTCTGCGATAGGTTTGCGTCCGACCTCCGCTGTCGCGAACGCAAGGTCAAGTCAAACCGCGTTAGCGCGGGCGTTCTCTTGACGGCGTGTGACGAAAGGCGGACCGTCGTTCGCTCAATCCCCTCTTGGAGAAGCGGGATGTTCGCCGCCCTCGCCGTCGTCGCCCTTCTGACCGTTCAGGACCCGCCGACCGCCGCCGACATGGACGGCGCCTGGTCCGTCGATCTGGCGACCGATCCGGCCCAGCCCTATCGCCAACCCATGAACCTGACGCTCCAGCCCGACGGCGTCGTGACGGGCGACTTCTACAACAGCCGCATCGAGGCGGGCCGATGGAAGCGCCAGCACGGCCGGCTGTGCGTCTCGTTCCGCACCGCCGACGGCGCAGGCCCCTATCACACGGCGGCCTGCCTAGCGGGCGACCATGTCGAGGGTCAGACCTGGGCCGAACACCGCAACTTCGTCTTCATCTGGCGCGCCGACCGCCCCTCTTGAAGCCTCGCCGCTCAAGCCCATCTGTCAGGGAGGGGAGCGGGGGATTTCATACGAATTAGACGAATTAGACTCTAATTTTCGCCGCCGGGTCTGATTGTCGCTCAGCGTCGATGGGCCAGGTCGGCCAGCCGCCGGACCAAGGTGCTCTGCGCATCGAACAGCGGATCCAGAACCGTGAAATGGTTCAGGTCGGGCAGGGCCTCGAACCGCGTCTCGGCCCCGGCGTCGCCCCAGCGCACGGCCATGGCGCGGCTCTGGTCCACGAAGGCGTCGCTTTCGGCGCCGCCGACGATGCAGTCCAGAACTGCGCTGGCCGGCGCCGGCCAGCGGATAGGCGACAGGGCCTCGGCCTCGGCCGTATTCAGATCCAGGGCGATGTTGAGCGAGGTGGGGATCAGCGGCTCCAGATTGAACACGCCCGAGATGGCGACCGCCGCCGAGGCCCGCCCGTCCGCCAGCAGGCAGGCCGCCATATGCCCGCCTGCCGAATGGCCGCTGACGACCGGCGCATCGCCGGTGCGGGCATGGATCAGGTCGACCGCCGCCCGCGCCTGATCGACGATCCGGCCCAGCCGCACGCTGGGCGCCAGGTCATAGGTCGGGATGGCGACGCTGACGCCGTGGGCCAGCAGGGGCGGAGCCACGAAGCTGAACCAACTCGCATCCAGCGCCTGCCAGTATCCGCCGTGCAGGAAGACCACGACCGGCGCGCCGTCCCCGGCGTCGAACCAGTCGATCCGCTCGCGCTCGCCTGGGCCGTATTTCAGGAATTGGGGCGGATGGGCGGCGCGGGCGGTCTCCGATCCCGTCTTCCAGCGCGCCATCACGGCGGGATGGTCGGGCACCAGGGCGCGGTTGTTGTATTGCGCCTCCAGCACGGCGTCTGTGTCTTGCGGCTTACCCGTCACGTCTTCGTCCGCTAGAAGCGCCCTCGAACCAGAGGACTGATCCGCCATGATGACCGCCATCTTCGTCTTCATCAAATGCGAGCTGGGCTACGCCAACGACGTGGCGGCCGATATCGTGGACAATGTCGAGAACGTCTCGGAGGTCTATTCCACCTCGGGTCAGCACGACCTGCTGGCCAAGTTCAACCTGCCGCGTGACGCCGACATCGGCACCTTCGTGACGAAACAGGTCCAGACGCGGCCGCACGTGCGCGACACCTTCACGGTCATTACCTTCTCGCCCTTCCTGCCGAGCAAAGGCTAGGGCGCGGCCTTTCGCCTAACCTTGTCCTTGCGGTCCTCGGCCTCGTCGTCGTCGCCGACCTTTTCCTCGACCGTGGCCGACAGGCGCTGGAAGACGCCCAGGCCCACCAGCACCAGCACCGAGGCGATCAGAAGGGCGGTGGGATAAAGCAGCTGCGCCACGTCCTCGCGCGCCGTCTTGAACACCACGACCAGCGCTTCGAGGAACAGGGCGATGACGATGGTCGACAGGAACTTGGTCAGGCTGCGCCGGGCCTCGGCGGCGCTGCGCTTTTCGTTGCCGCGCCGCACCTCGTCCTCGAAGATGTATTTGGCCACGTCGAAGACGGCGATGGCGACGATTACATAGCCCAGCACGTCCAAAACCGCGTCGGCGCCGGACTTGTCGGGCGAGCCGATGCCGTGCAGCGCATCCTTCACCCCGAACCCGATCAGGGCCATGGCCGCCAGCAACAGCAGCAGGCTGGCGAAGGCGAACACCGCCCGGGTCAGATAGGTCATGGAAATCCCTCCGCGAGGCCACAGCAACGCGCCAACCGCCAAGCTGTTGCCTGACGGGCAAAGGGTGACGCTGGCGCCGGGGACGGCTAAACGAGGGGCATAGGGAGACACGACATGACGCGATCCAACGCGCCCGCCTACATGACCGGTTTCGGCAATCATTTCGCGACCGAGGCCGCGCCCGGCGCCCTGCCGGTGGGGCGAAACTCGCCGCAGAAGACGCCGATGGGCCTGTATGCCGAACAGCTGTCCGGCACCGCCTTCACCGCGCCGCGCGCCGAGAACCGGCGCAGCTGGCTCTATCGCCTCCGTCCCTCGGCCCAGCATGGACCTTACACCCCCTTCGATCAGGGGCGGGTCCGCTCCGGTCCGTTCGACGAGACGCCGCCCAATCCCAACCGGATGCGCTGGGACCCGCTTCCGATGCCGCAGGCTGCGACCGACTGGGTCGAGGGGCTGACGACCTATGGCGGCAACGGCGAACCGGACGGCGGGGCCGGGGCCGGCATTCACCTGTATGTCGCCAACCGGTCGATGACCGACCGGGTCTTCTATGACGCCGACGGCGAACTGCTGATCGTGCCTCAAGAAGGAGACCACCGCTTCGTCACCGAGTTCGGCGTCATCGAGGCCCGGCCGGGTCACATCGTCCTGATCCCGCGCGGCGTGCGGTTCCGTGTCGTGGTGGACGGGCCGGTGCGCGGCTATGTCTGCGAGAACTACGGCAGCCCGTTCCGCCTGCCCGATCTCGGCCCCATCGGGTCGAACGGTCTGGCCAATCCGCGCGACTTCGAAACGCCGGTCGCGGCCTATGAGGACGTGGATCGCCCGACCGAATGCGTGCAGAAATATGGCGGTCGCCTTTGGACCACGACCTTCGATCACAGCCCGCTGGATGTGGTCGCCTGGCATGGCAATCTGGCGCCCTGCCGCTATGACACGGCGCGGTTCAACACGATCAACACCGTCAGCTACGACCACCCTGATCCGTCGATCTTCACGGTCCTGACCAGTCCGTCCGAGACGCCGGGGACCGCCAACATCGACTTCGTCATCTTCCCGCCGCGCTGGATGGTGGCCGAGGACACCTTCCGCCCGCCGTGGTTCCATCGCAACGTGATGAGCGAGTTCATGGGTCTAGTGACCGGCGCCTATGACGCCAAGGCGGGCGGATTCGCGCCAGGCGGCGCATCGCTGCACAACCGCATGAGCGGCCACGGCCCCGATCAGGCCAGCTATGACGGCGCGATTAAGGCCGAACTCAAGCCCCACAAGATCGAAAACACCCTGGCCTTCATGTTCGAGACGCGCATGCCGATCCGCGTCACGAAATGGGCGTCGGAATCACCGCAGATGCAGCTCGACTACGACGACGTCTGGTCAGGCTTCACCAAAGGACAGATCTCATGATCCGCATTTCCCTCATCGCCGCCGTCGCGCTTCTGGCCGCCGCTTGCTCGCCCCAGACCACGGGAGCGGCGTCGGATGCGCCGATGCAAAGCGCCGACGCCGCGTCCTGCGCCACGCGCGGCGGCACGATGAAACAGGTCGGACGGATGCAATCCTGGCAGTGCGTCATCAACTATGCCGACGCCGGCAAGCGCTGCACCGACGGCGATCAGTGTCAGGGCGACTGCCGCATCGAGGGCAACAGCGGCGTGACGCCGGGGACGGCGGCGACCGGCGTCTGCCAAGCGACCAGCGACCGTTTTGGCTGCAATACGACGGTCGAGGACGGCAAGGCCGGCCCGACCCTGTGCATCGACTGAGGTCGCAGGCACGAAAAAGCCCCCGTCGCGAACGACGGGGGCTGATCCATCCGTAAACGGATTTAGTCGGTCGCCAGATCTTAGTGGGTCGAAGGCGTGTTGGCCGTCGTAGCGCCGCCATCAGCGTTGCCGGCTTGCTGCTCGACCATGTCGGCCTTGCGGTCGGCGTTCTTCTCGACCTGGTCGGCCTGGGCGTTCAGGGCGTCGGCCTGAGCGGCGGTCGGAGCGGTCGCGGCTTGCGATTCGAGCTGGTCGGCGCGGGCTTCGCCCGTCGCTTCGATGGCGTCGGCTTGCTTTTCAGCGGCCTTGTCGGCGGCGCTTTCACCGCAGGCGGCGACGCCGGCCAGCATGAAGACCGAAGCGGCGGCGATGGCGAACTTTTTCATTTGAGTTTCCTCTCCTAGGTGGAAACTCTCAAACGCTACGGTAACGGTTCGGTTCACGCCGCCGTGAGATTTTCGTGATCGCCCGCCGCGTCAGCCCTCCGACTGGGCGAAGGCGACCCGCGCAGCGCCCAGCAGGGCGGCGTGTTTGTGCATGATCACCTTGGTCGGAATGTCCTGCATATATTCCTTGAACCGGCCCTTGCGCTCGAACCGCTGGCGGAAAGGGCTGGCCTTGATGAAGGGCAGGATGCGCGGAACGATGCCGCCGGCGATATAGACGCCGCCGCGCGCGCCGGTGGTCAGGGCGATGTCGCCGGCGACCGCGCCCAAGATGGCGCAGAAGCGGGCCAGGGTCGCGCCGCACGGGCTGTTCGGATCGGCCAGGGCCGTTGCGGTGATCTGAGCCGGATCGTCGATGTGGGTCTCGCGCCCGTCGATCTCGGCCAGGGCCCGGTGCATGTTCAGCAGCCCGGGCCCGCAGATCAGACGCTCGATCGACACCCGGTCATAGCGGCGACGCAGGATGCGCAGGATTTCGTCCTCGACAGGATCGCCGGGGGGGAAGCAGGCGTGCCCGCCCTCGGACGGCATGGCCATCTCCTTACCGGCCGCATCCCGCACCAGGGCCGAGACCCCGAAGCCGGTGCCGGGGCCCAGCACCGCGACGGTGCAGTGCGGATCGCCGTCGACCGGGCCGCCCAGACTTTCCAGCTGGTCTTCCGGCACGATGGGCGCGCCCCAGGCCAGGGCCTCGAAGTCGTTGATCAGCTTGACGGGCTTCAGGCCCAGGGTCTGAAGCTCCGCCTCCGACACCTGCCAGGGCGAGTTGGTCAGGTCGATGGCGCCGTCCGTGACCGGGCCGGCGACGGCGATCACGCCGCCCGTCGGCTTGACCTCGCAGCCGTCGATGAAGGCGGCGACGCCTTCGAGGAAGGTCGGATAGGTCTCGGCCGGGAAGCTCTCGTGGTGGTCCAGCACGGGCTTGCCGTCCACCATTCGGGCCACGGCGAAGCGGGCGTTCGTGCCGCCGACATCGCCGACGAGAAGGGTCTTGTCATTCATTGGGGCGTTTCCTGCGCTCGGTTCGGTGGATCAGGCGTCCACAGTCCGATCGACGAAGTTGGGATTGGGCGGGGTGTCGTCGTTGCCGCGCGAGCCGGTCGGCAGGGCGAAACAGACCGTCGCTCCCTGCTCGGCCGTCGTGACCACATGGCGGAAGGCGCCGAACAGTTCACGGCCATAGCCCCAGGACGAACCCTCGGCGTTGGCGGCGGACCGGGCGGCCAGCGGACGGGCGGTCAGGTCGGGAACGCCGACGGTGGTCAGAACGCCAGCTTCGGCGTCCAGGCGGATGATGTCGCCGTCCTGAACATGAGCCAGCGGACCGCCGGCCAGGGCCTCGGGAGAGACGTGGATTGCGGCGGGCGTCTTGCCGCTGGCGCCCGACATGCGGCCGTCGGTGACGAAGGCGACCTTAAACCCCTTGTCCTGAATGACGGACAGGGCCGGCGACAGGCTGTGCAGTTCCGGCATGCCGTTCGCCTTGGGCCCCTGGAAGCGTAGGACCACGACGACGTCGCGGAACAGCTTGCCGTCCCGGAAGGCCTGGAGCGCATCTTCCTGGGTCTCGAACACGGCGGCAGGCGCCTCGACGATGCGGTTCTCGGGTTTGACGGCGGAGATCTTGATGACCGCACGACCCAGGTCGCCCTGAACCAGACGTAGGCCCCCCTCCTTGTCGAAGGGATCCGAGGCCGGGCGCAGGATAGCGAGATCGAGACTTTCCTGGACCCCATCGCGCCAGACCAGTTCGCCGTCCACCATCGACGGTTCCTGGAAATAGGCCTGGATGCCCTGACCCATGATGGTCGTCACGTCGGTGTGGATATTGCCCGCCATCGCCAGCTCACGGGCTATGAAGGCGACGCCGCCGGCGGCCTGGAAGGCGTTCACATCGGCCGAGCCGTTGGGATAGACCCGCGCCAGCAGCGGCGTGACCGACGATAGCTCGTCCATGTCAGTCCAGTCGATCAGCACGCCCGCCGCCCGCGCCATGGCGACCAGGTGGATGGCGTGATTGGTCGAGCCGCCGGTGGCCAGCAGGGCCACGATCATGTTGACGATGGACTTCTCGTCGATGACGTCGGCCATGCGGCACTCGCCGCTGCGGGCCAGTTCGACCGCCCGTTTCGCCGCCGCCGCCGTCAGGGCGTCGCGCAGGCCGGTGTCGGGATGGACGAAGGCGGTGGACGGCATGTGCAGGCCGCCCAGCTCCATCATCATCTGGTTGGAGTTGGCCGTGCCGTAGAAGGTGCAGGTGCCGGGCGAGTGATAGCTGCCGATCTCGCTTTCCAGCAGGGTCTGACGATCGACCTTGTTCTGCGCATATTCGGCCCGGACCCGGGCCTTTTCCGCGTTCGGAATGCCCGACGGCATCGGACCTGCGGGTGCGAAGACGACCGGCAGATGGCCGAAGGCCAGGGCGCCCATGAACAGGCCCGGAACGATCTTGTCGCACACGCCCAGCATCAGGCCGGCGTCGAAGGCGTCGTGGGTCAGGGCGATGCCCGCCGACATGGCGATCAGGTCGCGGCTGAACAGCGACAGCTCCATGCCGGGACGACCCTGGGTGACGCCATCGCACATGGCGGGGGTGCCGCCGGCGACCTGAGCCGTGGCGCCGACCTCGCGCACGGCCTTGCGCACTACGTCGGGGAAGCGCTCGAACGGCTGGTGAGCCGACAGCATGTCGTTATAGGCGGTGACGATGCCGAGGTTGGGCTTGGACCCGTCCATCGCCGTCAGCTTATCGGCGATCGTCTGGCCCGCGAAGGCGTGGGCCCAGTTGGCGCAGCTCAGCTTGGCGCGGCCGGCGCCGCTGTCGCGCGCGGCGTCCATGCGACGGATGTAGTCGGCGCGTGTCTCGCGGCTTTTTTCGATGATGCGGGCGGTGACAGCCGCCACGGTGGGATGAAGCGCCATTTCAGCCTTCCTCCGTCCACAGAACTTCAAGGGGAACGCCGGCGGCGATCAGGGCGGCGATGGGCTGGATCTTGGGATCGCCCTGGGCTTGTTCTTCGAATACGCGACGCTTGGCGACGCCCTTCAGGCCCAGGATCACCCGGCCGGCAGAAATCAGATAGGGCAGATTGATCGACAGCCGTTCGATCGTCGGCGCCATGCCGTCGCGCCCATGCGGCACGCCCAGCACCGTGGGCTTCAGCGTCGGCGTCAGCAGGGTCTTCAGCGTCGGGCTTTCGGGGAACATGGAGCAGATATGGCCGTCCTCGCCCATGCCCAGCAGCACCGCATCGAACCGCCCGCCCGCGTCGGCCAAGGCCTTGGCCGCCACGATGGCCGCGCGGTCCACGGTGACCTCGGGCGTATAGAGCGGGATGAAGCGAGCCGTCGTCGCCTTGCCCTGAAGCAGCACGTCGCGGATCAGCCGGGCGTTCGATTCCGGCGAGGTCTCGGGCACATACCGCTCGTCCACCAGGGTCACGGCGATTTTGGACCAGTCCAGATCGGTCGCCGCCAGGCGGCGATAGACGGGCGCGGGCGTCGAGCCGCCCGGACCGGCGAACAGGGCCTGGCCGTGATCACGCACGGCCGCGCCCAAGGTCTCGGCCAGGCGCGCGGCGATGGCTTCGGCCCAGGTCTCGACGGAGGCGAAGGCTTCGATGGGGGGGGGCTCAGACATCGGTCGTGTTCCAGTCGCGGCCGGTGCGGGCCATCAGCATGTCGGCGCTGTCGGGGCCCCAGGTTCCGGCGACGTAGTCGTCGGGCTTCAGGCCGGATTCGGCCCAGGCCTCGGACACCTCGTCTACCCATTTCCAGGCCTGCTCGGCCTCGTCGCGCCGCACGAACAGCGTCGAGTCGCCCGCCATCGCGTCCAGCAGCAGACGCTCATAGGCGATGCGGCGACGCGGCGGAGCGGCGGACTTGCCGTCCACCCCCCACGACAGGCTCATCTTGATCGGCTGCAACTGCATGCGCTGATCCAGGCCGGGTCGCTTGTTCATCACCGTCAGTGAGATGTCTTCCTCGGGCTGCAGTTCGATGATCATGCGGTTGGCCTGCACTTCTCCACGGTCGTCGCGATCGAAGATCGAGTGGGGCACCGGCTTGAACTGGATGACGATCTCGGTGCGCTTCTCGGGCAGGCGCTTGCCGGTCCGCATGAAGAAGGGCACGCCGGCCCAGCGCCAATTGTCGATGTCGGCCCGAACGGCGACGAAGGTTTCGGTGTCCGACGGCTGACCGCGCTCCTCGTCATAGCCCTTGGCCGGCTTGCCCTCCGAGACGCCCGACACATACTGACCCCGCACGGTCACGCGCTCGACCTCGTCCACCGTGACGGGCCGCAGCGACCGCAGCACCTTGACCTTCTCGTTGCGCACCGAGTCGGGGTCCAGGTCGCTCGGCGGCTCCATCGCCACCAGACACAGCAGCTGCAGCATGTGGTTCTGCAGCATGTCGCGCAGGGCGCCGTATTCGTCATAGTAGGGCCAGCGATCGCCGACCCCCACCGTCTCGCCGATCGTGATCTGCACGTGGTCGATGGACAGGTTGTTCCACAACGGTTCGAAGATCGTGTTGCCGAAACGCAGAGCGATCAGGTTCTGGACTGTCTCCTTGCCCAGATAGTGGTCGATGCGGAAGACCTGGTTCTCGCTGAAGGCGTGGGCCACGGCGTCGTCGATTTCGAGGAAGGACTTCAGGTCGCGCCCAACCGGCTTTTCCAGTACGATGCGGCAGTTCTTTTCGGCCAGACCCGCCGCCTTCATCGCCGTGACAATGCGGGCATAGAGCGAGGGGGAGACGGCCAGGAAGGAGGTGACCTCGCCGTCGCCGACCTTGTCCTTCAGCGGCTTTAGGCTTTCGGGCGAGGTGGCGTCGACCGCCAGATAGTCCAGGCGGGCCTTCATCCGCGACCAGCTGGCTTCGTCCCAAACCTTGTCCGCCTCGGCGCGCGCCTTCACCGCCTCGTGCACCTTGGCGATATAGTCGTCGGCGCTCTCTTCGGAACGCGCGGCGCCGATGATCTTCAGCCCTTCAGGCAGCAGGCCGTCGTGTTCGAGGAAATAGAGCGACGGCAGGAGCATGCGCATCGCCAGATCGCCGCCGCCGCCAAACAGAATGAGAGCCGCCATGTCTTGTCCCTCGATGATCCCATTTGTCGGGACGCACGCCTTTACGGTCTAGCCGCTGTCTTTGGCCGCTTCCGCTCGCGAGGCCAACACGTCCAGCACGTCCTGAAACACCATGTTACGGGCATGGAGAAGAACGAGCAGGTGATAGATCAAATCCGCAGCCTCGCTGGCGAGTTCCTCGTCAGGGCCGGCGACGCCGGCCAAAGCGGTCTCCACGCCCTCCTCGCCGACCTTCTGGGCGATGCGTTTGGGTCCCTGTGCGATCAGTCGGGCGGTCCAGCTTTCGGAAGGATCGGCGGCGGCCCGTTCGGCGATGGTTCGCTCCAGCCGGGCGATCCGACCCAAGCCCGGCGCGTCGGCCTCTCCGAAACAGCTCGTCCGGTTCAGGTGGCAGGCGTTTCCGACCGGCCTGACGCCCAACACGATGGCGTCGGCGTCGCAGTCGGCCGTGATGGAGACGACGTAAAGCCGGTCGCCCGAGGTCTCGCCCTTCCTCCAACGCCCCCCGCGCGAGCGCGAGAAGAAGGTGGCCTCGCCGGATGCGATCGTCTCGTCCAGCGCCGCGCGATCCATATAGGCAAGGGTCAGGACCTGCAGCGTGGCGGCGTCCTGAACCACGACGGGGACCAGGCCGGCGCCCTTGGCGAAGTCGATGGTGTTCGGGTCGATCACAGTCTCATCTCCAGGCCTTCGTCGGCCAGGTATTGTTTCAGGTCCGGAATGGCGATGGCGCCGGTGTGGAAGACGCTGGCGGCGAGAGCGCCGGAAACGTCTGCCTTTTCGAACACGGCCTTGAAATGTTCCGGCGCGCCGGCGCCGCCCGACGCGATCAGGGGGATGGTCAGGCGCGCGCGGGCAGCGGACAGTTGTTCGATGTCATAGCCGCGTCGGACCCCGTCCTGATCGATGCAGTTCAGCACGATCTCTCCTGCGCCCAGGCTCTGCGCCTCGTCCAGCCAGTCCAGCGTGCCTTTGCCGGCATGACGGCGTGCATCGGGGTCGCCGGTATATTTGTGGACCACCCAGTCGCCGTCCTCAAACCGGCTGTCGACGCCGACGACGACGCATTGGCTGCCCAGCCGCGCAGCCATGTCGGCGATCAGTTCGGGCCGTTCCAAGGCCGGGGAGTTGATCGAGACCTTGTCCGCTCCGTGGTCCAGGCAGCGCGCCGCCTGATCCACGGTGCGAATGCCGCCGGCGACGCAGAACGGAATGTCCAGCAGTCGGGCGATGTCCTTGATCCAGCCGTAGTCCAGCGTCCGCCCTTCGGGGCTGGCGGTGATGTCGTAGAAAACCAGTTCGTCGGCGCCCGCATCGCGATAGCGGGCGGCCAGCTCGGCCGCATCGCCCATGTCGGTGTGACCGACGAACTTCACGCCCTTGACCACCCGGCCGTCCTTCACGTCCAGGCAGGGGATGATGCGCCGGGCGGTCATTCGACCGCCCCGCTTGATGCAGGATGGGCCGTCACGACCGTTTGGCCGTCGCGATCGCCTCGGGCAGGGTGAAGCAGTTCTCGTAGAGCGCGCGTCCGACGATGGCCCCGTGACAGCCCAGCGCCTTGACCGCGGCGATATCGTCCAGCGAGGAAACGCCGCCCGAGGCCTGCAACACCAGATCCGGCCGACGGCTGCGGATCTCGGCCAGCAGGTCCAGGTTCGGCCCGGTCAGGGCGCCGTCACGACCGACATCGGTCACCAGCAGGTGTTTGGCCGTCCCCTTGGGATACCGATCCAGCGCCTCCCAAAGCGTCATGCCCGAGGACTGGGTCCAACCCTTCAGTGCAGGCACCGGCACGCCGTCCTCGATCTTGACATCCAGGGCTAGGGTGATGCGCTCGACGCCGAAGGTTTCCAGCCAGTTGGCCACCGCCTCAGGCTGGGTCACCGCCAAGGAGCCTACGACGACGCGCGACACGCCGGCGTCCAGTAGCTTTTTCACATCGTCGGCGCTGCGCACGCCGCCGCCCGACTGCACCTTGACGTCGATGGCCTGGGTCAGTTCGCCGATCAGGGCGTGCTGACGCGCCTCGCCCGCCTCGGCTCCGTCCAGATCGACGATGTGGATCCACTCCGCGCCCTCGGCCGCAAAGGTCGTCAGGCGGGCAGCCGGCTGCTGGTCGTAATGCGTCACCTGGGCGAAGTCGCCGTGCATCAGGCGCACGCAGACGCCGTCCTTCAGGTCGATGGCGGGGTAGATCAGCATGACAGGCCCAGGAAGTTCTTGAGGATGGTCGCCCCGGCCTCGGCCGAGCGTTCGGGGTGGAACTGGCAGCCCCAGCGGTTGGCGGATCGAACCACAGCCGGAACGACGCCGCCATAGTCGGCGCGCGCCAGGGTCGCCGGTCCGTCGGGACAGACGAAGCCGTGGACAAAATAGGCATAGGCGCCGTCGGCGACGCCCTCCAGCAAGGGGTCGTCGCGGTCGCGCATCAACCGGCTCCAGCCCATGTGCGGCACCGGCAGATCGCCCGCAGGCTTCAGCCGGGTCACCGCGCCGGGAATGAGACCCAGCAGATCGACGCCGTCGCCCTCGTCGCTCAATCCGAACAGCAGTTGCTGACCCAGGCAGACACCCAGCAGGGGGCGCGGGAAGGCGCGGATCGGCGCGATCAGACCCAGGTCCGACAGACGCTTCATGGCGTATCCGGCCGCGCCGACGCCAGGCAGGATCACCCGTTCAGCCTCGGCGATGACGGCGGGATCGTCGGTCAGGCGCACGGTCGCGCCCAGCCGCTCCAGCGCGAACTGGACCGAGGCGACATTGCCGGCGCCGTATGCGATGACGGCGACCTCGGTCACAGCACACCTTTAGTCGACGGCACGGCGTCGCCCTCGACCCGGATGGCCTGGCGCAGGGCGCGGCCGAAGGCCTTGTAGACGGCTTCGGTCTTGTGGTGGTCGTCCTGGCCCGTGACCTTGATGTGCACGGCCGCGCCCATGGCCTCGGCCAGAGACCGGAAGACGTGGGCGGTCAGGTCGGTGCGGTAGTCGCCGATGAAGGGGGTCTCGAACGTGCCCTCGAACAGCGGATAGGGGCGGCCGGACAGGTCGATCGAGACCGTGGCATTGGCCTCGTCCATCGGCAGGACGAAGCCATAGCGAGCGATGCCCTTGCGCTCGCCCAACGCCTGTTTCAACGCCTGGCCAAGAGCGATGGCGCTGTCCTCGATCGTGTGGTGCGGATCGGTGTGCAGGTCGCCTTCGCATTGCAGACGCAGCGAGAAGCCGCCGTGGGCCGCGATCTGCTCCAGCATGTGATCGAAGAAGCCGACGCCGGTCTCGATCTTCACCGGACCGGGCGCATCCAGATCGACGGCGCAGACGATCCGGGTTTCCTTGGTGTCGCGCACCGCCTGACCAACGCGGGCGGGGCGGCGCTTGGCGGGCGTCAGGCCGAAGGCGGCGAGCAGCCGGTCGTTGACCTCGGACTTGATCGAGATCGGCAGGCGCAGACGCTCGCCGGACAGATCGGCCTCGACGCCGTAGGCTTTCAGACCAGCCAGGGCGGCGGCAGGCTCCTCTGGGCGAGCCATGATGATGGGACCGACGCCCGGTTCGACTGGCATCTGGCGACCCAGTTCGCGCACAACCCGTTCGCGCTCGCGCCGGACCGAGGCGATCCGCTCGGCAGTCTCGATCATCCGCGACGGATCGAGCGCCTGCATCGCCAGCCGAACCAGCGGTTCGGGCAGGGCATAGGGTTCCAGCACTGACGCCAGACGCACCAGGGTCTGGGCTTGGGCGATCGCCGCGCCGACGCGGGCGCCGGCCAATCCATAGGCCAGGGACAGGCTGCGCAGCACGACCAAGTTCGGCTGATCGCTAACGACCGTCACGGCCGAGGCGCTGTCGGAGAATTCAATCAGTCCCTCGTCCACCACCAGCAGGGCGGGGGCGACGCGGGCGGCCATTTCGCCGACGGCTTCGGGCGAGCCCAGAGCGCGGATGACGACGATACTTTTCTCTGGGGCCGTTTCGCCCTTGGCCGGATAGATGGCGGCAAGACTGGCATAGGGTTCGGCCTTCGGGGCCTCGACCGATCCCCCGTCGCGAGCGGCGAGGCGCCAGGCCAGTTCCAGTCCGTGGGTCAGGCCGCGCACCGGCAGCACCTGTTCGGCAGGCACGCCATAGACGGCGGCCATGCGAGCGGCGAGGGCGGAGGCGTCGTCGGGATAGCGATCCAGACCTTCGCTGCCGGAAACCAGCGGCGGATAAGGGGCAGGCAGGGTCATCCTTCGGCCCTTAGATCGGCGGCGCGGGCGTGGGCTTCCAGGCCCTCCATCCGGGCCAGACGGGCGGCGATGGGCGCAAGCTGACGGGCGCCGGCCTCGGTCACCAACTGGACCGACATGGTGGTCATGAAGCTGGCGGTGGTGACGCCGCCGAGGGTGCGGGCGCCGCCGTCGGTCGGCAGGACGTGGCTGGGACCAGCGGCGTAGTCACCCAGCGTCTCGGCGGCGAACCGGCCGACGAACACGGCCCCGGCGGCCTTGATCGAATCGACCAGCGGCTCGGGATCGTCGATCTGGATCGCCAGGTGTTCGGGACCATAGAGGTTGGCGACTTCTGCGGCCGCGTCGAGGTCGCGCACCAGGATGGCGCGGGCTTCGTTCAGAGAGGCGCGGGCGATGGCTTCGCGGGGCAGGGTTGCGACCTGCACCTCCACCTCGCTCAGGATGTAGTCGATGGTGGCGCGGCTGGTGGAGACCAGCAGAACCTGCGCATCCGCATCGTGTTCGGCTTGGCTGAGCAGGTCGGCGGCGGCGATCTCGGGCGCGGCGTCGCGATCGACGATGACCATCAACTCCGACGGGCCGGCCGGCATGTCGACGGCGGGACCGCCTGGCAGGGCGGAGGCCTGCTTCTTGGCCTCGGCCACATAGGCGTTGCCGGGTCCGAACAACTTGTCACAGGCCGGAATGACCCCGTCTTCCAACTCGACGCCGAAGGTCAGGGCGGCGATGGCCTGGGCGCCGCCCATCAACCAGATGGCGTCCAGTTCCGCCTCTGCGGCGGCCAGGATCATGGCGGGGTGGATGCCGCCCTCCTTGTTCGGCGGCGTGACGGCGACGCGCTGGCCCACGCCCGCGACGCCGGCCGGAATGGCCAGCATCAGCAGCGAAGAAAACAGCGGCGCGGTGCCGCCGGGAATGTAGAGGCCGGCCGAGGCGATGGGACGCCAGGCCAGTTTGGACCGCACGCCGGGCGTCGTCTCGATAAAGGGAGTGTCCTCGGGCCGGGTCGCCTGGTGGAAGACGCGCACATTGTCGGCGGCCATGCGCAGGGCGCGCACGTCGCCGGGCGGCAGGGCGTTGCGCGCCTCGGCCACAGTCTCGGGCGTGATGGCGATGCGACGGGGCGGCGCCTTGTCCAGCTTCAGGCACCAGTCGGTCACGGCCTCGCCGCCGCGCTGGCGCACGTCGTCCAGGATGGTGCGCACGACCTCGGTCACGTCGCCGGCGGTGCGTTGGGCGGGGCGGGCCAGGGCGGCCGTCTTGCCGGCCGCGTCGAGGGAAGACCAGTCGATGCGTTTCATCACATCATCTTCTCGATCGGCAGGACCAGGATGGCCGAGGCGCCGGCGGCCTTCAGCTTCTCGAGCGTCTCCCAGAAGACGGCCTCCTGACAGACGGCGTGGACGGCGACCGCATCGTCGCGACCCATCAGGGGCATGACAGTGGGCGAGCCGGCGCCGGGCAGGATGGCGGTGATCTCGTCCAGGGCCGAGCGCGGGGCGTTCAGCATGACGTATTTGGCGCCTTGTGAGGACACCACGCCCGCCATCCGCTCGATGACGCTGTCCAACAGCTGCTGCAAGGCGGGCTCGGGCGCCACGGGCGACTGGATCAGCACGGCCTGGCTTTCCAGAACCGTATCCTTGGCCCCCAGGCCGTTGGCCTCCAGCGTCGCGCCGGTCGAGACGAGGTCGCAGATGGCGGCGGCCAGTTTCAGCCGGGGGGCGACCTCGACGGCCCCGCGCATGACCACGATGTCGGCCTTGACCCCGCGTTCGTCGAGGAAGCGGCGCAGGATCTTCGGGTAGGAGGTGGCGATGCGCAGACCGTCCAGCGAGGCCGGACCGTCATAGGCCAGGGTCGGAGGCGTGGCGATCTTCAGCGTGCAGCGACCGAAGCCCAGCGGCATGACGATCGAGGCGTTCGGCCCGCCGTTGCGGCCCTCCTCCAGCACATTCTCGCCGACGATGCCCAGATCGCACACGCCGTCCGCCACGAAGGTGGGAATGTCGTCGTCGCGGACGCGCAGCAGGTCGATCGGATAGTTTTCGACCCGGTACAGCAGGTCGTTGTGACCCTTGACCCATTTCAGGCCCGCGTCGCGGATCAGGTCGAGGCTGCGGTCGGCCAGACGGCCGGATTTCTGGACGGCGATGCGAAGCCGGCCCTGCACGGTGCTCATGTTCGGATACTCAGTTCTTGTTCTTCAGGCGGTCCAGAGCGAGGCGATAGCCCTGATGCGGCATGTCTTTCAGATAGCGGGCGACGCGGACGACGGTGGTGGGGCTGGCATGGGCCTCGGCGGCGATCTCGCGATAGGATTTGCCGCCGGCGTCGAGCAGGCGCGCGACCTGCCAGCGCTCGGAGAAGGCGCGCAGTTCCGCAGGCGTGCAAAGATCGGCCAGAAAGGCGTCGATCTCGGCGCGCGTCTGCATCGACAGCAAGGCGTCATGCAGGTCGTCACGGGCGGGCGGGGTCGTCATGCGCGTTCCACTATGCTGTAACGGTGGAACGGTCAAGGGGGAGGAGACAGATCGTGCCTGGCGCACTATCTGCGTCCCATGACCAAGGTTCTCATCATCGGCGCGGGACACGCTGGCGGCTCCGTCGCGGCGTTCCTGCGGCAGTATGGGCATGAAGGCCCCATTGTATTGGCGGGCGAGGAGGATGCGCCTCCGTATCAGCGGCCGCCCTTGTCCAAGGCCTGGCTGAAGGGAGAGGCGGATCTGGAGGCGCTGCTGCTGCGGCCTCTGAGTTTCTACGCCGAGCAGGACATCGACTTTCGGGCCTCGGTAGTCGCCGTGGCGGTGGACCCTGCCGCGAAGACGGTCGTTTTCCATGACGGCTCGTCGGAGAGCTACGACATCCTTGTGCTGGCGACCGGATCGACGGCGCGCAAGCTGCCGGTTCCGGGCGGGGACCATCCCGATCTGCTGGAACTCCGCACGATGAAGGACGCCGAGCGACTGAAGGCGGTCCTCGGGCCCGGCAAGCGTCTGGCGGTCGTCGGCGGCGGCTATGTTGGGCTGGAGGCGGCGGCCTCGGCGTGGGCCTTGGGCGCCGAGGCGGTGGTGATCGAGCGCGCGCCGCGCGTGCTGGCGCGGGTGGCGTCCGAAACCCTGTCGGCCTTCTTCACGGCGCAGCACCGGGCGCACGGCGTCGAAATCCTGACGGATGCGGAGGTGGTCGCCGTGGCCCGCGACGGCGTGACCCTGGCCGACGGATCGATGGTGTCGGCGGATGCGGTGTTGGTGGGGGTCGGCGCATTGGCGTGCGACGCCCTGGCGCGATCAGCCGGCCTGAACTGCGACGACGGCGTGGTGGTGAACGGCGAGGCGCGCACCAGCGATCCGGCCATCTTCGCCATCGGCGACATGACGCGACGACCCATTCCGGTCCACGGCGGCGTGCATCATCGGCTAGAGAGCGTGCCCAACGCCTTGGAGCAGGCCAAACAGGCGGCGGCCGCCATCGTCGGACGGGCCGGACCGACGCCGGAAGTGCCGTGGTTCTGGTCGGATCAGTATGACGTCAAGCTTCAGATCGCCGGCCTGCCGTTCGACGCCGACCGACAGGTGGTGCGCGGCGATCCGACGGCGTCGGGCTTTGCGGTCTTTCATCTGAACGGCGATCGCATCGTCTGCGTCGAGGCCGTCAACGCTCCGCCCGAGTTCATGGCCGGCAAACAGTTGATCGCCAAGGCGACGCCTGTGGACGTGGACAAGCTGGCCGATCCGACGGTGTCGATGAAGACGGTGGCCGTCGGATAAGGCGTCGCCGCAGTGCAACAAAACTGTTGCGCTTTACGTTCGTGACCGTTCAAGCTGCGACTTCAACGCGGCGGGGGCGGATGACGAGAGCTTTCGACGAAATGAATGGCGGCGGGTCGGGTGCGATCCGCGACAGCTACAAGACGCTGGCGGCGTGGCTGGAAAACGCGCCGGCCGATCTGCTGCAAGCGCGCTCGCGCCAGGCGGAGCTGTTCTTCCGTCGCATGGGCGTGACCTTCGCCGTCTATGGCGACGAGGAGTCCAATGAGCGGCTGATCCCCTTCGATGTCGTGCCGCGCATCATCGGCGCGGACGAATGGGGCGGTCTGGAAAAGGGGCTGAAGCAGCGGGTCACCGCCATCAACGCCTTCCTGAAAGATATCTACGGCCCGCAGGACTGTATCAAGGCGGGCATCGTCCCGGCCGATCTGATCCTGACCAATCCGCATTATCGGCCGGAGATGCAGGGGCGTCGTCCACCGGGCGACGTCTGGTGTCATATTTCGGGTGTGGATCTGGTGCGCACGGGCGAGGACGGCTTCTACGTTTTGGAAGACAACTGCCGCACGCCGTCGGGGGTCTCCTATATGCTGGAGAACCGCGAGATGATGATGCGGCTGTTCCCCGACCTGTTCGCGGAACACGCCGTGCGTCCCGTCGAAATCTACACCGATATGCTGCTGCGCTCGCTGCAGGCCTCGGCGCCGGCAGGGGCGGGGGCGGATCCGACCATCGTCGTGCTGACGCCTGGCCCCTTTAACTCGGCCTACTATGAGCACAGCTTCCTGGCCGACAAGCTGGGCGTCGAGCTGGTCCAGGGCACGGACCTGTTCGTCAATGACGACACGGTCTTCATGCGCACGACCGAGGGGCCCAAGCGCGTCGATGTCATCTATCGCCGCATCGACGACGACTTCCTCGATCCCCTGACCTTTATGCCCAACTCTACCATTGGGGTGCCGGGGTTGATGTCGGCCTATTTCGCCGGGCGGGTGACCTTGGCCAATGCGGTCGGGACGGGCGTGGCCGACGACAAGGCCGTCTATACCTACATGCCCGAGATCATCCGCTTCTTCACGGGTGAGGATGCGATCCTGCAGAACGTGCCGACCTGGCGCTGTCGCGAGCCGGACTCCCTGAAGGAAGTGCTGGATAAGCTGCCGGAACTGGTGGTCAAGGAAGTCGGCGGATCGGGCGGCTACGGCATGCTGGTCGGTCCGACCTCGACCAAGGCCGAGATCGAAGATTTCCGCGCCAAGCTGATCGCCGATCCCGACGACTTCATCGCCCAGCCGACGCTGAGCCTGTCGACGGCGCCGACGCTGAACGGCGGCGCCCTGTCGCCCCGCCACGTCGATCTTAGGCCGTTCGTGCTGTCCAGCCCGGCCGGCGTGCGCGTCGCGCCCGGCGGCCTGACGCGGGTGGCGCTGAAGGAAGGGTCGCTGGTGGTGAACTCCAGCCAGGGCGGCGGAACCAAGGACACCTGGGTGCTGGACAACTGATGCTTTCACGCACCGCAGACAGCCTCTATTGGACCGGACGCTATATGGAGCGGGCGGACTTCCTCGCCCGCATTCTGGAGGCGGCGATCCGTCTCGCCGCCCTGCCGGCGAAAGATCAGGCCGCCGTGACCGCCTGGGCCGGGGCCATCGCCTCGTCGGGGGTCAAGGCCGGCTTTGATGCGACCGGACGCACCGTGTCGGAAAAGTCCGTGCGAGAATATCTGGCCTTCGGCTTCGACAATCCGACCTCGATCAAGGCCTGCATCACCAAGGCGCGGACCAACGCGCGCTCGGTGCGCACCGCCCTGACCATCGAACTGTGGGAGGCGATCAACGGCGCCTGGAACGGTCTGAACGAGTTGGGCGAACCGACCAAGCGCGACGACTTCACCAACTTCCTCGACTTCGTGAAATCGACGTCCCTGGCGGTCGAAGGCGCCTCGTCGCGGACCATGCTGCGCAACGACGCCTACTGGTTCTTGCGACTGGGCATGGCGATCGAGCGGGCCGACAACACCGCACGCCTGCTGGACGTTAAATATCACCTGCTGCTGCCGCCCGGCGAACGGGTGGGGGGGCAACTGGACTACTTCCAGTGGACGACCCTTCTGCGCGAGGTTTCGGCATTGACCGCCTATCGCTGGGTTTACCGCGAAAGCGTGCGGCCTTGGCTGGTGGCGGACCTGCTGGTGCTGAACCGCCAGATGCCGCGCTCGCTGGCCTCATGTCAGGGCATGATCGTCAGCTATCTGGAGAAGCTGGCGACCGACTACGGTCGGCGCGGCCCCGCGCAACGGCTGGCCTCCAATCGCCTCAGCCAGTTTAACGAGGCCAAGATCGAGGACATCTTCCAGTCCGGCCTGCACGAATACATTCAGGGCTTCCTGAACGAGAACAACGCCCTGGCCGCGGCCGTCCACGAACAGTATCTGGTCTGACCATGCGGATCCGGATCGATCATTCCACCCGCTACGCCTACGCCCGGCCCGCGCGGTTCATCGTCCAGATGCTGCGCCTGACGCCCAAGTCGTGTGAGAGCCAGCAGGTCCGCGACTGGCGGATCGAAACCGATGTGGACGCCCGGCTGCGGCGCAGCGAGGACGCGTTCGGCAACATCGTTCACAGCCTCTACACCGAGCGGCCGACCGACGCCCTGACCATCCGCGTCACCGGCGAGGTCTCGACCGTCGAGACGGGCGGCGTCGTGAAAGGGCAGGCCGAACGCCTGTCGCCCATCGTCTATCTGCGCGACACCCCGATGACCAAGGCCGACGCCGGCATCATCGATTTCGCCCGATCCATCCCTGAGGGCGCGACGCTGGGCCGGATGCATCAGTTGATGGGCGCGCTGAAGGATACGGTGGCGTTCGAGGTCGGCTCGACCTCCGCCTCCCACACCGCCGCCGAAGCGTTCGCCCAGAAGCGCGGCGTCTGTCAGGACCATTCGCAGATCTTCATCTCAGCCGCACGCCTGCTGGGCGTGCCGGCCCGCTATGTTTCGGGCCACCTCAGCCGCCAGGACGGACGCCACGATCAGGACGCCGCCCATGCCTGGGCCGAGGCCTGGGTCGAGAATCTGGGCTGGGTCGGGTTCGATCCGGCGAACGGCATCTGTCCCACCGAACATTATGTCCGGGTCGCGGTCGGCCTGGACGCGCGCGGCGCCACCCCGATCCGGGGCACGAGCTATGGCGGCGGCCAGGAGCAACTGACCGTCGCCCTGAATGTGCGGCCGGTGCAACAGAGCCAGCAACAACTGCAATCCAGTGGATGGCCCCGATAGGCATGACGCGCGAATCTGTTAGCGTCTGGGGATTCGCAACGCGGGGAGCGAATAGAGCGAAGTGACCTATTGCGTAGGCATGCTGGTGGACGACGGGTTGGCGATGATCGCCGACACGCGCACCAATGCGGGCGTGGACAACATCTCGTCCTATCGCAAACTGCACATCTACAAGTCGCCGGGCGAGCGGATCCTGGCAGTTGCGACGGCGGGCAATCTGTCGGTCACCCAGACGGCGCTGGCCATGGTCGCAGCCGGGGTCAAACTGCCGGACTCCACCGAGCTTGAAACGCTCCAGACCGCCCCGACCCTGTTCCGCGCCGCCCAACTTCTGGGTCATGCGATGGCCAGCGTGCGCGCCAGCATCAATACCCCGCCGACGCCGACCGCCGACGGGCTGAATGTCACAGCCTCGATGCTGCTGGGCGGTCAGATCGCCGGCGGCAAGATGGGGCTGTATCTGATCTACGGGCAGGGCAACTTCATCGAATGCGGGCCCGATACGCCCTATCTGCAGATCGGCGAGCTGAAATACGGCAAGCCCATTCTAGATCGCGCCCTGCACAGCTCCACCTCCCTGTCCGAGGCGGTGAAGCTGGGGCTGATCTCGTTCGATTCGACCATCCGCTCGAACATCGCCGTCGGCCCGCCGCTGGACCTGATCGTCATGCCGCGCGACCAACTGACCGGCACGGCGCGGCGCATCGAGGCGGATGATCCCTATTTCCGCGATCTGGGCCGGCGTTGGTCCGAAGCCTTGGCCGCCGCCCACCGCGCCATGCCCGATCCGACCTGGCTGGATATCGACACGTCGGCGCCTAAGAGGAGCATCAGCGCCGTCGGCTAATTAAGATTGCGATTTGTTCGCAATTATCTTGTGCCTTCCTGTGGAGCTGGTTATTGCGAGCGCATCGCAAAATCAGACCAAAAGGTCGCAAGACTATGTCCGAATCCCGCGCCGCCGCGCTCCGCTCGCTTCTGTTCGCCTCCAGCGCCGCCGGCATGCTGGTCGCCGCTCCCGCCATCGCCGCTGACGTGACCGCCGAGGACGGCGTGGTCGTCACGGCTGACCAGTCCCAGCCCGCCAATCTGGGCACGATCGATGTCAACGGTCAGTTCAAGAAGCCGGCGCCCGTCAGTCCCGAGTTCGTCGCGCCCTTGGTGGATACCCCGCGCGCCGTGACGGTCATCCCCCAGGCCATTATCGAACAGACCTCGGCCTCGTCCTTGCAGGACCTGCTGGCCAACTCCCCCGGCATCACCTTCGGGGCGGGCGAGGGCGGTCAGCCCCTGGCCGATCGCCCCTTCATCCGGGGGCAATCGTCGGGCAACAACATCTTCGTAGACGGCATTCGCGACACGGGCGGCCAGCAGCGGGAGGTCTTCAACCTGGAACAGGTCGAGGTCATCAAGGGGCCGGACGCCGTCTATTCGGGACGCGGTTCGGGCGGCGGTAGTATCAACCTGGCCTCCAAATCGCCAAAGCTGAACGCGTTCACCAATGTCAGCGCGGGCGCGGGCACCGACGGCTATCTGCGCGGCACGGTCGACGCGAACCTGCCGCTGGGCGAGACCGCCGCCCTGCGCATCAACCTGATGGGCGCCCAGGGCGACGTGCCCGGCCGCGACGCCGTCGATTACGACAAATGGGGTGCGGCCATCAGCCTGGGCGCCGGCCTGGGCACGCCGTCGTCGATGGTCTTCAGCTACTACCACCTGACGAGCGACCAGATGCCCGACTACGGCATCCCGCTGTTCACCAAGATCCAGTCGCGCACAACCGACAGCGGCGTTCTGGATGTGCCCTATGATAGCTTCTATGGGCTGAAGGCGCGCGACTACCTGACCAATGAGGTCGATGCGTTCACCTTCAAGGCCGAGCATCGCCTCAACGATTTCGCCACGATCCGCAACGTGAGCCGCTATTCGCAGACGCTGAATGACTACATCGTCACCAACCCCGGCGACGGCGGCTATGTCGGACGGGCGGCGGACGGCACCTACTGGATGAAGCGGGGCACCAAGACCCGTTGGAACCCGGTCACCACCCTGGCCAATGTGACCGATGTCTTCGGACAGTTCGCCACCGGCTCGATCAAGCACAGCTATGACGTCGGCGTGGAGCTGTCGCGCGAGCACAACAAGAACGCCTCCTATTCGACCTACACCACTTCGGGCTCGGCCTGTCCGACCGGTCTGACGACCGTCACCGGGTCGTATCCGACCGCCGCCGGGGCGCTGGGCGCCGGCGACTGCACCCCGGTCTACAATCCCAATTCCGACGACGCCTGGACCGGCGTGATCAACCGCGGCCCGACCAGCTCGAACACGACCGAGGCCATCGGCGTCTATGCGAACGACAGCATCACCCTGACCGAGCGACTGATCCTGAACCTGGGCGTTCGCTGGGACCAGTATTCGGTCAAGGGCGTGAATGCGACCGCGACCCAGTCGGCCGGCGTCTGGACGACAACGGGCTATACGGCCGTTCCGGAACAGACCTGGGAGTTCACCAACTATCAGGTCGGTCTGGTGTTCAAGCCGACGCAGAACAGCAGCGTCTATGCGTCCTGGTCCACCTCTTCGACGCCGCCGACCATCTCGGCGGGCGATCAGAACGCCTCGGGCGGCACGGGCACGGTCGATGGCGTCGCCAACACCGTTCTGGATCCGGAAGACACCGAAAGCTTCGAGATCGGCGCCAAGGCCAATGTCCTGAACGACCGTCTCGCCCTGTCGGCGGCCGCCTTCCATCTGACCCGCAAGAACGCGCTGATCCTGGTTGAGCCCAATGTCTTCCGTCAGGAGGGCGAGGTCGAGGTCAACGGCTTCGAGCTGGGCGTGTCGGGCAGCATCACGCCGAAGTGGACCGTGTTCGGCGGCTATACCTACATGGACTCCGAACTGACCAAGGCGGCCGTGGTCGTGTCGGGCACGACGCCGGTCGCAACGGTCAATCCGCTGCAAGGCCTGCCGCTGGCCAATACGCCCAAGCACAGCGCGAGCCTGTTCACCACCTATCGCGTCCTGCCCCGGCTGACGGTCGGCGGCGGCGTCTACTACACGTCCAAATCTCTGGGCGGGAACCAGGGCGGCGCGGGCGGCGGGAACAACCGCATCTATGCGCCCGAATGGACCCGCGTGGACGCCTTCGCCGCCTATGATCTGACGGATCGCGCGACGCTTCAGCTGAACGTCAAGAATGCGACGGACGAGGAATACATCATGCGCACCAACGGCGTTCACCACGCCGACGTGGCCGCAGGTCGCCAGGCCATCCTGGCCCTGAACCTGCGCTTCTAAAGGCCGTTTTCACGGCCTAGTCTGACGGCCCCGCGATCCCCCGCGGGGCCGTTTCGTCTTTCATCGAGAACGCCCGTGCTGCTGCAGATTCCGGAAGTCTTCTCCAAGGCCGAGGTCAAGGCTTTGCGCGCGCGGCTGGACGCCGGGCCGTGGGCGGACGGCAACGCCACCTCGGGCCATCAATCGGCGACGGCGAAGAAGAACCTTCAACTGCCCGAAGAGTCGGACGTGGCGAAGGAGGTCTCGGCCCTCGTCGTCCAGGCTCTGAACGCCAATCCGATGTTTGTGGCGGCGGCCCTTCCGCACACGATCTTTCCGCCCTTGTTCAACCGCTACGAAGCCGGGGGTGAGTTCGGACTGCACGTCGACAACGCCATCCGCCAGTCCCGCAACGGCGGGGCGATCCGCATTCGCAGCGACCTGTCGGCGACCTTGTTCCTGTCCGAGCCCGAGGACTACGACGGCGGCGAACTGATCATCGAGGAGATGTACGGGTCCCAGGCGATCAAGCTGCCGGCTGGCGATCTGGTCCTCTATCCCTCCAAGAGCCTGCACCGGGTCACGCCGGTGACGCGTGGCGCGCGGGTGTCGTCCTTCATGTGGATGCAGAGCCTGGTCCGCGACGACTCCGATCGCGAGACCCTGTTCCGTCTGGACATCGCCACCCAGCGCGTGGCGACCGAGAGGGGACCGAAGGATCAGGCGGTGATCGAATTGACCGGCGTCTATCACAATCTGCTGCGGCGCTGGACCGAGGTCTGACGCCCAAGGCGCCACGACGCCGCTAAATGCTATTGCAACCCGTTCGCAACAATGGCACAGCGAGCCCGTGACCGAACTCGCCACACAGCGTCAGGCCGAAACCGCAGCCAAGGGGCCCAAACCCAAGGCGGCGCTGAACGGCGCACGGTCGTTCTGGCTGAAGCAGCTGCATAGCTGGCACTGGATTTCCGCGGCGGTCAGCCTGGTCGGCATGATCCTGTTCGCGGTCACCGGCATCACCCTGAACCACGCGGCCTCGATCCCCGGCGATCCGGTCACGGTCGAACAGACCGCGACCTTGCCGGCGCCCCTGCTGCAGCGGCTGGCCAGCTTCCCGCAGGAGACGACCGATCCTGTCCCTGAGGCTGTCGCGCGCTGGGCGTCCGAGGCGCTCAAGGTCGAGATCGCCGGCAAGCCGACCGAGACAACGGCGCAAGAGGTCTATGTCGCCTTGGCCATGCCTGGCGGCGACGGATGGCTCACTATCGACCGTTCGACCGGCGAGACCCTGCACGAGAAGACGACGCGCGGCTGGATCGCCTACCTCAACGACCTGCACAAGGGTCGCAACGCCGGCGTGGTCTGGTTCTGGTTCATCGACGTGTTCGCGGCGGCCTGCGTCATCTTCGCCGTCACGGGCCTAGGTCTGATGCTCCTGCACGCCAAAGGTCGGCCCTCGACCTGGCCGCTGGCGGCTCTGGGCCTGCTGATCCCCGTCGTCATCGCCCTGATCTTCATTCACTGACGAGTTTTCCGATGCGCCTTCTTCCCGTCGTCATCACCACCGTCGGCCTGGCCGCCGCCGCTGCGCCCGCCATGGCCGCCGACCTGACGGTGTCGGTCGAGATTCCGCGTCTGAACACCGCCTCGTATCATCGCCCCTATGTCGCGGTGTGGATCGAAAAGCCGGACCAGTCCGCCGAACGCACCCTGGCGGTCTGGTATCAGCAGACCCGCAACAACGAGGGCGACGGCAAGGACTGGCTGAAGGATTTGCGCACCTGGTGGCGCAAGGGTGGCCGGGCCATGAGCCTGCCAGCCGACGGCGTATCCGGCGCCACGCGCGCGCCGGGCCGCCAGACCGTCACCGTGCCCGCCGCCCGGCTGCGCAACCTTCAGCCCGGCCAGTACAACATTGTCGTCGAGGCGGCCCGCGAACTGGGCGGACGCGAAGTCGTGCGCGTGCCCTTCCGCTGGGGCGCGGCCAACACCGGCGCCGGGACCGGCTCCACCGAACTGGGCGCCGTGCGCGTCGCCGTCTCTCGCTAAGGATCATGACCATGAAGAAGACGATCGCCCTGCTGACGCTGGCCGCAGCACTGGCCGCCCCCATGGCCGCCCAGGCCCACCGCGCCTGGCTGGCGCCCACCGCCACGACCCTGTCGGGCACGGACGCCTGGGTCGGATTCGACGCCGGCATGTCCAACAAGGTGTTCGATCCCGACCACGCCGCCATGCGGATGACCGGCCTCACCATCACGGCGCCGGACGGTTCGGCGGTTCAGCCCGAGCATGCCATGCAGGGTCAGTATCGCTCCACCTTCGACGCCCATCTGACGCAGAACGGCACCTACAAGATCGCCAACGTCATGAACGGCGTGATGGCCAGCTACACCCTGAACGGCGAACAGAAGCGCTGGCGCGGCGCGGCCTCGGACTACCCGGCGGGCCTGCCCGAGGGCGCGACCAATGTTCAGGCGACCCGCACCGCCAGCCGCATCGAGACCTTCGTCACCCTGAACAATCCGACCGACACCGTGTTCAAGACGACCGGCGAGGGGCTTGAACTGGTTCCCGTCACCCACCCGAACGACCTGGTGGTGGGCGAACCCGCCACCTTCAAACTGCTGAACAATGGCCAGCCGGCGGCGGACATCGACGTCACCGTGGCGCGCGGCGGCCTGCGCTACCGCGACAACCCCGAGGAATCGACGCTCAAGACCAACGCCGAGGGCGCCTTCACCATCACCTGGCCGGAAGCCGGCATGTATTGGCTGAACGCCTCCGTCCGCACCGAAGGCCAGGGTGAAACGCTGGGTTCCAACGCCAGCTATGTGGCGGCGATGGAAGTCCTGCCCTAAGCGAAGGGCCATGTCCGACATTCCCCCCTCGCGCGGTTCACGCGCCGCCCCGCCCACGGTCAATATCGGCGACGCCGCCCCTCTGGGCGACCGCGCCGACAACCGCGTCCTCGTGCCCGCGATCGAAGGCGCGCCGCCCCGTCCGCCCAGCGACCTGATCCGTTCGCTGGGCGGTCAGACCATGGGCACGACCTGGAGCGCGCGCGTCATCGCCCCGCCAGGCGTGGGCGAGGCGGAGATCCGGTCTGCGATCGAAGAGGAACTGGCGACCGTCGTCGGTCTGTTCAGCCCGTGGGAGCCGTCCAGCGAAATCAGCCGCTTCAATACCGCGCCGGCCGGCGTCTGGGCGGTGTCCCAGCCGTTCTGGGATCTGCTGGATGCGGCGATGACCCTGGGTGACGAGGCCAACGGCGCGGTCGATCCGACCCTGGGCGCACTGGTCGATCTGTGGGGGTTCGGCCCGCCCGGACCGCGCTCGGCCTTGCTGCCCGTCCCGGCCGAGGACGAGATCGCGGCGGCTGCGGCCGTGTCGGGTTGGCAGAAGCTGCGGCTGAACGGCGATGCGCGCGCGGTGATGCAGATGGGCGGGATGAGGCTGGACTTCTCCGGCATCGCCAAGGGTCATGCGGTGGACCGCGTGTCCGACCGGCTGATGGCCATGGGCGCGACCTCGCACCTGATCGAGATCGGGGGCGAGTTGAAAGGGCGCGGCGTCAAGCCGGACGCCCAGCCGTGGTGGGTCGAGATCGAGCGGGTCGAGGGTTCGCCAGCGCCCCACACCGTGGCGGCCCTGTTCGACCTCGCCGTCGCGACCAGCGGCGACTACCGCCGCGCGTTCCGCCATGAGGGGCGCCTTTATCCCCACACCATCGACGGATCGACCGGTCGGCCGGTCAGCAATAACCTGAGTTCGGTCACCGTCCTGCACCCCTCAGCCATGATGGCCGACGCCTACGCCACGGCCCTGACCGTTATGGGACCATTCGACGGACCGGACTACGCCGAGGCAGTGGGTCTGATGGCCCATTTCGTCGAACGCACCGAGCGCGGGCCGGTCGAGCGGATGTCTTCAGCCTTCGCCGCCCTGCTTGACGACGACGGAGATCGTCCGGGGTGACAGCCGATCCGCAGCGCTGGCTGTTGGCGGTCGGGGCCTTGGCGCTTTGGCTGGCCCTGATCGCCGTCGTCGTCTGGCGCGAACGCAAGGCGATGGCGGCGGCGCGTGCGCGGTTTGATGCCCTGGCGGGCGCAGGCGAGGGCCAACCGGTGCTGATCGCCTTCGCCAGCCAGACGGGCTTCGCCGAGGAACTGGCGTGGATGACGGCGCGGTCTCTGGGCGATGGCTGCTTGGGTGCGCGGGTGCTGTCTTTCGCCGATCTGGATGTGCAGACGCTGAAATTTACGGACCGCACATTGCTGATCGTCTCGACGACCGGCGAGGGGGATCCGCCCGACAGCGCGGCTCGGTTCGTGCGTAAGGTCATGGGCGAGGCGACGGATCTATCGGGGTTGCGCTTCGGCCTGCTGGCGCTGGGCGATCGCAGCTATGATCAGTTCTGCGGCTTCGGCCATGCGGTGGACGGCTGGCTGCGACGCGTGGGCGCCGAACCCCTGTTCGACATGGTCGAGGTCGACAACGGCGAGGCCGGCGCCATCCGCCACTGGCAGCATCAACTCAACCAGATCACCGGCAGCGTGACGGCTCCCGACTGGACTCCGCCCGCCTACGACCCCTGGCGGCTGGTCGAACGCACCTTGGTCAATCCGGGCAGTCCCGGCGGCGAGGCCTATCATCTGGCGTTCGAGGCCGTGGGCGCGGCGCCTGACTGGTCGGCGGGCGACATCGCCGAAGTCGGCCTGCCTGAGCGTGATGGCGTCACGCCGGGTTCGCGCGAATACTCTATCGCTTCCCTGCCGTCGGACGGCCGGGTCGAGTTCCTGATCCGCCTGATGCGCCATCCCGACGGCGCCCCGGGTCTGGCGTCGGGCTGGCTGACGCAAGATCTTTCGCTGGGCGATCAGGCTGGAATGCGCCTGCGCACCAACCGCAGCTTCCACGGCCCGGCGGACGAAACGCCGATGATCCTGATCGGCAACGGAACAGGCATCGCCGGTTTGCGCGCGCATTTGAAGTCGCGCACCGACGCGGGAGGAGCCTGGCTGCTGTTCGGGGAACGCACGCAGGCGCATGACGCCTTCTTCGATGCGGAGTTGCAGGTCTGGCTGGCGTCGGGCGTGCTGCGGCGGCTGGACCGGAGCTTCTCGCGCGACGCCGGCGACGGCCGATATGTGCAGGATCTGGTCGCGGCTGCAGCCGACGAACTGCGTGCCTGGGTCGCGCGCGGCGCGGCGATCTACGTCTGCGGCAGTCTGGAAGGCATGTCGCAAGGCGTCCATGCCGCGCTGGAAAGCGCCCTCGGAGCGGACGTGGTGCTTACCATGCTGGAAGACGGCCGCTACCGCCGCGACGTATACTGAACCCCGTCTTTGCCGATGGGGGCTACTGCCCTAGTCGGCCCAACAGTTCCGCTGCGAAGGTCGACAGGGTGTCGTCGCGCGCGCCCATGACGATGATCCGGTCGCCCGGCTTGGCGATCGCCACGATCCGGTCGCCGCAGTCGGCGCGCGTCGCCAGCGCCTCGGCCTGACGGCCGGCGGCGCGGACGCCGGAGGCGATGTCTTCCGATCCCACGCTGCGGTCAGTGGTGCCGCCGTAATAGACCGGCTCGGGCATCAGCAGCACGTCGTCCTCGCGCATCAGGCCGGCGAAACCGTCGATGAACTCGGACTTCATCAGCTTCAGCGGCCCGAACCCATGCGGCTGAAACAGGATCAGCAGCCGGCCGTCGAAGGCGTGCAGGGTCTTCAGCGTGGCCGCGATCTTGTCCGGGTTGTGGGCGAAGTCGTCGATGACGGTGATGTCGCCGGCCGTCCCGACGACCTCCATCCGGCGACGGATGCCGGCGAAGGTCTCCAGCGCCTTGACCGCCTCGGCCGTCGGCACGCCCAGCGCCCGGGTCGCGCCCAGCGCGGCCAGGGCGTTGGCGACATTGTGCGCGCCGGGCACGTTCAGGACGACGTCGTGCTCGCTCCAGCCCTCGATCAGGCGGAACCGCATGCCTGTCGGCAGGGGCTGAAGATCATGGGCGGACAGGTCGGCCTTCTCTTCGCCTAGACCGAATGTGATCGCCTTGCCCGCCGGCAAGGTCTGGGCCAGGGCCGCCGTCTCGGGATTGTCCAGGTTTAACACGGCCGTCGTCGCCCGCGCGGTGAAGCCGCCGAACAGGTCGCGCAGCTCCTCCATCGACTTGTGGTCCAGCGAGATGTTGGACACCACCGCCACCGTCGGGTCGTAGCGGGCGATGGAGCCGTCGCTTTCATCCACCTCCGACACGAACAGGTCTGGCCCGCCGATCAGGGCGCTGGCGAACGGATGGTCGGCGTCGGCGAAGTTCTTCATCACCGCCCCGTTCATGACGGTCGGCTGGCGACCCGTCTGATGCAGGATCCAGGCGATCATGCCGGTGATGGTGGACTTGCCGCTGGTGCCCGCGACCCCGACCGAGGTCGGGGCGGCGTTGAAGAGTTCGCTGAGCAACTCGGGCCGGGTCTTGATGGTTGCGCCCGCTCGCCTGGCCGCCCCGATGTCGGGCACCGTCTCCTCGATGGCGCCGGTGGCGATGACGGTCTGATCCGCGCGGGTGACGCCCGATCCGTCCTGGGGGTGCAGGGTTACGCCGTGGGCGCGCAACCAGTTGAATTTCTCGGGCGTGCGACCCTGGTCCAGCGCGCGGTCCGACCCTTCGATCACGGCGCCGCGCGCCTGGACGATCATGGCCAGAGGCAGCATGCCCGACCCGCCGATGCCGCAGAAGAAATAGGAGGCGTCTTGGTTCATGCCCCCTTAGAACAGGGGATCGGGCCGGTCCGCCAGTAGGGGATCGCAAAAACGACGAAGAAGACGGACGTGACCACCAATAGCTTCAAGATCGGCGTCGTCTGCGCCAGTTCGCGGTTTTCCAGAGAGCGCGCCGAGGCGGTCGAGGCCTTGATGGCGCAGAACCATCCCGACCGCGATGTCGCCGTCGTCTTCCACCCCGCATGTTTTCTGAAACACGGCCATTTCGCCGGCGACGACCGGGCGCGCGCCGACGCCTTCGTGGAGTTCGCCAACGATCCCCGCATCGACGCCATCTGGTTCGCACGCGGCGGATACGGCTCCTGTCGCATCGCCGATGCGGTGATCCCGCGCCTGGACGCGGTCGCCCGCAAGAAGCGCTACATGGGCTATTCCGATGCCGGCAGCCTGCTGGCCGGAATGTACAAGGCCGGGTTCCAGCATCTGGCGCACGGACCGATGGCCTCGGATTCGGTGCGCGACGACGCGACCGCGCGCGGCGCCCTGTACTGGCTGACCACGGGACGCACCGACTGGATCGAGCCGTCGCTGGCGACCGATCCGCGCCCGGCCGTCGCCTTCAACCTGACCATCCTGAACGAACTGACCGGCACGTCTCTGGAGCCCGATCTGTCCGACCACGTCCTGATGTTGGAGGAGGTGTCCGAGGCCGCCTACCGGATCGATAGAATGATGTTTCACTTGACCAGCCAGGCCAGCATCCGTCGCGTGGCCGGGATTCGCCTGGGGCGAGTCTCGGACGTTACGCCAAACGATCCCGATTTTGGTCAGACTCCGGAGGAAATCGTTCGATACTGGTGCCTGCGTTCGGGCATACCCTTTCTGGGAAGCGCCGATATCGGGCATGACGCCGCCAATAAGGTTGTCCCCTTCGGTCGCCCGTAAGGCGAACGACGCGCGACGAAAAGGACACAGTCTCGCCTCTATTCGCTAGGGCAAGCTCGCCCGCCTCTCGACAGAACGCCGGTCCTGACCTCAGATGCCGGTCCGCGAGGCGTTAGGACTTCGTTAGCCAAGGCGTTGGGGGACGCTGCGGTTTGCGCCTTCTGCGATGCGGCGGTTCGTTCGGATATCGGGGGATGCCCGGACGAGCCGCCTGATCGTCTTCCCATCCATCGACGTTGAGGGCCGCAGGGCTTAAGGATCGAGGGTGCGTTTCGACGAGAGATTCATCGATGAACTGAAGGCCCGCCTTCGGCCGTCCGACGTGATCGGGCGGACGGTGAAGCTGAAACGCCAGGGCCGCGAATACGTGGGGCTGTCGCCCTTCTCGAAGGAGAAGTCGCCGTCCTTCTTCGTCAACGACGACAAGGGCTTCTTCCACGACTTCTCGTCCGGCAAGCATGGCGACATCATCTCCTTCCTGCAGGAAACCGAGCGGCTGAGTTTCGTCGAGGCTGTGCAGCGTCTGGCCGGGGAGGCGGGGATGCAGCTTCCCGCCGAAGACCCCAAGGAGGCCGAGCGCGAGCAGAAGCGGGCGGGTCTGTCGGACTGGATGGACCTGGCCCAGAAATGGTTCGCCGCAAACCTGCGCCGCACGCCGGGCAAGGCGGCGCGGGAATATCTGGACAAGCGCGGCCTGCCCGAGGATCAGTGGGAGCGGTTCGGCCTGGGCTATGCGCCCAATGACCGCGAGGGGTTGAAACAGGCCTTGGTCCAGCGCGGCGCCAAGCCCGCCGAACTGGTCGAGGCCGGGCTGCTGATCTCGCCCGAAAGCGGCGGCCAGCCTTACGATCGGTTCCGCGACCGGCTGATGTTCCCGATCCTGGATGCGCGCGGCCGGATCGTCAGCTTCGGCGGTCGGGCCATGAACCCCGACGACCGGGCGAAATATCTGAACGGCCCGGAAAGCCCGCTCTTCCACAAGGGCGCGACCCTCTACGGCCTGCCCGAGGCGCGGCGCATCCTGGGGGCGGAATCCAAGAACGACCAGGCCATCATCGTGGTCGAAGGCTATATGGACGTCATCGCCTGCCAGCGCGCGGGCCTGCCGGCCGTGGCGCCCATGGGCACGGCCCTGACCGAGGAGCAGATGGAACGGCTGTGGCGCGTGTCGCACGAGCCCATCCTTTGCTTCGACGGCGATGCGGCGGGACTGCGCGCCGCCTATCGCGCCATCGAACGCTCGCTGCCGCTGCTGAAGCCAGGGCGCTCGTTCCGGTTTGCGCTGCTTGGGGCGGGTCAGGATCCCGATGACATTCTGCGCGACAAGGGCGCGCCCGCGCTGCGTCAGGCCTTGGCCGAAACTCATGTGTTCGCCGAGGTGCTGTTCCGCCGCGAACAGGATCTGGAGCCGCTGGACACGCCGGAGCGCAAGGCCGGCTTCAAGGCGCGGCTGAGGAACACCGCCTCGGCCATTCAGGACAAGGATCTGGCCGAGCAATACCGCCGCGACCTGTTCGACCGTTTCGACGCCCTGTTCCCGCGCAGCCCCCAACGCGCGCCCTGGACGCCGGGGCAGGGCAAGCGCGGTTTCGGCCCGCCCCCCAAACTGGGTCAGACGGCGGAGGGCGCCCAGGCGATGCAGTCGTTGTTTCGCGCCATCGAGCCCGTTCCGGCCGCCCTGGCCCACGGCGCCATCGACGACCCCGAACGGATGGACGACCATCTGGAGGAAATCGCCGCCCACGGATTCGGCGACAAGGGGCTGGATGGACTGGCGCAGGAGCTGGTTCGCCTGCGTCTGTCGGGACATAGCCTTGACTCCGCCGCCCTGCGACGCCATCTGGCGCAATCGGGTCATGATGCCTTAGTGCGCGAGGTCGAGAAGGCGGCGGCAAAGTCCGGCGCGCCATTCCTGGCCGCAAATGCGCCCCTCGCCGAGGCAAGGGTCCGATGGTCGCAGGCGTTCGACGCTTCGACGCGGGTCGCCGCGTTGGAGGACGCCTTGGCCCATGCACGTGATGTGCCTGGGCAGGATGAGGCGTTCCGCCGGCTGAAGGCCGAGCGGGATGCGCTTCGCCGTGCGATCAAAGCCGGGACGATTTGGGAAGACAGCGCGGGCACGTAACCTTACGGCACGCCAAGCATTGTATTTTTCGCCGGGGCGGACTGATCACCCCCTCGGCCGGAGACAGACTGACTATGAACGCACAGACCGAGACGCAGGACACCGAGGTTTCGACCGATGGGCCCCTGCTCGATCTGACGGACGCCGGCGTCAAGAAGTTCATCAAGCAAGCCAAGGCGCGCGGCTATGTGACGATGGAGGAGCTGAACAAGGTCCTGCCGTCCGAAGAAGTCACGCCAGACGCCATTGAAGACACCCTGGCGATGCTGTCCGAAATGGGCGTCAACGTCGTGGAGGCCGAGGAGGACGCGCAGGAGCAGCAGTCCACCGACGTCGCCGCCGCCGCCGGCACCGCCGTCGCCGAAACGCCCGCCAAGTCCGCCTATGACCGCACCGACGACCCCGTGCGCATGTACCTGCGCGAGATGGGTTCGGTCGAACTGCTGAGCCGCGAGGGCGAAATCGCCATCGCCAAGCGGATCGAGGCCGGCCGCGACGCCATGATCTCGGGTCTGTGCGAAAGCGCCCTGACCTTCGAGGCCATCATGGTCTGGCGCGACGAGCTGGAAAACAACCGCATCCTGCTGCGCGAGGTCATCGACCTGGACGCCACCTATGGCGTTCTGAACCCTTCGTCCCTGCCGGGCGCCGCCCAGCCTGAAGGCGAAGAGGAAGACGAGGCCGAGGACAAGCCGGCCGCCGAAGACAAGCCTGAATCCGACGACGACGATGACGACGACTTCGACGATGGCGGCGGCATGTCGATCTCGGCGCTGGAAGCCGAGTTGCGCGACGGGGTGATGGATGTCCTGAACGCCATCGCCGCGGACTTCGGCGCCTTCCGCGCCCTGCAGGACAAGCTGGTTCAGACCCGCCTGAAGGGCGAGGTGCTGAGCGCCAAGGATGAAAAGGCCTATCAGGCGCTGACGACGTCCATCTCGGATCGTCTGAAGACCATGAAGCTGAACAACAACCGCATCGAGGCGCTGGTCGAGCAGCTCTATGCGATCAACAAGCGCCTGATCGGTCTGGAAGGCCGTCTGCTGCGCCTGGCCGACAGCTACGGCATTTCGCGGCCGGAGTTCCTCAAGGCCTATTTCGGCTCGGAGCTCGACCCCACCTGGACCGACCGGATCAAGGATCAGGGCGTGCGCTGGACCAAGTTCAGCGAGAACGAAGCCAGCCAGATTGCGACCATCCGTTCCGACGTCGCGGCCGTGGCGCTGGAAGCCGGTCTGCCGATCGACGACTATCGCCGCATCGTCCAGACGGTGCAGAAGGGCGAACGCGAAGCGCGGCAAGCCAAGAAGGAAATGGTCGAGGCCAACCTGCGCCTTGTGATCTCCATCGCCAAGAAATACACCAACCGCGGCCTGCAATTCCTGGATCTGATCCAGGAGGGCAACATCGGCCTGATGAAGGCGGTCGACAAGTTCGAGTATCGTCGCGGCTACAAGTTCTCGACCTACGCCACCTGGTGGATCCGTCAGGCGATCACCCGCTCGATCGCCGACCAGGCGCGCACCATCCGTATCCCGGTGCACATGATCGAGACGATCAACAAGATCGTCCGCACCAGCCGTCAGATGCTGCACGAGATCGGCCGCGAGCCGACCCCGGAAGAGCTGGCCGAAAAGCTGGCCATGCCGTTGGAGAAGGTGCGCAAGGTCCTGAAGATCGCTAAGGAGCCGATCTCGCTGGAAACCCCGATCGGGGACGAGGAAGACAGCCACCTGGGCGACTTCATCGAGGACAAGAACGCCGTCCTGCCGATCGACGCCGCCATCCAGTCGAACCTGCGCGAGACCACGACCCGCGTGCTGGCGTCCCTGACGCCGCGCGAGGAGCGGGTCCTGCGGATGCGCTTCGGCATCGGCATGAACACGGACCACACGCTGGAAGAAGTCGGCCAGCAGTTCTCTGTGACGCGCGAACGCATCCGTCAGATCGAGGCCAAGGCGCTGCGCAAGCTGAAGCACCCGTCGCGGTCGCGCAAACTGCGGTCCTTCCTGGACAGCTGATACGATCAAGGGCGGCCCCGACGGGCCGCCCTTTTTTCATGTCAGCGCTCGGTCTCCACGATCAGCCCGACGATGCGCCGGACCAGCGGCAGGATCAGCAGCAGGACCGGAAAGGCGATCAGCCAGGACAGGCCCCAGGCCTGCATCCAGGCTGCGGGAAAGGCCGGGACGAAGCCCAGATTACGCGCGGTGGCGATGGCCGAGACCACGAAGGTCATGAACAGCGACAGGATCAGCGGCATGACGACCGGCGCATAGCGGGCCGGGAGTCGGCGAAACTGGATGATCGCAGGGTGAGGGTGCATCTGTGCGTCTCTCGATTGGGTCTTCGGCAATGGGGCATCCACCGGAAAGTCCGGCCCCCGGCCGAAGGACCGGGATGGATGCGTTGCCTGACGTGAGACGCTTACGGCCGCCGAAGCGACAAAAGGCGTTTAGCAATCTTGCGACCCACTCGCAAGATCATTTTTGGAAGAGTCTCAGGATCGCCAACCGCTTTTGGAGACAGGGTGGATGTGGTCTCCGGTATCTGATTTGAAGAAGTGATGGCTCGAAAGCACGTCAATCTCGGTACGGCGCCGGCCAAGTCCGACCTGCCGCAAAAGCGCTGCGCCGCCTGCGGTCTGCCGTTCGCTTGGCGCAAGAAGTGGGCGCGGGACTGGGATCAGGTACGATTCTGCTCGGATCGGTGCCGGGCCAAAGGCGCGTCCGAAGAGCGCCGATAGACGGCTCTCCGCCTCGTGACCACGGCGGCGGCGGGAATCAGCTAAGCGTCGCAACCATGTCTTCCGTGTCGCGCGTCTCTCCCTTTCTCATCGGGCTCGGCGTCCTGCTGATCCTCAGCGGCTGCGTACGGCGGCCGCCCGAGCCGTTGTGGCCGTCGCCCTATCCGTCCCGCACCGAGGCGCCCTTGGTCGGGGGGCTTGTGGATCGCGCCATCGACGGCGGCACCCAGGCGCTGGTCGTGCGCGAGGGGAGTGATCTGGGGCGCTGCATGGCCGAGCTGACCGCCGCACGCGTGCGGTTCAGTCCCGTGCCGGATCGCCAGAACACCGCGACCTGCGGCCTGAGCCAGGGCGGGGTGCTGGGCGCCGACCTAGGGACGGTGGCGCGCATGGCGCCGGGCGATGTGGAGATGACCTGCCAGACCGCGCTGGCGCTGAGCATCTGGCGTCGCCAGTCGCTGGAGCCGGCGGCGCGCGAGATCCTGGGCTCTGACGTCGTGCAGATCGACCACATGGGGGCCTACGCCTGCCGCAACGTGAACAACGGCGTGGGCTCGAACCGCATCAGCGCCCATTCCCAAGCGGCGGCGCTGGACTTCGCCGGGGTGCGGCTGAGGGACGGGCAGCGCATCACCGTGACCAGGGACTGGAACGGCGACACGCCCGAGGCCCGCTTCCTGAAGCGTATCCGCGACGACGCCTGCCGCATCTTCGGCACGACGCTGAGCCCCGATTACAACGCCGTCCACTACGACCACCTGCACCTTGAGGCGACAGACACGCGCTTCTGTCGCTGAGGCAACGCTTTGGCGCGGGGCGGATTACGCCCCTATGCGCGGTGAACTGAAGACCTATCAGGCCAAGCGCCGGTTCGGCGAAACGCCCGAGCCGAAGGGCGCCAAGGCAAAGCGCGCCAAGAGCGGCTTCCGCTATCTGATCCAGCGCCATGCGGCGACGCGGCTGCACTACGATTTCCGTATCGAGGCGGACGGGGTGCTGAAATCCTGGGCCGTGACCAAGGCGCCGTCGCGCGACACAGCGGTCAAGCGGCTGGCGGTCGAGGTCGAGGATCATCCGCTGGATTACGGGTCGTTCGAGGGCACGATCCCGGACGGCAACTACGGCGCCGGCACGGTGCAGATGTGGGACGTCGGGACCTGGGAGCCGCAGGAGCCGGACCTGGAGGCGGCCTGGGCCAAGGGTCAGATCAAGATGATCCTTCACGGCGAACGGCTGAAGGGCAAATGGGCGCTGATCCGGTTGAAGAGCGACCGAGGCAAGCCGTCCAAGAGAAACAACTGGCTGCTGCTGAAGGAGAAGGACGACTTCGCCGTGGCGGGAGAGGGCGATGCGCTCGCCGAAATCGACGCCTCTGTGACGACCGGGCGGTCTCTGGCTGAAATCGCGGATGGAACGACGGAATGGACGGCGTCCAAGCCGACGGGGCGTAAAGGCCCGGCCAAGCCCACGCCCTCGAAAGCGGCGGAGAAGGACAAGAAGCCGCCGGCCTTCGTGCCGATCCAGCTGTGCAAGGTGACCGACCATCCACCGGGCGGGACGGGCTGGGCGCACGAGATCAAATTCGACGGCTATCGCATCCAGATCGGCGTGGGCGGGGGGCGGGCGGTCCTGAGGACCCGCAAGGGTCTGGACTGGAGCGACAAGTTCTCGGATCTGGCGGCGGATGCGGCGACCTGGCCCGACGCCGTGATCGACGGCGAGCTGTGCGCGCTGGACGACGATCACATGCCGGACTTCGGGGCGTTGCAGGCCGCCATTTCGGACGAGAAGACGGAAGCCCTGGTCTATTTCGCCTTCGACCTGTTGTCCGAGGGGGCGGAGGATCTGCGCAAGCTGCCGCTGTCGCATCGCAAGGCGCGGCTGCAGGCCTATGTGGACCGGATCGGCAAAACGGCCGGGGCGCGGCTGCGCTACGTCGAGCATTTCGCCTCGACCGGCCAGGCGGTGCTGGAGAGCGCCTGTCGCATGGATCTGGAAGGCGTGATCTCCAAGAAACTGGACGCCCCCTATCATGCCGGGCGGTCATCGACCTGGCTGAAGTCCAAATGCCGGGGGCGCGACGAAGTGGTGATCGGCGGCTGGTCGTCCGAGGGTGGCACGCGGTTCCGCTCTCTGCTCGTCGGGGTCAGGGAAAAGGGCGGTGTTCGCTATCTGGGAAGGGTCGGGACCGGCTATGGCGAGGCCGTGACGAAGACGCTTGTTCCGGCGTTAAAGGGCGTGGCGGCGCAGAAATCTCCCTTCGCCGGGGCGGGCGCGCCAAAGGCGGCCAAGGACATCCATTGGGTCAAGCCGTTGCTGGTCGCCGAGGTCGAGCACGGCGGCTATACCGAATCCGGATCGCTGCGGCAGGCGGCGTTCAAAGGGTTGCGCGAAGACAAGACGGCCGCAGAGGTCACCCAGGCGCCGCAACCGCCCACGGATATGGGCGAAGCCAAAAAGACCACGACCACGGTGCGACCGGCCGGAAAGCCGGGCAAGGTGGTCGTGGCGGGCGTGACCCTCTCCAGCCCTGACAAGGTGTTGTGGCCCGCCGTCGGCGACCGGCCGGCGATCACCAAGGCCGATCTGGCGCGCTACTACGAGGCGGCGGCCGAGCGGATCCTGCCCCATGTGGCGGACCGGCCGACCTCGATCATCCGGGCGCCCGAGGGGATCGCCGGCGAGACCTTCTTCCAGCGGCACGCCATGGCGGGGTCGAACCCGCGGCTGAAGCTGATCGACGTCAAGGCCCGCACCCCTTATGTCGCCGCCGTCGATGTCGGCGGCCTGGTCGCCATCGCCCAGTCGGGCGGGCTGGAACTGCACCCCTGGGGCTGTGCGCCCGGCCAGCCGGAAATCCCCGAGCAGATCACCTTCGACCTGGATCCGGACGAGGGGCTGGACTTCGCCGACGTCATTGCCGCGTCCAAGGTCGTGAAGGCGAAGATCGAGGCGCTGGGTCTGGCCGCCTTCGTCAAGACGACCGGGGGGAAGGGTTTGCACGTCGTCGTGCCGATCAAGACCGACGCCCGCTCGCGCGTTACCTGGGATCAGAACAAGGCCTTCGCCAAGGCGGTGGCCGAGGCCATACGCGCCGAGGCGCCAGACCGGTTCACCACGACCCTGGCCAAGAAGGCGAGGGGCGGAAAGATCTTCATCGACTATCTGCGCAACGGGCGGATGGCGACGGCGGTCGCGCCCTGGTCGCCGCGAGCACGGCCGGGCGCCGGGATCGCCTTCCCGCTGTCGTGGGGGCAGGTAAAGGCCGGGCTGGACCCCGCCGCATTCAACCTTTGGACCTATGCGGCCTTGCTGAAGAAGCCCGATCCCTGGGCCGATTTCCGCGCCTCGGCGGTCAGTTTGAAATCGGCGCTGAAAGCGATGGGCGTCTAGGCCGCTGTCTTCTTCCTTGCCGCAGCCTTCCTGGGCGCCGCCTTCTTTGCCGGGGTCTTCTTGGCGGCCGGCTTCTTCGTCCTCGTCGCCGACCCTTTCAGGCTGTTTCGCAATGCGGCCATCAGGTCGATGACATTGGTGTCGTCGGGTTCGACGACATCGACCACGCCCTTGCCGCCCTCGGACTTGGCCTTGATCATCGCGCGCAAGGCGTCGTCGTAGCCGTCCTTGAAGTCGGTCGGGTCGAAGTCCGCCTCCTTCTGACCGATGATGCGCGCGGCGATCTCGACCATGTCGGGATCGGCCTTCACTGTCGGAATGTCGTCGAAATATTCGTCGGAATCGCGCACCTCGTCGTGGGCGCGCAGGGTGTAGGCGATCAGCCCCTTGCCCCGGACCTCCAGCGCCAGCTGACGCTCCTTGCCGCGCAGGACCAGCTGGCCCAGCGCCACCTTGCCCTGTTTCTTCATGGCGTCGCGAATGACGGCGAAGGCTTCGACGCCCGCGCCTTTTTCCGGGACCACGAAGAACGGATCGTCCCAATACAGCCGGTCGATGTCGTCCTCGTCGACGAACTTGTCGATCGAAATGGTCTTGGTGCTCTCCAGCTTCACCTTGTCGAAGTCGGCGTCGTCGAACAGGACGTATTCGTCCTTGGACACCTCATAGCCGCGCACCAGATCACTGCGCTCGACGGGCCCGGCGTCCGGGTCGGTCGGCACCATGCGGATGCGATTGTTGGTGTCAGGATTGATCAGGTGAAACCGCACGTCGTTCGTGCTGGTTGTCGCCGTGTAGAGGGCCACCGGACAGGTGACCAGCGACAGCTTCAGATGTCCTTGCCAGGTGGGGCGGGCGGCCATGTCGGTTCTCCTCGATCCGTGACAATGCGTCAGGGCGATTTGCGTTCGAACAGGGCCGCCGCCAGGCTCAGGCCTTGCCTTCGAAGGCGACGCTGAAACCGCCCCACATCATGCGCTTGCCGTCGAAGGGCATGTCCATGTTCGCAAAGTCGGGGTCGTCCTGCATCTTGCCGAAACAGGCGTCGGCGGTGGCGCGGTCGGGCCAGGTCACCCAGGAGAAGACGACGACCTCGCCCTCTAGCAGCTTCACCGCCATCGGAAAGCTGGTCAGGGCGCCGTCGGGCACGTCTTCGCCCCAAGTCTCGACCTGGGACAGGGCGCCGTATTTCTGAAACAGGGGCCAGGAGGCCTCGGCGGACTTGACGTAGCGCGCCTTGTCCTCGGTTTTCACGGGGGTCAGGAAGCCGGTCACATAGGTCATCGGTCGTCTCCTCTTTCTGGATTCAAACGTCGGCGACGGCGCGGTCCAGCGCCGCGATGTCGATCTTGATCATGCCCATCATGGCCTGCATGGCGGCCTTGGCGCGCGCGGGGTTCGGATCGGTGGTCAGTTCCATCAGGCGACGAGGCGTGATCTGCCACGACAGACCCCAGCGGTCCTTCAACCAGCCGCAGGCGTTTTCGCTGCCGCCGTCGGCGAGCAGGGCGTCCCACAGCCGGTCCGTCTCGGTCTGATCCTCGGTCATCACCATGAAGGAGACGGCTTCGGTGAAGTGAAAGTTCGGTCCACCATTGAGCGCCAGATACTGACGACCCGCCAGCACGAACTGCACCGTCAGGACCGTGCCTTCAGCGCCGGAGGGCGTATCGACCGGCGAGCGGTTGACGGCGGTGATGCGGCTGTCGGGCAGGAGGCTGACATAAAAGGCGGTCGCAGCCTCGGCTTCGCTGTCGAACCATAGGCAGGGAATGATCTTGTCGCTCATGCCGCATCTCCCTGCGCCAACGCCGCCAGTTGATCGGCGACGGCGCCCCAGCCCTGTTCGAAGCCCATGGCCTTGTGGGTTTCGGCGGCTTTTTCGTCCCAATGCCGAGCGGTGGCGGTGTAGCGGGTTCCGCCGGCCTCGGGCTCGAAGGTGTCGATCCGCACGAAGTTCATGTCGCCGGCCTGCGGAACCCAGCCCTCGGTGAAGGCGCCGGTCGAGACCAGTTTGCGGCCCGGAACCACCTCCAGAAACACGCCGGAATAGGGATGCCGCTCGCCCTCTGGCGACGCCATTTCGACATTGGCCCGCCCGCCGATGCGCAGGTCCCAATCCACGACCGGCGTGGTCCACGGGCGGGGGCAGAACCACTCGCCGGTGCGCTCGGTGTAGATCTTCCACACCGTCTCCGGCGAGGCCTTGATCAGACGGCTGATGCTCAGTTCACGAACGTCAGCCATCACGACACCATGGCGTCGGCAGCGAAGGCTTCGGGACCGGCGGCGACGGCGGCCGGGTCCATCCACATCGGTTCCCAGATATGGCCGTCCGGATCGGCATAGCCGCGCCCATACATGAAGCCGTGATCCTGAATCGGGTTTGGATCCATAAGGCCGCCTGCCGCACCCGCGCGTTCGACCACCGAGTCCACAGCCTCTCGGCTGTCGAAAGAAATGCACAGCGACATCTGCGCCGAGGCATGGGCGTCGGGGATCGCCCGGTCGGTGAAGGTGCGCCACTTGTCGTGGGTCAGCAGCATGACGTGGATCACATCCGAAACCACCATACAGGCGGCCGTGTCGTCGCTAAACATCGGGTTTTTGGTCGCGCCGACGGCTTCGTAGAAGGCGATCGATCGGGGCAGGTCGGCGACCGGCAGGTTGATGAAAATCAGCTGGGCCACGGTGTTTCCTCTCCTTGTTATTTGCGAAACCTGACTCCAATGATTACCATAGTCAACTATGAAGTTAGAAAAGATAACCGATAAGGCGGGCCGAAAATACCATGACGCCTGTGGCGCTGCGCACGGACTGGACCTGATCGGCGAGCGTTGGGCTCTGCTGGTGATCCGCGAACTGATGATGGGCCCGCGCCGGTTCGGTGATCTGAGAAAGGATCTGCACGGCATTTCCGCCAACGTGCTGACCCAGCGACTGGAGGGGCTGGAGGCTTCGGGCATCGTGACCCGCCGCAAACTGCCGCCGCCCGCCTCGGTTCAGGTCTATGAGCTGACGCCTTGGGGATACGAGATCAAGCCGGTCTTCATGGTGCTGGGCGGCTGGGCCGCGCGCTCCCCTCGCCACGACCCGACCCTGCCGATCAGTGCGGTGTCGATCATGCAGTCGTTCGAGACCATGTTCGATCCGGCGTTGGCCGGAGACTCCGCGATGACGGTCGGCTTCGTCTTCGGCGACGAACCTTTCGTCGTTCAGATCGAAAAGGGGACGATCACGACCCGCCGCGGCGTCACAGACGCCGCCGACGTCGTCCTGACGACCCAACCTCCGCTGGTCGCCGCGTGCGTTTACGGCAAGGTCCCGCCCGCCGCCTTCGAGGCCGACGGCCTGATGACCATGACCGGCGACCGGGCCGTGTTCGACCGCTTCGCGGGCCTCTTCAACCTGCCGGAGAAGGCGCCGGTCTGAGGCTTCAGGCCAGCATGTCCAGCAGCGTGCCGGTCATGTCGTCCGCGGTGCGCAGAACGGCGGCGTTGGCGTTGAAGGCGGTCTTGGCCTGGATCCGCTCCACGGTTTCCTCGGCGAGATTGTCCAACGGCGCGGTGGCGGTGCGGCGCGCGCTGTTGTCGAACCGGTTCTGCGCGGTCGTCATTCCGGCGGCGGCGATAGAAAGCGCTTGCATGGCGAAGCTCCGGACGCGGTGGGTTTGATCGCCAGACTGCGTCTTTCAGGTCAACGTCGCCTGAAGGAACAGGGTGAACGGCGTTTTCCGCCCCGCTTGCGCCCTTATTGATGTATAGAGCGCCATCATTCGCCCGGCCTGAGGTCTGACCTCGGCCGGGCGCGGTCGTTTCGGCGACCGCCCTTGTCCGTTGTCCCAGGTTTCCTATGCCCTTTCCCGCCGTCCATCCCGCGCTCGACCGCGCCCTGATTAACAAGGGCTATGCCGAACCCACTCCGGTTCAGGCCGCCGTCCTGGAGGCGGAGCATGCGGATCGCGACCTTCTGGTCTCGGCCCAGACGGGTTCGGGCAAGACCGTGGCTTTTGGTTTGGCCGCTGCGCCGACCCTGCTGGGCGACAAGCCGATCTTCGGCCCCGGCGGCGCGCCGCTGTGCCTGGCCATCGCCCCCACGCGCGAACTGGCCATGCAGGTCGCGGCCGAGCTGCAATGGCTGTACGCCGACTCCGGGGCCAAGATCGCCACCTGCGTCGGCGGCATGGATGCGCGCCGTGAAGCCCGCGCGCTCAGCTTCGGCGTCCACATCGTCGTCGGCACGCCCGGCCGCCTGAAGGACCACATCGACCGGGGCAACCTGGACCTGTCCGAGCTGAAGGTCGCCGTCCTCGATGAGGCCGACGAGATGCTGGACATGGGCTTCCGCGAGGACCTGGAGCACATCCTGGACCAGGCGCCGGCCGAACGCCGCACCCTGCTGTTCTCGGCGACCATCGCGCGCGACATCGCCACCCTGGCCAAACGCTATCAGAAGGACGCGGTCCGCATCGACGCGACCGACAAGACGCGCCAGCACGCCGACATCGAATACCGCGCCTATCGCATTGCGCCGAACGAGATCGAGCACGCGGTGGTCAACACCCTGCGCTGGTTCGAGGCGCCGCGCGCCATGGTCTTCTGCTCGACCCGCGACAGCGTGCGTCACCTGCAATCCTCTCTGCTGGAACGCGGCTTCTCGACCGTCAGCCTGTCGGGCGAAATGGGTCAGCGCGAGCGCACCGACGCGCTGCAGTCGCTGCGTGACGGCCGCGCCCGCGTCTGCGTCGCCACCGACGTCGCCGCACGTGGTCTGGATCTGCCGGACCTGGGTCTGGTCATTCACGCCGAACTGCCGATGAACCGCGCCGGCCTGCTGCACCGTTCGGGCCGGACGGGCCGGGCGGGCAAGAAGGGCATCTCGGTCATGCTGGTCCCGCACTCGCGCCGTCGCAAGGCTGAGCGGTTGATGGACGAGGCCGGCGTTGACGCCGTCTGGACCGGCGCCCCGACCTTCGATGAAATCCGCAAGGCCGACGAAGGCCGTCTGCTGTCGCCCGAGTTCTTTGAGGCCGACGTCTCCGACGAGGACATGGTCGTCGCAAAGCGGATGATCGCCGAGCGCACGCCCGACGAGATCGCCGCCGCCCTGGTGCGCCTGCTGCGCAAGGAACAACCGGCGCCGGAAGAACTGTCCGATCCGGGTTCGGACCGCGGTCCTGCCAAGCGCGAACGCACCGTGCGCAACGACGACGGCACGGCGGCCCAGCCCTGGCCGGGCGACCGCCTGGGCGCCGATGATGTGGTCTGGTTCCGTCTGGACGTGGGCCGCAACAAGAACGCCGACCCCAAATGGCTTATCCCGCTGATCTGCCGCATCGGCGGCATTTCCAAGCCTCAGATCGGCGCCATCCGCACCTTCCCCGAAGAGACGCGGTTCGAGGTCGCCAAGACCCACGAGAAGGCCTTCCGCGAAGCCGTCGCCGCCTCCAAGGACGAGGTGAAGATCACGCCGTCGGAAGCCCCGACGCCCGGCTCGATGAAGGCCAGCCGCTTCGCCGGCAAGCCTCGCGAGGATGGCGACCGCCCCTTCAAGAAGACCCCCTACAAGCGCGCCGATGGCGGAGAGGGCGACGCCCGCCCGCCGTTCAAGAAGAAACCTTGGGCGCCCCATTCCGGCAAGTCGGGGGCTGACGGCGGCGCCAATCCGCGCTCGAACGCCGCGGGCGACAAGCCCTATGCCAAGAAGCCTTTCAAGGCCAAGCCGGGCTTCAAGAAGGACGGCTTCAAAGGCAAGCCCAAGGGCTGATCATGCCGGCACTTGCCTGATCGTGGGCGGAGGCGCACCCTCCGCCCATGAGCACGCCGTCCGCACCCGAGGGCCGTTACGCCTCGTTCGAGGCCTTCTATCCCTATTACATCCACGAGCATTCCAACCGGACGTGTCGGCGCATCCACGTCGTCGGCACCTTTCTGGTGATCTCGGCCTTCGTCGCCTTCGTGGCGACGCGGAACGCCTGGTGGCTGCTGGCCATGCCGCTGCTGGGCTACGGCTTCGCCTGGGTCGGGCATTTCTTCTTCGAAAAGAACCGGCCCGCGACGTTCAAATATCCGCTGTGGAGCCTGATGGGCGACTTTCGCCTGTTCTTCGAGACGGTGACGGGCAAGCGCCGCTTCTGAAGGACCGCATTTCAAGCTGCACGGTTCGCCGAAACGGAATAGTCTCCGCCTGCGGCGTTGCGCCGCTGCTGGAGGGAGCATCATGAAATCCATCGCCGTCATCGCCGCTGCGTCCGTGCTGCTCGCCCCTGGCGTCAGCCTGGCCCAGAAGAGCGGAGCCAAGCCCGACTTCACCCTGGACCCCAACTACGGTTCGGTGCGGCTGGAGACCGGCTTCACGCCCGATCCCTGGACCAAGTCCATCCTGGCGGGCGGTTCGATCGCCGCCTCGGCCGCCCAATCGGGCTGCGAGGGCAAGGTCAGCGCTGCGCCCGATCTGCAACTGAACTTTGAAGCCGGCGATCTGGACCTGACCATCAAGGCGGTCGCCAGCGAGGACACGACGCTGCTGGTCAACAGCCCCGGCGGCCGCTGGTACTGCGACGACGACAGCGGCGGCGACCTGGACCCGATGGTGACGATCTCCAACCCCGAGAGCGGTCGCTACGACATCTGGCTGGGCACCTATAACGACAACATGGTCCAGTCGACGCTGCAGATCAGCGAATTGGGCGGCACGGACACGACGGCGGGCGCGGCGCCCAACATCGACCTAGAGCCCAACTACGGCACAGCCAATCTCCGCGGCGGCTTCACGCCCGACCCCTGGACCAAGTCGATCCTGGCCGGCGGTTCGTCGCCCGCCTCGGCCGCCAAGTCGGGCTGCGAAGGTTCGGTCAGTTCAGCCCCGGACATCCAGATCTTCTTCGAGCCCGGCGACGCCGATCTGACCTTCCGCGTTCGCGCGGACGAGGACACGACCCTGCTGATCAATACGCCCAACGGCCGCTTCTATTGCGACGACGACGGCGCGGGCGGCGTCGATCCGAAGGTGACGATCACCAATCCGCAGAGCGGCCGCTACGACATCTGGGTCGGCACCTATAACGGCTCGATGGTGCAGTCGACGCTGGAAGTGTCCGAACTTGACTGATCGGCGCAAGGCTTCAGACACGAAAAAGCCGGCTGACCTTCGCGGTCAGCCGGCGTTTTTCATGATCGGTCTGATCAGTTGGAAGCGGTGGTCCAAGCCGGGGGGCAACCGTCGAAGTCGCCGGCGTCCACGATCGTCAGGGTGCGCATGTTCAGGCGCTGCGCCTGGTTCATCGAGCCGCGACCGTTGCCGGTATAGAGGTCGATCTTCTGGCCCCTGATCGCGCCGCCGGTGTCCGAGGCGTACCAGTAGCCGTCGTGGATCGAACCGTCGGCCAGGCGCATGCCGACCGTTTCGCGGATGAACAGCTTGGTGCGGCGCGGGATCACGCGTGGATCGACCGCGACGGTGCGCATGGCGATCGGACGGCAACCCAGCGAATCGTTGCCCGTCGCGCCGCCGCCGCCTGCGTGATAGAGGCGCGCCGACGCGCGCCAGTCCGGATCGGAGGCCATCAGCTCGGCCTGTTCGGCGTTCAGGGCGGTCTCGACTTCATCGGAACCGACGATGGCGGCAGGGGTTTCAGTCCTGACTTGATCCGCCGCTACGACGTCATTGTAGGGGACAGGCCCGCTCGTCACAGACGATACGGCAGCCCAAAGCATGGCGATAGCAGCGGAGGCGCCGATCATGAGTTTCGCTCAGGAGACACCGGCTCCCAACGCCGCCGGCGCTGGCCTTGTCGCGTTAACCTGTGGCGGAAAAGTGGCGAAACCCGCCTTGACGCCGTCTTTTACGATTTGTTTCTAGGTTAACGACTTGTTTTGCATAACCTATTTATCCCCAGCCTTCGCGCTTGGGGACGACGCTCCGCGCTTCAGAACTTGAAGTTCAGCCCCGCCTGAAGCACCGGCAGGACCTTGTAATCATCGGCCTCGGCCTGAATTTCACGCTCTTCCTGATCCAGACGCGAACGGAAGGTAGGGTCGTTCGACAGCGTGCCGCCGCGAGCGTCCAGATCCACTTGCGGCGCATCGCCAAAGGCCGCGCCGGCCAGCATGCGGAAGCCGAGCCTTCCGCCGCGCGTAAAGGTGTTGTCATAGCCTAGGCCGACGAAGGGCGCGGTGCTCTCCAGGTCGATGCGGCCGGTCAAGGTTCCGACTTGGGCCGGAGTGAAGGTCGCGCCGCCGACATTGACGTTTCCGGTGGGCGTCGCATCCAGATCGATCTTGCGATCGCCGAAATAGGCCCCGCCCGAGATCAGAAAGCCGTTGCGGAACGGATGCAGGTCCACAAAGGCGCCCGGCGACTTGAAGTCGATCTTGGCGTCGTAATCGATGCCCTTGTAGGTCTGGTCCCGATCCCATTTCAGCACGTCATAGCCGCCGCGCAGCACCACGACCGGGCTTAGCGCGAACTGGGCCTGCAGGCCTGCGCCCGGCGTGCCGACCTGAGCGCCGACGGCGAACCGGCCGTCGGCCTGCGCCAGGGCCGAGGTGGCGGGCAGGGTGGCCGCGATGACGGCGGCGATCAGCAGGGTCTTCATGGCGTGCGGGTCCGAAACGGCAGGGTTCTCTTAACCCTGCCGGCCAGCTCTGAAGATTGGGTTACGCCGCCCAGTCGCCGGGCGCCGTGTCGCGCCTCGCCTCGGCATCGCGCACGGCCTCCGCCGCGCGGTCCAGCACCTCCAGCCCGGCGCCGGGCTTGATCGCCTCGACCGTCAGAATGCGACGGAACGCCCGCGCGCCCGGCCGGCCGTGCATCAACCCCAGCATATGCCGCGCCATCGCGGGCAGGGCGACGCCTTCGTCCAGACGCGCGGCCATATAGGGCCGATAACGCGCCAGCGCGGCGAAGGCGTCGGTGTCCTCGACCGGCGCGCCAAACAGGCGACGATCCGCGTGCCCCAGAATGGCCGGCTCGTGATAGGCGGCGCGGCCCAGCATGACCCCGTCCAGCTTGACGCCGTCGACCTCGGCCAGATGCGCCTCGGCCGCGTCCATGGAGGCGATGCCGCCATTGATCGAGATGTTCAGATCCGGCCGCTCGTGCTTCAGCCGGCGCACCAGATCATAGTCCAGCGGCGGCACGTCGCGGTTCTCCTTGGGCGACAACCCCTTCAGCCAGGCCTTGCGCGCATGGACGACGAAGACCTCGATCCCGACGGCGGCGCAGGCGTCCACCGTGGCGAACAGGCTGACGGTCGGATCCTGATCGTCCACGCCGATGCGGCATTTGACGGTCGCCGGCACGCTGACGGCCCCCTTGATCGCCGCCATACAGTCGGCCACCAACTCGGGCTCGCGCATCAGACAGGCGCCGAACCGACCCGACTGCACCCGGTCCGACGGACAGCCGACGTTCAGATTGATCTCGTCATAGCCGAACGCCTCGCCGACCTTGGCGGCCTCGGCCAACTGCGCAGGATCCGATCCGCCCAGTTGCAAGGCGACAGGATGCTCCAGCGCATCGAACCCCAGCAGCCGCTCGCGATCCCCGTGCAACACCGCCGGCGCCGTCACCATCTCGGTATAAAGCAGCGCCTTGCGCGTCAGCGCCCTGTGGAACGCCCGACAATGCCGATCGGTCCAGTCCATCATCGGGGCGATGGACAGCGTGCGTGCTTGATTTATCGACATTGTGGAAGGCATCAAACAGTGGCGGCTGACGTGGGCGCTCGATCAGGAAGAAGGCGCTATATAGGCGAGACCGCCCTGAAACGCGATCATCCGCTCTGCTAGGTCGCCGGAACCGAGAGAGAGCTGCCTCTGCATCAAACCTGAGCGCCAATTTGCACGCATACGGCGGGATGAGATCGAAAGCTCACAGACAGCGGCCCTCGCTGCGCCTTTAAGGGATGTCACTGCAACAGTCGTCGTTCACTCGCTCGTATGGTTGACCTAATTTAATCGAGCGATTACGCCAAGGCTGAACGGAGTTGGCGATGCAATGGCGGTGAAGAGCAGGTCGGACAAGGCGGCCAAGTCCGAGTCGCGGCTGGCCTTGATTTCTGCGACCGCCCAACTGCTGTCCGAGAAGTCGATTCCCGATACCTCGTTGAGCGAGATCGCCGTTCGATCCGGTCTGAATTCCGCGCTGATCAAATACTATTTTGGCAGCAAGGAGGGCCTGTTCATGGCTGTCCTGGAGCGCGACGCTGAGGCGTCAATGGCGGCGCTGTCGGATCTGGTCGATATGCCGATATCGGCCGATCAGAAGCTGAAGATCCACATTAAGGGGATCATCAACACCTACTACAGGTCGCCCTATATCAACCGGCTGATCAACTACATGATCGTCCAAGGCCAGCCGGATTCCGCCCAGAGAGTCGCGAAGATCTTTGTCGAGCCGATGATCGACGCCTACCGACGGATCGTCAGCCAGGGAGTGGAAGAAGGGCGTTTCCGGCCTGTGGATCCGGGCATGCTGTATTACAGCACCGTCGGGGCCTGCGAGCACATCTTCTACGCCTCCTATTCGATCCCGACCACTCTCGGCATCGCGCGCCTCACCGAAGAGACCAAACAGGCCTATGCGCAGCATGTGATCGATCTGTGCTTCGGCGGTCTTCTGGCGAAGCCATAAACCGTCGCGAACGACGGCCCTTGCGAGCATAATCTAACGGCATTAGGCTTTTCCAAAGGGCCGGGACAAGGCCGTGATGGAGGATGCCGTGAAGGGATTGGGAGCTGATGCGCCCTACTGGGAGGCGCTGGATCGAGGAGAGCTGGCGCTGCCGCGCTGCACCTCGTGTGGCCGCTGGTGTTGGCCGGCGCCCTTTCGGTGCGGCAGTTGCGGCGGATGGACGTTCGAGTGGGTTTCGCTGCCCATGACAGGCGTCGTCTATTCGTGGACGCGGGTCTGGCATCCCTTCGGGGGCGCCGAGGACCTGGACAAGCCCTATGTCACCGCATCGGTCGCGCTGCCTCAGGCAGACGGCATAAGACTGTTCGGGCTGCTGGAGCCAGGCGACCGGGCGGAGATCGGACTTCCGGTCGTGGGCCGGGTTTGCAAGACCCGCCCGTTCGGTCAGGAAACGGCGGCGATACGCTGGACTGCAGCGTCATGAGGGCGCCTCGCTTTCCTGTGAGCACGGCGGTCGTGGGCCTGGGTGTGCGCCAATACAAGCGCGGCGGTGCGCCGTTGCCGGAACAAGGCACGCTGGTTCGCGCCATCGTCGACGCCTGCGAAGACGCCGGCATCGACCCTGCCGACATCGACGGCTTCGTGACCTATGGCGACGACAAGAATGAACCCGTTCGCCTGATGCCGGATTTGGGCACGCGCGAACTGACGTGGTCGACACAGGTCTTCGGCGGCGGCGGCGGCGGCCTGGCGGCGGCCTTCGGCCCGGCGGCGGGGGCCATCATCAGCGGCCAGGCCACGACGGTCGCGGTGTTCAGGGCGCTGGTTCAGGACAACAGTGGGCGTCTGTCCGCAGCCGTCATGGCGCACCATCTGAACGACCACATCACCGGGGTCGGGCTGGTGGCGCCGGCCGTGGAATGCGCAATGCGAGCGCAGCGGCTGTTGGAGCATCACCGGGTGCCCCGCCAGTGCTTGGAGGACCTTGTGCGGGCGGCCTATTATCATGGCTCGCGCAATCCCAAGGCGATCAGCTACGGCCGGGAACTCGATCTGGAAGCCTATCGGTCCTCGCGGATGATCGCCGAGCCGTTCCGCCTGTTCGATTGCAGCCGAGAGAACGATGGCGCTGGCGTTCTGATCCTGACATCGGCCGAGCGCGCCCGTGATCTGCGTCAGAAGCCTGTCTATCTCAAGGGCGTGGCCCAGGGCACCGGGCGGGGGTGGGGCGACCTGCTTCAGAACGACGTCCACTACGCCTCGGCGGGCTTTGAATCCGTGGCGCGTCGGCTGTGGGCCCAGACGGGCTTGAAGCCGTCGGACATCGACGTGGTTCAGTTGTACGAGAACTTCAGCGCCCAAGGGGTCGCCTCCCTGATCGACCATGGCTTCTGCGACTACGAGAGCGTGGGAGAGGTCGTTCGCTACGAGAACCTGATCGCGCCGACGGGCAAGCTGCCGGTCAATACGGGCGGCGGCAACTTGGCGCAGGGATTCATCCACGGCATCGGCGTGGCGGTCGAGGCGGTCGAGCAGTTGCGAGGCACATCGGCCAATCCCGTGCCCGACGCGCGCTACTGTCTGCTTGCCGGCGGACCAGGCGCGCCGACGGTCAGTTCGGCCATCTTCTCGGTCGATGCGGAGTAAGCACGATGGTCGTGGAGATCGAGCGGCGCAGCTATGTTTCCCGCGACGGTCTTCGGCTTGAAGCCGATGTGGCGGGGCCGGCGGACGCGCCCACGGTGGTCTTGCTGCATGGCGGCGGCCAGACACGCCATAGCTGGTCGGGCGCAATGACGGCGCTGACCGCGCGCGGTTATCGGGTCATCAACTACGATGCGCGTGGGCATGGCTACAGCGGCTGGTCCCCGACCGGCGCCTATAGTCTGGATGACCGGGTCGACGATCTGCGCGCGGTATTGGGCGACACGAAGACCCCCTTCGCCCTGGTCGGCGCCTCGCTGGGCGGGGCGACTGCCATCCGCGCGATGGCTTTGGGATTGAAGCCCGCAGCCGTCGTTCTGGTCGACATCGTTCCCGAGCCGGAGCCGCAGGGGGTCGAGCGCATCGTCGACTTCATGCGCAGCGGGGTGAACGGGTTCGCCTGCCTGGACGACGCCGTGGATGCGGTCGCGGCCTATAATCCCGAGCGCCCGCGCCCCGCCGATCCCAGCGGTCTGATGCGCAATCTGCGGCGACGCGAGAATGGTCGGCTCTACTGGCACTGGGATCCGCGCATCTTGGCGGACGGCGACCTGCATCGCGTCATCGTCCAGCGCTCCGCAGAAGACGTCGCGGCGGATCGGCCGCCGCCGATCCTGCTGGTGCGAGGATTGCACAGCGACGTCGTCAGCGACCGGGGCGTAGCGGCCTGTCGACGGCTGTTTCCGGCCCTGGACGTCGTCGATGTGGCCGAAGCCGGTCATATGGTGGCCGGCGACCGCAACGACGCCTTCAATGCGGGCGTCATCGCCTTCCTGGAACGACGTATGTCGCCCAAGGCCGCGTGATGAGCGCTGATCTGATCAACCTCGACGCCATCGCTCGAGTGGGCGACACCCTGCTGTCGCGCCGTCGGATCGGTGAGCCCGAGTTTCTGAACCGCGCCCTTCTCCATCTCGTCGATCCCGCCCGTGACTTCGTGACCGGGACGCGCGCCGTCTTGGACGACGCCCAACAGAGCCGCTGAAGCCCATGAACCATTATGACATTCTGATCGTGGGCGGCGGCCATGCCGGCGCGGCCGTCGCCATAGCCCTGCGACAGGGCGGCTATGACGGGTCCGTCGCGATCGTGAGCGCCGAGCCCCACGCGCCCTATGAGCGGCCGCCGCTGTCGAAGGACTATCTGGCGGGCGACAAGACGTTCGATCGTCTTCTGATCCGGCCTGACGCCTTCTGGGCGGAAAAACGGATCGACCTTTTGCTGGGTCAGACCGTCGTGCAGGTCGATGCGGATCGCCATGCGGTCACGACAGCGGAGCATGAGACCGTGGGCTACGGCCGGCTCATCTGGGCCACGGGCGGCGCGCCGCGTCGGCTCACCTGTGACGGGGCCGATCTCGCTGGCGTTCATGCTGTACGCACGCGCGACGACGTCGACCGCATCGCCGAGGAGTTGCCCAAAGTGAACCAGGTCGTGGTGATCGGCGGAGGCTACATCGGTCTGGAGGCCGCGGCGGTGCTGACGAAGTTCGGCAAGCGGGTGGTCTTGCTGGAGGCGCTGGATCGCGTTCTGGCGCGCGTCGCGGGCGAACCGCTGTCACGCTTCTTCGAGGATGAACATCGCGCCCAAGGGGTGGATGTTCGTCTGGGCGTCGGCGTGGATTGCATCTTGGGCGAGGCGGGACGCGCCGTGGGGGTGCGATTGGCGGATGGCGCTGCTCTGGCGGCGGATCTGGTGATCGTCGGCATTGGCGTGATCCCGGCCGTGGAGCCCTTGCTGGCCGCCGGCGCTGAGGGCGGAAACGGCGTCCTGGTCGATGACCTCTGCCGGACCAGCCTTGCCGACATCTACGCCATCGGCGACTGCGCCCTGCATCCGAACCGCTTTGCGGACGGCGCTCTCGTGCGGCTCGAATCCGTCCAGAACGCCAATGACCAGGCCAAGACCGTGGCGCAGGATATTCTCGGCAAGCCGCAGCCCTATGATGCCGTGCCGTGGTTCTGGTCGGATCAGTATGACCTCAAGCTTCAGACCATGGGCCTGTCGGCGGGGCATGACACCTTCGTCATTCGGGGGCGACCCGAGGACCGCAGCTTCTCTGTCGTTTATCTGCGCGATGGGCGGGTCATCGCCATCGACTGCGTGGCGGCGGTCAAGGACTACGTCCAGGCCCGCAAGCTGATCCTTGAGGGTGCGCGGCCTGATCTGGAGCGTCTTGCCGATCCCGAAATCCCGCTGAAGGCCTTTTCAGCGGCGTGAAGTCATAACCTATTGTCATTAGATAAAGCCGTGCTAATTGTGCGGTTAAATCGGCAAGGAGGCAGGCGCATGAGCTCGGCCGCTACAATCGAAAAACCTTCGAACCGCAGGGTCACGACGTTGGCCATGCTCAATCCCAACCTGCAGGCGGCCATCCGTCGCATCCCGGCCGAGAAGGACGCGACGACGGATCCGATCGCAGCCACCCGGCCCAATGCGATCTTCACCAGCCGCGATCATTTCGACCTCGAACAGGCCAAGATCTTCCGCCGCTATCCGGTGCCGGTGACGCTGTCGGCCTTGCTGTCGGAGCCGGGGATGGTGGTCGCCGACGACGGGTACGGCCTGCCCCTGATCATTGCGCGCGGGCGAGACGGTGAAGTGCGGGCCTTCATCAACGCCTGTCAGCACAAGGGTTCAAAGCTGCTTGAGGACTGCGAAGTCCACAAACAGGGCCGACTGACCTGCCCCTATCACGCCTGGACCTACGGTCTGGACGGCAAGCTCGTCGGGGTCGCTCGGGCGGACATGTTCGACGGCCTGGAAAAGGACAAGCGCGGCCTGAAGGCCTTGCCGACGCGGGAGTGGGGCGGGGTGATCTATGTCCAACTGGATGGCGGCGAGGCCGATTGGTCTCAGCTGTCCGACCAGATCGCGGACGATTTCGAGTCCCTCGGCATCCCGACCGCCCATGTCTATGGCCGCAAGAGCTTCGAACTGAAGGCGAACTGGAAGGTGGTGCTGGAGCCCTTCCTTGAGGGCTATCATGTGCAGCGGCTTCACGCCGCCTCCATCGGCGACCTGTTCGTCGATGCCCCGAACATCGTCGACACCTTCGGCGCCAATGTCCGCCAGCTTTCCGGTCGCGTCGGCTATTCGCCAGCCATGCTGGACGAAGACCCGTCCGGCAATGTCCACAAGCTGGTGACCCACGCCTATACCGCCTTCCCCAACTGCGTGGTTGTGACCAGCCAGTATTACACCAGCGTGATGCTGTTGAAGCCGCGCGACGTCGATCGCACCACGGTTCACTATTTCATGCTGACGCCCGAACCTGCGACCACGCCGAAGGCCGAGGAAGTGTTCAAACGCTCCTACGAGTTGATCGTCCAGGTCTTCGGCGGTGAAGACTTCCGTGCAGCCGAGATCAGTCAGGAAGGCCTGAACGCCGGGGTGCCGGAAACAACGGTTTACTGTGGCTTGGAAGAAAACATCGTCCGCTACTACGACGCCTTGGAAAAACTGCTGACCGCCAACCGATAGACGACCGCCGTACAGTGCGGTCTCTCACAACAACACACAGAGCAAAAGCCGCCGGCAGAGCGGTTCTGAGCGCAAGGGCGCGACGGGAGGATTGAGAATGGCGCAAACGCTTTCGAGCGTGAATGCTTGGTGGGCGCGAATGCGGCCAGATCAGCCCGCCATCGTCCTGGCCGGCGACGAACTGACCTACGGAGACTACAAGGCGTGGTCCGATCGTGTCGCTGCACGCCTGATCGAAGACGGCCTGGAAGCTGGCGATCGTGTGGCCGTCTGCGCCCTCAACAGCCTCGCCTACTGCGCCCTGATCATGGGCGTCATTCGTGCGGGCGGCATCGTCAGCCCCATCAACTTCCGATACACGACGCGCGAAATCGCCGAGCTGTGTGAATCCACCGAGCCGCGCTTCACCTTCGTCGGGGCGGACTTCCTCGATAAGGTCCAGGCTGCGGGCCTGTCGGTGCGTCCGATGGCTGAGATCGAGGCCCTAAGGTCGGGCGCTGCGGCCCAGGTCACGCGCGACGTGGATCCCGAGGCGCCCGTGGTGATCATCGCCACCTCCGGCTCGACGGCGCGTCCCAAGGGGGTCGTGCTGACCCACAGATCGATGACGGCCTATGCCGCCAACTGGGCGCTTGAGGAGACGGCGTCTTCGCCAGGCGCGCGCATCATCAGCTTGGCGCCGTTAAACACCTCGGCCGGTTTCGTCCAGCTGATGCATTACACGACGCAGGGATGCACCGTGTACATGCAGCCGCAGTTTGTGCCGGCTGAAACGCTGCAACTGATCGTGGACAAGCGGATCAACTGCTTCGGCGCCGTGCCGGTCTTCTTTGAAGCGATCGCCGCCCTTCCCGAGTTCGCAAGCGCCGATCTCTCGTCATTGACGCTGGCCACCTGCGGCGGCGCGCGCGTCAGCCAGACGCTGCTGGAGACCTACAAGGCCAAGGGCGTCACGATCCGCCAGATCTATGGTCAGACAGAAGCCGGCGGCAACGCCACGATCATGCCGGAACATCTGGCCATGGGTGCGCCGGAGAAATGCGGCTGGGGCGGCGCCTTCATGGATATTCGTGTGGTGCGGCCGCACGGCTTGGATTGCGCACCGGGCGAGCACGGCGAAATCCTGATCCGGTCGCCGGGCATGATGAAGGAATACTGGCGCAACCCCGAAGAGACCGCAAAGACGCTGCGCGACGGCTGGCTTCATTCGGGCGACATCGGCGTGCTGGACGATCAGGGCCTGCTGACCTTCGTGGATCGGATGAAGGATTTGATCATCTCGGGCGGCCTCAACATCTCGGCCGCCGAAGTCGAACGTGTCGTCTGCGAGTTCCCCGGGGTGATCGAGGCTCTGGTGATAGCCGCCCCCTGTTCGAAGTTCGGCGAGACGCCCCTGGCCGTCTATCACGCCCGCGCCGAGGTCGATGTCGCCGATCTTATCCGGCACTGCGATGTCAATCTCGCCAACTACAAGGTCCCCCGATACGTCGCCTTCTCGCCGGAGCCGCTTCCAAGGCTGGCGACGGGAAAGCTGTCAAAGCCTGCTGTGCGCCAAACCTATGCGCATGCCCACGAGACCCTTCCTCGGGTTCGATAGGAAACTCTCATGACCGCCACCGCCCATTACGGCCAACGCCCGGCGCACATTCCCGATCACCTGGTGTTCGACTTCGACATCTATCGCGACCCGCGCGTCAAGGAGGATGTCCAGGGCACCTACGCCCTCACGCTTGCCGATGCGCCGGACATCTTCTGGACGCCGCAGAACGGCGGGCACTGGATCGTCAAGGGGTTCGAGGCCATCACTCAGGTGGTGACCGATCCCGAACATTTCTCGGTCAGGGAGATGCAGATTCCGCGGGTCGAGAACCCGCCCTTCTTCATCCCACTAAGCCTGGATCCACCAGAGAACCTGCCGTACCGCCAGGCCATGATCCCCATGTTCGGACCCGTGGCCATCAAGGCCCTGGAGCCTCGCATTCGGGAGTGGGCGGCGCAGATCGTGGATCGGGTCGTCGCGAACGGCGCATGCGACTTTCAGGCCGAGGTCGCCAAGCTTTTCCCGGTCACCGTGTTCATGGAACTGATGGGCATGGACCTGTCGCGGTTGCAGGAGTTCCGCGCCCTCGCCGAAGGCTTCTTCGAAAACCAGAACAACGCCGCTGAACTCGGACGCCTGTCGGGCCTCATCCTCGGGACGCTCAAGGCCCTGATCGACGAGAAGCGCGCCAATCCTGACGGCAAGCTGATGAGCCACTTCATCACCGTCGATGTCGGCGGACGCCAGATGAGCGAGGACGAGATCCTGGCGATGAGCTTCGTGCTGTTCCTAGGCGGCATGGACACGGTGACGAACGTCACCGGTTTCGCCTACCAGCAGCTGGCGCAGATGCCGGAAGTCCAGGCCCGATTGGCGGCGGACCCGACGTTGATCCCGGCCTTCACCGATGAGGCGGTCCGGCTGTTCGGCGTCGTCAACACCCCGCGGCTTGTCGTCAAGGAACGACAGATCGGCGATGTCCAGTTCAGCGAAGGCGAGATGGTCCTCAATGTGCTGTGCGTGGGAAGTCGGGATCCCAGGCGTTTCGACGCGCCGAACACCTTCAACCTGGATCGGAAAAGGGCGCAGCACCTGACCTTCTCGTCGGGACCTCACCTCTGCATCGGACACGTCCTGGGGCGCGCGGAACTCCGGATCCTGACGGAGGAGTGGATCAAGCGCGTGCCGTCGTTCCGCATCAAGTCGGGCGAACCTCGCCGCTTCCGCATCGGCACGGTGATGGCCCTGGAAACCCTTCCCCTGGAATGGGACCGGCCGAACTGATTGACCGCCGGTCGGCCTAGCCGGCGGGGTCGACCTCAGCCTTGAACAGGTGCTTGCTCTCCACCACGCGCTGTCCCAGCGCGCCGCGCCTGTAGCGGTCGGCCACGCCGGCGAGGAACATTCGCAGTGTTTCTTCGAACAGGTGTTCCTCGTCGAAGGGGTTGCGGTCCACCGCGCGCGCCACGGCCGGAAACCGGCTGGGGTCGAAGGGAGGGAAGGGGGCAGCATCGCGTGCGTGCGCCGCCGCAGCGAACAGGGCTGAGCCGAACGTCAGCTTTTCCGTCCCTTCGATGACCGCCATATGGAATTCGGGCGGGTAGGGGTCTGCGTTGGCTACGGCCTCATAGGCGTTCAGCAGCATGTGTCGCGGAAAGAACTGTAAGATCAGCATCGCCGCATTCGGGTGCCCAAGCAGGGCGCGCCGGGTCTCCAGGCACATAGCCACAAGACGTTCTTCGTAGGACATGTCCGGATCGCCCGTCATGGCCAGGTTGGACAACAGGAGCCGCGCGACCTCTTCCAGAAGCTCGGCCTTGTCCTTGAAGTAATGGTACAGGGACGGCGGGCGCACCTTCAGCTTCTTCGCCACGCGATCCAAACTCAGGCTCGCCAGGCCGACTTCGTCGATGACGTCCAAGGCGGCTTTGGCGGCCCCGTCTCTAGAGATGAGCGGCGTGGAAGGACGCGCCAAGTTCAATCCTCAAATGCAAAGACCCCTCTTCGCATCTCGCGGCGGCGGGCTCAAGCGCGCCGTCTCGACACGCATCCCACGCAGCTCACGAAACATGTAATCAATCGATTAAAAGAATTTGACCTTCGCCTTAATCGGAGCTCTAACTTGGCCATCATAAGCTGGGCCAAACCGGCGTTCTGGGAGGATGAAATGAGAGGCAAGGCATATTTGTGCGCCGGTGCTGCCTGGGTCGCTTTGGCGGCTGCGGCTTCGGCGGGTTCTGCGATGGCGCAGGACGCCATTGGGAGCGCGCGGGCTCCGGAGAGTCCGCAGGCGGCCACGCAGCTTGATGAAGTCGTCGTGACGGCGCGTCGCAAGGATGAGCGTCTGCTTGACGTCCCGGTTGCGGTCACCGCGGTCGCGGCCGAGACGATGGATGGCTATGCCGTGACGACGGTCAGCGATCTGGCGACCATGGTTCCGTCCATGGTGGCCGGCAAGGCCGCCTCGGGGTCGTCGGCCAGCATCTTCCTGCGCGGCGTCGGTTCGACGGCGCTGTCGGCCGGCTTCGACCAGTCGGTCTCCTTCGTCATCGACGGTCTACCGATGAGCCGCGGGCGCGAAATCAGCCTGCCTCAGTTCGACGTCCAGAGCGTGGAGGTCCTTCGTGGGCCCCAGGCGCTGTTCTTCGGCAAGAACACCACAGGCGGCCTGATCAGTATCGCGTCGAACAATCCGACAGCCAACTTCGAGGCCGGCGCGCGCGTGGGCTATGGTTTCGAGGCGCGCGACAAGTACGGCGAAGCCTATGTCTCGGGTCCGATCAACGACACGCTGCGTGCGCGCCTGGCGGCGCGGCTGTCGGACAGCGAGGGGGCGTTCACCAACACCGCCGCCGACACCTATCCGACGCCGATCCCGGGCCAGGTTCGCACCAGCACGGGGCCGCGCCGCGGCGGGTCGGAAAGCGCCAGCGCACGTCTGAGCCTGGATTGGGATCCGACATCGGCGCTGAATGTGAAGTTCAAGGCCGGCGCCACGTCGGTCAAGGATGGCGGCCCGACGGACATCGTCGAGCGTCTCTGCGGCGGCGGACGCACGACGCCATTGGCCGCCAACGGCATTCCGCCCAGCCCGAACGCGGACTGCCGGATCGATGGTCGGTCCGATAGCGCCTCTCTGCCCGCCGATGTGGTGAAAGCCGACTATCGTTGGGCGCGCGACGGCAAGATGTATGGCGACTTCGCCTCGCAATACGCCGTGCTGACCGGAAACTACGAGGCCGACAAGTTCGATTTGACCTCGGTCACCGGCTATTACCACTTCCGGCAAACGGACCTGAACAACGTGTCCGGCGAAGGCTATCCGGCGAGCTTCAGCCAATACGCCGACTTCAAGCAGACCTCTCAGGAGGTGCGGGTCCAGACTAAGTTCGACGGGCCGTTGAACCTGCTGTTCGGCGGCTTCTGGGCCCACGGCGAGTTCGAGTTCAATACCGACGCCTACATCTTCCCCGTTCCGCTGGACCCGACCACCAACACCTATACGACGTTCAGGCGCGACAACGGTTTCGAGACCGATTCGCGGTCACTGTTCCTGCAGGGGACCTACAACTTCTCCGAACAGTGGGAACTCAGCGCCGGCGGCCGCTACAGCTGGGAGGAGCGTGACAGCTACCAGCGTTCCCGGGCGCCCCACAGTGCCTTCGCCGCGGTCTTCCCGGGCGGGCTCGAACTGAAGGACAGCTACGACGACTCCAACTTCTCGCCAGAGGTCACGCTTCGCTACAAGCCAAGCCGAGACACCACGATCTACGCGGCCTACAAGCAAGGCTTCAAAGCGGGCGGCTACAACATCTCGCAGGCGTTGACGCCGGTGGCGACCGTTGCCGCTGGGCGCTTTGGGGCGGAAACGGCCGAGGGCGCCGAGGTCGGTTTACGCACGCTGGCCTTCGACCGTAACCTCAGCTTCAACATCACCGCCTACCGCTACATCTATTCCGATCTGCAGGTGCAGTTCTTCGATCCGACGACGGTTTCGTTGACGGCCGGGAACGCGGGCGAGTTGCTGACGCAGGGCGTCGAGGCGGACTTGAACTATCGCGTGCCGGCGATCGACGGCCTCAGCCTGCGAGGCTCGGCGGCCTGGAACGACGCCACCTACCGCGACTATGTCGGCCAGTGCTATCCAGGCCAGACGATCGCGGGCGGCTGCAACCTGCTGCCGGCTGGCGGGGTCTTCAACGGCCAGAATTACGACGGCCGGCGTCCGCCCAAGGCGCCGGAATTCGCTGCGCGCGTCGGCGGCACCTTCGAGCGGGCTGTGACCGCGTCCGGGGTCACGCTGCGGGCCAACGGCGACGTCAGCTACACGTCGTCCTACAACTTCTCGGACGCCCTGCGCCCCGACGCGGTTCAGGACAGCTTCTACAAGGTTGATGCGTCGCTCAGCCTGGTGGCCCCGGACGAGCGTTGGACCGTGTCGCTGATCGGTCGCAACCTCACCAACGAACTGGTGGTCGCGGCGGGCAACGACATTCCGTTCGCCGGCGGCTCCGGAACGGGCACGAACACGGGCGTCGTCGCCGACATGTCGGCCTTCGTGGACAATCCCCGCGAGGTCCTCATCGAGTTCGCCTGGAAGTTCTGAGTCCTCAAGACAGCGCAGGTGCGACCCTGCGCTGTCTCTTCACCTGCACAATCGATTTGTAAGAACAGAAATAGTTTTCGATGCCTCAACTCACGGTGACCACCCGCGACGGCGTTCAGCACAAGGTCGAAGGCGAGGGGGGGCGCAGCCTGATGGAGACGCTGCGCCAGGCAGGCTTCGACGAGGTTCTGGCCTTGTGCGGCGGCTCCTGCTCGTGCGCCACGTGCCACGTCTATGTGGATGAGGCCGATCTGGCCCGCCTTCCCTCGCTCAGCGAGACTGAAAGCGATCTTCTCGACAGCTCCGAACATCGCACCGCGAATTCGCGACTCTCATGCCAGATTCCCTTCGGTCCCTACCTGGAAGGTCTGCGCGTGACCATCGCCCCCGAAGACTGAACACCCGTCGCTTCGCCGCCCTCCCTTGCCAAAGGCGTCGTCGGACGCCGCCATGAGACGTCACCGTGTCCTCCCCAATCAACGCCGTCGTCAGCCTGGATCGTCGTCAGGACGTCGCCGTCATCGTCATCGACTCCCCGCCTGTGAACGCCTTGTCGCAGCCTGTCCGGGAAGGCGTCGTTCTGGCCCTGGAGCAGGCGCTGGGCGATCCGAATGTGCGCGCCGTGGTTCTGCACTGCGCGGGGCGGACCTTCTGCGCCGGGGCCGACATCTCTGAGTTTGGCGGCGAGCTCGCGGCGCCGGACCTGAACCAGGTCTTGGCGATGATGGAGGCGGCGTCCGTTCCGATCGTCGCCGCCCTGCACGGCACCGCCCTCGGCGGGGGTCTCGAACTGGCCCTGGCCTGCCACTACCGGATCGCAAGGCGCGGCGCCAAGGTGGGGTTGCCGGAGGTCAATTTGGGACTTCTGCCCGGCGCGGGCGGGACGCAACGGACGCCCAGGCTTGTCGGCGTCGCGACGGCGATCGAACTCATCGCCGGCGGCGCGCCGGTCGATGCGGACCGCGCCGTGGAGATGGGGCTGATCGACCGCGTGGTCGAAGACGGCGACCTGCTGGAGGCCGCCATCGACTATGCGCGAACCCTGGTGCGCGAGGGTGCGCCTTTGCGGCGCGCGCGCGATCTTCCAGTCGATCTGTCGCCCCAAGAGGCCGAGGCGGCCGCGCAGGATTATCGCGCACGCAATCCCAAGCTCTTCAACGGGTTCAAGGCGCCGGGCCACATCCTGCTGGCCATAAAGGCGTCGGCGGACCGCCCCTTCGATGACGGGCTTGAGCGCGAGCGCGAACTGTTCAACGCCTTGATGGCCAGCGATGAATCCGCTGCGCAGCGCCACATCTTCTTCGCCGAGCGAGCGGTGTCCAAGATTCCGGGCCTGGCCGCTGACGTGCGGCCGCTGGACGTGCAGAAGGCCGCTGTCATCGGCGCCGGAACCATGGGGACAGGCATCACCATCGCCCTGCTGTCCGCCGGCATCGCGGTGACGCTGGTCGATCGGTCGGCCGAGGCGCTGGACAAGGCTGTCGCGCGGATCGACCGAACGTACAAGGATCTGGTCAAGAAGGGGCGGCTGACCGACCAGAAGGCCCAGACCTGCCTGGACGCCCTGACCCCGTCCAGCGACCTGAAGGCCGTGGGCCAGGCCGATCTGATCATCGAAGCGGTGTTCGAACGGCTGGACCTCAAACAGGCGATCTTCAAGGAGATCGACGCCATCGCACGGCCCGGCGCCGTTCTGGCCAGCAACACCTCCTTCCTGGACCTCGACGCCATCGCATCGGTGGTGTCGCGCCCGCAGGACGTGGTCGGGCTGCATTTCTTCGCACCCGCCAACATCATGAGGCTGCTGGAGGTGGTGCGCGGGGCCAAGACATCCGACACCGTTCTGGTCACGGCCATGGCCCTTGGGCGTCGCTTGAAGAAGGTGGCCGTTCTGTCGGGGGGTTGCGACGGCTTCATCGCCAATCGCGTGATGGCGCGGCGCGGCGAGGCGGCCGATCGACTGATCCTGGAAGGCGCCTGGCCCTGGGACGTGGATCGCGTGCTCGAGGTCTACGGATTCCCGATGGGCAGCTTCGCCATGATGGATTTGGTCGGTCTGGACGTCATCGGCTGGGACCGCGAGGGCAGCGCCGGACGCACGGTGCAGGAAATCCTCTGCGAAGCCGGACACTGGGGCCAGAAGCGCGGCGCCGGATACTACCAATACGGCCCGCAGGGTCAGGTCGAGCCGTCCAAGGCGGCCGTCGAGGCGATCGAGACGATCCGCGCGCGCGTCTCGGCGCCGCAACGCCACCGCTCTGACGCGGAGCTGCTGAACGAACTGCTGGACCCGGTCGTGAACGAGAGCGCGCGGCTCCTGGACGAGGGTATCGCGCTCAGGGCCTCCGACATCGATATGGCCCTGGTCGCCGGATATGGCTGGCCTGTCTATCACGGCGGACCGATGTTCTGGGGCGACACCGTCGGCCTCCAGGGCGTTGTGGATCGGCTGAGGGCCCGTATCGCCGCAGGCGAGGCGATCGTCCTGTCGCCCCTGCTGGAACGGTATGCGGCCGAGGGTCGCCGCTTCGTTCGCGACTGAGCCCTCCCCAATCGTTCCAGGATCGACCCATGCCCGAAGCCTATATCGTCGCCGCCACCCGCACCGCCGGAGGCCGCCGGAACGGCCGGCTGAAGAACTGGCGTCCGTCTGATCTGGGCGGGGTCGTGCTGGACGCGCTGATCGCGCGCACAGGTCTGGATCCGGCGGCCGTCGACGACGTCATCATGGGATGCGTGGGGCAAGTCGGCGAGCAGAGCATGCAGATCGGGCGGAGCGCCGTCATGGCCTCCAGCCTGCCCGACAGCGTGCCGGCCGTGACCATCGATCGCCAGTGCGGATCGTCCCAGCAGGCCGTTCATTTCGCGGCTCAGGCCGTGATGTCGGGCACGCAGGATATTGTGATCGCCGCCGGCGTCGAGAGCATGACCCGCGTGCCCATGGGCATGGCGGCCTGGTTGCCGGCGCAACACGGGCTGAGCCAGGGAGCCTGGTCGCCGCGAATTCTTGAACGATACGGCGTCGCCGAGTTCAGCCAGTTCTCGGGGGCGGAGCGGATCGCCGAGAAATACGGCCTTTCGCGTGAAACCCTGGATCGGTTCGGGCTGGAAAGTCACCGCAGGGCGGCCGCAGCGCAGGAGGCCGGGCGATTCGACGCCGAGATCACGCCGCTGACGGTCGAGGACGAGAACGGCGTCAGCGATCAACACGTCAGGGACGAGGGCGTGCGTCCCGACGCCACACTCGAGAGCATCGGCGCGGTCAAACTGCTCCAGGAAGGCGGCCGCATCAGCCCCGCTACCGCCAGCCAGATCTGCGACGGCGCAGCCGGCGTGATGGTCGTCAGCGAGCGCGCCCTGAAGACCCACGGTCTTACGCCGCTGGCGCGTATTCATGGTCTGACGGTGACCGCCGGCGATCCGGTCATCATGCTGGAAGAACCCATCCCGGCGACCAAGAAGGCCCTGCAACGCGCCGGCCTCTCGCTTGATCAGATCGATCTCTATGAGGTGAACGAGGCCTTTGCGCCCATTCCGCTCGCCTGGCTTCAAGCGCTGGGCGGCGATCCGGACCGGCTGAACGTCAACGGCGGAGCCATCGCCCTGGGCCACCCCTTAGGGGCTTCGGGCGCGCGGCTGATGACGACCCTGATCCATGCCCTTCGGGCGCGCAAGTGCCGCTACGGTCTGCAGACCATGTGCGAGGGTGGCGGCATCGCCAATGTGACGATTCTGGAAGCCCTGTAATGGCCGGGCCGCTGGCGGGACTCCGGATCGTCGAATTCGCCGGCATCGGCCCCGGGCCTTTCGCGGCGATGATGCTGGCGGACCACGGCGCCGAGGTCATTCGGATCGAACGACCCGGCGCAGCCGCCAATCCGATGGATCCCCTGCTGCGGTCACGCCGATCGGTGGTTCTTGACCTGAAGTCCCATGACGATCGGGAAAGCGTAAGGGACTTGTGCCGCTCCGCCGACGGCGTGATCGAGGGTTTCCGGCCAGGGGTCATGGAACGCCTCGGACTGGGCCCCGACGTGCTGAGGGCGGACAATCCCAAGCTGGTGTACGGGCGCATGACGGGCTGGGGCCAGCATGGACCGCTGTCGGCGGCGGCCGGCCACGACATCAACTACATCGCCCTGTCCGGCGTCCTGGCGGCGTGCGGCCGTGAGGGCGAGAAGCCGACCCCGCCCATCAATCTGGCCGGAGACTTCGGCGGCGGCGCCATGATGCTGGCCTTCGGCATGGTCGCCGCCTTGCTCCATGTCCGCATGGGCGGACAAGGGCAGGTGATCGACTGCGCCATGACGGATGGCTCGGCCCTGCTGATGGCCATGATGTGGGGCTTTCGAGCCCAGGGCCAGTGGCGCGACATCCGCGGGGTCAATCTGCTCGACACGGGCGCACCCTTCTATGACACCTATGAGACCGCCGACGGCGGTCATGTGGCCCTGGGAGCGATCGAACCCCAGTTCTACGCCGAGTTTCGCGCGCGGGCCGGAATCGCCGACCGGAAGGATTTCGATAGTCAGGACGACCCCAGCCGGTGGCCTGAACAGAAGGCGGCGTTGGCCGAAATCTTCCGTACGCGCACCCGTGCCGAATGGTCAGCCGTGATGGAAGGCTCCGACGCCTGCTGTCTTTCCGTGCTCGGCTTCGCAGAGGCCGTCCAGCATCCGCACAATCTCGCGCGCGACGTCTTCATCGACGTCGGTGGCGTGGTTCAGCCGGCGCCCGCGCCGCGCTATTCCGCAACGCCTTGCGCCCGGCCGACGCCGCCGCCGCCCCCTGGCGCCGACCAGTCCCTGTTGCAGGCCTTGCCGGAGCCGGTCCGGTCATGAGCGGCAGGGCGCGACAGGTCGTCGCCGATGGCCGCCTCTCGCCGGTGCTGGTTCAGCCGACGCCGGAGCCCCGGCCTGGCGAGTTGCTGCTGCGCATCCACGCCACCAGCGTCAACTATCACGATCTGATCGGGGTCCGGGGCGGTCTGCCGGGATTGCCGGTGCCGCGCGTGCCTTTCTCCGACGCTTCTGCGACGGTCGAGGCCGTCGGCGACGGCGTAGACGGGTTTCGTCCAGGCGATGCGGTGATCCCGAGCTTCTTTCCCGACTGGCGCAGCGGACCGCCGACCCGTCAGGCGTTGGGGCGGATCCTGGGAGATCATCTGGACGGCGCTTTGCAGTCCCATCTGTGCGTGTCGGCCCAGGCCGTCGCCCGCGCGCCGCGTCACCTCAATCACCGGGAGATCGCCACCCTGGGGTGCGCGGGTCTGACCGCCTGGCGCAGCGTCGTCGTGGAGGCCGACGTCCGTCCGGGTCAGACGGTCGTGCTTCAAGGCACAGGCGGGGTCTCTCTGTTCGCCCTGGCCTTCGCCAAGATGCTGGGCGCGCGGACCATCGTGACGTCGTCTTCGGACGAGAAACTGGAACGCGCCGCCGCGCTCGGCGCAGACATCCTCGTCAACTACCGTCAGACCCCGCAGTGGTCCCAGGCCGTGCTTGACGTGACGGAGGGAGAGGGGGCGGATCTCGTGGTTGAGGTCGGCGGGGGCGCGACCTTGGCCGAAGCGGTCAGGGCGGTGAAGACGGCTGGGCATGTGTCGGTCATTGGTGTTCTGACCGGCCTGAGCGCGCCGGCCTTTCCGCTGAACCGCGTGATGGCGCGAAACGCCACCTTGCGCGGCGTTACCGTGGGTTCGACGGCTGAGCTCCAGGCCATGTGCGCCGCCATCGAACATGCGGCGTATCGGCCGGTCGTAGACAGCGTCTTCACCCTAGAAACGGCGCACGAGGCGATCGAGGCCCTCGCCCTCCAGAAGCACTTCGGCAAGATCGTCGTGGACATCTGATCGCGCGCCATGGCCTACGGAACCCAATCCCTGCACCGCCTGGTCCAACGCGCGCCTGACGGCCTGGCGTCTATCGATGGGCCGCGCCGCCGCAGCTGGGCTGAAGTCAAAGCGGCGGCGCAGGCCATCGCCGGCGCCCTGCTCCGTTCAGGCGTGAAGCCCGGCGATCGCGTCGCCTTGCTGGCCGGCAACGGCGATCTTCACCTGGACTATGTGCTGGGCGTCTTCTGGGCCGGCGCGGTCATAAACCCGGTGAACACGCGCTGGTCGCCGCTTGAGATCGCCTTCTCGCTCGAGGACTGCGAAACGCGGCTGTTGATCGTCGACGATCGGTTCGCCGCTCTGATTCCAAAGATTTGGCAGGCGGCGCCGGGGCTGAACCTTGTCGTCCAACGCGGCGGAGCGCCTATCGGCGACGTCGTCGCTTTCGACCAGTGGATCGAAGGGGCGCCAAGGCCGGAGGACGTGCGGGCGTCGGACGCTGCGCTGGCCGCCGTCCTTTACACCGGCGGCACGACGGGCCGGCCCAAGGGGGTCATGCTCAGCCATGCCAATCTTCTGTCCTCCGCGACCGGCTATCTGGCCTTTCCGGGCGCCCGACCGGGATCGCGCTATCTGCATGTCGCGCCCCTGTTTCACATCGGGGCCTTGTCGGGGATGTTCACCTCGCTGATGGCGGGAGCGACGCAGGTCTTCCTCCCGGCCTTCGATCCGGGATCGTTCATCGAAACCACCGCCTCCGCACAGGTGTCGGACGTGTTCCTGGTGCCGTCCATGCTGCGCGCCGTTCTGTCGGATCCCGCCTTTGCGCCGGCGCGATTGAACAGCCTGGAACGGATCGTCTACGGCGGCTCCTCCATCGACGACGCGCTGCTGGACCAGGCCATGAATGCGCTGCCGGGCGTCGCCTTCGTTCAGGCCTATGGCATGACCGAGCTGTCGCCGATCGCCACCATGCTGGGGCCGGAGGATCACAGCGAGGCGGCGCGACGCCAAGGTCGCGGTCGATCCGCCGGGCGCGCCACGACATCGACGGAAGTCCGCATTGTCGATGCGCACGGCCAGGAGGTCCCGCGCGGCGACCGTGGAGAGATCGTGGTCAAGGGCGGCGGGGTGATGCTGGGCTACTGGGGGCTTGCCGACGAAACTTCGGCGGCCCTGCGCGAGGGGTGGATGCACACCGGCGATGTCGGCTGGATGGACGACCAGGGTTATGTGACGGTCGTCGATCGCCTGAAGGACATGATCGTGACTGGCGGCGAGAACGTCTATTCCGCCGAGGTCGAGAACGCCCTGACCGCCCATCCGGCCGTCAGCCAGGCTGCGGTCATCGGCTTGCCGGACGACCGCTGGGGCGAGCGCGTGCATGCGTGCGTGGTTCTGGCGCCCGGGTGTTCGGCGACGCCCGAGGCCCTGCGGGAACACTGCCGCACGCTGATCGCCGGCTACAAGATTCCCAAGACCTTGGCGTTGGTCGAGGCCCTGCCGCTCTCGCCGGCGGGAAAGGTGCTGAAAACCGAGCTGCGCGCCCGTTGCGCGGCTTGCCAGGTTCGGCCTGATACCCTTACCTAATGCGAATAGATAAAAGGGACTGAAGTCCCGGGAGGAATGAATGGCGGACTTCGATTACGTCATTGTCGGCGCCGGGGCGGCAGGCTGCGTCCTGGCCTATCGGCTAAGCGAAAACCCGGCCATCAAGGTGGCCCTCATCGAGGCGGGGCCGCGCGACACCCATCCCTACATCGCCATGCCGAAAGGTCTGGCCAAGGTGATGTCGGACCCGGCGCACCTGTGGGTGCATATGAGCAAGCCCGAAGCCTCCACAGCCCAGCAGTCCGAGGCGTGGGTTCGAGGGCGGGTTCTGGGCGGCTCCTCCTCCGTCAACGGCATGATGTATGTCCGGGGCCAGCCGGCGGACTTCGACACGATCGCCGAACAGACCAGCGACGACTGGAACTGGGCGCACATCTCCGAAGCCTACCGCGCCCTGGAGGCCCATGAGCTGGGGGCGGCTCCGACGCGGGGCGACAAGGGGCCTTTGCGGGTCTCGATGCCGACCATTCGCGACAGGCTCAGCCAGGCGCAGGTCCTGGCGGCGCGCGCCATGGGCTGGTCCATCAAGTCCGATATCAACGAGCCGGACGACATTCCGCGGTTCGGCTATGCCCCGCGCACCATCTATCGCGGCAAGCGGCAGAGCGCGGCGACCGCCTTCTTGCGTCCGGCGGAACGTCGGCCCAATCTGACCGTGCTGACCGACCGCACGGTTCGCCGCGTCCTGTTCGAGGGACAGCGCGCGACCGGCGTCGAAATCCGACAGGGCGATGCGCTGGAGACGGTTCACGCCCGGCGCGAAGTCATTCTGTGCGGCGGCGCGATGGCCAGTCCGGCCGTTCTCGAGCGATCCGGCATCGGCGACAAGTCCCGGCTCGAAGCGCTCGGCGTGCCGGTGGTTCATCACAGCCCTGAGGTGGGCGAAGGCCTGATCGAGCATCGCGGCCTGATCGTGCAGTGGAAGCTGAAGTCGGCCAGCCTTTCCCAAAACCGCGAGTTCGCCGGATGGCGGCTGCTTGTGTCTGTGGCGAAATACTATCTCACGGGCGACGGCCCAATGGCCTCGGCCGCCTATGAGATCGGCGGATGGTTCAAGTCGCAGCCCGGCCTGAACCGGCCGGACGTGCAGATGCTGCTGGCGCCCTACAGCTTCGACATGGAGAAGCAGCGTACGGCGCTGGAGACCTTCCCCGGCATGAATGCGGTGGTTTACCCGCTGCGCCCGACGTCGCGGGGCTCCATCCATATCGAAACCCTGGACGAGACCGTTCCTGCGAGTTTCAAACCCAACTATCGCGCCACCCAGCAGGATCGACTGGCCATGGTCGGCGCTATCCGGGGCGTGCGCGACTGGGCCAGCAAGGCGCCTGTCGCTGATGCGATCGTGGAGGAGACCTTGCCCGGCCCCGCCTACCAGACCGATGCCGAGATCCTTGAGGCCTATGACCGCTTCGGCACCTGCGGCTATCACGCCGTGGGCAGTTGCCGCATGGGCAGGGATGCGGCTTCCGTCGTCGATCCGGCCCTGCGGGTCAGGGGTGTTCAGGGCCTTCGCGTGATCGACACCTCGATCATGCCGACGATCCCTTCGGGCAATACGAACGGTCCGACCATGGCCATGGCCTGGCGCGCCGCCGACATCATTCTGCGCGACGCCGAGGCGGCATGAGCCAGATCGCGGGACAACTTCGTGAGGCCCTGACCAGCCGCCTTTCCGCCCTGCAGCCCGACCAGGCTTGGGCCGGGCTGGCGGATGCCGGGGTCATCGGCCTGCTCGCGCCAGAGAATCTGGGCGGCATGGGGCTGGACCTCGCAGAGGCCGCGCCGGTGCTGGAGGTGCTGGGCGATCTGTGTCTTCCGACCGCCTTTCTGGAAACCGCCGTCATTGCGGCGGGTCTTCTGACGCGACTGCCGGGCCAGGCCAGTGACGCCTTGCTTCGGAAAATCGCCGAAGGCGGCCGGATCTCCGTTCTGGGCGTCGATCCGGGGCAGTCGTCTCTGAATGCCAAGGTCCTCGGCGATGGGCGCTGGCGACTGGACGGCGAGGCTCGGCTGGTGCTGGACGCCCTCGATGCGGATTTCATTCTGGCGCGGGCCGTCGACAAGGACGCAGCGTCCCGGTTCTTCGTCTTCGAGCCGGGCGACGAGGGTGTGCAAGCGCGTCCGGTCCCCACCCTCGACGATCGGATGGCCGCCGACCTGACCTTGAACGGGATGCAGACCAGTGCTGACGTGGACGGCGAGGTCGATGCCGCCTTGAGCGCCGTCCGCGATGAGGCCGTCGCCGCCCTGTGCGTGGAGGCGTCGGCGCTGATGGCGCGGCTGGTTCGCGACACGGTCGACTATGTCAAACAGCGCGAGCAGTTCGGCCAGACGCTGTCGAGCTTTCAGGTCGTGCAGCACCGACTGGCGGACATGAACATCCAGGCGCGGCGTGCGCGTGCCATCGCCCGCCAGGCCCTGTCGGCCTCCGACGCCGATCGCCCTCGGCTGGCCAGCGCCGCCAAGGTCACCGTCTGCCGCGCCGGCCGTTTCGTGGGTCAGAATGCGGTTCAGCTTCACGGCGGCATGGGCATGACCGCCGAGTTGCCGATCAGCCGCGGCTTCAAACGTCTGACCGCCATCGAGACGCAGATGGGCGGCGCCGACCACCACATCCGGCGGTTCCAGCGCCTGCGGAAATCCGAGGCCGGCTAAAGCCCCAGTTCGGCCTTGGCCAGAATGCCGCGCTGGATCTCGTTGGCGCCGGCGTAGATGGTTCCCGCGCGTTCGTTGAGATAGCGCAGCGGCGCGATGGCCTGCCAGGGCTCACCGCTGCAATAGTCGTCCAGCGCGATTGGATAACCCACGATCGGTCCGCCGGGCACGGCGACGCCAGGCTGATAGGCCCGCGCAAGATGGCCTGCGGCGTCCAGCGCCAGTTCCGTGACCCGCTGTTGAAGCTCCGTGCCCAGGATCTTCATCATGGAGGCGTCGGCGCCGATGGCTCGATCCTCCGACAGTACAGACAGAATTTCGGCCTCCAGCGCCGCCAGGACGGCGACCTCGACCTCCGTCTCCGCCAGACGCGCCGCGAACAACGGATCATCGACCAATCGGCCGGCGTCGCCGGTGACGGCTGCGGCATGACGATACAGGGCGTCGATATTGGCCTGGAGCTCGGGCGCGTAGGCCGTGCCGCCCCGCTCGTATTCCAGAAGGTATTTCGCCACCGTCCACCCGTCGTCGATCCGACCGACGACGTTAGCAAGCGGAACGCGCACCTCGTCGAAGAAGACCTGGTTCTGGATATGCTCGCCCGAAGCCATGACGATGGGCTGAACGGTGATGCCGGGTGACGCCATGTCGATCAGGACGAAGGTGATACCCTGCTGGCGACGCTCCATCCTGCTGGTCCGCACAAGGCAGAACATCCAGTTGGCCACATGGGCGTGGGTGTTCCAGATTTTCGTGCCGGTGCAGACCAGATCGTCACCGTCCCGCTCGGCCCGCATCTGAAGGGCGGCGAGATCGGATCCGGCCTGAGGTTCGGAATAGCCCTGGCACCACAGGTGCTCGCCGGTCAGCATCCGCGGAAGGAAATGCGCTTTCTGCGCGTCGTCGCCATACCGCATGATCGCCGGGCCGACCATGTTGATCCCGAGGGGGGATGTGGGCGCGCCGGCCCGGACGCGCTCGCTCTGGAAGATGTAGCGTTGCGTCACGGACCAATCGCATCCGCCGTATTCGACCGGCCAGGACGGCGCCGCCCAGCCCCTGGCGTGAAGCTTGCGCTGCCATTCGATCTGGGCGTCGTGATCGCAATAGACGCTGGTCATCAGCGAGCCCGCCCGACGCAGAGCCGGGGTCAGGGCCTCGTCCAGAAAGGCGCGAACCTCCGTGCGGAAGTCCTCGTCCTGCGCCGACAGCCTCAGCATCGTTAGGCCGACTTCGGGATGAACAGCGACTTGGGCCGGGTGAACTCCAACAGACCGGGCACGCCGTTCTCTTGACCGAAGCCGGACTGTTTGGCGCCCGCAAGCGGAGTGAAGGGCGTCGATTGAAGGTTCTGATTGATCCAGACCGTGCCGGTGTCCAGCCGGTGTGCGATCTCCAGCGCCTTATCGACGTCTGCGGACCAGACGGCGCCGGCCAGGCCGTATTCGGTGTCGTTGGCGCGGGCGACGACATCGTCGATGTCGTTGAACTTCAGCAGCGGCAGGACGGGTCCGAATGCTTCTTCCGTCACGACGCGCGCGTCGTCCGGCGGATTGTCGACCAGGGTCAGGGGCACGAAATAGCCGACATCGGGAACGGGCCCGCCTTCGAGCAAGGTCAGGCCGCGTTCGCGCGCGTCGTCGATCAGCTGCTTCACGCGGCGATACTGGGGCTCGTTCTGAACCGGGCCGTATCGGACGCCCTTTTGCGTGCCTTCGCCCACCGTCAGGTCGCGTGCGAGCTGGTGAAGCCGGTCGCGCAGTTGGTCATAGATGTCCGCATGGATGAACAGGCGCTTGGTCGCCACACAGACCTGGGCGGTGTTGTGGAAGGCCCCTTCGAACAGCTGGGCCGCCACCGCGTCCACATCGACGTCGGGCAAAATGATCGCCGCGTCGTTGCCGCCAAGTTCGAGCGTGATGCGTTTCAGGTCCTTAGCCGCGCTTTCCATGACGCGGCGGCCCGTCGCCGTCGATCCGGTGAAGGTGATCTTGGCGAACCCCTTGTGCGCCGTCATCAACGGACCCAGAGCGTCATCGCCGCTGATGACGTTGAAGACGCCGCGCGGGAACACGTCGCGCAGCAACTCGCCGATCCGCAGGGTGGTCAGGGGGGTGAAGGGTGACGGCTTCAGCACCAGCGTATTGCCCGCCAGCAAGGCCGGACCGATCTTCCAGGCGGCCAGCAGAACCGGGAAGTTCCAGGGCACGATCGCGCAGACCACGCCCAGCGGCACATGATGCACCTCGACGCGGCGGGTGTCCGAATCCTCGGTCACATCCACGGGGATATCCAGCATGCTGCCCGCCTTGAGCCACATGGCCGAGCCCTGGATCTCCGCCAGGGCGCCGCGCAGGGGACGGCCGTGTTCGCGGGTGAACAGCGCCGCCAGTTCTTCGGCGTTCGCTTCGATGATGTCGGCCGCCTTGACCAGGGCGGCGCGGCGCTCCTCGATCGGCGTCGTCTTCCATGTTTCGAAAGCCCGCGTCGCGGCCGCGACGGCGCGGTCCAGTTCGGCGGCTCCGGCGGCCGGCGCCTGGGCGAAGACCTCGCCGGTCGCCGGATTTCGGACGTCCAGTCCGTTGACCAGCGAAACCGCCTCTCCATCGATTGTCAGGGTGAAGGCGTCGGGCAGCGTGCTCATGTCGTTTTCCATCCCTTGGCGGCCCGAATTCCAAATCGAGCCTTGTCCATCGCAAACCTACTTGTATTAGATTAATCGATTAGACAAGGCGGGAGACGCTCGCCGGCAAACGATTAATTGGTCGGCTAGTCCCTTGCCGGCCGGGAGGGTGACTATGGGCGGAAACCAAGCGCTGAGCGGCGGGTGCAACTGCGGAGCGGTTCGTTATCGGCTGGAGGGGCCGCCGATGGTCGTGGCCGCCTGTCATTGCACCCGTTGCCGCAAGCAATCGGGCGCGGCCTTCTCCGTGAACCTGATCGTCCGCGCCAGCACGATGACGGTCGAAGGCGATCTGGCGCAGCATCTGGACGCCGACACGCAAAGCGGCGCGCCGGTCTCGCGAGAGTTCTGCGCCGCCTGCGGCTCGCCCATTCGGTCGGTGCCTCAGGCCAATCCCAAACTGATCGCGGTCAAGGCGGGCACGCTCGACGAACCCGGCGGTTTTGCGCCCGCCATGCATATCTGGACGCGCTCGGCCCTGCCTTGGGTCGAGATTCCAGCGTCGCTTCCGCAGTTCCCGATGGGGCCGCAGCCTTGAGCGTCGCGTCGGGGACGGATCGGCCCTTGCGAGGCGTGCGTGTCGTCGATCTGGTGCGCGGACACCTGGCGCCGATCACACGCTACCTCGCCGATCTGGGCGCGCGCGTCGATCGTATCGAGGCCGAGGCGCCCGCGCCGGACGATCTGTCGGATCTCGCCGCGAACAGCGGCAAGCGACGGGTGGTCGCCGCGCTTGACGATCCAGAGGTCCGCGCCCTCATCGCGCAGGCGGACGTCGTTGTGGCGGACGCAGGCCAGACCTTGAATTTGACGGACCTTCGAAAGGCGAACCCAAGCCTGGTGACCATGACGGTCAGCGACTTCGGGGTCGGCAACAGCTTCAGTGACTGGCAGGCCACGGATCTGGTGTTGCACGCCCTGTCGGGCGGACTGTCGCGCTCGGGAATCCGGGGGCGAGCGCCCCTGCCGCCGCCTGGCCGACTGGCGCTTGAATGCGCGGTGGCCCAGGCCGCCTACGCCCTGGGCGTCTCGCTGTATCGCGCCCTGCGAACGGGCGAGGGCGACCATATCGACTTCGCGGCGCTCGAAGGCGCCGTTCAGGCGCTGGATCCGGGCTTCGGCATCAGCGGCAGCGCGACCATGGGCAAGCCGCTGCATCTGCTGTCCCGTGATCGCCCGCCCAAGGGTTTTCAGTATCCCATCCTGCCCTGCGCAGACGGACACGTCCGCATCTGCCTGCTGTCGAAGCGCCAGTGGCGCGCCATGTTCAGGTGGATGGGCGAGCCGCCGCAGTTCGCCGCGCCCGAGTTCGACAGCCTCGCCGCGCGCTACAAGTCGCCTGATCTGCTGAAGGCCATCGCCGCCTTCTTCGCGGATAGGACGCGCGCCGAGCTGGAAGCCGAGGGGCAGGGTTACGGCGTGCCGATCTCGATGGTCCTGACACTGGAAGAAGGTCTGAACAGCGAGCACGTCAAGGCGCGCGGCGCGCTTCGCCGCCAGACGCTGCCGGATGGCCGCGTCGTCAGTCTGCCCAACGGCGTCGTCGCGATCGATGGCGAGCGGATGACCGCCGACGAGAGCCTTGAGACCCAGCCCGACTTTGAAGTGTCGCCCCCAAGCCCTGCGGCCGAGCCTGGGCGTCACGCCTTCGAAGGGCTGAGGGTGCTCGACCTCGGCGTCATCGTGGTCGGCGCCGAACAGGGGCGTCTGCTGGCCGATCAGGGCGCGGACGTGGTCAAGGTCGAAAGCCGGGCCTATCCCGACGGCAACCGCCAGTCCTATCTGACGTATGGGCTGTCGGTCAGTTTCGCAGCGGGCCATCGCAACAAGCGCAGCCTGGGCCTGAACCTGCGTGATCCGGCGGGGCGGCGTCTTTTCCTCGATCTGGCGTCCAGGGCGGATGTGATCCTGTCGAACTTCAAGCCGGGGACGCTGGAAGGGTTGGGTCTGGACTATCAGACGGTGTCGCAGGTCAACCCCCGCGTCGTCATGGTCGACAGTTCGGCCTTCGGCGCCAGCGGTCCTTGGAGCGGCCGGATGGGTTATGGCCCCCTGGTTCGCGCGGCGACCGGCCTGACATTGGCGTGGCGTTATCCTGACGATCCCGAAGGGTTCAGCGACAGCACCACCATCTATCCCGACCATGTCGCTGCGCGGGTGGGCGCGCTGGCGACGGTCGCCTTGCTGATCCGCAGGCTGCGCACCGGCCGGGGCGGCACCGCCAGCATCGCTCAGTCCGAAATCATGCTGGCTCATTTCGCCGAAGAGATCGCTCAAAGCAGCGTCGGCGAGGATTACGGCGCGCAGACGGATTGGCCGTGTGGCGTCTATCAGACCCAGGGAGACGATGACTGGTGCGTGGTCACGGTTCGCAATACGGCGGACTGGATGGCGACTTGCCGCCTCATCGGTTTCGAGGCGGGCAAGGAACTCGACACATCGGCCAAACGTCTGGCGGCGCGCGAGCAGATCGACGCGGCGATGAGGGCATGGTTCGGTGCGCGCAGCGCGGATCAGGCGGCGGTCGCCCTGCAGGCAGTCAGCGTGCCGGCCGCCAGAATGCTCCGCGTCGCCGACCTGCAGGCCTTTCCCTGGTTCCAGGAGCGCCGCTTCTATCGAGTCGAAAGCCATCCCTACCTCGGCGAGCCGGTCGTCGCCGAGCGCCGCCATGCCCGAACCGAGGCCTTGGCCGAGGCGCCGTTGCGGTGCGCGCCCCTGGCGGGCGAGCACAGCGAGACAATCGTGCGGGAATGGCTGAGCGAATCCGACGACGTCATCGCCGGTCATATCGCGACGGGCGTGTTGGAGCCCGTCGAGCCGGGGGTTTTGGCGGCGGCGACGGCGGCGATTGCGGAACAGGCGCAAAAAGGCGTTGCCTAATATTATTTAATCGGTCAATTACATCTCATATCGTTCGAGGGAGATGTCAGTTGTCCGAAGCGCTCATCATTGACGCGGTGCGTACGCCGCGCGGGATCGGCAAGGTGGGAAAGGGCGCGCTGGCGCATCTTCATCCCCAGCATCTGGCGGCCGTCTTGCTGAAAGCCGTCGCCGAACGGAACAAGCTGAACACCGCCGATGTCGAGGACGTGATCTGGTCGACCTCGACCCAGAAGGGGAAGCAGGGCGGGGACCTGGGCCGCATGGCGGCGCTGGACGCCGGCTATGACATCGTCGCCAGCGGCATGACCCTGGACAGGTTCTGCGGGGGCGGCATCACCGCAGTGAACCTCGCCGCCGCCCAGGTGATGTCCGGCATGGAAGACCTGGTCATCGCCGGCGGCGTGGAGATGATGAGCTACACCAACGCCGTCGCCGCCCAGGAGCAGGCGGCGGGCATGGCGCCGGCTCTGATGGGTTCGGGAAATGAGCATCTGGACGCCCGCCACCCGCAATCTCACCAAGGCGTGTGCGGCGACGCCATCGCGAGCCTGGAGGGCATCAGCCGCGAAATGCTGGACGCCTTCGGTCTGGAAAGCCAGCGGCGGGCCAAGGTCGCGATCGACGAGGGGCGCTTTGATCGATCAATCGTGCCGGTCACTGACGACGACGGGAAGGTGATTCTGGACCGCGACGAGTATCCCCGTCCTGAGACGACATTGGAGGGGCTGAGCCAGCTCAAGCCCGCCTTCGTCGCTCTGGCCGATTGGGCCTATGACGATCAGGGCCGCACCTTCCGCGGGCAGATCCAGCGCCGCTATCCCGATCTCAAGATCGAGCCGGTCCACCACGCGGGCAATTCCTCGGGCGTCGTCGACGGCGCTGCGGCAATCGTCGTAGCGTCTCGGGACTATGCGGAGCGCAACGGGCTCAAGCCTCGGGCGCGGATTGTGGCCACAGCCAATATCGGCGACGACCCGACCCTGATGCTGAATGCGCCTGTTCCGGCCGCACGCAAGGTCTTGGCCAAGGCCGGGCTGACGGTCGAAGACATCGATCTGTGGGAGATCAACGAAGCCTTCGCCGTCGTCGCCGTGAAGTTCATTCGTGACCTGGGTCTGGATCCGGCCAAGGTCAATGTGAACGGGGGCGCGATCGCTCTGGGCCATCCGATCGGCGCGACCGGCGCCATTCTGATCGGCGCCGTGCTGGACGAACTTGAGCGGACGGGCGGTCGCTACGGCCTTGTCACCATGTGCGCCGCAGGCGGCATGGCGCCCGCCATCATCATCGAGCGGATCGACGGCTGAGCCGAAGAACGAGGGAGGACTCCATGCAACTCAACGACACAGTCGCGGCCGTCATCACGGGCGGCGCATCGGGCCTGGGCGAGGCGACGGCGCGCGCTCTGGCGGCCAAGGGCGTGAAGGTCGCCATTTTCGACCTTCAGGACGAAAGGGGCCAGGCGGTCGCCGCCGACATCGGCGGGGTGTTCTGCAAGGTCGATGTGACCAGCGAAGAGAGCGTCGACGCCGGCTTCGCCAAGGCGCGCGACGCCCACGGACAGGAACGGATCCTGGTCTGCTGCGCCGGCACGGGCAATGCGATCAAGACCGCCAGCCGCGCCAAGGAAGACGGCAGCATCAAGCATTTCCCGCTCGACGCCTTCAACTGGCTGATCCAGATCAATCTGGTCGGCACCTTCCGCTGCGTGGCCAAGGCGGCCGCGGGCATGCTGACGCTGTCGCCGCTCGAGGACGGCGAGCGGGGCGCGGTGGTGATGACCGCCAGCGTGGCGGCGGAGGATGGTCAGATGGGCCAGGCGGCCTATTCGGCCTCAAAAGGCGGGGTTGTCGGCATGACGCTTCCCATCGCGCGCGACCTGATGGGCGAGGGGGTGCGAGTCAACACCATCCTGCCCGGCATCTTCAACACCCCGCTGATGCTGGGCGCGCCTCAGACGGTCAAGGACGCCCTGGCCGCTTCGGTGCCCTTCCCCAAACGTCTCGGCGATCCGCGTGAATACGCTAACCTCGCCCTCACCATGATCGAGAACAGCTATTTCAACGGCGAGGACGTGCGACTGGACGGCGCGATTCGCATGGCGCCCCGGTGATCTGATGTCGGGTGTCTTTGCGGCTCCATCCCGCTGGATGGATGAAGAGACGATCCTGTTCGACGAGTCGATCGCACGCTTCTTTGCGGAGGCGGCGACGCCCCAGCGCATGGAGGCGTGGCGCCAAGCCGGCATCGTCGAACGGGCCGCCTGGAACGAGGCGGCCGAAGCGGGTCTGCTGGGCGTGTCGGTGTCGCCCGACTACGGCGGCGCGGGCGGTGATTTCCGCCACGAGGCGGTGATCATGCGCCGCCTTGGCCTGATCGGGGCCGAGGGTTGGGCGATCCCGCTGCACAACGCCATCTGCGCCGCCTATATCGAGAAATACGGCACTGAGGCGCAGAAACAGCGCTGGCTGCCGCTGATCGTCTCGGGCGAGCGCATCACGGCGGTTGCGATGACCGAGCCGGGAGCCGGGTCCGATCTGAGGGCCATCCGAACCACGGCGCGGCGCGAAGGCGACCATTATGTGCTGCAAGGGCAGAAGACCTTCATCACCAATGGGCAACTGGCCGAGCTGATCATCGTGGTCGCCAAGACCGACCCTGAGGCGGGGGGCAAGGGCATCTCCCTGCTGCTGGTCGATACGACCGAGGCGCCGGGCTTCAGCCGTGGACGGAACCTCGACAAGATCGGTGTGGAGATGGGCGATACGTCCGAGCTCTTCTTCGACAACGTCCGCGTGCCGGTCGAAAACCTGCTGGGCGGCGAAGAAGGCCAGGGCCTCTACCAGCTGATGAAGGAACTGCCCAAGGAGCGGCTGATCATCGCCATCGAGTGCCTGGCCATTATGGAGGCTGCGCTGGACCACACCATCGCCTACGTCCAGGAGCGTCGGGCCTTCGGACAGCGTCTTCTGGATTTCCAGAACACCCAGTTCGTTCTGGCGGAATGCAAGACTGAGGCGACGATCGCGCGCACCTTCGTCGATGACTGTATCGTGCGTTTCGGCGAAGGCGCTCTGGACGCCGCCACCGCCAGCATGGCCAAATACTGGGTGTCGGAGCAGGCGCAGAAGATCGTCGACGCCTGCCTGCAACTGTTTGGGGGCTACGGCTACATGACCGAATATCCCATTGCGCAGATGTACAAGGACGTCCGGGTCAAGCGCATCTACGGCGGCGCGAACGAGATCATGAAGGTCCTGATCGCCAGGACTCTTGAACAATGACGCCGGTGTGGGGCGTCCCGTCATGAGCCAGTCGATCCAGATCACGCTCGAGAACGACATCGCGGTCGTTCGTCTGAACGATCCCGACACGCTCAATGCGGTCACGGTTGAGATGATCGAGGGGCTGGATCGCGCCCTGGATCAGGTGGTGTCTGGCGCGCGGGCCATGGTTCTGACCGGGGCTGGCCGCGCCTTCTGTTCCGGGGCCAATCTGGGCGCGGGTCTTGGCGAAACTGCAGATGATCCCACGCAGTCCGACGCCGGGGCCGTGCTGGAGAGCCACATCAATCCGCTTATGATGCGGCTGAGACACCTACCGGTGCCCTGGATCAGCGCAGTGCGGGGGGCTGCGGCCGGGGTCGGCGCCTCCCTGGCTCTGGCGGCGGACATGATCGTCGCCAGCGAGACCGCCTTCTTCCTGCAAGCGTTTTCTCGCATCGGCCTGGTGCCTGATGGAGGATCGTCGCATCTGTTGATCCGGACGCTGGGGCGGCCGCACGCCATGGAGCTGATGCTGCTGGGCGATCGGTTGCCGGCGGCCAAGGCGCTGGAATGGGGCTTGATCAACCAGGTGGCGCCGGATGCAGAGATGGACGCGCGCGCACTCGAACTGGCGGCCCGTTTGGCCCAAGGGGCGGCGTCCCTGGGTCTGATAAGGCGGCTGGCCTGGACCGCGGTGGACGGCGACTGGTCCGACACCCTGGCGCTCGAGCGTGACCTGCAGCGCGCCGCCGGCCGAACCGAGGATCATAAGGAGGGTCTGTCGGCCTTCCAAGACAAGCGTTCGCCCCGCTTCAGAGGAGCCTGAGCCATGGGACAAGGTCTGGCCGGCCGCGTGGTTCTGATCACGGGCGCCTCTTCCGGCATCGGGGCCCGGTTTGCGCGCATTGTCGCCGCAGAGGGGGCGAGCGTCGTGATCGGCGCGCGTCGGGTCGATCGTCTTCAGGCGCTTCGTGACGCCATCGTCGCTGACGGCGGCAAGGCCCTGGCGGTGGCGATGGACGTCGAGGACGAAGCCTCCATCGCGGCCGCCTATAATGCCGCGGAAGCCGAGTTCGGCGTGGTCGACGGCGTGGTGGCCAACGCCGGCGTCAACCATGAGGGGCGGGCCCTGGATCTCGACATCGCGCAGTTCGATCAGATTTTCAGCGTCAATGTGCGCGGCGTCTTTCTGACGGCGCGAGAAGGCGCGCGCCGCATGAAGGCCGCAGGAACGACCGACGCCGGGCGGATCGTTCTGGTCTCCTCCATCACGGCTCAGATGCGGACCGTCGGCACCGTGGCCTACAGCGCCTCCAAGGCGGCCGTGACCCATATGGGGCGGTTGCTGGCGCGGGAATGGGCGCGCTCCGGCCCCAACGTCAACCTGCTGTCGCCGGGCTATATCCGCTCAGAGCTCGCCGGCGACTGGTTCGATACCGAGGCCGGGCAGAAGCACATGGGTCTGTGGCCGCGCCGCCGCCTGTTGGACGACGACGCCCTGGACGCCACGCTGATCTATCTTCTCTCCGACGCCAGTCGAAACGTCACCGGCTCGGACTTCGTGATCGATGACGGCCAATCGCTCTGAGCTCATGGCGTCTTTCCCTTTCAAGGCCGACCGATGACCTACGAAACGCTTCGCTATGCGGTCGCTGACGGGGTCGCGACCGTCATCCTGTCCCGCCCGGACAAGCTGAACGCCTTCACCCCTCAGATGATGCGCGACATCCTGTCGGTTCTGGATCGAACAGACGCCGACGACGCCGTCCGGGCCGTCATCTTCACAGGCGACGGACGCGCCTTTTGCGCCGGCGCCGACCTGTCTTCGGGGGCCAAGGGGTTCATCGAGGGCGACGGCCAGGTCGATCCGGGCTCGGACGCCGCCCGCGACGGCGGCGGACGTGTGACGCTTCGACTGTTCGAGTCGCTCAAGCCCCTGATCGCCGCCGTCAATGGACCGGCGGTCGGGGTGGGCGCCACCATGACCCTGCCCATGGATATTCGACTGGCCAGCCAGACGGCGCGGTTCGGCTTCGTCTTCGCCAGGCGCGGCATCGTGCCGGAGGCCGCCTCATCCTATTTCCTGCCGCGGGTGGTGGGCCTGCCCCAGGCGCTGGACTGGTGTCTGAGTGGACGGGTCTTCGACGCGGACGAGGCTTTGCGCGGCGGGCTGGTGAAGGCGGTTCATGCGCCGGATCAACTCTTGCCCGCCGCCCACGCCCTGGCCCGCGAAATCGCCGACAACACCGCCCCCGTTTCGGTGGCGCTGGTGCGTCAGATGATGTGGCGGGGCCTGGACATGGCGCATCCGATGGCGGCGCACCGCATCGACAGCCGGGGCATCCTGTCCCGCACGGCCAGTAGCGACGCCGCCGAAGGCGTCGCCGCCTTCATGGAAAAGCGGCCGGCCGTTTTCCCCGATCGCGTGTCTCAGGACATGCCGGACTTCTTCCCGTGGTGGGACGATGAGCCGTACCGTTGAGTTGAAGGACCGCAGAAGATGACGATTTCCGGCGCTGCATCGCGCGAGGCGCGCGGCGACCAGATCGCCGCCCGTGTCGAGGCCTTCGTGCGTGATACGGTCGTCGCCTACGAACAGGATGCTCGTCTGGGATCGCACGGACCGGCGGACGAGCTTGTCGATGAACTGCGCGATCTGGCGCGGCAGGCCGGATTGATGACGCCGCACATCCTTCCGGACCATGGGCATCTGACGCATCGGCAGACGGCCCGCGTGCTGCGGGCGGCCGGGCTTTCGCCGCTCGGCCCCGTTGCGGTCAATGTGGCCGCTCCGGACGAGGGCAATATGTATCTGCTGGGCCGGGTGGCCACGCCGGCGCAGAAACGCCGCTTCCTGGACCCCCTGATCGAGGGGCGCGCCCGGTCGGCCTTCTTCATGACCGAGCCGGCCGAGGACGGCGGCGCGGGCTCGGACCCGTCCTTGCTCAGCACCACCGCAACCCGCGACGGCGACCATTGGCTGATCCGGGGCCGAAAGGCGTTCATCACCGGCGCTCAGGGCGCCCGGGTCGGGATCATCATGGCGCGGACCGAGGAGGGGGCCACCCTGTTCCTGGCGGACCTGCCTGATCCCCGCGTCCGGATAGAGCGCGTCCTGGACACCATCGACAGTTCCATGCCGGGCGGCCATTCGGTGGTCGCCTTAGAAGATCTTCGCGTGCCGCACGATCAGGTGCTGGGCCAGCCGGGCGAAGGTTTCAAACTGGCCCAGGTCCGTCTCGCGCCCGCGCGGCTGACCCACTGCATGCGCTGGCTGGGCGCCTGCACCCGCGCCCAGGAGATCGCTGTCGCCTATGCGGTCAAGCGGCAGGCCTTTGGCAAGGCCCTGATCGATCATGAGGGCGTGGGCTTCATGCTGGCCGAAAACCTCATCGATCTGAAACAGGCCGAACTGATGATCGACTGGTGCGCCGATGTGCTCGATACGGGCGCCCTTGGCACGGTCGAAAGCTCGATGGCCAAGGTGGCCGTCAGCGAGGCGCTGATGCGGGTGGCGGACCGTTGCGTGCAGGTCATGGGCGGAACGGGCGTGTCGGGCGACACCATCGTGGAGCAGGTCTTCCGCGAAGTCCGCGCCTTCCGCATCTACGACGGCCCCACCGAGGTTCATAAGTGGAGCCTGGCCAAGACGATCAAACGCAACGTATCGCAGGGGGCGGTGACGTCATGAGCGCGGGCGGAGCGACGACGGCGGTGCGCGGCAATGCGCGGTTTGACGAGCGTGCGCTGGCGCGCTGGATGACGGACCAAATCCCCGGCTTTTCCGGGCCCTTGCAGGTCGCCCAGTTCAGCGGGGGCCAGTCCAATCCGACATTCCGGCTTTCGACGCCGACACGATCTTATGTAATGCGTCGCAAGCCTTCCGGGCCCTTGCTGAAGGGCGCCCATGCGATCGACCGCGAAGCCCGGGTCATGCAGGCGCTCGAAGCCGCCGGCTTTCCCGCGCCGCACGTGCATGGCCTGTGTCTGGACGACGACGTCATCGGGACCGCCTTCTACGTGATGGATATGGTCGAGGGGCGCATCTTCTGGGACAGCGCCTTCCCCGAGGTTCCGCGCGAAGCCCGCGCGGCGCATATGGACGCGATGAACGCCGTCCTGGCGCGGCTTCACAATCTCGATCCCGAAGCGATCGGTCTGGGCGACTACGGGCGTCCCGGCCGCTACCTGGCGCGCCAGAGCGATCGGTGGTCGCGCCAGTATCAGGACGACCCGCTGGCCGGGCGAACGCCGGATATGGACTTCCTGGTGGAATGGCTGCCCGCCCACGCGCCTGACGACGAAGAGACCCGGATCGTTCACGGCGATTTCCGCGTCGACAATATGATCTTCCATCCGAACCGGCCGGACGTCGCCGCCGTGCTGGATTGGGAGCTGTCGACCCTGGGCCACCCGCTGGTCGACTTCACCTACAATGTCATGATGTACCGCGCGCCGGCCGACATTCCCTGGGGCTTGGCCGGACATGACCTTGACGCCTTAGGCCTGCCCAGCGAGGCGGAATACGTCGCCGCCTACTGCCGTCGGACCGGGCGAGATTCCATTCCCGGTCTGGACACCTACATCGTCTTCAACCTGTTTCGCCTGGCCGCCATCATCCACGGCATCAAGGGGCGGATGCTGCGCGGCAACGCCTCGTCCGCCGACGCGGGCGCCATGATCCCTCAGATGGATGTCCTGGCCGCCACCGCCCGCCGGATCGCCCAAGACCTCTGACAGCGTGTCGCGCGACGCCGCGGGCGTCTGTCGCCGGGGATGGCCTGCGACGTCATAGGGCATGACCTCGCAGGTTTTTCCGGGGAGCTTACGCCGGCTGGATCATGGAGGTCAGCCGGTTCTGGATCACCGCTTCCGCGTCGCTCACGATCCGCGTCACCAGGTCTTTGACGCTGGGCACATCGTGGATCAGGCCCTGCACCATGCCGGCGGTCCAGATGCCGTGGTCGGGGTCGCCGTTCAGCAGGCCCTCGCGGCCTCTGGCTCCCTTGACGAGGTGCGCGATCGCTTCGAAGGGCTGGCCCTCCCGCTCGATGCGCACGGCCTCAACGGCGACTGCGTTCTTCGCCACACGCGCGGTGTTGCGATAGCTGCGGAATAGCAGCTCGGTCGCGCGCTCGTCGTTGGCGACGATCGCCTGTTTGATCCTGTCGTGGATCGGCGCCTCGCGCGTGGCGCAAAAGCGCGTGCCCATGTTGACGCCGTCGGCCCCGAGGGCCAGGGCGGCCGCCAGGCCCCGCCCGTCGCCGAAGCCGCCGGACGCCAGGATCGGCACGGTCACCTTGTCGGCAGCGGCCGGTATCAGCACCAGCCCGGGAATGTCGTCTTCGCCCGGATGGCCGGCGCATTCAAAGCCGTCGATCGAAATCGCATCGACGCCCATGCGTTCGGCCGAGAGGGCATGTCTCACCGCCGTGCATTTGTGGATGACTTTGACGCCGTGCTTCTTGAACTCGGCGACGTGCTCATGCGGCTTGTGGCCGGCGGTCTCCACCGCCGTAATCCCGGCTTCGATGATCGCCTGCCGATACTCGGCATAGGGGGGCGGGGTGATCGACGGCAGGATGGTCAGGTTCACCCCGAACGGCCGATCGGTCATGCTGCGGCAGCGCTCGATCTCCTTGGTCAGGGCCTCGGGCGTCGGCTGGGTCAAGGCGGTCAAAAAGCCCAGGGCGCCGGCCTCGGCGACGGCGGACACCAGTTCGGCCGTGCCGACCCACTGCATGCCGCCCTGGGCGATGGGGTGTTCGACGCCGAAAAGTTCGGTGAAACGTGTGCGGATCATGGGGTTTCCGGTTCCTGACTCTTGAGGGGCGTCGGCTCAGCGACCGGACCAGCGCGGCGGGCGCTTCTGGGCGAAGGCGAGGGGGCCTTCGCGCACGTCCGCAGATCGAAACAGCGCGCGGACGGCCGGATAATCGGTCTGGGCCGCATAGGCGTCTTGCACGCTCGCAGCCGCCGCCCCTTTGCGGACGATTTCCTTCGAGGCGCGGATGGACATGGGGCTGACCGCGATGATCTCGTTTGCCCAGCGCCGAGCGGTCGCCATCAGGTCGTCGGCCGGGACCACTTCATTGACGAAGCCGAGGGCGAGACCTTCTGCGGCGCTGACCCGGCGGCCGGTCAGGATCATGCCCATCGCCTTCTTCAGTCCGATCTGTTGCGGCAGACGCAGCAGACCGCCGGCCAGGGCGGCCAGCCCCACCTTGGGCTCGGGCAGAGCGAAGGCGGCGGTTTCCGAGGCGATAATCAGGTCGCAGGCCAGGGCCACCTCGAAGCCGCCGCCCATGGCGACGCCGTTCACGGCGGCGATCACGGGCTTGTTCAGGTCGAACCGGGCGGTCAAGCCTGCAAATCCGGTGGTCGGTGTCTCAAGCGGCTCGCCGCGTCCCATTCGTCGCGCGGTTTCTTTCAGATCGTTGCCGGAAGAAAAGGCCCGATCGCCGGCCCCGGTGATGATCGCGACCCATTGCGCGGGATCGGCGGCGAAGGCGTCGAAGATTTCCGCCAGTTCCGCATTCGTGTCCGGATCGAGGGCGTTCATGGCCTCCGGGCGGTTGATGGTGACGATCGTCAGGGGCCCGTCGCGTTCGATCAGACAGGAGCGCCGCTCCCGTTCTCGTCGCGCCTCGCCGATGTTGAAGGTCGATTTGCCGAACACGTCGGTATGCACATGCCCCTGGACCCCCACGGCCGATGCGGCGTCCGACAGCAGGCGATCCAGGGTTTCGCGGTCGGATGGGGGCACGCGCGTCATGATCCGCTCGCCCGCCACCGTGCGCGCGATCACCACGCCCTGAAGGGGTTCGCCATCGCGGGCATAGGTGACCGTATAGGTCTCGATCGTCGCCGGCCCGTCATAGGCGTCCAGCAGGGTCGGCGTCGGGCCGCGTGCGGCGTCGGCCTCGGCCTGCACGGAATAGTCGGGCGCCAGAGCGATCTCGGGCGGCGTCGTACTGACCAGCAGGGCGTGGTGCTTGTTGACATAGCCGCCCTGTCCATAGAGCAGGCCCAGCGAGCCCGGATCGGCCCGCAGGGTGCGCACCATGGCGGCGATGCCGTGGCCCATATAGTTGTTCAGCGGCCCTCCGAAGAAGGTAAGCCCGCCTGCGACGGTCGGCGAAACCGCCCCGTCCGACAGACCCAGGGTGCGAAGGGCCATCTTCGGCACGATGGGAAAACAGCTGTAGAGTTCCATGTGGTCGAACGCGCGAGCGTCCCCACCCGCCAGTTCGACCGCGCGCTTCAGCACGGCCGCCTGGGCCGTGGACTGGTCGTATCGATCACGCAGCAAATAGTCCTCGGGCTCGTTCGCTGCGGCCCCGCCCCAGATATGGATCAGCCTGTCCTCGTCCACGCCCAAGGCCCTGGCGGTCGCCAGGCTGGTCACGATCACGGCCGCCGCCTGATTGACCGAGGGATTGGCCGTCATCAGCTTGGTGTAGGGCCAGTTGATCATCCGGTTATCCGGCCCCACGGCGGCGATGGCGTCTGCCTCTGGAGCCGAGCGGATCCAGGCGGCAGGGTTTGACGCGGCGACCTTGGCATAGCGCGCCCAGAGCGCAGCCGATTTCTGCCGGCCTTGCGCAGGGCTCTGATGCCAGGCGGCCTGGGCGGCGACCTCGTAGAAGGGGTAGATCTGGGCCGGGTCGGTGACGCCCAGGCGCTTGGCCGCTGCGCTCATGGCGAACCGGCTGGAAGGAAAGCGCACCGTCTGTTCGCGCGATGCTGCGGGCGTCCAGGGCAGTCTCGCTCCGGACTTGCGCGCATGGGCCCTCGACGAACTGGCCTCGCCGCCGACGATGGCGGCCGTCAGAGGTTCTCCGGCGGCGATGCGCACGGCTGCCTCATGAACCAGACGCACCGGCGTTTCGCCCCCCATGCTGGCGTTCACCTGCTCTGCGGGGCTCAGGCCGAGCGTTTCGCAAAGCAGGGCGACCGGGTTCTGATAACGCCAGCTCACCAGACCGATCAGGCTGATGAGATCGACCCGATCCAGCAGGGCGCGACCGGCGTCAGCCTCGCAAGCTCGCAGGGCGGCGGCCATCAGCGCCACCGGCTCCATCGCCTCTTCCGCATTGGCGGGACGATCGATCTTTTCGCCAACCGCGACGATGACCGGAATACGCTCTGGATCGACCACGCCCTACCTCCCGTAATTCTTTTCCCTTCCGAATATCTAACGTCATTAGCTTTTGGAAGGGGGCGTGTGTCGGACGCGCCGAGGCGGAGGGCTGGCAGACCTGCGGAGGTTAGATGAGTTCCGGCGCACAGCGCGCCATGAAGCATAGGCCGAAAGGAGATCCCTTCGGCCTATGCAGGATGTCTTGTGTTGTCAGGCCTAGCGACGGACGCGCAGTTCCAGTTCGGCGATGCGGCGGCTCAGGTAGGTCGTGTCGTCGGACGAGGAACTGGTGCGGCTATAGGCGGCGTCCAGGCGAGTGAGATCGCCGGCCTCGACGCGGATGTCGGCGGCCTCGGTGCGGCTGACGGCGCCCGTGCGTTCGGCGGCGGTCAGGGCGGTTTCCAGGTTCGCCAGACGGGTGCGGGCGGGCAGGTTGGCGGACGGCGTTTGTCCGGCCGGGCCGTCGCCGACCCGCAGGTCCAGGGCGTCTAGACGGGCGTCCAGATCGGCGCGCTCGCTGGCGCTGATAGAGCCATCGGCGCTGTAGCGGCTCTCTAGCTGGATCAGGGCCTGATAGTCGGACTTCAGGCGCGTCGCCTCTGTGCGGGTGATGCGGCGCGCGGTCACGGCGGCGTTGACGCGGGTATCGAATTCCGCACGGCCCTGGGCGACGGTGTCCATGTCGGCATAGCCCGAGGCGCCGGCTTCCAGCGTCTGGGTCAGGGCGGTGTAGCGGGCGTTCAGATCGGCGCGTTCCTGGGCCGAGATGCCGCCGACGGCATATTGGTTCTCCAGATCGACCAAGGCCGAATAGTCGGCGCGAAGCCGGGTCGCGGCCGAGGCGGAGACGCTTCCGGCGCGCACGCTGGCGTCCACGCGGGTCGAGAACTGGCTCTGGCCGTCACGCAGCGGTCGGCCGCCGCGCAGCCAGGCCTGATCCATGGCCGACAGGCCCAGACGATCGCCGAACAGGGCGCCCACGACTGCGCCCAGCCGATCCTGGGTCGTCGAAGGATATTGCGTCTGGGCGACTGCCGCGCCGCCCGCGAGGGTCAGGGCGGTGGTGGCGATCAGGGCGAGGCGGACGTTGCGCATGGGGAGGCTTCTTGTCGGTTGATGTCAGCCGACAAAACGACGGTCGTCCGGCTTGGTTGCCTGCCGGCGCCTCAGTCGCGGATGAAGTGCGGCACGAAGCGCGAGGTATTCCTCGTGATGCGGCCCGTGTCCTCGCGCAGGCTGATGCCCGCCGGCTCCGTTCCCACGACCCACGACCCGACGATCACATGATTGCCGTCGAACAGGGGCGGATCGCACAGCGCCTGGCGGATGTAGCGCCCCTCGCCATAGCCGCCGTCCACCACCTCTGCGGCGCTGACGCCCCGGTCGATCAGTTCGACATTGTCGCCCTCGCGCGAGAACAACGGCTTGCGCACATAGGACGAGCCCAGCGCCGCCTCGGCCGGATCGCCCTCGAAATAGCTTTCCAGAAGGTTGGGGTGGCCCGCATGCCGCTCCCACAACAGCGGCAGGATGGCCTTGTTGGACAGGATGCTCTTCCACGCCGGCTCCAGCACGGTCACGTCCGCCGTCGGCAGGGGCGCGGCGTAGTCGTCGCGCAGCATCTGCTCCCACGGATAGAGCTTGAACATCGCCTGGATGATCCAGTTCTCGTGGTCCACGAACCGGCCGTCGGCGTTCAGCCCGATCTGGTCGATGGCGACGAACTGGGGCTCCAGTCCGGCCTGCTGCGCCAGGTCTTCCAGGAAGCGCACCGTCTGGCGATCCTCGACGAAATCGGCGTCCGAGGCGAAATGCACGAAGCCGCCGTTCGGGAAGATGGCGCGGAACCGCTCGACCAGCTTCTCATGCAGGCTGTTGAACTGATCCGCATCGGCGGGCAGGGCGCCGGCCTTGATCTGGTCCTCCAGCCACAGCCACTGAAACACCGCCGTCTCATAGATGCTGGTCGGAGTGTCGGCGTTGTATTCATACAGCTTGGCCGGCCCCGTGCCGTCATAGGCGAAGTCGAACCGGCCGTAGAGGGACGGGTCGCCCCGCTTCCAGCTGTCGGCGACATAGTCCCGCATGGTCTCGGGAATATCGAGTTGTTCCATCAGCCGCTCGGACTGGACGGCCTCGTTGACCAGCTCCAGGCACAGGCCGTGCAGTTCCTCGGTCGGCGCCTCGATCCCGTCCTCGATCTCGGCCAGCGAAAAGGCATAGGCCGCCGTCTCGTCCCAATAGGGTTTGCCGTCGGTATGGCGCCAGGTGAAACCGAGTTCCTCAGCCTTGGCGTCCCAGTCGGTGCGGGGATCGAAGCGCAGACGCTCCATGGATCAGGCCGGGTCTTTGTCAGGCGTGGACTGGCCGATGCGCGGCGTGACGACCGTCACCTCCGGCTGGCTAAGACGGGCCAGGACGTCGTCGGCCGAGGAATGTCCTGGCAGGATGCCGGCCTCGCGCAGCTTGGCGTCCAAGTCCGCGCCTGTGCGACGATCTTCCAGCGCCTGGCTGGCGTTCAGCTTCTCTTCCTGGATCGCCTGGCGCTGTTTGATGCGTTGCAGGCTGTCCGCCGCCGAGCCGATGCGCGACTGGGCGCCGGCCGAGTTCAGGGCGACCGACGTCTGGGCCTTCTGGACGGAATCGTTGACCTTGACGATGTCGATCTCGCGACGAAGCGTCTCGATCTTCTGGTCGGTCGAAGCGATGGCTGTGCGCAGGCGCGTCTCGGCCGTCTTCATGTCCTCGATCAGCGGACCGCGGCTGGTGATCTCGACCTCCAGCTCGGCGATGCGGCCGGCGACTTCGCGCGCCAGGTCGGTCTTGCCCTGGCCCAGGGCGGTGCGGGCCGAGCTTTCGTATTTGGCGATCTGGTCCCTGAACGATGCAAGTTCGTTTTCGGCCATGCGGCGGCGCGCCACCAGGCCGGCCAGGTCATCGCGGGCCTTGCCCTGGGCGTTGTCGGCGTCGCGGATTTCCTGATCGAGGATCTTCAGCGCATTGGCGTCGACGACGCCCTGGGCCGCATCGTGGGCCGAGCCGCGGAACAGGGCGGACAGTTTTCTGAGCATGGACATGGTCGGTCTTCCGGGATCAGGCGGCGTCGGCGCCGAAGGTTTCACGCAGTTCGGTGGCGTCGATCGCATTCTCGGCCAGGGTGCGCAGTTCGATCAGGATGGTCTGAAGCGTCGTCTTGCAAGAGAGTTCGCCCATCAGCTCGTACACGTCTTCGCCACCGACATTGGTGATGGCGAAGTTGGACAGGGGCACCACGCGCTGGGCCTTCAGCAGAAACTCGTTGAAGGCGTGGCGATCCTTTTGCTCGGCGACGGGCCACAACAGGACCGAGCAGACGATCTGGGCGCCGCCGACGCTCAGATAGACCGGCAGGTCGCCGTATTCGTGCATGGTCGCCAGCAGCACCGGCTCGGCGCCCTCGACCACGCGCAGGGTCATTTCGCCGTCACGCAGCAGGGTTGAGCCGTCCAGCGCCGCCTTGATGGCGGGCACGGTCCAGGGGGTCTCGATCACGGCGTCCATTTGATGGTCGTCTCCAGAGGTGATGGAATCGGAAGTGGGGCGGCGCGAGCGCCCCGCAAGCTGCGGCCCGCGCGTTGAATCGGTGACGATGGCGCGCACGGCCGCCTTGACGTCGTCGCGAGCGGCGGCCGGCACCCAAAGCTCCAGCTTGACCAGGCCCGCCTCACGACGCGCCTGTCGCCACGCACGGATGCGGTCGTTGGCGGCGGAAGAGGGCGATGTGTCGGTCGGCATATCGTTACATGAAACGCGTAACATGAACGCTTGACTTGACGCAAGATCGGACGGAATGTCGCGCCATGAACCGCCTCATTCGGTCGCATCGCTTCTGTTCGCTCGCCGTCGGCGCGCATCGGGCCTAGATAGTCGCCCATGTTCAAGAAGCTTTTCGGATCGTCGGAGAAGGTCGCGCCCGCCAATCGGTTGGCGACGGTGCGCAACATCACCGTGGGCCGCACCGTGTCGCTGGATCCGCTGGCTTGGCGCCGGCTGGGCGACGAGACCCATTTCACCCTGGATCGCGACGTGCTGGACATATCGGCGCAGGGGTTGGTCAGCCTGGACAGCGGTCAGTTCGTGCATCGCTTCTACACCGACGACCACGTCATGCTTCAGGCCATGAGCGACGACGAGGCGGGGCTAGAATCTTATGACTTCAGTCTGTTCGTGCCCTGGACCTCGGCCTATCCGCCGGGCGAGCGCGAACGCCGCATCTGGCGCGACCGCCTGTCGGCGCCGGTCTTCCAAGGCGCGGCCGAAGAGTTGCCCGACTATCCCCGCTTCTGGTTCGCCGAGAGCGACGCCATCCAGCCGCCCGTCACCCTGTGGGAAACGATCTGGGACGATCGCGCCGCGACCACGCCCTATGCGAAAATCTTCCAGACCTGCATGCTGTATGCGCGCGAACTGGGTGGCGGGCGCGAACTGATGCTGGCTCTGGAGCAGCAGCCCGAGGGCGGCGACACCACGCACGAAATCATGATCGGCATTCCGCTGGAAATGGCCGAGTTCCGCGCCTGAGCGCGCAAACCGAGGGGGCAAGACCGATGTTCGACTGGTTCATTTTTCAGCAGGGGGCGATCGCCTTCCTGATCGCCTTCGCCATGGCGGGCGCCTTCACCCTGGCCTTCAAGCTGATCTACCAGTGGGTCACGCCCTATCATGAACATACACTGATCCGTGAGGGGAACACGGCCGCCGCCATTGCGCTCGGCGGCGCCCTGATCGGCTATGTCCTGCCTCTGGCCTCGGCCCTGTCGCACACCGTCAGCCTGATGGAGTTCGCAGCCTGGGCTCTGCTGGCCGGCGTGATCCAGATCGTCGTCTTCGTCGCCATCAGCCGCATGGCCTTCCGCAATCTGGTCGTCCGCATCGAGGCGGGCGAGATCGCCGCGGCCGTCTATCTGGCCTCCATCTCCATCTGCGTCGGCCTGCTCAACGCCGCCTGCATGACGTCGTGACCGCCATGACCGACCCCAAAGACCTGCCCCAGAACCTGGCCAAGACCGACACCATGCGCCGGCTGAAGCGCTCGCGCGTCCTGCACGTCAGCAGCCTGATGGCGACCGCCAGCTTCTCGCTGGCCGCCTGCGGCTCGCCCCAGCGCGTGCCGGCGCCCGAGCCCGAACCGACCCTGGCCTATCAGTCGCTGGACGAATGCAAGGCCGCCAACGACATTCCCGACAACGAATGCGACGCCGCCTTGGCCAAGGCTCAGCAGGAGGCCGCCAGGACCGCGCCGCGCTACGCCACCCGCGAGGAGTGCGAGGGCCAGTGGGGACCGTCGCAGTGCCAGCCGAACAACAACGGCGGCTCCTTCTTCAGCCCGCTGCTGACCGGCTTCATCGTCGGCCAGCTACTGAACGGCGGCGGTTATCGCGGCGGCGGACCACTGTATCGCGACCGCGAGGGGCGGTTGTCGAATGGCTACGGCGGCGGCTACGCCTACCGCGACTATCGCACCGGCAAGACCCTGACCAATGCGCGCGAGCACGGCGACGTCGCCCGTCAGGCCCCGACGCGGGTGCAGAGCCGCACCACCGTCGTCTCGCGCGGCGGCTTCGGCGGCGGCGGCCGAGGTTACGGCGGCTGATACAGTTCTGGCGCCGGGCGCCGGTCTTCCCCTAATAGGGATCGCGCCTACGCTTCACGACAGACTGGACCGCCCCGCCTCATGACCGCATCGCCGCCCCCGCACGGAGGCCTGGACGTCGAAAGCTGGGGCGACCCCGAGGATCCGATCATCCTGCTGATCGGCGCGCCCGAGCGTCTGTCCGGGGACTGGCGCCGATCGGTGCGCGCGCTGGTCGAGGCCGGCCGCCACGTCATCCTGACGGCCGACTTCGACGAGACGGACGACGGCTCCACCGCCTTGCGCCGAGTGCTGACCGAACTTCCCTCTCGCCCGGCCATCATCTGTTCCGACACGACGCTGGCGGCCGTCATCCCTGCGCTTTCCGTCACCGGCCCGGCCCTGGCTAGCTGTCTGGCGGTCGTCGCCGAAGGGCAGGGGGCCGTCTCGCCCGAGCTTGAGGCGCAACTGGCCGGCGTCCCGGTCCAGACGATCGCGCACGCCGAGGCGCCCGACGCGGTCGAGGCCGAGAACGCCGCCCTCTTGGGCTTCCTCGAACGCCACGCCCCGCGCGACGCCCTGTATTACCAGGCCGGCTCGGACCCCCGCACCCTGCGCGACGCCCTGGGCTGTTTCGCCACCGGGGTCACGGTGGTCACGACTCTGGACGAGGCCGGACAGCCCGTCGGCCTGACCGCCAACTCCTTCTCCTCGGTGTCGCTGGATCCGCCGCTGATCCTGTTCTGCCTGGCCCGTTCGTCCACAAATGTCGACCGTTTCCGCCGGGCCGAGCATTTCGCCATCAACGTCCTTCATATCGGCCAGCAGCCGACCTCGGGCGTCTTCGCCCGGTCCCAGGCCGACCGGTTCCAGGACGTGGCGTGGGAGACATGGGACACCGGCGCGCCCATCCTGTCGGGCGCCCTGGCCAGTTTCGAATGCGGAACCGAACAGATCGTCGAGGCCGGCGATCACCTGGTCATCATCGGCCGGGTCCGGCGCGCCCGGTTCGAGCCGCGCCGCGATCCGTTGCTCTATTTCCGAGGCAAGTATCGGCGGCTGCACTTTTCCTGACCGGCCGGGATCGCTATCTCTCGCCCGAAATAGAGGAAGCCGTCCCCATGTCCGCGACCACGTCCGCCGATCCCGTCGTCATCGTCTCCTACGCCCGCACCCCGATGGGCGGTTTCCAGGGCGCGCTGTCCGACGCCAAGTCCACTGACCTGGGCGCTGTGGCCGTCAAGGCGGCGCTGGACCGCGCGGGCCTGGATCCGCAGAAGGTCGAGCAGATCATCATGGGCTGCGTCCTGCCTGCGGGCCTGGGCCAGGCGCCGGCGCGTCAGGCGGGCATGGGCGCAGGCCTGCCCACCTCGACCGAGGCGACCACCATCAACAAGATGTGCGGCTCGGGAATGCAGGCGGCCATGATCGCGCACGATGCGCTGGCTGCCGGTTCGGCCGACGTGATCGTGGCGGGCGGCATGGAGTCCATGACCAACGCCCCGTATCTGATGCAAAAGCACCGGGGCGGCGCGCGCATCGGTCACGACGTCATTTCCGACAGCATGTATCTGGACGGGCTGGAGGACGCCTACACCCCCGGCAAGCTGATGGGCCAGTTCGCCGAGGACACGGCCAAGGCCTATCAGTTCACCCGCGAGCAGCAGGACGCCTACGCCATCGAAAGCGCCGGCCGGGCCAAGCGCGCCCAGGAAACGGGCGCCTTCGACGCCGAGATCGCCTCGGTCGAGGTCAAGACCCGAAAAGGCCCCGTCACTATCGATCGCGACGAACAGCCGACCCGGTCCGACCCGTCCAAGATCCCCAATCTGAAGCCCGCCTTCGGCAAGGACGGCACCATCACCGCGGCTTCCGCAGCCTCGATCTCGGACGGCGCCGCCGCCCTGGTCATGATGCGCCAGTCGACGGCCCAGGCCTTGGGCCTGACGCCGGTCGCCCGCGTGGTTAGCCAGGCCGCCCACGCCCATGAACCGCACCTGTTCACCACCGCCCCGGTTTTCGCCCTGCAAAAGGCGCTGAAGAAGGCGGGCTGGAGCGCCGACGACGTGGATCTGTGGGAGGTCAACGAGGCCTTCGCCATCGTGCCGATGATCGCCATGCAGGAACTCGGCATCCCCCACGACAAGATCAACGTCAACGGCGGCGCCTGCGCCCTGGGCCACCCGCTTGGAGCTTCAGGAGCACGCGTCCTGACCACCCTTCTGTCCGCCATGAAAGCCCACGGCAAGACCCGCGGCATGGCCGCCCTCTGCATCGGCGGCGGCGAAGCCACGGCGATGGGCGTGGAGTTGGTTTAGGGCGTCCTGCGGGCCTCCTCAGCGGACTTTGCAGGCGTCCGCATTGGGTGGAAAGCAGACGTTCGCCATCCTCTCGCTAGTCCCTCTGCTTGAGGAAGCCGGATCACGCGAATGCCCGAAGCCCTCAGCATTTCTGGCACACCGTCCTCTCCGGAAAGGTGAAGGGCGCCTACTGCGACGAAGGCCACTCCGGGAGTGTCGAGAAGAGCCGTGATCTGTGCCGCCCAGCGGCGGTTCCGCTCCACGATGAGCGTCTGGTAGAGGCTCTCGCTCTGTTTCCTCATTGGTTCGAGGGTAACTGCGGCAATGGCATCAGTATCACCGCTCGACCATGCTTCGGTTAACTGTTCGAGTTCGACGGGTGCGGCGTCGAAGTCGCGGATTGTGCTGGTGAGGAAGGCGAGCTGGCCTGCCTCAGGGAAGCTCGACAGCATCCCAATCTGCTGCTCGGGCGTCTCCAAGCCCATAATTGGCTTATTGGCTTCGCGTGCTTCAGTTCGCAGGATTACATCGACGCCTGATGCAGCATCATAGCCAGCATAAGATAGCTTCGCGGACGACAGGATCACACCGGCCAACCAGGGACGCATGGCGTCTAGCTGCATAGGGTCGGCGCCCATGGCTGTTGCTGCGGCTCTAAACCTCTGAAGATCCTCACGCGGCAACAGGGAGGAAAGGGGTCTTTCCGGGGAAAGCCCGAACTGTCGTATTAGTGGCGCTACAGCAGCCTGATCCTCTGGATTTTCAACCTCCAGGATCAAGCGGTCCGAGGCAGCCCAAGCACGTCGCACTTCATCGGTACGCCAGTCGGAATTGGGCTTGAGGAAGTGGATGGTGCCGAAGAGGTAAACAGTCGTGTCGTCGTCTTGAACAGCCCATAGAGCCGGGCCGCTCGGCTGTGTTTCAGCCAATGCCGCGGCAGGTGAGGCAAGCATGGCGAAAAGGATGGTTTTCAGGATTTGGCGGCGGAGGCGATGAAGGCGAGGCATGATGGCGTCCAGACGTGAGGGATCGAGCACGCTCCTAACGAAGCGTGGCGACGAGGCTGATGTTTTCGAAATGTGGAGTTAGTTGTGCGAAATCTTTGCGGATCGGTCTGATCGACTCGTTCTGCAACGCATGATTGTCGCGAGAGCTAGAATGAAGCCGATCGCCATGATCGACATGGACAGAGGTGTGGCGACACCTTGAGGCGCGACGATCCAAGTCAGGGCGAAAGCTACGCCGGCGAGCATCATAATCCAACCTACCCGCCGAAGACCTGTTTGCATGCGGCGCTCGGCCTCAAGGGAGTTACGTGGGCGCTTGAGCTCTTTGGGCACACCGTTGCCCAGCATGGCGATGACCAATCCCGACGCTGCCATTAACGCGCGCGTTGACATGTCGCCGTCCAAGATCTTCGCGTCACCCGCATAGGACAAGAACCAGGAAGCCCCCATCACAAGGGCAGCGACTAAGGCAGCCCCGATTAGTCGGTTGTTGGTCATGTCATTAGTCTTTCTCAATGCGAGAGGGCGCAGCGGTGGTCTTCAGACCGAGCCCGACGAGTTGACTGAAGGCAAGAAGGGCGTCCTCCAGCACCGAAAGCTGTAGGCGATAGGTAATGCTTCGGCCCTCTTTGAAGGCGTCGATTAGCCCCGCCTCGCGGAGGACGTTGAAGTGAGCCGACATGGTCGGTTTGGACACGTCGAACTGGTCCGTAATAGTGCCCGCCGTCATCGGCCCCTGCCTAAGCATCTCCAGCACCTTTCGGCGGGTCGGATCGGCGAGAGCTTTGAAGACCGCGTTCATGTGATAATGATTAGCTAATCATCGAACTATGTCAAGCGGTCTCGCATGCTTCTATTTTTCTGGCTGCCAACGGTCTGCTTCAGACCAGCTGTCGAGGATTGACGGTGCCATGTCCGCAATGGGCAGAAAAGCGACACCGCTTCCCTGGGCTAGCTTAGCGCCAGGCGACCGCCCTAAGCCGCGAACGCCGCCCGGATCGGCTGAACCGTCTGATCGGGGCGTTTCACCGGCAGGTCGAAGCTGACGACCGTGCCGACACCCGGCTGGCTTTCCATGCTCAGCTGGCCGCCGTGCATTTCGATCAGCGACTTGGTTAAGGCCAGGCCCAGGCCGGTGCCCTGGGTGGTCTTGGAATGCTGGCCCTCGACCTGTTCGAACGGGCGGGCGAGGCGGACCAGGTCTTCGGGCGCGATGCCGATGCCGGTGTCGGCGCAGGCGACGCGGACGCGGTCCTCGCCCTCGGCGCCGACGAAGGGTTTCAGCGACACGACGATGGCGCCGCCCTCGGGCGTGAACTTCACGGCGTTGGAGATCAGGTTCAGCATCACCTGTTTGACGCCGCGCTGATCGGCCTCGATGTCGGGCAGGTCGCCGGCCTCGACCGCGATCTTCAGGCCTGCCTCCTGCACCTTGCCGCGCATCAGCCGCACCGCGTCCTCGCACACCTCGCGCAAGGACACCGGCTCATAGTGCAGGGTCATCTTGCCGGCCTCGATCTTGGCCATGTCCAAGACGTCATTGATCAGGCTGAGCAGGTGCTGGCCCGACTTCAGGATGTCGCCGGCGTATCCCTTGTATTTCTCGTTCAGCGGCCCGAACAGCTCGCTGGCCATGATCTCCGAGAAGCCGTTGATGGCGTTCAGCGGCGTGCGCAGCTCGTGGCTCATATTGGCCAGGAACTCGGACTTGGCTTGGTTGGCGGCCTCGGCCCGGGTCATGGCGACCTCGTATTTGCGCGCCAGCAGCGACAGCTTCTCCTGGCTGGACTCCAGCTGATCGACGGTGGCCCGCAGATCGTCGGCGGCGCGGCGGCGCTCGGCCTCCTGGCGTTTGATGGCGGTGATGTCGGCGGCGGTGACGACCGACCCGCCCTCGGAAGTGAACCGCTCGGACAGTTGCAGCCAGCGCCCGTCGTTCAGCTCAACCTCGCGCAGGCCCGCACGACCGCTGGCCGGACGATGCTCGGCCTTGATGGCCAGGCCGGCGATCCGGTTCAGCTCGTCCTTCAAGGCGCCACGCCGCACCACGCCGTGATCGAAGCCGAAGGCGTCCTCGAACGCCTGGTTCCACAGGATCAGCCGCCCCTGACGATCAAACAGGACGAAGGCCTCGGAGATGCTCTCCACCCCGTCGCGCAGCCGGCTTTCGGCGGCCTGGGCGGCGGCCTTGGCGCGGCGGGCCTCGGTGATGTCCAGCGCGACGCCCAGGATTGCGGAAAAGCCCATGTCGCCGCGCTCGCCGCGCGCCTGGCCCCGCGCGTCGATCCACCGCGCCCGCCCGTCCGGTCCCGCCACCGGGAAGGTGATCTCAAAGGCGCCATAGGCCGCCGCCTGGCGCAGGGCGTGGCGGAAATCTTCCTGAAAGCGGGGATGGACGCGGCCGATCACATCTTCGGCGTCGGTCACACCGCCGCGCGAAAAGCCCAGCAGCGCGGCCATATAGTCCGACAGCGACACCTCGCCCTTGGCCAGATCCCACTCCCACACCCCGCACCGCGCGGCTTCGACGGCGATGCGGAACCGCTTTTCGGTCGCCACCCGTTCGCGGTGCTGGCGCGTCTGGCGCAGGCCGTAGAGGACGAACAGAACCACGACCCCGACCCCCAGCAGCAGCGGCGCGAGCACCACCCAGGCGTCGTCGAAGAAGGAGGCGGTCGTCCCCTCCGAGATCGCGACCACATACGGGCCGCCCGCCCGGGCCTGAGCGGCGGCAGCAAGGCCGGCCTGGCCCCCCAACGTCACGGCGCGCGGTTCGGCCTGGTCGACCAGGGCCGAGGCATCGACGCCGATCAGGGTGCGGATGGGTTGGCCGATCTCGGCGGCGCGCGCCGAGGCCAGCACCACGCCGCCCGCCGACACGATCCGCGTCTCGCCGCCTGTCGGCAGGACCGGCGCGATCCGCGCCTCCAGCCTCAGACCGTCGGCATTGGCCTGGCCGGCGGCGACCGATCCTTCGCCCTTGGCGGCCTGCACCGTCTCGCCGGGACCGACCAGGGTGAAGGCGACCTTGGGCGCGGCGGCCTGCGCGGTTTCCACGACCTCTATGGGGGCGCGTTTGGCGACAATGGCGGTGCGACCCGCGGCCAGGCCCGCATCGGCCGACTGGATCAGCGCCGCGGTCTGGCTGGCGACCAACTCGGCGCTCAGCTTCAGATTTTCGGCTTCCAGGCGGCTGATTTCGCGGGTCGGCCGGCTGAACTCGCGCGACGCCATCAGGGCATAGGCGGCCGCGATCAGCGCCAGGACCAGGACGGCGATCCGCAACCAGGCGGGCGCGCCGGCGGCGCGATCGGAGGCGCGACGCCCCGACCGATTTTCCCGCCGCTCCTCGTCCCGCAAGCCCCGACCCTCCGACAAACACTTCGTTGCGGGAATCTAGGCTGCGTCGCGGATTCGTGTCGAGGCTCGGCGCGCGCTTTTAACGGGTTTTTAAGCGGCGGCGACCGGCGACAGCAGGCGGTCGGGCGCGGGCTCCAGCACACGCGTCACCCCATGCAGCGTATCGCGCGCCTGTCGGGCCAGGGTCAGGACGGCCGGCGGCGCATCGTCCGGCGTCTCGGCGACCAGATCCACCAGATCCTGGGCCAGGCGCATAAGCTGGGGCGCGGCGGCGATCAGGCGGGCCTGAAACTCGATATGCTGGGGATCGCGGTCGTATTCGGCGCCCGGCACGCGCCAACCGCCCCAGTCCGCCCGATCGGTAACGACGACCGGATAGGTGCCGGGGTGGGGGTGGTGCAGGCAATCCTCGGGTAGCTGCCACTTGTTGCGTGCCCGCAGCAGCCGCCAGTCGCCCAAGCCCTGATCCGAGGCCGGATCGTCGGTCGCCAGCAACAGTTCGTTGGCAGTGAACTCGCGCCCCAGACCGACGTCATAGGTCACGCGCACGGGCTCTTCGAACCCCTTGGCCCAGACGGGCTGGACCTGTTCGATAAAGGCCCAGGCGCCGACGCACTCGACCCAGACCTTCTGACCCTTCTGGAACTGCGCGCGCGCCATGCCATCCTCCGATATTCGAAGGAACAGCATGAACGACGATCCTTGACGCCCGGTGTCGGGGCGCGGTTACGCAGGTCTTAACGCGAGATGCTTTCCAGCGTCTCGCCGGCGTATTTCTCCTTCACGCGCGTCGACAGGTCGCCCAGCGACACGACGCCGACCACGCGGCCATGCTTGTCCACGACCGGGGCGCGACGGATCTGCCTGGCGCCCATCAGGTCCAGCACGACCTTCAGGTCGTCGGTGTCCAGCACCGTCTGCGGATCGCGGGTGATGAACTCCACCACAGAGGCGCTCGAGGCGGCGCCCGTCGCCAGGGCGCGCACCACGATGTCGCGGTCGGTGATGGTGCCGATCAGCTGATCGCCGTCCGCCACGGGCACGAAGCCGAAGCCGCCCTTGGCCATGCGGCTGGCCACGTCCTGGATGGTGTCGGCGGGGCGGGCCAGATGCACGTCCTTGGTCATCACGTCGCGGATTTTCATGGCGGGTTTCCTTGGTTGAAGCGTTGCGCTGGAAAACCCGCCGCGAGCGTGGCGGTTCCGGTCAGGGCGTCCGCATAGGGGGAAGGCCCTGGGCCGCCCGCACCAACTGAACGAACTCGGCCCGATCGCCATAGGGGTCTTCGCCCCTGGCCCCTTGCGCCTGATCGATGATCCGATCCCAGCCATAGTCGGCCGTCATCCACGGATCGCCCCGCAGCTTCTGACCGAACCCGGCGACCGCGATCGCCCAGCGCGTGGCTTCGGGCGGCTGGGCGCTGACCGGCCCGCCCGCGCGGTTGGTCAGCGGCTGCTGGATCAGCTCCGACCGGCTCTGGCCCGGCTGTTTGTAGCGCACCTGGATAAAGCCGATCTCGCCGTTCGGATCGCCGCCGCCGACCCCGATACGGTTATCGGGATAGCGCCTTTCCGGAACCTGGGTCGGGCCGCCGACGGGGGTGATCTCGTACAGGGCCGTGACGCTGGCGCCGGATCCGACCTCGCCCGCATCGACCTGATCGTTGTTGAAGTCTTCCTCGTTCAGCAGCCGGGTCTCATAGCCGATCAGCCGCCATTCGGCGACGCGCGCGGGATTGAACTCGACCTGGATCTTGACGTCGTCGGCGATGGGGAAGGCGCCCTTGTCGAAGGCCGGTCCGAACAGCCGGCGCGCATCCCTCAGGTCCCCGACATAGGCCGCGACCCCATTGCCCGCCTGCGCGATGGTCTGCATCCGCGCGTCCTGATAGTTGCCGCGCCCGAAGCCATAGACCGACAGATAGATGCCCGTCCCGCGCTTTTCGGCGACATAGTCTTCCAGCCGCTTGTTGTCGGTCACCCCGACGTTGAAGTCGCCGTCGGTGAACATCAGGATACGATTGACCTTGTCGCGGGCGAAGTTCGCCTGGGCCTGGTCATAGGCGTTGGTCATGCCGGTCGCCCCGGCCGTGCCGCCCGAGGCCTTCAGGCTGGCGACCGCACAGCGCATCTTCAGCTTTTCGTCGCCCTTCGTGGGCTGCAAGGTCGTGCCGGCGCCTTCCGCGTAATAGGTGACGGCCAGCATGTCCTGCGGCCTCAGCCGGTCGATGGCCAGGTTCATCGCCTTCTTGGCCAGGTCCAGCTTGTCGGAGCTCCGCATCGAGCCGGAGACATCGACCAAAAAGGTCAGGTTCAACGGCCGCTGCTCGCCCGCCGGCAGTTCATAACCTTGCAGGCCGATGTGCACGATCTGACGCCCGTCAGCCCAAGGCGAGGCCGCGACCGCCGTCGTCATGGCGAAGGGCCGGGTCTGGCTGGTCGGGCGGGCATAATCATAGTCGAAGGCGTTGATCAGCTCCTCGACCCGCACCGCATCCTTGGGCGGCGCACGACCCTCGTCAATGAAGCGCTTCACATTCGAATAGGACGCCGTGTCCACGTCGATGGAGAAGGTCGAGACCGGCTGATCGCTGGTCCGCTTCACCGGATTGGGCGTCGCATCCGGATAGCGTTCGGTATCGACGGGCGCGGGCGCCGGAGTGATCGGCGAAACCCGAACCCCGGTTACGCCCACGCTGCCTGTCATCGCAGCGGGCGGCGGAGGGACGTATGAAGCAGGCGGTGGCGGCGGGGGAGGAGCCGGAGGAGGAGGCGGAGGCGGCGCGTGCGTCGTCGCCGTGCGACCTTGGACGCGAGATCCCGTCACGACGAGATCCTGCATCTCGGTTTCCGTTTCCAGCTCAAACCCCAGCGGTCGGCACGCCGCCGGCGTCGGTTCGCCATCCAGCGGCTTGGCCAGGGCGACGCTCGGCACGGCGACCGGCGGCGCGGCGAACGACAGGCTCAGAACGGACAGGGTCGCGATCCTGATTACGCGTGACATGGCTTCCTCCGGTTGTTTTGTTGCCGCCAGTCGCGGGTCGTCATGGGGCGAAACTGTGGCGCCAAATCCCCCTCGACGCACGATGATCTTTCAGCGTGTCTTTCGTGTCCTCTCGCAATCGCCGACCAGGACCTCCACAATAGAGGCCAAGCTTGGGGGATGCTATGGCTGAGGCGACGACGGGACTGGATCTGGGCGCGGCGGCCGCTCTGCTGGCCGCGGGCGTGCTCGCCGTGCCGGTGTTCAAGCGCATCGGCCTGGGGTCGGTGCTGGGCTATCTGGCGGCGGGCCTCGCCATCGGTCCCTTCGGCCTGAAGCTGTTCCGCGAGCCCGAGACCATCCTGCACGTCGCCGAGTTCGGCGTGGTCATCTTCCTGTTCATCATCGGGCTGGAGATGCGGCCCAAACGTCTGTGGGGACTGCGCAAGGAAATCTTCGGCCTCGGCGCGGCCCAGGTGCTGTTCTGCGGCCTGATCCTGACCCTGACCGCCATGCTGGCGGGCTTCTCAGCACCTGTCGCCTTCGTCGGCGCTATGGGCTTTGTCCTGTCGTCCACCGCCGTCATCATGCAGATGCTGGAAGAGCGCGGCGAGATCGCGGGCGGGCCGGGCCAGCGCGCGGTCTCCATCCTGCTGCTCGAGGATCTGGCCATCGTGCCGCTGCTGGCGATCGTCGCCGTCCTGGCCTCGGTGCTGGGCGTGGCCAACGAACAGGCACCGCCCCTGTGGCAGACCGTCGGCTTCGCGGTCGCAGCGGTCGGCGGTGTGCTTCTGGCCGGCAAATATCTGGTCAATCCCGTCTTCCGTCTCCTGGCCCAATACGGCGGGCGCGAGGTGATGACGGCTGCGGCCTTGCTGGTGGTGGTCGGCGCCGCCTGGGCCATGTCGCTGGGCGGCCTGTCCATGGCCATGGGCGCATTCCTGGCCGGGGTCCTGCTGTCGGAATCCACCTTCCGCCACCAGCTGGAGGCCGACGTCGAGCCGTTCCGCGCCATCCTTTTGGGCCTGTTCTTCCTCAGCGTCGGCATGTCGCTGGACGTGTCGGTGGTCGTCGCCGACTGGCGTCTGGTGCTGGGCGGGGTCGTGGCCTTCATGCTGGTCAAGGGCGTGGGCATCTATGCCGTCGCGCGCCTGTTCAAGGCCTCGCACCATGAGGCGGTCGAGCGCGCGGGCCTGTTCGCGCAAGGCGGCGAGTTCGCCTTCGTCCTGTACGGCACCGCCGTCGCCGCCGGCCTGTTCGACGCCCGCATCGGCGCGATGATGTCGGCGGTGGTGATCCTGTCGATGGCCCTGACGCCCCTGACCTCGCTGCTGATTGCACGGCTGTCGCCCAAGCCGGTCCAGGACGCGGAAAGCGCCGAGGGCGTGGACTTCGCCAAGGACTTGCGCGGCCAGGTGCTGATCATCGGCTTCGGCCGTTTCGCCCAGGTCGTGTCACAACCCCTGCTGGCCCGCGATGTCGATGTGTCGATCATCGAGAACGACGTGGAGATGATCCAGGCCGCCTCCCAGTTCGGGTTCAAGGTCTATTACGGCGACGGCACCCAACTGCACACCCTGCGCGCTTCGGGCGCGGAGGAGGCCGAGATGGTCCTGGTCTGCGTCGACAAGCCCGAGGCCGCCGACCGCATCGTCGAACTGGTCAAGTCGGAATTCCCCACCACCCGGATCATGGCCCGCGCCTTCGACCGAGGGCATTCGATGCGCCTGATCCAGGCTGGCGTGGACTATCAGATCCGAGAGACCTTCGAGTCGGCGCTCAAGTTCGGCGAGCGCGCCCTGGTCGAACTGGGCCTGGACGAGCACGAGGCGGCCGAGACCATCGGCGACGTGCGCCGTCGCGACGAGGCCCGACTGGACCTGCAGCTGACCGGCGGGCTCAAGGCCGGCCGTCAGCTGATGCGCGGCAATATGCCGACGCCCCAGCCCGCCCCCTACATCAAGCCCCGTCGCGAAGGCCGTCTGCTGAACGAGGACGAGGCGGGCCCGGCCGCGCCGGACACGCGGCGCGAGCCCGCCGACACCTGATCCCTACTGGCTGACGCCCTTCTCCAGACGCGCGCCGGCCAGTTGCGCCTTGGCCTGAAGATAGGGCGTCGCGGACACCAGCTGCGAGATGGCGTTGAAACGCTCGGTCGTCAGGCCGGACGCCTGGACCGCCGCCGTCAGTTTGGCGCTCTGCTCGGGCGTCGCCTGGTTGTTCTGCACCTCGGCTGTGACGGCGCGGATCTGCGTCATGGCGGTGACGAAGCGGTTCAGTTCGTCATCCGTCACGGCGGCGGCCGGGGTGCCGGGCGCTGGCGGCGTGGCGTTCACCACCCGAATGCGCGCGGCCAAGGCCGGATCGGCGGCGACGGCGTTGGACAGGGTGTTGAAGCGCGTCACTTCCAGCCCCGAATCCTGCACTGCGGCGGCCATCTGCGCCTGCTGTTCCTGCGTCGGCTGAGCGCCGTTCAGCGTGTCGCTGACGGCTCTCACCTTGGCCATGGCGTCGTCAAACTTTTTCAGCTCGTCATCGGTGAAGGTGGTCGAGCCGGCGATCGGCGCGGCCGTCGGCGTCTGCGCCGCCGTTGATGCGTTTTGGGCGTGAGCGGTCGCGGCGGTCGCAAGAAGGGCGACGGAAGAAACAAGGGCGATGCGGGGCGTGCGCATGGGAATGTCCTTTCGGTCTGGCGTCCACTTGAAGGGCCGTCCGACGACGGCGATGACGCAATCACGTCATCGCTCCCCAGGGGCGTGGAGCCTGGAAACAGACGAAGGGGGAGCCTTCATAACCTAGGCGCCGATGCGCCTCACGCCACCCCTTGGACGCTGGAGGCGCGATCAAGGATGCGTTAGACGGGCGTGATCCTTGTTGAGGTTTGTCCATGAAACGTCTCGCCATCGCCGCCCTGGCCCTCGTTGCGGTCGCCGCGCCGGCGGTCACCGTCACCGCCTGGGGCAACACCGGCCACCGCCTGATCGGCGTGGCGGCGATGCGGGCCCTGCCGGACGAACTGCCGGCCTTCCTTCGCACCCCCGCCGCCATCGCCGACGTGGGCGAACTGGCGCGCGAGCCCGACCGCTGGAAGGGCGCCGGCCAGCCGCACGATCGCGAGCGCGACACCGCCCACTTCGTCGATCTGGACGACCAGGGGCGCGTCTACGACCAGCGCGGGATGAGCCTCAACGACCTGCCGCGCCTGAAGTCCGAATATGACGCCGCCCTGACCAAGGCCGGTCTGGACGTCAACGACGCCGGATATCTGCCCTACGCCATGATGGACGCCTGGCAGCAGCTGGGCCGCGACTTCGCCTATTGGCGCGTGCTGAACGCCGCCGAGAAGCGTGAGACCAATATGGAGCGTCAGGCCTGGTATCGCGCCGACCGCCTCCGCCGCGAGGCCCTGATCCTGCGCGACATCGGCGTGATGGGCCACTATGTCGGCGACGGCTCTCAGCCGCATCACACCAGCATTCACTACAACGGCTGGGGCGACTTCCCGAACCCGGAAGGCTTCACCAACTCGCGCCAGACCCACGCCGTGTTCGAGGGCGAGTTCACCAACCGCGTCGCCCGTCTGGACGCCGTCGAGGCCGCCATGCCGGCCGCCAAACTAGACGGCTTCGACGTCAAGGCGCGCACCGTCTCCTATCTGACCACGACGCTCGGCACGGTGATCCCCTTCTATCGTCTGGAGAAGGCCGGAGGTTTCCGCGACAGCGACCCGCGCGGCGCGGCCTTCGTCAACGAACGTCTGGCGGCGGGCGCCGGCGAACTGCGCGACTTCATCGTCTCCGCCTGGAGCGCATCCGGCAGCGCCTCCATCGGCTGGCCCGCCGTCAAGGTCGCCGAGGTCGAGGCTGGAACCGCCGACCCCTGGATCGCCATGGTGGGCGAGGACTGATGGTGATCGACACCCTGAGCGCGCCGGAACTCTCGATACGAGAAGCTATCTGTGCATGGCGCATTTTCTTGAGACGTATTGGGACCGAGGCGGACGCCGATCAGATGATCTCGCCGGATTGCTCGGGGGATTGCCTTTGTCGCCAGATGGCGTCTCGGCCGACCCGGCGATGATGGGGGATTGGCTCGATGCGGTCGCGGCCGTCACCGGCAAGGGACCGTCCAAGCTGTGATTGAAGACCTCGCGCCCCCCGCCGTCATCCTCGACAAGTCGCAGATGGCCGAGAACATCGGCGCCGTGGCGCGGGTGATGGCCAACTTCGGCCTGTCGGACCTGCGCCTGGTCAGCCCCCGCGACGGCTGGCCCCAGGAGCGGGCCTGGGCCACGGCCTCGGGCGCCGACTGGGTCTTGGACGGAGTACGGGTGTTCTCGACCGTCGCCGAGGCCATCGCCGACCTGAACACCGTCTTCGCCACGACGGCCCGCCCGCGCGAGACGCGCCAGCCCGTGCGCACGCCGCGCGAGGCCAGCCGCGTCCTCTATGACGACACCGCCTCCGGCCTGAAGACGGGCCTCTTGTTCGGCGGCGAGCGCGCCGGGCTGGAGACGACCGACATCGCCCTGTGCGCTGGCATCGTCACCATTCCGATCGACCCGAAGCACCACTCGCTGAACCTGGCCCAGGCCGTGGCGATCAACGCCTATGAATGGCGCACCCTGATCTTGGACGCCCCGCCGCCGCGCTTCCGCGACAGCGAACCGCCGGCGTCGAACGACCTGCTGATCGGCATGTATGAGCACCTGGAGGAAGAGCTGGAAAACGGCGGCTTCTTCTATCCGCCCGAGAAGAAGCGCTCGATGAGCCAGAACCTGCGCGTCATGCTGGGCCGCGCCGCCTTCTCGGAGCAAGAGGTCGCCACCATGCGCGGCGCCATCCACGCCCTTTCGCGCGGCCGCGGCCGGGTCCTGGCCAAGCTGGCGGCCGAACGCGCGGCCAAGGCCGACGTTGGTAAGCCGGAGTGAAAACTCTGCTGATCTATCCGCTGGCGGCCCTGGCGGAGATCGGCGGCTGTTTCGCCTTCTGGGCTTGGCTGAAGCTGGATCGTTCACCCCTGTGGCTGGCGCCCGGTGTCGCCTGCCTGATCGCCTTCGCCTGGCTCCTGACCCTGGTCCCCAGCGACGCGGCGGGCCGCGCCTTCGCGGCCTACGGCGGTGTCTATATCTGCGCCTCCCTGATCTGGATGGCGCTGGTCGAGAAGACCCCGCCGGATCGCTGGGACATCCTGGGCGGCCTTGTCTGCCTGGTCGGCGCCGGGCTCATTCTGTTTGGCCCGAGGGCCTAGCCAGCCGATCTGCGAGACACGATCGCAGACATTTCAACACCTTGCCTCGCGTCAGCGTCATCTTCCTGCCCGCGCCCTCAGGCCGTGCGATCGTGTCTCGGTTCGCCCGCAGCGGGGGTGTCGCACGGTCGAGGAGGCACGAGATCAGACGAATTAGACGAATTAGACGGTGTTTTTCCGCTGCGACCGTCTGAATGGGCGTCGGCGCGTCAGCCCGCGCCCAGCAGGTCCGACCAGCGCCAGCTGCCCTTGCCCAGGGCCAGTTGCGCGCCGCCCGGGCGGTCTTCCAGCTTCAGAACCGCCAGGCCTGTCATGCGCTGGCTCTTGCACTCGGCCGGGGCGAAGGCGACTTCCAGGGCGATCGCCTGGCGCACGCCCGCCAGACCCTTGCCCGCCTGGTTGCGGCTTTGCAGCCAGTCGCCGTTCCAGACCAGAATGGCGCGGCCGTTCGCGTCCATATCCTGAGACGCGGCGATGACGGCGCGGCGCACCGCCTGGTCGTCGCGCACCGCGTCCTGGACCCAGCGCACCATGTCGCACGACCCGCCGCCCGAGCCTGAACCCGCGCCGGTCCCTCCCGAACCGCCCGATCCGCCGACGCCCGTTCCGCCGCCGCCGCCCGAACCTGCGCCGACCGTCATGGCGCCGGCGATCTGGGCCGCGCCCAGCAGGGGCAGGGGCGGACCCGGCGGCGCGGGCGCGGCCGGCAGGGGTTCGACGTCCAGCGGGCGTTTGCTCACCACCAGTCGCGGTCGCGCCGCCGCCACGGCTGGCGGTCGCCGCTGGGGCGCGGGCTTCGCCGGCGCGGCCGCCTGGGCGGCGGCGGCCGGCGCGTCGGGCTTTGGCGAGGGATCGGGCGCGATCACGCGCGCGGGCGGCGGCGGCGGCGGGGGCGGCTCGACCAGTTCGACCATCATCGGCGGCGTCTGCGGCGCCTCGACGATCGGCTCCGCCTGGCCGTGCATCAGCAGCGCCAGCCCCAGATGCGCGGCCAGGATCGGCGTCGCCGCCAGCGCCCAGCGCCGTGTGCGCGCCGTGCTCAATCGCCGATCCGTGATGGGAGTTGAACACGCCGCCGCATGGTCATCGGGACAAAACGCCTGTAAAAACCGCCAGGCTCTGTTGAAAACATTCGGTCGCGTCAGGAAAGTGGCGTCGTCGTGAATACAACCGCGCGAGGGCGCAGAGCGGTGATAGATGAGCGTATCCGCCCTCCGGCATCGGCCGTCGGCGGCGCAACGTCTTCACTGAGCCGATGGTTCCGTGCTCATGCAAGAATAACGCGAATATTCGATCTGCTTATAGTCAAGCTGACATGATGCCGCCCAAAGCGCGTCATTACTCCGCCTTGTCTCATACGCCATTTTCATCTTGCGCATGAACTGGGTGTGGCGCTCCCGGCAAGAAGGAAACAGAACTTGAGCAGATCGAAACTCAGGACGGCGGTCGTCGGCGGCGCCCTCATCGCCCTCGGCTTTGCGGCCAGCGGCTGCGCCAGCCATCGTTTCGTGCGTGATCAGGTCGAAGTCGTCGACAACCGCGTGATCACCGTCGAAGGCACCGCAGGCCAGGCCCTGCAACGCGCCAACGACGCGCACAAACTGGCCGAGGGCAAGTTTCTCTATCAGGTCGTGCTGTCGGACGATTCCGTGAAATTCCCCACCGACGCGGCGGCCCTGTCGCCCGAGGCCGAGCAGCGCCTGGCCCAGTTCGCCCAGCGTCTGCAGGGCGAGAACAAGAACGTCTATCTGGAAATCCAGGGCTACACCGACTCGACCGGCACGCCCGAGCATAACGACCAGCTGGGCGAGCAACGCGCCGAGGCCGTGCGTCGCTTCCTGAACCGCCAGGGCGTCGCCTTGAACCGCATGGCCACCATCTCCTACGGCCAGGAACAGCCGGTGGCCTCGAACGACACGCCCGAGGGCCGTTCGCAGAACCGCCGCGTGACCATCGTGGTCCTGGCCTAAGCCGCCTCGACCTTGAACGCCGGAACGGCGGCCGCCTTTCGCAGCGGCCGCCGTTTTCGTCTCTACAGCGTGTCGAAGAAGGCCGGCACGGCCTGCGTCGCCCGCCCGTAAACGCCTTCGTCGAACAGGCGCGCCCCCGACGTCGGCTCCAGGTTGATCTCGACCGTCCGCGCCCCGCCATATCGCGCCGCCTGCACGAACCCTGCCGCCGGATAGACCGCGCCCGACGTGCCGATGGACACGAACAGGTCGCACCGCGCCAGGGCCCGCTCGATCCGCTCCATCTGAAGCGGCATCTCCCCGAACCAGACGATGTGCGGCCGCATGACGCCCTCGGGGTGATGCGGCGAGGCTTCATCCGCCGCCATGTCCCCGGCCCAGTCCATCACCACGCCCGACCGGGTGCAGCGGCCTTTCAGCAGTTCGCCGTGCATATGGATCAGCTCGAAACCGGCGGCCGGCGGCGTCTCTTCATGCGCCCGATCGTGCAGATCATCGACGTTCTGCGTCACCAGCAGAAAGTCGCCCCGCCACCGCGCCGCCAACGCCGCCAGCGCCTGGTGCGCCGCATTAGGCTGGCCCTCGGCTAACTGCCGCCGCCGCTGGTTGTAGAAGTCCTGCACCAGCGCCGGATCGGCCGCATACCCTTCCGGCGTCGCCACATCCTCCACCCGATGCCCGCACCACAGCCCGTCCGACGCCCGAAACGTCGGCACGCCGCTCTCGGCCGATATGCCGGCTCCGGTCAGGACGACGAGGTTTGTGTGTGACATGACGGCTTCATACCATCCTGCGCCTGCCCTAGAAGAGAAGGGAATCGTTCAGGAGCCCCCGCCATGAAAACCCGCGCCGCCGTCGCCTTCGAGGCCAAACGTCCGTTGGAGATTGTCGAGGTCGATCTGGAGGGACCGCGCGCCGGCGAGGTGCTGATCGAGATCAAGGCCACCGGCATCTGCCACACCGACGCCTATACGCTGGACGGGCTGGACTCCGAGGGCGTCTTCCCCTCGATCCTGGGCCACGAGGGCGCGGGCGTGGTGGTCGAGGTGGGGCCGGGCGTGACCTCGGTCGCGGTCGGCGATCACGTCATCCCGCTGTACACGCCGGAATGCCGCCAGTGTAAGTCGTGCCTGTCGCGCAAGACCAACCTGTGCACAGCCATTCGAGGCACTCAGGGCAAGGGCGTCATGCCCGACGGCACCAGCCGCTTCAGCTACAAGGGTCAGGCCATCGCCCACTATATGGGCTGCTCGACCTTCTCGAACTTCACCGTCCTGCCCGAGATCGCGGTGGCCAAGATCCGCAAGGACGCGCCGTTCGACAAGGCCTGCTACGTCGGCTGCGGCGTGACCACCGGCGTCGGCGCCGTGGTCAACACGGCCAAGGTCGAGCCCGGCGCCAACTGCGTCGTCTTCGGCTTGGGCGGCATCGGCCTGAACGTCATCCAGGGGCTGAAGATGGTCGGGGCCGACATGATCGTCGGCGTAGACATCAACGGCGACAAGGAAGAATGGGGCCGTCGCTTCGGCATGACCCATTTCGTCAATCCGAAGGAGGTGTCCGACGTCGTGGCCCATCTGGTCCAGCTGACCGACGGCGGCGCGGACTACACCTTCGACTGCACCGGCAACACCGTCGTCATGCGCCAGGCGCTTGAGGCCTGCCACCGCGGCTGGGGCGAGAGCGTCGTCATCGGCGTCGCCGAATCCGGCAAGGAGATCGCCACCCGTCCGTTCCAGTTGGTGACCGGCCGCGTCTGGCGCGGTTCGGCCTTCGGCGGCGCGCGCGGCCGCACCGACACGCCCAGGATCGTCGACTGGTACATGGACGGCAAGATCGAGATCGACCCGATGATCACCCACACCTTCGCCCTGGACGACATCAACAAGGCCTTTGACCTGATGCACGAGGGCAAGAGCATCCGCTCGGTCGTGGTGTTCTGACGCCTTGCGCGTCGCCGGGTTCGTTGTTTAAGAAAACGGACTGAAAGAGGGAGGTCTGACCATGTTCACCCACGTCACCGTCGGCGCGAACGACATCGAGGCGTCACGCCGGTTCTATGACGCCGCGCTCGGCGCCCTTGGCGTCGAGCCGGGCCAGGGGCCGGATCCCAAGGGCCGCTACTGGTGGCGCACCCGCATGGGCGCCTTTGCGATCGGCGCGCCGATCGACGGCGAGCCGGCCTGCCATGCCAACGGCGGAACCATCGGTTTTCACGCCAAGACGTCCGAGATGGTCCAGGCCTTCCATGACGCCGGCGTCGCCGCGGGCGGTCGCGCCATCGAGGACCCGCCCGGCGAACGCAAGGGCCCCTTCGGCCCCATGATCCTGGCCTATCTGCGCGATCCCTCCGGCAACAAGATCTGCGCCATGCACCGAAAGGCCGACTGAGTGGAAACCATCAAGACCCACGCCGTCCACGGCGGAACCCTGCGCTATCTGAAGCACGACAGCCCAGCGACCGGCACGCCGATGACGCTGTCGGTCTTCACGCCGGCGGGCGAGGGGCCTTTCCCGGTGCTGATCTGGCTGTCGGGCCTGACCTGCACCGAGGATAATTTCACCACCAAGGCGGGGGCCTACCAGGCCGCCGCCGAACACGGCGTCATCATCGTGGCGCCCGACACCAGCCCGCGCGGAGAGGGCGTCGCCGACGATCCGGCCTATGATCTGGGTCAGGGCGCGGGCTTCTATCTGGATGCGACGCAGGCGCCCTGGGCGCCGCATTTCCGCATGGAGACCTATGTCACCGAAGAACTGATCGCCCTGATCGACGCCGAGTTTGCGACCACGGGCGTCCGCTCGATCAGCGGCCATTCGATGGGCGGCCACGGCGCCCTGACCCTGGCGCTGAACCACCCCGGCCTGTTCCGTTCGGTCTCCGCCTTCGCGCCGATCTGCTCGCCCACCCGGTGCGCCTGGGGCGAAAAGGCCTTCACCGCCTATCTGGGCGACGACCGGGCGACGTGGGACCGCCACGACGCCGCCAAGCTGATCGCCGCCGGCGCGGCGCGCGGCGTCTATGACGACATCCTGATCGACCAAGGCGACGCCGACAGCTTCCTGGCCGAGCAGCTGAAGCCCGAGCTGCTCCAAGCCGCCGCCGACGTAGCAGGCCAGAAGGTCACGATCCGTATGCAGCCCGGCTATGATCACTCCTACTTCTTCATGGCCAGCTTCATCGCCGACCACATCGCCTTCCATGCCGAACGCTTGAAGGTCTAAGCGCCAGATGGGACGCCGGGGTTTGATCGCTGTCGCAGTCCTGCTGCTGGCAGGCCCAGCCTTGGCGCAAGAGCAGGTCGGCGATCTGGATTGGCGGCCAAAGGTAGCCTCGCCGGCCTATGCGGCGGATGGGCCTGTTGTGCTTGTCGATCAGGGCCACGGCAGCGAGCAGACCATCGAAGGTCGTTATGCCGCCTTCGCCGCGCTGTTGCGGGCCGATGGATATCGGATCGAAGCCAGTCGGGGGCGTCTCGATGCGCCCGGCGCGCTTGATGGCGTGGTGGTGTTGGTCATCGCCAATCCGGCGCGACCGGCGGACGGCTCGCGCGCCTCGGCTTTCGACGACGACGAGATAGAGGCGATCCGCCGATGGGTGGAGCAGGGCGGTGCGTTGCTTCTGGCCGCCGATCACGCGCCCCATGGTTCCGCCGCCGAAGCCCTGGCTGCCAAGTTCGGGGTGACGATGGGCACGGGTTACGCCTTCCAGCCCGCGGGCGACGACGTTACGGCTAATCTGGTCTTTCCGCGCCCGGCGCTTGCGGATCATCCGATCGTCGAGGGGCGTGACCAAAGCGAGCGCTTGACGGTCGTCAAGAGCTTTACCGGGCAGTCGCTGTCGGGGCCGGCCGACACAACGGTGTTGCTTGCGATGAGCGCAGACGCGCGAGAGGCTCCCGATCTCGGAGCCTTGCAAACGATCCGAACGCGGCTTCGGGCCGGCCAGGATCCAGCCGTCGTCCTTGCCGAGCTGTCGCGGCCCGCCTTACCCGCCCAAGGTCTGGCTTTGCGCTTTGGCGCGGGGCGGGTCGTCGTGCTGGGAGAGGCGGGGATGCTCACGGCCCAGGTCGTGCCTTTTCCCGACCAGTCGGATCGCGAGCCCGTTCGCATGGGGCTGAATACGACCGGTCATGACGATCAGCAGTTCGTTCTGAACCTGATGCATTGGCTGTCGCGTCTGCTCCCCTGATGCTACAGGGCCGACATGAGCGCTTCTGATCCCTACGAACCCATGTTTTCCGCCCTGTGCCGCGAGGTAGGCTATTGCCTGCACGCCAAGGGGCAGAAGCGGGTGATCGAGGCCCTGCCGAAGGGGCTGGACGCCGCCGTACGCGCCGTCTTCGCGGCCGAGGGCGTGGATGAACCCAATGCGCCGGGCGATGTGAAGCGCGCCGTTCGCGATTGCCTGAAGGCGAACTTGCCAGCTTGACCGTTACGGGTCGATAAGTCGGAACAAATCCAGGCGCTGTCGCTTGGGTTTCATGAACGGGCGCCTAGATGAGGCGCATCGGAAACTTGTCGCGAGAGGAACCTCCCATGGCCTTCACCCTGCCCCCGCTGCCCTACGCCTATGACGCGCTGGAGCCGGCCATCGACAAGGAGACGATGACCTTCCACCACGACAAGCACCACCAGACCTATGTCGACAACCTGAACAAGGCCGTCGACGCCGACGAAAACCTGAAGGGCAAGTCGCTGGAGGAAATCTTCACCAGCATCTCCACCGCGCCCAAGGCCGTGCGCAACAACGGCGGCGGTCACTGGAACCACAGCCTGTTCTGGGAATTGCTGGCCCCGGCCGATCAGGCGGGTGAGCCCTCGGCCGAGCTGAAGGCCGCCATCGACGCCGATCTGGGCGGCATGGATAAGTTCAAGGAAGACTTCAACGCCGCCGGCGCCGCGCAGTTCGGTTCGGGCTGGGCCTGGCTGATCGTACAGAACGGCAAGCTGAAGATCACCTCGACCCCGAACCAGGACAATCCGCTGATGGACGTCGTGGACGAGCGCGGCGAGGTCATCCTGGGCGCCGACGTCTGGGAGCACGCCTATTATCTGAAATACCAGAACCGCCGCGCTGACTATCTGAAGTCGTTCTGGACGGTGGTGAACTGGAACAAGGTCAACGAACTCTACGCCGCCGCCAAATAAGGCCGGCTCAGACCAGAGACCGAGAGATGACGACGCCCGCCGGAACCTCCGGCGGGCGTTTTCGATTGCGTCATCGCAAACGGAGATCAAAGCGATGCGGATGATGATGACGGGGGCTGCTTTCGCGGCCCTGATGTTGGCGGCCTGTAACCCCAACGCAAACGCGCAGAAGCCCGGCGATCCCGCGCCGCCCAATCCCACCCAGACCGTCGCCGCGCCAGCCGAGAAGCCGGTCTATCGCTTCAAGATCGGCGCGCTGGACGCCATCGCCCTGTTCGACGGCGAGAACCCGGTCAAGAACGACAATCAGACCTTCGGCGTCGGCCTGACGCCGCAGGCGGTCGCCGCGCCCCTGACTGCCGCCGGACAGCCGGCCGATCCGATCATGCTGGAAATCCATCCGCTTCTGGTCAGGAACGGCGGCCGCACGATGCTGTTCGACACGGGCCTGGGCGAGGGCAAGGGCCAGTTGATGGACAGCCTGCAAGAGGCGGGCGTCGATCCGGCCTCGATCACCGACGTGCTGATCTCGCACGGCCACCCGGACCATGTCGGCGGCCTGATCCGCAACGGCGGCCTGGCCTTCCCCAATGCAGCGATCCGGATGTCGCAGGCGGAATGGGCGTCCGTCCGCGCTAATCCCGAACTGGCCGATCTGGTGCGGATCATCACGCCCAAGGTCCAGGCCTTCGAGCCGGGCGGCGAGGTCGCGCCGGGCGTCCAATCCCAGGACACGGCCGGCCATACGCCGGGCCACGTCGCCTATCTGATCGCCGACGGCCAGAACCAACTGCTCTACACCGGCGACCTGATGCACCACTGGATCCTGTCAGTCGAACATCCGGACTGGAAGGTCGGCTATGACGACGATCAGGCGGCAGGTCTGAAGGCGCGGCTGGACGAGGTGACGGCGCTGCGCAACTCCGGCGCCCACATCTACGCCTATCACTTCCCGTTCCCGGGCCTGGGCAAGGTCGCGACCCGCGAAGGTCGGGCGATGTTCATCTCCGAAGCCCAGTCTGCAAAGGATTAGGCCGCGAAGGACTAGATGCGAAGATCCACGCCGTGCCGGGTGCGCGCGTTCATACGCTCGGCATGGTGCTGGCGAACCATACGGCGCTGGCGCAGCATCTCATGGATACCGTCGGCGAGATCGAGCGGTTGGTGATCGCTCAAAGGCTCGACCAGGTCGACCAGCTGCGTCTTCAGCGTCTGCATGGCCTTGTCGGACAGGCCGGTCTGAAAGCTGTTGGGTTCGGTCTGCATTCCACTCCTCCTTGTCCTCATGCGTGGTTCGGTTGCGTCAAGGGAAGGGTGGGGCGACGGGATCGTTCCATTCCATCGTGCTTAACGGCCCGCCGTGCTTGACTCCGCCGCCCCCGCTGGCCATAAGCGCCGCCTTCCACGGGTCCGCTTCGGCGGGGCCGGGATGAATGACGGAAGATGCGTGGACCGCCGTTGAGATCGCATTCCCAATCCAGGGGATGCCGGGCCGTATCGTCGAAAAGAGAATAGAATGTCCAAGCGCCACAGCGCCAAGTACAAGATCGACCGGGCCATGGGTGAGAACCTGTGGGGCCGCGCTAAGTCGCCGGTCAACAAGCGTTCTTACGGTCCCGGCCAGCACGGCCAGCGTCGCAAGTCCAAGGTTTCGGACTTCGGTCTGCAACTGAAGGCCAAGCAGAAGCTGAAGGGCTACTACGGCAACATCACCGAGAAGCAGTTCGCCAAGACCTATGACGAGGCTGCACGTCGCAAGGGCAACACCTCGGAAAACCTGATCGGTCTGCTGGAATCGCGCCTGGACGCCGTCGTCTACCGCGCCAAGTTCGTCCCGACCGTCTGGGCCGCTCGCCAGTTCGTCAGCCACGGCCACGTCCTGGTCAACGGCAAGAAGGTCGACATCGCCTCCTACCGCGTGAAGCCGGAAGACGTCGTCACCGTGAAGGAAAAGTCGCGCAACATGGCTCTGGTGCTTGAAGCCCAGCAGTCGTCGGAACGCGACGTGCCGGATTACCTGGAACTGTCGGACCGCTCGTTCTCGGTTCGCTACGTCCGCGTGCCGGAACTGTCGGACGTGCCGTATGCCGTGAAGATGGAACCGAACCTGGTCGTCGAATACTACGCTTCGTAAGCGGAGTTTTCTTCAGAGCGGCTATCGGCCTTCGGCCTACTTGAGCCGCTTCTGGATTTGAGTTTGGAGGGCCTCGGATTCGTCCGGGGCCTTTCGTTTTTTATCCTGTTCCCTCCAAGGGCGAACAGGCGCATTCTCGGCCGGTTCAGGCTTTGAGGCAGGGGAGGTCGTCAGTTGCGCGACTCCATCATGAAACGCTTGGCTTTGATCGCCGCCGCATCGGCGGGCCTGGCCGCCTGCGCCAGCCGCGGCGAGCCGATTGTCTCCACCGCGGGCATGCCCGGCGCGCTGGAGCCGATCCACGCCGCCGCCTTCACCAAGGACCAGGCCGTCTTCTGGGTCAGTTCGAACGGCTGCACGGCCAAGGAAGACCTGATCCCGATCGTCAGCCTGCAGGGCGGCAGCGCCGTCATCACCCTGCGCCGCATCGACGAGGACAAGTGCAAGCAGGACCTGGTCCAGGGCGTCGAGCTGAAGTGGTCGTTCGAGGAGCTGGGCCTGACGCCCGGCTCGCCCGTCAGCGTCAACAACCCCTATCAGATGCCCCGCTCCTGAAAACGGCTGTAGCGTTTCGTTAAGCCTGTTCGAGCGCGTCTGATTAAGCAACGTCCGCTACGACGACAGACCGTCCCCCCAAGGTCTGTAGCCTCATGCGCTTCTTCACCTGCCTGACCGACGACCATAATCTCTGGCTCGTCGCGTTGGCCGCCGGCCTGTGCCTGATCGGTTCGATCATCACCTTCCGCTTGTATCGCCGCCTGCGCGCCGCCGAAAAGGGCACGCGTCTGGCCTGGGCCTTCATGGGCGCGGTAGCGACCGGGGCGACGATCTGGTGCACCCATTTCGTGGCGATGATCGCCTATGAGCCCGGCGTCACCATCAGCTACGGCCCGGTTCTGACCGGCCTGTCCCTGGGCGTCGCCATCGCCGGCAGCGCGCTGGCGCTGTGGGTGGCCTCGCGCCGGATGCCCGCCTCGGCCGAGATCGGCGGCGTGCTGTTCGGCCTGACCGTGGTGGCGATGCACTATACCGGCATGGCGGCTTTTGCGACCGACGCCGTCATCCACTGGTCGGCCGCCTATGTCGCCGCCTCCGTGGCGGGGGCGGTCGTCCTGGGCGCCCTGGCGTTTAATCGCGCCCGGCAGTCCGGCAAGGTCGTCCCGGTCGTGCTGATGGTCCTGGGCATCGTGGCCCTGCACTTCACCGGCATGGCCGCCATGACGATCGTGCCGGTCGGGGCGCTGGTCGATATGGGCGCTGTCGGATCGACTAATCTGGTCCTGGCCTTCGCCGTCTCCGCCGTTGGATTGATGATGCTGGGCACCGGCGTCGCCAGCCACGCCCTGGACGTCCAGTCCCGGCTTCAGGCCAAGGCGCGCCTGGATCACCTGATCGAGGGCAGCGTCGATGGCATGGTGGTCGAACAGGACGGCGTCATCCTGGCCGCCAACGCCGCCTTCGCGGATCTGGCGGGCGTCCCCCACCACGCCCTGATCGGCGAACCGCTGTCGCGCTGGATCGCCGGCGTCGCCGATCTGGCGGTCAACGGCCTGAGCCAGTCCAAACTGGTCGCCGAAGGCGGGGCGGACATCCCCGTCGAGATCGCCGTGCGCCGCGACTGCGGTATGGATCACGTCATGATCTACGCCGTGCGCGATCTGCGCATGCGTCAGGCGCAGGAGCGTCGCATCGCCCATCTGGCGCGTAACGACGGCCTGACCGGCCTGCCCAACCGCTCGTCCTTCCTGGAATGGCTGACGCGCCAGACCGCCGACCTGACCGTTCCGAACAAGGTGGCCCTTTTGGCCATGGATCTGGACCGGTTCAAGGAGGTCAACGACGTTCACGGCCATGCCGCCGGCGACCAGCTTCTGATCCAGATCGCCGAACGGATGCGCGCCTGCCTGCGCCACGACGAGTTCATCGCGCGCCTGGGCGGGGACGAGTTCGTCGCCGTCGTGCCGATCCGGCAAAAGGACGACGCCCTGGATCTGGTCGCGCGCCTGCGCGACGCGGTCACCGCCCCGGTCGTGCTGGACCATGCCGAGGTCGCCTGCGGCCTCAGCACCGGCATCGCGATCTGGCCCGACGACGCCCACGACCCGTCGGCCCTGATCAATGACGCAGACCTGGCCATGTACCGCGCCAAGGCCTCGCTGGGGACCGACGTCTGCTTCTACGAGGAGGAGATGGACGAGGCGGTGCGCAATCGCCGTCGCATGGCCCAGCAGATGCGCGAGGCTCTGGATCAGGGCCAGTTCAGCCTGAACTGGCAGCTGCAGGCCGCCGTCGATACCGGCGACATCACGGGTTACGAGGTGCTGCTGCGCTGGATCCAGCCGGACGGGACCTTCATCTCGCCGGCCGACTTCATTCCTCTGGCCGAAGAGAACGGTCTGATCCTGCCGATCGGCGAATGGGTGCTGCGCACCGCCTGCGCCGAGGCCGCCAGCTGGACCGAACCACACAAGATCGCCGTCAACCTGTCGCCGGTGCAGCTAGGCCACGTCGACCTCCCGCGCCTGGTGCATCAGGTCTTGGTGGAGACCGGCCTGTCGCCGTCGCGGCTGGAGCTGGAGATCACCGAGACAGCCATGATCACCGACATGGAACGCACGACCCACGTCCTGCGCCAGCTGAAGCTGCTGGGCGTCTCCATCGCCATGGACGACTTCGGCACCGGCTATTCGTCGCTGTCGACCCTGCGCGCCTTCCCGTTCGACAAGATCAAGCTGGATCGCTCCTTCATGTCCGAACTGGACGGCGGACCTCAGTCGGCCGCCATCATTCGCGCCGTCCTGGCCCTGGGCGAGAGCCTGCATATCCCCGTCCTGGCCGAAGGCGTCGAGACGCTGGAGCAGCTGGCCTTCCTGCGCGACCAGGGCTGCGACGAGGTCCAGGGCTATCTGCTCGGCCGCCCCCAGAAGACGGCCGAGGCGGAAGTCCAGGCGGCCGCACGTGTCTTGTGGGCCGTCGATCCTTCGATGGAAGAGGCCGCCTGATCAGGCGGGAGTGTTGGCGCGATCATAGGCGGGCCAAACGCCCTTGGCGGCGCCGCGATACTGCACCGGCAGGCCTTCATCCTCACCCAGGGCGACGGCCGCATGGTGCGCCCAGTGCGGATCGTCCAGCGCCGCGCGTGCGATGGCGATGAAGTCCGCCTGACCGGACGCCACGATGTCCTCGGCCTGCTCAGGATCGAAGATCATGCCGACGGCCATCACATTGGCCTGCGGCGTCGCCGCCTTCACGGCCTGGGCGAACCGCAGTTGATAGCCCGGCTCGCCGCCCGGAATCTTCGCCTGCGCGACGTTCCCGCCCGACGTCAAGTGCAGATAGTCGTAGCCCATGTCGTGCAGCGCCTGACCAAGGGCCGTCACCTCGTCCAGGGCGATCCCGCCCTCGACCCAGTCCGAGCCGTTGAAGCGTACGCCAAGCACCTTGGTCCGGGGCCAGGCGTCGCGCAGGGCCTGGGCGACCCGCAGCGGGAAGCGCGCCCGGTTCTCGTACGATCCGCCGAAATCGTCGGTGCGGTGGTTGGACACCGGCGACAGGAACTGGGTCAGCAAATAGCCGTGGGCGGCGTGCAGTTCGACCAGATCGAACCCTGCGCGGTCTGCCCGCCGCGCCGCGTCCTCGAAGGCGGCGACGACGCGATCCATGTCGGCCGGGGTCATGGCGGTCGGCGTGTGCCAGTCATCCTTGAACGGTTCGGCCGAGGCGCTGAAGGTTTCCCACGCGCCGTCTTCAGCCTTCAAGGCGCCGCCGCCCTTCCACGGCGCGCTGGTCGAGGCCTTGCGTCCGGCGTGGGCCAACTGGATGCCGATCGGGGTGTCGCTGTAGGTGCGGATGTCGCGGATGATCCGGGCGAAGGCCTCTTCCTGGGCGTCGTTCCACAGGCCGGTGTCGTCCGGCGTGATCCGTCCCGCCGCCTCGACCCCCGTCGCCTCGACGATGACCAGTCCCGCGCCGGAGATCGCCAGTCGGCCCAGATGCTGCACGTGCCAGGGCTGGGGCACGCCGTCGATGGCCGAATACTGGCACATCGGCGCGATGGCGACGCGGTTCTTCAGCGTCAGGGGGCCGACGGCGCGGGGCGAGAACAGCTGGCTCATGAAGGACGATCCGTGGGGCAGGAGAGGGGGGACTGTAGCTATGGCGGTTGCGGTCACGTTCAACCCCGATCCTTTCCGATTGTTCACCCAGCTTTCCGATTATTCACGTGTGCGCGCCCGGCCTGCGCGGCACAAAAGGGTCAAGCTTCAACTGGGGAACACACCAATGCTTCGTCTTGCTCTCGCCATCGCCATCGCCGCCCCGCTGCTGTCGGGCTGCATCATCGTCTCGACCGAAAAGCCGACCACGCGCGTCATCACCGCGCCGGCCTCGGGCCAGTGATGCGCCGTCTGGTCAAGTGCCCGATGATCAAGGGCCAGATGATCAAGGGTCTGGCGGTCGCGGCCCTGGTCGCGCCGCTGCTGTCGGCCTGCGTCATCTATGACAGCGACGCGGGCGAAAACGTCTCGGTGAACCTGCGCCGCGACGACGCCCCGCCGGCCGAGGCCATCCGCGAAGCCCGGTTCGCCGACGGCGCCCTGGTCGCGCGCGTCGATTCGAACGGCTGCACCCAGGCGTCGGATTTCGAAGTGTCGGTGTCGGACGGCTCGCCGGCCGAGATCACGCTTCGCCGCACCAAACAGGACCTTTGCAAAGCCCTGGTCTCGGACGGCGTCGAGCTGCGCTGGACCTATGCCGACCTGGGCTTGGAGCCCGGCACGCCGGCACGCATCCTCAATGCGCTGAAGTAGGCGTCTCGAACACGACCAGCATGTCTGGCGGAATGCGCTGCGGTCTCAGGGTCGCAGCGTCCACCAGCACCCATTCGGTGACGCCCTGGGCGCAGACGCGGCCCTGGGCGTCCTCGATGCGGACATAGCGGGTGAAGCGCGGTCCCTGCGGATCGCCGACCCAGGTGCGGGCGACCACGCCCTCTGCGCCCGGCTCGATGCCGCGCAGATAGTCGATCTCATGCCGGGTCGCGACCCACGACCATTTCGCCCGCGTCGCCTCGTCGAAGCGCGCATTCCAGTGGGCCGTGCCCGCATCCTGCAGCCAGCCGACATAGACGACGTTGTTGACGTGGCCGTTGGCGTCGATGTGCTCGGGCCGCACGTCCAGCGGCACGACGAAGACCTCGCGGTCCTCGCGCGGCGTGAGGGTCTTTCTGGCCATCAGGCCTCGCCGAGCGGCACGCCCTTCTCGACCATCAGGGCCTGAAGTTCGCCGGCCTGGAACATCTCGCGGATGATGTCCGATCCGCCCACGAACTCGCCCTTCACATAGAGCTGCGGGATCGTGGGCCAGTCGGTGAAGCTCTTGATGCCTTCGCGCAGGGCTTCGTCCTGCAGCACGTCCACGCCAACGAAGCCGGCGCCGACATGGTCCAGAATCTGCACCGCCAGGGACGAGAAGCCGCAGCGCGGCTGGTCCGGCGTGCCCTTCATGAACAGAACCACGTCGTTCTGGGCGACGGTTTCGCCGATGAAGGCGTGGACGGGATCGGCGGCTTGGGCGGTGTCGGTCACGGATAAGGGCCTTTCGTGAAGCCCGTCAGCTAGGGAGCCGAACGGGCGCGGTCAAGGCGTCCGCGACGTTCTGCACAGCCGCTGGGGCTGGTCAGGCCGCCTGATTGGCCACGACGCGCGCCATCTCGATCTGCGCGGCCAGGCCCGGCGGCATGTCCCGCTCGGGCGCGGCGGCCAATGTCGCCAACCGATCGGTGTCGGTCGGATTGACGATCACGCTGGATACCGACGGGTCGGTCAGCACGTAGGACAGGCAGATCGCTTCGGCCGTCCAGTTCTGGGTGCGATAAAGGAAGCCGAAGGCGTCCTTCTTGGGCGTATCGACGGGGCGCTTGTCCTTGCCGAAGCCGAACAGCCCTTTTTTGAAGATCGGCGCATCCGGCGCTCGCGCGCGCCGGTCGGCATAGAAATCATAGGCGAAGACCGCCATGTCCTGCTCGCGCGCCGAGCGGATGCGATTGCGGATCTTCCAGTCGGCGTTGATGTCGAATGGCGTCAGCAGGGCGTCGAACGCCCCTGTCGATACATAGGCATCCATCACGTCGCCGCCGCCGGCGATGCCCAGGAGCTTGATCCGTCCGGTGGCGCGCATGGCCTTCAGCGCGCTGAGCGACGATTGCGCCAGTTCGGTCTCGCCCGGCTCGTGCAGCACCGCCACGTCGATCCACCCCAGGCCCGAGAAGTGCAGCGCCCGGTCGATGGCCGCCGTCATCCCCTGGGCCGAGAAGTCGCGCTGCTGGTCGCGACCGTCGCCGGCGCCCAGCGTCAGGCTGACATAGACGAGCTTGCGATCCACATGCGACAGGGCCTCGCCCAGCACCTCGGCCGCCACCGGGTCGGCGGTCTCCAGCCGATAGCTGTTCACCCCGGCCTCCAGCGCCGAATACAGCAGGTCCAGCCCGGCCTCGCGCCCGCGTTTCAGCACGTCGGCGCCGAAACTCAGCGTCAGGTTGGAGATGGCGGCGCCGGAGACGCCGAAGGGGCGATAGCGCATGGGCTTCAGACCTCCTTGGCCGGCGCGGAGGTCTCGAGCGCCAGGGCGTGCAGTTCGCCGCCCATCTGGCCCTTCAGCGCAGCATAGACCATCTGGTGCTGACGCACGCGCGGCAGGCCGGCGAAGGCGCTCGACACGATCCGCGCGCGATAGTGGTCGCCGTCGCCCGCCAGATCCTCGATCTCGATCTCGGCGTCGGCGAAGGCTTCGACCAGATGCTGGCGCAGCGTTTCCACGGACATGGGCATGGCGGGCACTCACACTTCGTTGGACGCCAGTTTTGCCCGATAATCCTTAATGCCGACCTACGGCGCGCGGCGGGGTCGTTCGAACAACTGGACCGGCTGGTCTTTGTAAGTCGTCGTCGCATAGGGGCGATAACCCACCCGCGCCGCCAGCTTCAGCGAGGCCAGGTTCTCGGGCGAGATCATGCAGACGGTTCGCCCCTCCAGCCTCCGGTCGGTCCAGGCCAGGGCCGCCGTCAGGGCCTCGGCCGCATAGCCCCGCCCCTGAAATCCCGGCGCCACGCCCCAGCCCAGCTCCGGCGCGTCGAACGGCGGCTCCATCTCGCGGCGATAGTCGAACACCCCGACGCTGCCCAGATAGGCGCCGCCGTCCCGCAGCCGGATCGTCCAGTTGCCATGGCCCATCGCCGCCCAATGGCCGAGATCGCGCAGCAGCCGGAACCAGACCTCCTCGCGCCCCAGCGCCCGGCCCATGATGTGGCGCGTGAAATCCTCATCGGACCAAAGGGTCAGCAGGTCGTCGAAATCGTCGGTCGAGACGGGGCTGATCACCAGTCGCTCGGTCGTCAGAATTCTGTCGGTCACATCAGGCCCAGTTGCTTGAAGCTGGCCACCCCGTCGCGGCCGACGACCAGATGGTCGTGAACCTCGACGTTAAGGGCGCGGCCGGCCTGCACAACCTGTTTCGTGATTTCGATGTCGGCGCGGCTGGGGGTCGGGTCGCCCGACGGATGGTTGTGCACCAGGATCAGGGCGCTGGCCGACAGTTCCAGCGCGCGCCGCACGACCTCGCGCGGATAGACCGGCGCATGATCGACCGTGCCGCGGTTCTGCACCTCGTCCAGGATCAGCTGGTTCTTCTTGTCCAGATACAACACCCGGAACTGCTCGCGCGGCTCGTGCTGCAAGGCGACGCGGACATAGGCCAGCAGCGCCGTCCACGACGAGATCACCGGCCGTTTCGCCGTCGGCTCCTTTGCGATCCGCCGCGTCACGTCGAAGATCAGCTGAAGGTCCAGCGCCACCGCCCGCGTCGCCTTGCCGACGGCGTAGCCCATCGACCGCGCCACCTGATCCTCGATCGCCTCATGGCTGGCTGCCCCGATCCCCTCCAAGCCTCCGAACCGCGCCAGCAGATCCTTGGCCAGCGGCTTGGTGTCCTTATAGGGCACGCTGCGGAACAGCAGCAGCTCCAGCAACTCATAGTCGGGCAGGGCGCCCAGCCCCCCCTTCGCCGCCCGCTCGCGCAGACGGTCGCGATGACCGCTGTGGCGCGGCTTCTGTGTTGGCGCACCGCTTACAGCGTGCGTCATCGGCGCAACTGCTCCGGACCAAACTCCAACCCTGGTGGCCAACGAGGCCAGTTTGGGGAGGCGACAGCCCCATTCGGCGGCGGAGATTGGTCGTGGTGGTGCAAGAAGCGAGTGCCGTCAGTTTTGGTAGCCGCCAGGCCGATCCGGCCTTCGGCGTCTGCGAAGATCGGCACCAGAAGCCATCCTCCACTGGTGTCGTCGTCTCGCATGATGCCTGGCGCACCTCGATTTAGATACGCGCCGGCTCTCTGTTTCAATCCGCAATGAGGCTTGTCTTCCGAGTAGGCGACGCAGTGCGTCATCGGAGATGATGTCCCTGAAGACCAGCAGCTGAACGTGACCTTGGTGTCCAGAGGGACGCACCGCCCAACTTCAGCGTCACTATCCGCCATCATCCCGATGGCGCTTGGCTTCGAAGGCCCGTGATCAGCGGCGCAGCCCAGCAGCAGCACCGCTAGGCCAATCATGGCGCAGGCATTCCTCATCGGCGAATCCATCAGGTTGCGTTTCAGCAACCTAGCGTCGCGCTCTCGATCGAGAAAGTCCCTGTCTCTAAAGCTCGCCGCCGTCCGTCAGTTCGGCCGGAACAGCCCCGCCGGCGACGCCGTGAAGATTTCCAGTCCGTCTTCCGTCACCCCGATGGTGTGCTCGCACTGGGCCGACAGGGACTTGTCGCGCGTCACGGCGGTCCAGCCGTCGGACAGCACCTTCACGTGCGGCTTGCCCAGGTTCACCATCGGTTCGACGGTGAAGAACATGCCGGGCTTCAGCACCGCGCCCTCGCCGCGACGGCCGTAGTGCAGGACGTTGGGGCTGTCGTGGAAGACGCGGCCGATGCCGTGGCCGCAGAAGTCGCGCACCACGCTCATGCGCTGAGCCTCGACGAACTTCTGGATCGCATAGCCGATGTCGCCGAACGTATTGCCCGGCTTGACCTGCTCCAGGCCCAGATCCAGCGACTGATAGGTCACGTCGATCAGCTTCTTGGCCCGCGCATTGATCTCGCCCACCGCATACATGCGGCTGGAATCGCCGTGCCAGCCGTCCACGATCACGGTGTGGTCGATGTTGACGATGTCGCCGTCCTTCAGCACCCGGTCGCCGGGAATGCCGTGGCAAACGACGTGGTTGATCGAGGTGCAGACGGTCTTCTCGTAGCCCTTGTAGCCCAGGCAGGCGGGCAGGCCGCCGTTGTCCAGGGTGAACTCGCGCACCAGATCGTCGATCGTGCTGGTCAGGACGCCCGGCTTCACATGCGCTGCGATCATGTCCAGCGCCTCGGCGACCAGACGGCCGGCCTTGCGCATGCCCTCGAAGTCTTCCGCCTCATGGATGCGAATGGCGCTGGAGCGGACCAGGACGTCGGTTTCGAGTTCGGGCGTTTCGTACATGGGGCGATCGGTCTGCAAAAGGCGGGATACGGCGCAATCCGTTCGCCGCAGATGGGCGTTATAGCATGAAACCTCAAGCCTGCCCCCGGATTCCCGCATGACCGACGCTGACACCGACCGCTCTGGCCCGACCGCCGCCGTCTTGGTCATCGGCGACGAAATCCTCTCGGGCCGGACCCAGGACACCAACACCAACACCATCGCCCGGTTTCTGGCGGCGTTGGGGATCGACCTGATGGAGGCGCGGGTCGTCAGCGACGATCACGGCCGGATCGTCGAGGCGTTGGACGCCCTCCGCTCACGCTGGGACTATGTCTTCACCACCGGCGGCATCGGTCCGACCCATGACGACATCACCGCCGACGCCGTGGCGGCCGCCTTCGGCGTGGCCCTGCCTGAACATCCCGACGCGTTGGCCATCCTGTCTCGCCGCTATGGCGACGATTTCAACGCCGCGCGCCGTCGCATGGCGCGCATCCCCGAAGGCGGCGTTCTGATCGCCAATCCGGTCACCGATGCGCCCGGCTTCCAGATCGGCAATGTCTTCGTCATGGCCGGCGTGCCCAAGATCATGCAGGCCATGCTGGAAGACGTGGCCCCGCGCCTGCGTACCGGCGCGATCGTTCATGCCCAGACCTTGAAGGTCAGCGGCGTCGGCGAGGGGGCGGTGGCCGATGTGTTGCGAGCGGCCGCCAATCAGCGCCGCGACCTGTCCTTCGGCAGCTATCCATTCGGCCATGGCAGCGTCGGCGAAATCGGGACCCAGCTGGTCATTCGTGGCCGCGATGCCGATCAGGTTGCGGCGGCGGCGCATGATTTGATCGCAGAACTGCGTAATCTGGGCATCGATGTTGCCGCTGCGTAACCTCGCAAAGCCGTGATCGTGTGCGGCTCAGGCGCCACGGTTTCGCCTGTTTCCGGTCCGATGGGGGCCTTGCCCGCAACGCTTTCGCGCCGCGAACGCTGAGAGGGCTCCTCCCCTGATCGACCGCGCGTAATGCGGCCGGCGCTTACTTAGGTGTATGAAATGACCTCCAGGAACTTCGCCCGCGTGGGCGGGATCGCCCTGACGACCGCCCTGCTGGCCGGCGTCGCCGCCCCGGCCATGGCCGGCTCCTTCTACGTCCAGGAACAATCGACCCGCGGCCAGGGTCGCGCCAACGCCGGCGTCGGCGCCGACAAGGGCGTCCAGTCGCTGTGGTGGAACCCCGCCGCCATCGCCGGCACCCAGCGCGAAGTCTATGTCGGCGCCCACGGCCTGATCCTGGACTCCGACGTCGACAATCGCGGCTCCACGCTCAGCTACAACCTGCCTGCCCCGACGCCGCCGTTCCCGGCCGGCACCATCCTCAGCGGCTCAACCGTTGTGGCTGGCGACCCGCATGTCCACGACGTCGTCGAAAGCGGCATCGTGCCGAACTTCGCCGTCTCCATGCCGATCGGCGACCGCTTCAACGTCGGTCTGGCCGTCCAGGCGCCCTACAACTTCACCACCAAGTACGAACAGCCTGATTTCGCCCGCTACGACGCCCTGACGTCGGAACTGCGCTCGGCCAACGTCAGCCTGGTCGCCGCCATGACGGTCACTGACTGGCTGGACATCGGCGCCGGCTTCGACGCCCAATACGCCAAGGCGACTCTTTCGTCGGCGCTGCCGAACCTGCCGACCGTTGCTGGCGTTGCTCCGCTGGTGCTGATCCCCTCGGCCACCGACGGCCGCAACCAGCTGGAAGGCGACGGCTGGGATTACGGATGGAACGCCGGCGCCCAGATGCACTTCGGCAAGCTGGACCTCGGTCTGTCGTACCGCTCCAAGATCGAGCACGAACTGGAAGGCTCGGTGAACATCTCCGGCCTGACTGGCGCATTGGCTGCGGCAAACGTTTCGGCCGACGGCCAGGCCAGCTTCAACACGCCCTGGTACGCCACCGTCTCGGCTCGCTACGCCGTCAACGATCGCCTGACCCTGAACGCCCAGGTCAACCAAATCGGTTGGAGCGAGTTCGACGCCATCCGCGTGACCTATGGCGCCAACGGTCGTTCGACCATCGTTCAGGATTATGACGACGTCACGACTGGCGCGATCGGCTTCGACTACAAGATCGATCCGTCGATGACCTTCCGCGCCGGCCTGGGCTACGACCCGACCCCGACCTCGGACGATCACCGCACCGCCCGTATCCCGGACGGCGACCGCTGGCTCTACGCCGCCGGCCTGTCCAAGACGATCGGTTCGATGACCTTCGACGGCGCCGTGACCTACATCGACATCGACACCGCGACGATCAACGACACCCGCGACGTTTACGGCAACGGCCTGGTCGTCTCGAACCTGCGCGGCGAAGCGCAAGGCTCGGGCGTGGGCTTCTCGCTGGGCGCGACCTGGAACTTCTGAGGCCCGCTCAGCCCCGGCTGACATGAGAACGGCGGCTCCTTCGCAGGAGCCGCCGTTTTTTATTCCTCCACCGCGCAGCGGGGGAGGGGGACCGCGCGAAGCGGGGTGGAGGGGGCGGAAACGGGCGCGACGTCCGACGTGTCACGCCGTGCGACGGTCGCCCCCTCCACCGCTTCGCGGTTCCCCTCCCCCGTTTCGCTGCGCTTCACGGGGGAGGATCTAGATCAGCCCTTCGCGGCGCCGCCGTACCCCTTGCCGCCGTTCGACGGGCGGCGACGGGGGCGGCGCTTCATTTCGCCCTCGGCCGGTTTGACGTTGTCGTTGATCGAGGGGACGCGCTCGCCGGCCAGGGGGTTGTAGGCGCGCTCGGGACGCGGGGCCGCCGGGGTTTCGCCCGGGCGGTTGCGACGCTGGCGGTGCGGCTGGCCGCCGCCTTCCGGACGCACGCCCTCGCGGTGTGGCGCGCGACGGCCGCGACCGCCCCGTCCCTGGCCGCCCTCGTTGCGCTCGCCGCCCTCGCGTTCCGGCATCGTCGCCTTCTTGCCGACGCCGGTGGCCATGATGGTGGCGTCCAGCTGGCCCAGGGCCTTGTCGTTGCGGCGGTCGATGGCCGGGATCTTCTGGCGCGTGACCTTCTCGATGTCGCGCAGCAGCTTCATCTCGTCGCCGGCGACGAAGCTGACGGCGGTGCCGTCCTTGCCCGCCCGCGCGGTGCGGCCGATGCGGTGGACATAGGATTCCGGCACGTGCGGCAGTTCGAAGTTCACGACGTGCGAGACGCCGTCCACGTCGATGCCGCGCGCGGCGATGTCGGTGGCGACCAGGACGCGCAGCTTGCCGGCCTTGAAGGCGGCCAGGGTGCGTTCACGCTGGGGCTGGCTCTTGTTGCCGTGGATGGCCCCGGCCTCGACGCCGCCGGCTTCCAGATAGGCCGCGACCTTGTCGGCGCCGTGCTTGGTCTTGGTGAAGACCAGGCAGCGCGTGTATTCCGGATCGCTGAACATCTCGGTCAGCAGGGCGCGCTTCCTGCCCTGTTCGATATAGACGACCGACTGGCTGATACGCTGCACCGTTGTCGACTGCGGCGTGACCTGGACCTTGACCGGATCCTTTAGCAGTTCGCCCGCCAGCTTGCCGATCTCGGACGGCATGGTCGCCGAGAAGAACAGGTTCTGGCGCTTGGCCGGGATCTTCGAGACGATCTGGCGGATCGGCTTGATGAAGCCCAGGTCCAGCATCTGGTCGGCCTCGTCCAGCACGAAGATCTCGGTCGAGGACAGGTCCAGGTTCTTCTGCTGGATGTGGTCCAACAGGCGGCCGGGCGCAGCGACCAGGATGTCCAGACCCTGTTGCAGGGCCCGCTCCTGACCGCCGTATTTCACGCCGCCGAAGATCACGGCGACCCGGAAGCCCAGGTGGGCGCCATAGGCCTTGAAGCTGTCGCCGATCTGGGTGGCCAGTTCACGCGTGGGGCTCAGGACCAGCACGCGCGTCGTGCGCGGCCGGGGCGGAATGCGGTTTTCGGCCAGGCGATGCAGGATCGGCAGGGCGAAGGCGGCGGTCTTGCCGGTGCCGGTCTGGGCGATGCCCAGCAGGTCCTTGCCGGCCATGACGTCCGGGATGGCCTTTTCCTGGATCGGGGTCGGCTTGGTGTAGCCGGTCGAGGCCAGGGCCTGCAGCAGGGCCTTGTTCAGGCCCATGGATTCGAATGTGGTGCTCACGGCAGTCTGTCTTTCGCGTAGCGGCAGGGCGCTATCAGCCATGGCATGACGCCGTCGGGCCGCGCACCGCCAGTCCCGACGGGGCCTCGGGGAGGAGGCCTGCGGGGTGGATCGGGCGCCGCCCCGCGTGTCCGGGCAGCGAATGGATATGAGGGGCCGGCGGCTTCTACAGACAGGTCCGAAGGGGACCCACACGCGCTGGAGACGCCGGAGATCGCGAGTGTGCGACGCCGCGCAAATGGGCGCTTATCGCCGATAAGTCAACTGCGGCGCCCATCAGGGCGCGTATCGCGTCGCCGCCTCGGGCAGTCCGTCGGGCAGGCCGATGGCCGCGCGCCAGTCCTCGGGATGCAGCCGCGCCATCTCCAGATCCAGCCACGCCAGCGGCTTCAGCGCCCCGTCCGCGTCCCAGAACCGCTCGGCCCACGGCTGTCCCGTCTCGATCGCCCGCGCCCGGTCCCGCGCCGTCGCCTCGGGCCCCAGATGCGTCGCGCGCCAGTGATACAGCCACGGAATATGCCAGTGCGGCGCCCGGCTCAGCCGCTCGTCCGTCATCGCCGCCGCCAGACATTCCGCCAGCGCCCGCGCGTCCTCCAGCTGGGCGTTGAAGGCGTCGCGCCGCGCCTGGATATGCCGGTCCCAGCCTTCCGCCGGCTCGATCGGCGCCAGCGTCGGCTCGGGTCGTTTCCAGCCTTCCGCCTCGCGCCGCTTCCACAGGGCGGGCACCCCGACGTCGTAGCGGGCGGCGACGGACCGCGCGGTCTCGCCGTCCTCCCACGCCTTGCGAACCTCGGCCCAGACGGCGTCCGGCCGGATCTTGCGATGTATGCCCTGGCTCATGGGGCAGGGGTGTCGCACGCCCCTGCGTCATCATCGGTCGCACCCGCGCCTCATGCACAGCTGGCGCGTGACCCCTGACATCTCGCGATGTGGAAAATCAAATCTCTAGCCTCGATAATCGGTCTTCTTCCGGCCTGGGGTAGAGACCGCCCCATAATGCCCGCATGGAAAAACGCCGCTACAAGATCAAACCGCCCGAGGTCTGGACCCAGGTCCGAAAGGACTATCTGTCCGGCCTCGACGCCAAGACCGTCGCCGCCCGCCACGACGTGACCGAGGCCGCCATTCGCGCCCGCGCGACGAAGGAGGGCTGGTCCCGCCATCCGCGCAGCGAGGCCGCGACGCCCGCGCCCCAGCCCCTGTCGCCAGACGACGCGGCCGACCTGTCGCCGGACGACCCCAACGATCCCGTCGCCCTGGCCCGCGCCGCCGCCCAGGCCTCGGGCCGCGCCCTGCACGCCCAGGACTTCGCCCAGGCCCGCGCCCTGGCGGCCCTGGCCGAGACCTATCGCAAACTGGCCGACCGCGACGGCCCCGGCCGCGCCGCCCGGCTGACGGTGAAAAACGCGCCCCTGCAACTGGTCTTCGACATCCTGACCAATGAGGCCGAGGCCGAGCGCCGCTTCGCCATGAACACCAGCGACAAGAGCGACTGGGAACTACGCGGCCAATACTGGCAGGCGAAGCAGAAGCTGACCCGCGCCAACGATGAATGGAGCGAGGCCCAACTGGCCCGCCGCGTCCAGCTGGACCGCCGCATCGCCGCGCTCGAGGACCAGCTCCGCGCCGCCGGCCTCGACCCCGTCATCGAACGTGAACAGGACCGCCGCATCTCCCAGGGCATAGACCTCTACCTCGGCACCTGGCGCGGGATCGTGACGATGGAGGAATGGGACAAGACGCTGGATGAGTTGTGAGGGCCGACGCTCTGCCTAAGCTTCAGCCCAAAGGACGAAGAGAAAAGCAGATCAGTTAGCGCGTGTCGGCTCAATGTCGCAGCCCAACTCGGTTAGCAGCGGATTGATTTGGGTCCGTCCTGTCGAGCGGCTGCGCATCAATGGCCTGCCTCCAGCCTCTAGCAGCATCCTGTTTCCGCCCCTATCCCCCGACATGTCCGCAAATGTGGCAACAAAAAGAGGTTTGTTGGCTTTAAGCGCAACTCTACCAGCATTTAGTGTCCCGCCAGTTTCGCCAGCCTCAATCACCACTATCGCGTCGCTAATTGAAACAATCGCCCTGTTGCGATCCATCGCTCTGTCAGCGCGCCAAACGTGGTGTGGCTGAAAATAACTCAGCACCAAAACGCGTGACCAGTCCCAAAAGTCCCGTATCTCTCGCTTTATACGAAAGCCGTTGGCTCCCTCAGGAAGAACAATAATAGTCGATCCGCCCGACTTCAGAGCTTCTTTGTGGGCTGTGATGTCTACTCCAGAAGCATACCCCGAAGTAACGGTAACATTGCGTTCAGACAAAAATATTGCGCAATCCTTAGTTACATCAAGGCCTGACTCGGTTGCCTTCCGAGACCCGCAAAATCCCACCGACTTTTGGGCAAGTAATTCTAAATTGCCTTGGTACCATAGATCAGGCGGAACGAGATCGTCGAACAAGTTCCTCATGAAAGCAGGGTACGCCCTGTCTTGAGGGGTTAATGCGTCGAATTCGTTTGTCACGTGTTGTCCGTGTCTCGCCATGTCTTGACTGCGCAAAGTCCGTATACGTCGGTGGCGCCTGCCTCCAAGAGTTTAGAGGCCACAAACTGTAGGGTCATGCCCGATTGATATTTGTCATCAAAGAGGATCACCCGCTTACCTATAACGCTGGGTCCTGCGGTCAACCCGGCAGCCTCTAATGCGTCCCATTTGTCCGCCACGCTCAATGACTTAACGCTCTGCTTTTTATTGGCGAAAGCTAGATCGTTTACCGCTGGTTTCCCTGTCTGCGCGGCAACTTGGGCAATCACAGCGGAAGGCAAATCCCAGCTTTTCGAGGGGCATGGCGGCACTGCGCACAAGAGCGTGGCTGCGGAGTACGGCTTCAAAAGGCCAACCGTGTGAGTGACGGCATCCGCGATTATGCCGACTGATTTGGCGTCATGATTAGTTTTTGCCTCATGTTCAGCTCGTCCTAGCGCTGTATAAACTCCGGCACTTTCTAGGTTGAAATCTATAGCGATCGAGAATGTAAGCGTGTCTCTTAAAAAAATGAGATGCTTTCTATCATCCTGCCATCTAGTTGCCTTTGAAATATCATGCGGTGTTTTCAAAAATGCGTACGGTCCGTACTTTCCTTCTCTCGTGTATATATGATTTTCCTCTTCAAACATGCGGTCAATGCATGGGAAAAGGGTGCCGATAGTATATTGGCCGGTGTCATTTTTCTTCACGACAGGTGTATCAGCGAAGCGGCGCCTTTTAGGTGTGTTTAGGCGGGAAGTTTCCACTCGCATTTTCGTAATTTGCTGCGCCATTTAGCAATCTCCATGAAGGCATACCACGCCAACATGCGTGACAACGGCAAAACGGATCCCGTTAAGCCTGTGCCGATTGCTATCTCAGGGTGGTGTCGTTTACAACCTTGACTTCCTGAACCGCTCCTGCGCTTCCGCCGCCGCCTCGGCGCGCCAACGTTTGGGCGCGGACTTGTCGACGGCTTCGCCGGCGCCGGTCAGGGCTTCGTTGGCGAACTCCAGGTCCATCAGCTTCATGCGCTTGATCTCGTCGCGCAGGCGGCCGGCTTCCTCGAACTCCAGGTTGGAGGCGGCCTCGCGCATGCGGCCTTCCAGGTCGCGCAGGGCGGCCTGAAAGTTGGAGCCGACGAAGGGTTTGGAGGCTTCGGCCACGCCCGGTTTGGTCAAGCGATCCATCTCGCGCGACTCATAGGGGCTGTCCATGATCTCCTTGATGTCGCGCTTGACCGTTTCGGGCGTGATGCCGTGTTCGGCGTTGTAGGCCATCTGCCGTTCGCGGCGGCGGTCCGTCTCGGCGATGGCGCGCTCCATGCTGCCGGTCATGCGGTCGGCGTACAGGATGACGCGGCCGTCCACATTGCGTGCGGCGCGGCCGATGGTCTGGATCAATGAGGTTTCCGAGCGCAGGAAGCCTTCCTTGTCCGCATCCAAGATGGCGACCAGGCCGCACTCGGGGATGTCCAGACCCTCGCGCAGCAGGTTGATGCCGATCAAACAGTCGAACGTGCCCAGCCGTAGGTCGCGCAGGATCTCGATCCGCTCCAGCGTGTCGACGTCGGAGTGCATGTAGCGGACGCGGATGCCCTGCTCATGCATATATTCGGTCAGGTCCTCGGCCATCTTCTTGGTCAGGGTGGTGACCAGGCTGCGGTAGCCCTTGGCGGTCGTGGCCTTGACCTCGTCGATGACGTCGTCGACCTGGTTGCGGGTCTTGCCCGAGACGGGGCGGATCTCGACCGGCGGGTCGATCAGGCCGGTGGGGCGGATCACCTGCTCGACGAAGACGCCGCCCGCCTGTTCCATCTCCCACGGGCCGGGGGTGGCCGAAACGTGCACCGTCTGGGGGCGCATGGCCTCCCATTCCTCGAACTTCAGCGGGCGGTTGTCGATGCAGGAGGGCAGGCGGAAGCCGTATTCCGCCAGCGTCGACTTGCGGCGGTAGTCGCCCCGGAACATGCCGTTGATCTGGCCGATGGTGACGTGGCTCTCGTCCACGAACAGCAGGGCGTTGTCGGGGATGTATTCGAAGAAGGTCGGCGGCGGCTCGCCCGGCGCGCGGCCGGTCAGCCAGCGGCTGTAGTTCTCGATGCCGGCGCAGCTGCCGGTGGCCTCCATCATCTCCAGGTCGAACCGGGTGCGCTGTTCGAGGCGTTGCGCCTCCAGCAGCTTGCCGTTCTCGACCATCCAGTCCAGCGTCTCCTTCAGCTCCGCCTTGATGCCGGCGGCGGCCTGGTTCAGCGTCGGGCGCGGGGTCACATAGTGGCTGGCGGCATAGACGGTGATCTCGTTCAGATCGGCCGTCTTCTTGCCCGTCAGCGGATCGAACTCCTGGATCGCCTCCAGCTCGTCCCCGAACAGGCTGATGCGCCAGGCCCGGTCCTCAAGGTGGACCGGGAAGATTTCGATCACATCGCCCCGCTTCCTGAACATCCCCCGGTCGAAGTTCAGGTCGTTGCGCTTGTACTGCAGCGCGATCAAATCCGCCCGCAGCTTCGCCTCGTCGATCTGGTCCCCCACCTTCAGCGTGAACGTCATCGCCGTATAGGTCTCAACCGACCCGATACCGTAGATGCAGGACACCGACGCCACAACAATGACGTCTTCGCGTTCCAGTATCGCCCGCGTGGCAGAGTGCCGCATACGGTCAATCTGCTCATTGATGCTTGAGTCCTTCTCAATGTACGTATCCGTACGCGGGACATAAGCTTCCGGCTGATAGTAGTCGTAGTAGCTGACAAAGTATTCGACCGCGTTATCGGGGAAGAACGACTTGAACTCGGAATAGAGTTGGGCCGCCAGCGTCTTGTTCGGCGCCAAAATCAGGGCGGGGCGCTGGGTTTCCTCGATCACCTTGGCCATGGTGAAGGTCTTGCCCGAGCCGGTGACGCCCAGCAGCACCTGGTCGCGGTCCCCGGCCTGGGCCTGCGCCACCAGTTCGGCGATGGCGGCGGGCTGGTCGCCGGCGGGCGTGTATTTGGTCTCCAGCCGGAAGCGGCCGCCCTTCTTCTTGCCCTCGTGCGAGGGGCGGTGCGGCACCCAGTCGGCGGGCGCGGCGACCGGCTCCTCCGGCGTCAGGCGCGGCCCGGCGACGGGGGCGAACATTGGCATCTTGCCCGTGCCGCGGATGAAGGCGGCCGAGGCCTCCTGTACCCCCGGATTTGGGACGTGAACGGGCTTGGCCGGCTTGGCGGCGGCGGGCTTCGGCGTCGAAGAACGGTTCATGAACAGAACTTAGTGCGTGAGGAGGTCTCTCGCCATAGCGCGCCGGTGAGCGGACGGTTGCCGTCAGGCGGCGCGTCGCGCGGCGAAGCGCCCATCCGACAGCGGCGTGATCCATCCATAACGCACCAGGGTGTAGAGCGCCTGGATGACGCGCGGCTCGATCCGTTTGCCGCCAGCCTTGAAGGCGCGAGCGATCTCGATCGCGTCCATGGCGCGCCCCGACCGTTCCAGCACCGCACGAATGGCCAATGGCTGTTCCGACTTGTCCTTGGGGAAGACCGGCAGGCTGCGGTCGAAAGCGACGACATTGTCGCCGAGGTCCAGCGCGCCAGACGTCTTGGAGGCGGTCTTGGCGAACCGTGGGATCTGATAGTTCGGCCTCAGCCAGCGTACATGACCGGCGGCTTCCTCCGCAGCGCGTTCGGCGTTGAGGGCGACGAGACGTTCCAGAATCTGTTCGTCCGAAAGATCGTGGGGCCAGCCATAGGCGTCTGCGGTCGCCCGATCGATCTGGTCGTGCAGGTCCTTGAGGATCAGCACCCGGCCGCGTTCCTTGACGTTCTGATCCTTGGCGTCCAATGGCGTCCCGGCGCGAATTTTCTCCAGCACGTTATAGAGGCTGGTCAGGGTTAGGTCGGGATGCTCGGCCTGCACCGTCTTGCGCGTGGCGTCGAGTTCTTCGCCGAGGTCGCGCAATGCGCTGCGGGCGAGGTCGCATGGGTCGGGGAAAGGGAACTTTCCGAAGCACTCTGAATGATTGTAGTTGGGCCGGTCCTCAAGCATCGCTCCAGTCCGCATCGCCCACAAAGCATGGATCGAGGAGCTGACAATGGCCAACGAAGAGGCGTCCTCCAAAGCGATCGCAATGATCTTCGCGTCAGCGAGTATGTCACCGTCCAAGAATGAGAAAATCCGGTGCTTGGATGTGCGGCAAGTTGCAACGAATCGCGACAAGCCTTCGAGGGCTGAGCGCATTCGAGAGCGTGGCTCGGCGTAAATCCAGAAGTTGTCGCGAGTCTTCTCGCGATTGACCAAATCGCGTTGCGGCTTAACGCGGTCCAGAACGATCTGGAACAAGCTTGGATATTGGGTTCGAGCTGCTCTTTCTTCTAAGCCGTAGAAGTCGATAATGAACCGTTCTTCAGCCCTGCCTACAAGGTCGCGGCCGATGGCGTAGCGCTTAACGACCGAAGGAAGATTGGCAATCTCGTAGCCGAGATGTTCTAGCTCGCTCCTTGTAACTCGGAAACCTTCACCAACCGGAATGACCCCTTGGTGAGCGAGATCAATGTTGCCAAGCATTTGGGCTGCGGATGCTGCGTCGGGTCCAACCTGCAAATCCGGCGCAATTGACCCAATCTCAAGAGAAAACTCAATAAAGGGTTCATCTGATGTCAGGCCTGTTTCTCGGATAACACTGGCAAGGATGCCGTCCAGCTTTCCGGCCTCGCAGACCGTCATAGCTATCCGCACGGACGCAGAACTACGCTCAACTTTAGTCCAAGGATGGTCCGCGATGGCGAAGATTAGCGAGATGTTCCCCGATCCGCGAAGATGATTCTCCAACACTCGTCGATTGAATGTTTGGGTAATTGAGTTGGTCGTGACGAACCCGAAGCGACGAAGGGGAAGCGCTTTTCCTTCGAGTATTTCGGCGGCGCGATCCCACCAGTACATGACTAAGTCAATGCCTTCGTTGAGCTTGGGGTACGCACGACGAAGCGCGTCGGCATACGCGCCTCCGAGACGATCTCTCATCCGCTTGTTGCCGATAAACGGCGGGTTCCCAACGATGAACTCCGCCTCCGGCCAGTCCGGCCGCCGCGCGTTCGGATAGACCTCAACCGCGACCCCGTCCCTCATCTCGAACTGAAGCTCGGGATAGCCGTCCCAAGTCAGGACGGCGTCTTTTTGCTGAATGTTGCCGAAGGCCTTCAGGATCGGTTCGGCGGGATGTTCGGCTCGGTTGCGGTAGTGCTGCTGCAGATAGCCGATCCACAATACGAGCTCGGCGATGGCGGCGGCGCGGACGTTCAGCTCGATGCCCAGGAACTGGTGCGGATCGACGGTTTCGAAGCCGATTGTTTCGGACTGGCCCAGCTCTGCGAGCGCCTCCAGCACGTCGCCTTCCAGCTTCTTCATAAGCTCCAGCGAGACATAGAGGAAGTTGCCCGTTCCGCAGGCCGGGTCCAACACACGTGTGTTGCAAAGCTGATGGTGGAAGGCGCGGATGATGGCGACCGCTTCTTTCAGGTCGCCGCGCTCGCGGGCGTCGCCGGCCTTCAGCTGGGCGTCGGCCCAATCGCCGCGAAGCGGCTCCATCACCGTGACCTCGACCAGGCGTTCGACATAGGCGCGCGGGGTGTAGTGGGCTCCAAGCTTGCGACGCTCGGTGGTGTCCAGCGCCTGTTCGACCAGGGTGCCGAAGATGGCGGGCTCGACATAGCGCCAGTCATGGCGCGACGCCGCCAGCAGTTCGCCGATCTCCTCACGGCCCATCGAGAACGCGCGGGCGTCATGAAACAGACCGCCGTTGAAGTAGCGCAGATGGGTCTTGAAGCCGGAGAAGAAGCGGTCGGCGTAATCGGGCGCATCCATCTTGCGCCACAGGTCCTGAAGTAGCGGTGCGAAGCTGGCGGGGCCGTCGAGGCATTCTTCCAGCAGGGCCGTGAACTGGCCTCGCGGCAGGAGGTCCGCGTCCTCGGCGAACATCGTGAAGATGCAGCGCATCAGAAACTGCGCCACCTCCTCGGCGGGGTGCTTCCTTTCAAGCGCCTTGGAGACTTGGGCCAGGCGCTCCGCGATCTGGCGCGTGACTCGCGCGGCGTGGCGACCCGGGTCCAGGCTGTAGGGATCAGACCAGATGCTCCTGAGGCGCGCGACGACCTCCGGATCGCGCAAATCCTCCAGCCGGATGCGGAAGCGCTTGCGATCGGGAAAGTGGGAGTAGGCCCGACCGCTGCCCGAAAAGTCCGCATAGACCTCGAAGACATAGCCGACGTCGCAGACGATGATGAAGGGCGGCGCTGCATGGTCGGCGGGCAGGCGAAAGACATAGTCCTCGGCCTGGCGGCGGGCGTTACGCATCAGAATGTCCCAGCGCCCTTGAGACGCGGCGGTCGAGACGGTTTCATCGGCGTTGAAGAGCATCGCCTGACCGTCTGGCCTGTGGGCGGCGCGCGACTGTTTAGCCTCCAGAATGAAGCTGCCGCGCTTGTAGAGGTCGATGCGCAGGGTGGAGGCCAGGCCTTCGGACTCGCGTCGCTTCACGCCGCGTTCGAAGACGTAGTCGTTGGCGCGGGTGTCGTCGCTGGCGGGGTCTGGCCGGGGCAAATCCAGCGCTTCGCACAGCTCGGCGAGGAACATCTGGTAGTTGGCGCGCTCGGCGCCGCCGCGAGCGGATTGCCAGCGCTGTATGAAGTTCTCGGTATCCACGTAATGCCCCCGGCAACCTGACCGCGCGAAAGGCCAGACCTCCAGTTGCAATCTGTAGTTATTAAGAAATCGCGCACCACGGGTGTTTTCACTTGGTGCTCAAGCCATTGGGTTCTTGTGCGACCAACATTGACTCTCTCGCACAGTATGTCTCATACACTGTGTATCACACACTATGTGACGCACGGAGGTGGCGAGTGAGCGAGAACGACGAGGCGTTGCTGTTCGAGAGTCTGCGGATGGAGCTGCGGCGGGGGTCGTTGATCCTGGCTGTGCTGGCGAGCTTGCGGCGCGAGCAATACGGCTATTCGCTGCGGGTCGCCTTGGGCGAGGTCGGGGTCGAGATGGAGGAGAGCACCCTCTATCCGCTGCTGCGGCGGCTGGAGAGCCAGGGGCTGCTGGACAGCGAATGGCGCGAGGAGGAGCGGCGCAAGAAGCGGTTTTACCGCCTGTCGCCGCGCGGGGAGGCGATGCTGGAGCGGCTCGCTGTGGAATGGCGCGGCCTGTCGGCCTCGCTGGAGAAGATGCTGTGAACATCGGGAAAGAGGGAGAGACCGGCATGGACCTGGTCGAACGTTATCTGAAGGCTGTGGGGGCCCAGCTGCCGAAGGACAACCGCGAGGACATCGTCGCCGAGCTGCGCGACGAGATCATGGGGCGTCTGGAGGCCCTGGAGGCTCGCCTAGGACGGGCGCCGATCGACGACGAGGTCGAGGGCCTGCTGCGCGAAGTCGGTCATCCGCTGACCGTGGCGGCGCGCTATCGCCCAGGACCGCAGGCGCTGATCGGGCCTGAGCTCTATCCGTGGTGGATGTTCGGGCTGAAAGTCGGGCTGACGGTGATGGCGGCTGTCACCCTGATCGGCCTGGCGGTGCGGGTCCTGGTCGGCGACGTCTATGTGGGCCAGGCGATCGGGCAGGGGATCTCCAGCCTGATCAGCGGCGCGATCACGGTCGTCGGTTTGCTCACCGCCGTCGGCTTCGTGCTGGAGCGTCAGTCTAAGAAGCCGGACTTCATCGCCAAATGGCGCGTCAAGGATCTGGGCCTGTTCGAGCTGGGCGGCGATTTCGACGCCGAACAGTGGGGACAGAAGCTGGCGAACGGCGACTGGTCGGGACGGAACATGGGTCAGGCCAAGTCAGGCCGCGCCGTGCGCAAGAGCGCCGAGATGTCGCCCGTGGCGCGTGCGGTGGCCAGCGCCATCGGCTGGACCGTGGTGCTGTTGTGGTGGACGGGCCTGTTACAGGTGGCGCCGATCCGGCCGGAGGAACTGGCCGGTGTCGTCGACGGCGTCGATTACGGGCGCATTCTGGCCGACATGGTGCGGGTCGCCTATTGGCCGGTCGCCCTGTTCGCCGCCTGCCGCATCGGCTTCGATCTGATCCGGGCGGCGTCGGGCGGAAATGTGCGGGTGACGGCGCTCGGCGACTTGGCGTTCGGTGTCGCCGCCGCCTGGGGCCTGCTGTGGGTCTGGTTCTGGTCGGCGCTGTCGCCGCTGATCTGGGTTGGCAGCATCACCGATGTTGTGGATCGGGTTCGGGTTCTGATCGGCCGCTCTGGCGACGATGCAGGCGGGGTGGCGACGATTCTGATGGTCGTGGTGGTCTGGGCCTTCGCCGCAGAGGTGGTGCGGGTCATCCGCGCGGCGGCGCGACTGGTCGTCGGTCGATAAGGCGATATCCCCTCTTGACGGCGTGTAACCTATAGGTGATATGTCACCTCAAGGTTACTTCAGGAGGAAGTCGTGAACAAGGACGAAAACGCCGCTGTTATGCGGGTGCAGTCGAGCCGGCGTCGATACTGGTGGGGCGGCGTCGCCATGCTCGTCATCGGCGCCGCCGCCCTGGCCGGCGGAGCGGGTTTCGCCCTCATGCATGGAACAGAGGGCGACCAGGCGACGACGGCGGGCGTGGCGGCCGGCTTTGGTTTGGGGCTGATGCTCATCGGCGCCATGATGGCCTGGTGCGGCCGCCCCGGACAGCCGATCGATGTGGCGGAGAGCCGGGACGGCGCACGCCGCGAAAAGCTGCAGCGGGGGCGTACGCAACAGCTGGTCCTCTATCCGTTGGTGCTGCTGCTCTTCATGGCTCAGGCGCATCTGGCCATGCAGAGGGTCCTGGGCGGCGACCACAACCTGGGCGCCTATGTGCAGATCTTGCTGCCGGTTCTGTACGGCTGGCTGATCCCTGTGCTCGTCATGGGCTGGGATTGGAACGCGCAGAAGAACCGCCGCTTGATGGAAGACGAGCTGACGCAGGTTCTGCGGGCGCGATCAATGATCCTGGCCTTTGTCGTGCTGATGGGCGGGGTGACCGTGGCGCTGGGTCTGGGTCTATGGCGCGCAGACTATGGCGTGCTGGCTCTGCCGTATGTCCTGGCGCTGGGCGGGGCGTCGGCGGGCCTGCGGTTCGCCTGGCTGGATCGCGAGGCCGGTCGCGATGGGTGATCCCAGGCTCGGCTCGCGGCTGAAAGAGGCGCGCACCGCCGCAGGCCTGACGCAGCAGGGGTTGGCCGACAAGGCCAGCGTCTCGCGCAAGACCATCAATACGGTCGAGAACGGCGTCTTCGTGCCCTCGACCGTTCTGGCCCTTGAACTCGCCCGGGCCTTGGACACGACGGTCGAGGCCTTGTTCTTCCTGAGAGAATGATCCGATCCATGTCCGAAAACCGCGAGACATCGTCGGGCGGGCGGCGCATCCTGCGGGCATGGATCAGGTTTTGGATCAGGAGGCTTGCTGGCGCGCCGTCGTGGCGCGGGACGCCCGTTTCGACGGGCGTTTCTTCACCGGCGTGACCTCGACGGGGATCTACTGCCGGCCGGTCTGCCCGGCGCGAACGCCGAAGCGCGAGAATGTGGTCTTTCACCCCAGCGCAGCAGCGGCCGAGGCGGCTGGCTTGCGGGCCTGTCTGCGGTGCAGGCCCGAGACGGCGCCGGAAATGGGCGCCTGGCGCGGCACGTCCAACACTGTCAGCCGGGCCCTGGCCCTGATCGAGGCGGGGGCGTTGGATGTCGGCGACACGGACGCACTGGCGACACGGCTGGGCATGGGCGAGCGGCAGCTGCGCCGCCTGTTCCGCCAGCATCTGGGCGCGGCCCCGGTCAGCGTGGCCCAGACGCGGCGCGTGCTGTTGGCCAAACAGTTGATCCACGAGAGCACCCTGTCGATGGCTGAGGTGGCGATGGCGTCGGGTTTCGGCAGCGTACGACGATTCAATGAGACGTTTCAGGCCCTGTATGGGCGCGCACCGTCCGACCTGCGGCGTCGCAAGGTCGAGGCCGAAGCGGGCGGGGTGATAAAGATCGGCCTGTCCTACCGCCCGCCCTATGACTGGGATGCCATGATGACGACCTTGGCGACGCGCGGCGTCGCGGGCGAGGCGGTTGTCGATGGCGTCTGGACTCGGCCGCTGCGCCCCGACGTGGATGGCACGGAGGGTGCGGTGACGGTGCGCCCCGCTCAATCGGGCAAGGCGGCGGTCGAGGCGCGGATCGACAATCTGAAAGCCTTGCCGGGCGTGCTGGCGCGGGTGCGGCGCGTGTTCGACCTCGCCGCCGACCCCGAGGCGATCACGCGCGACCTGTCGGCCGATCCGGTTCTGCACGCCGCAATCAGGGGCAGGCCGGGGTTGAGGCTTGCGGGCGACTGGATCGACGCCGGCGAGGATGCGCTCAGCGACGGGCTGGCGACGACGGACGCCGCGCTGCTGGCGCGCGCCGAGCGGTGGCGGCCGTGGCGGGCCTATGGCGCACTCTACTGGGCCCTGAGCGAGGAGCGGCGAGATGACCAAGCAGCCTGACATGCATCTGACCCTGGATCGCATTCCCTCTCCCGTCGGCGAGGTGCTGGTCGTCACCGACGCCGACGGCGCGGTGCGGGCATTGGACTTCCACGACTACGAAGCCCGTCTGCGCCTGCTGCTGCGCCGCCACTACGGTGAGGTCGTACTGACCGAAGGCCGCGCGCCGGAGCCGGCCCGTGGGGCGGTCGAGGCCTGGTTCGGCGGCGACCTGACCGCCTTTGATTTCATCACGGTCCGAACCGGCGGCACGGATTTCCAACGCGCAGTGTGGAAGGCCTTGCGCGACATTCCGACCGGCGAGACCCGCACCTATGGTCAGCTCGCTGCGGCCATCGGCGCGCCAAAGGCCGTCCGCGCCGTGGGCCTGGCCAACGGCGCCAATCCGGTCGGCGTCATCGTGCCCTGCCACCGCGTGATCGGAGCGAATGGAACGTTGACCGGCTATGCTGGCGGGCTGGAGCGCAAACGCTGGCTGCTGGCGCATGAAGCGGGCGGCCGGCTGCTCTAGCCTTGGGTGGATGGAGCGGGCTTCGGTTTCGTCGCGCGACACTATGGGATCGGCGGCGCGAGGCAACGGCCTGCGTCCCGGTTCGTTGTCTCGATCCCTACAGACTGGAGTATCGACGATGAAACTTTCCAATGGCGCGCTGGTGGCGGTGGTCGATGGCGAGAAGCTGGCCCTGTTCAAGAATACGAACGCTTCGGACATCAAGCTGACGCCGCTGGAAAGCCCGGCCATCGCGGATCGGGTTTCGGGTTCGGCCGGCCGCCGATCCAATGAGGCGAACCCCGACAATGACACCCAGGCCGAGGACGGTTTCGCCATGGGCGTCGCCGAGGTGCTAAACAAATGGTCGGTCACCAACAAGATTGACGAACTGCTGGTGATCGCGGCGCCCAAGACGCTGGGCGAACTGCGCAAGCATTGGCATAAGGACCTTCAAGGCAAGCTGGTCGGCGAGATCGCCAAGGACCTGACCGGCCATTCCAGCGATCAGATCGCCGCCGCCATCGACAAGGCATAACGTCAGTCAGACGGGCGCTGCGCGGCGCCCGTCCCTTGATCAGGCGGCGCGTCTCGACTGCGCCGTCTGACCCAGATCAAAGCGACTGATCAGACCCTCCAGTTCGCCGGCCTCGTTCGTCAGGGCGTGGCTGGCGGCTGTGGATTCCTCGACCATGGCGGCGTTCTGCTGCGTGAACTGATCCATCTGATTGATCGCCACATTGATCTCGCCGATGCCGACGGACTGTTCGCGCGTCGCGGCGGCGATGGTGCGAACCAGGGCGTTGGCCTCCGCCACCTGGACAGCGATGGCGCTGAGGCTATCGCGCGTCAGCGACACCTGATCGGATCCGCGCTGCACATTGCTTTGCGACAGGGCGATCAGCGCCTTGATCTCCTTGGCGGCGCTGGCTGACCGTTCGGCTAGGCCCCGCACCTCGGATGCGACGACGGCGAAACCGCGTCCGGCTTCCCCGGCCCGGGCGGCCTCGACGCCGGCGTTCAGGGCCAGCAGGCTGGTCTGGAAGGCGATCTCGTCGATGACGCCGACGATCTGGTTGATTTGGGTCGAGGACTGCTCGATCTCCGACATGGCGCCGATCGCGTCGTGGACGACGGCTTCGCCCTTGTCGGCCGCCGCCTTCGCCGCCTCTGTGATGCCGCGGGCGCGCTCGGCGTTTTCGGCGCTGCTACGCACCGTCTGCGTCAGCTCGTCCAGCGCGGCGGCGGTCTGCTCCAGACCGGCGGCCTGCTGTTCGGTCCGGCGCGACAGGCTGTCGGCGGCGGCGGCGATGTCCTGGCATCCGCCGCGCATCGACTGAGCCGTGGTCCAGATGCCGGTCATCGTTGTGTGCAACTGATGCAGGGCGGCGTTGTAATCTTCCGGGATGCGACGCGTGTCGGCGGTGAAGCCCGCCTCCGGCATTATCCAGGCCAGCTCGCCGGCGGCGAGACGCGACAGACCTTCGCCCAAAGTCTCGACAGCGCGCGTTTGCGAGGCGGCGAAAAGCTCGGTCTCCTCGGCGTGCCGGCGACGGTCGGTCTCGGCGGCGGCACGTTCGCGCTGTTGCTGGTCGCGCCGCGCCAGTCCGTCCGCAAGCTCGAGCCTGAACCCTTCAAGCGCCCGCGCAATCCGGCCCAGTTCGTCGGCCTTGTCCGCACCGGCCACGGGGATGTCATAGCGTCCGTCGCTCATGGTCCGCACATCGGCGGTCAGACGCGCCAGTGGGCGTCGGATCAGACGGTCGCTGGTGATCAAAAGGGCGACGATGATGGCGGCGATGATCAGAACGCCGCCGACCAGAAGCATCAAAGCCAACTGCCGCGCCGGGCCCTCGATCGTCTTGACGGGGATGTCCAGCACGACGGCCCAGGTCGCCTTTTGGCCGGGCAGGATCACGGGCTGAACCAGACGTCGAACCGGCTCGCCGTTCACGCTGACGCCCTCGACCGCCTGTGCTTGTCGTTTGGCGATGACGTTGCGCACGATGTCCGCGCCGGCGTCGGCATAGGCCTGGCCTCGCACGGCGGCGTCGGGATGCGCGACCCAGACGCCCTTGTTCGACACCAGAGCGACGCGGCCGGTGCCCAGCGGCTTCATCGCCGCCAAGCGCTGCGACAGGTTGGCCAGGGTGATGTCCAGTCCCGCGACGCCGATGATGCGGCCGTTGGCGCGCACCGGGTAGGCGACAGAGGTCATCGCGACCTTGCCGCCGGCGATGCTTTCTTCATAAGGCTCGACCACGACCGGCGCGCCGCTGGCCATCGGCTCGGTGTAATAGGCTTGTTCGAAGTCCGATCCGTCAGCTTCGGGCTCCATCGCAATCTGACCGTCACGGCGTACCCAATAGATTGAGAGACGACCGTTGACGTTGGAGCTGGTCGCCGCATCGCCGCGGTGGGCTGCGTCGGCCCCCACGGCGTCGGGGGCGGCCATGAACCAGGCGCCCATGACCTGATCGGTGGCCTCGGCGTTTGGCTTGACCAGGGCCAGATAGGCGGCGCGGTCGGTCAGGCCCGTCTGTCGTGCGGCGCCCAGGGTTGCGGCCAGGGTCTTGGCGCCCGTGCCGGCCGAGACGATCTCGTTGCGGATCTCTTGCGAGGCCTCTTGCGCAGCGCTTTCGGCATATCGGCCGGCCATGTCGCGGACGATCGCGCCGGAATAGGCCGTCACGCCGACGGCGGCGACAATCATCAAGGCGCCGATGGCGAGTCCCGCCACAACGGCGAGCTTCAGGGCGATGGACAGGCGATTGAACGAGAACATGACGGGCTCCGTAGGCCTGTATCCATGCGCCGCCGCCCGCAAACGCCCGGTTAAGGTCACACTACGTAGCTACGCGCCATCCAGAAACAGGCGGCACGCCGGGTTGGCGGTCTCGTCGACGTAGGGGTAGCCCAGATCGGCCAGGGCGGCGGTCAGTTGGTCCTGTTCCTGGGGCGGCACGCTGATGCCCGCGAGGACCCGGCCGACGTCGTCGCCGTGGTTGCGATAGTGGAATAGCGTCAGGGCCCAGGCTGGCTGGAGGCTATTGAGGAAGCGCAGGAAGGCGCCGGGGCGTTCGGGGAACTGGAAGCGCAGGATGCGTTCGTGGGGCAGGCCGACGGTGCGGCCGCCAACCATGTAGCGGACGTGCAGCTTGGCGGTCTCGTTGTCGCTCATGTCCTCGACGGCGTAACCGCCCGAACGCAGGGCCGCGATCAGGTCGTCGCGTTCATGCGGACCGTTTCGCAGGGCGACGCCGACGAAGATTTGCGCCTGCCCGTCGCCAGACCAGCGATAGTTGAACTCGGTGACCGAACGACCGTCCAGACTGTCCAGGAATCGACGGTAGTCGTCGCGGTCGTCCTTCATCGCCACGGCCAGCAGGGCCTCGGCGCCCTCGCCGATCTCGGCCCGTTCGGCGACATGACGCAGCCGGTCGAAATTCAGATTGGCGCCCGAGTTGACGGCGATCAGACTGCCGCTTCCGGGGTGGGCGGCGGCCCAGGCCTTCAGCCCGGCCAGCGCGACGGCTCCGGAGGGTTCGGCGATGGCGCGGCTGTCGTCGAAGATGTCCTTGATCGCGGCGCAGATGGCGTCGGTGTCCACCAGCACGATTTCGTCCAGCAGATCCTTGCACAGGCGGAAGGTCTCGGTCCCGGCTCGACGCACGGCGACGCCGTCGGCGAACAGACCGACCTCGTTCAGGGTCACGACCTGGCCCGCATCGATGGCGGACTTCATGGTCGGGGCATCCACTGGCTCGACGCCGATGATCCGGGTCTCGGGCCGCAGGAATTTGACGATGGACGCCACCCCAGCGGCCAAGCCCCCGCCGCCGATGGGCACGAAGATGGCTTCGATCGGGTCGGCATGCTGGCGCGCGATCTCGAGGCCAACCGTGCCTTGGCCCGCGATGACGTCGGGGTCGTCGAAGGGATGGATGAACGCCGCGCCGGTCCGGCCCTCCAGCTCACGGGCGTGGGCGTAGGCCTCGTCGAAGCTGTCGCCGTGCAGGACGACCTCGCCGCCCAGGGCGCGGACGGCCGCGACCTTGATGCCGGGTGTGGTGGTCGGCATGACGATGGTGGCGGGAATGTTGCGGCGTGCGGCCGCCAGGGCCACCCCTTGCGCGTGATTGCCGGCCGAGGCGCAGATGACGCCCCTGGACAGTTCGTCCTCCGACAGGCCGGCGATCTTGTTGTAGGCGCCGCGGATCTTGAACGAAAAGACCGGCTGCAAGTCCTCGCGCTTCAGCAGGACGGGCCGGTCGAGCCGGGCCGACAGGCGGCGCAGCGGGTCGAGGGGCGTTTCCTCCGCCACGTCATAGACTCGGGCGGTAAGGATGCGGCGGATGGTGTCCTGCATGGAAATGTTGCGGATAGGCGCTTGGAAGCAAAGAAGTGGGCTGCCGTCTAGGCGATATTCGCCGAAATGGGAACGGTTTTTGCAAATCTTTGTCTTCGGTGGCGGATAGGAGGCGGCATGCATTTCCTCTTGCACAGCGCCCGCATAGGCCTACATTGCGCCTGCTTATGCTAAATGTGAGCATAAGGGTATGGAGATGATCATGGCTGACGGCGCCTTTGGTCTGACGAAAGAGATGGAGCGGGAAACCGCGGGGGTGTGGGCCAAGGTCAAGGACCACGTCACGCCGCTGGAATGGCCCGCGCAGGCGCGCCTGATCAGCGAGATCAACCGGCTGAAGCGTGAACGCGACGCCGTGATCCTGGCCCATAACTATATGACGCCCGAGATCTTCCACGGGGTCGGCGACTATGTCGGCGATAGCCTGGGCCTGGCCAAGGAGGCCGCGCGGTCGGACGCGAAGGTGATCGTGCAGGCGGGCGTTCACTTCATGGCCGAGACATCGAAGATCCTGAGCCCGGAAAAGACCGTCCTGATCCCCGACCTGCGCGCCGGATGCTCGCTGGCCTCGTCGATCACCGGCGCGGATGTGCGGCTGATCAAGCAGCGCTATCCGGGGCTGCCGGTCGTGACCTATGTGAACACCACCGCCGATGTGAAGGCCGAGACCGACATCTGCTGCACCAGCGCCAACGCCGTTCAGGTGGTGGAATGGGCAGCCAGGGAATGGGGCGTGGACCGCGTCATCCTGATCCCGGACGAGTTCCTGGCGCGCAATGTCGCGGCCCAGACGACGGTCGGGATCATCGCCTGGAAGGGCCGCTGCGAGGTGCACGAGCGGTTCACGGTCGGCGATATCGCCGAGATGCGCGCCGCCTATCCGGGCGCGGAAATCCTGGCCCACCCCGAATGCCCTGAGGACGTGCTGGCGGCGGCGGACTTCGCCGGCTCGACGGCGGCGATGACCGACTATGTCGAGGCGCGCCGGCCCAAACAGGTGGTGATGATCACCGAATGTTCGATGGCCTCGAACGTGGCCGGCGACGTGCCGGGCGTGCAGTTTATCGGCCCGTGCAACCTGTGCCCGCACATGAAGCGGATCACGCTTCAGAACATCCGCGACTGCCTGTTGCACATGCAGTTCGAGGTCACGGTGCCGACGGACATGATCGAGCGTGGACGCCTGGCGGTGCAGCGAATGATCGACCTGCCGCCGCCCGCCATTCCCGCGCGCTACGACCTGGTCAAGGCGCGCCACCACGTCGATGTCGAGCTGATCTGAGCGTGACGCGGCGATCGGTCCCGGCGACGGGACGGTCGTCCGCGCCCATCTGGACGCCATGAGCAACACAGACACCACAGATCAGACGCCCCACCGCACGCCGGGACCTTGGGACGCCAAGCCCGAAGCGACATCGGCGCGTGAAACCGCGCCGGCGCCCACAGCCGAAGCGCCGGTCGAGAAGGACCAAGGCCTGGTGTGGGCGATGCTGTCCACGGCGTTGATGGGCGGCTTCCTGTGGTGGATCACGGGCAGCGCCATCGTGGCGGGCGCGGTGCTGATCGGGCTGTTCGTCCATGAGGCGGGTCACGCTCTGGCGATGAACAAGCTCGGCATGGGGCCGGCCCGCATCTATATCATCCCCTTCCTTGGCGGCTTGGCCAAGGCGCGGCGTGAGCCGAAAAGCGAGTGGGACGGGGTTCTGGTGTCGTTGGCCGGACCGGCCTTCGGCCTGCTGGCGATGATCCCGTTCGTCGGGGTCTGGATGGTTCTGGGGCAGGGAGAGTGGCTGATGGGCGCCTTCTTCATCGCCATGCTCAATCTGGTGAACCTGGTGCCTGCGCCGCCTCTGGATGGATCCAAGGCTCTTGGCCCGGTGCTGACGCGTGTGCATCCGCGTCTGGAGCAGATCGTGCTGCTGGTCATCGGCGTGGCGGTGGTCTGGTGGGGGCTGACGACCGGGCGGTTCATTCTGGCCGCCTTTCTGGCTCTATCGGTGTTCAGCCATTTGAAGCGCGGCGTCTGGCGTGCGGCCTGGGGAACGCTGAGCTGGCCCGAGGCGGCCAAGAGCTTGGCCCTCTATCTGCTGACCCTCGCGGTGTGCGCGGCGGCGGCCGTCGGCGCCCTTATGCCGATGACCGGGGGCGATCCGGCCGGCGCGGTGCAGTTGGGCCTCAACTATTTGGGCTTTGGACGATGAACCGAATGCGGCATGACGGACCTCTGATCGTAGGGGCCGGGCTGGCGGGGCTGTCGGCCGCGCTGGAGGGGGCCAAGACCGGCGCGAAGGTTCTCGTCGTGACGCCCGAGCCCTTGCTGAACGCCTGTTCGTCCGCCTGGGCGCAGGGCGGGATGGCGGCGGCGCTGACGGCGCAGGATTCGGCCGCATTGCACGCCAAGGATACCGAGGCGGCAGGCGCGGGGCTGGTCGAGCCGGTCGCGGCGCGCGCCCTGACCGACGCCGGGCGCGAGACGGTCGAGTGGCTGGCGGCCCTGGGCGCGCCGTTTGACCGGGATGCGGACGGCGGCTTCGTCGTCAGCCTGGAGGCGGCCCATTCCGTTCCCCGCGTGGCCCGGGTCGGCGGCGACGGGGCGGGCCGGGCCATCCTGTCTGCCGTCGTTGCCGCGGTGCGGGCTGAAAAGCTGATCGAGGTCTGGGACGACGCGCGGCTGAAGGCCCTGTCGCAGGATGCCGACGGCCGAGTGGTCGGGGCGATGGTCGTGCGCGGCGACCGTCTGGTCGAGATCACGGCGACGGCGGTGGTGCTGGCCACAGGCGGGGCGGGCGGTCTGTTCGCGGCGACCACGACCCCGGCCGCGTTGAAGGGCGAGGGATTGGCTCTGGCCGCGCGCGCCGGCGCGGAAATCCTCGATCCCGAGTTCGTCCAATTCCACCCCACCGCCATCGACGTGGGACTGGACCCCGCGCCGCTGGCGACCGAGGCTTTGCGGGGTGAGGGCGCGCGACTGATCGATGGTCAGGGACGCTGTCTATTGGGCGAGGCGGACGACGCCGATCTGAAGCCGCGAGACGTGGTGGCGCGAGCGGTCCATGCGGCGCGCGCCGACGGGCGAGGGGCCTTTCTGGATGCACGCACGGCGATCGGGGACGAGTTTCCTCACGCGTTCCCCGCCGTCTTCGCCGCCTGCATGCGCGCCGGGCTGGACCCACGCATCAGTCCGATCCCGGTGATGGCGGCGTGCCACTATCATATGGGCGGGATCGCCGCCGACGCGGACGGCCGTACGACGGTTGCGGGCCTTTATGCGGTCGGGGAGTGCGCGGCGACCGGCGTTCACGGCGCCAACCGGCTGGCGTCCAACTCCCTGCTGGAAGCGGCGGCCTTCGGTCGGCGCGCGGGCCGGTCGGCGGCACAGGAAGTCGGCGGCGGCCGCCCCTTGGCGGCTGATATTTCGCCTGACCTGCCGGATGCAGCGATGGCCGAACTGCGGACCGCCATGACGGCGCATGCCGGCGTGGTGCGCGATGCGGCGGGGCTGTCGGGCCTGATCGCCCTGATCGGCCGGCTAGAGAGCCAGCACGGGCCGGCGGCCGTTCTGTTGGCGGCGCGGCTCATCGCCCAGGCGGCGCTGGACCGGCATGAGAGCCGGGGCGGGCACTACCGGTCGGACTATCCGCAGACGGATAGGGCGGCGGTGCATACGCGTGTGCGGATCCCATACCCGGCGGCGTTGGAGGCGGCGGAATGAGACGACTTCCAGAAGTCCTGATCGAGCCTGTCGTGCGGCTGGCGCTTGCCGAGGATCTGGGTCGGGCGGGCGATGTGACCGCCATGGCCTGCATCCCTGAGGATGCGCGGATGAGGGCGGCCTTTGCGGCCAGGAAGCCTGGCGTGCTGGCGGGCATCGACTGCGTGCGCCTGGCCGTGCTGGCCATGGACCCCAAGGCCTCGGTCGATTTGAGTTTGAGAGACGGCGACGCCTTTGACGCGGGCGCCGTGCTGGCGGTGGTCGAGGCTGACGCGCGCGCCTTCCTCTCGGCCGAGCGGACAGCGCTCAATCTGGTCGGACGGCTCAGCGGCGTGGCGACTCTAACGCGCACCTATGTCGAGGCCGTCGCCGGGACGAAGGCGCGGATCGCGGATACGCGCAAGACCACGCCGGGGATGCGCGCGCTGGAGAAGCACGCCGTGGCCTGCGGCGGCGGGACGAACCACCGCTTCGGTCTGGATGACGCCATCCTGATCAAGGACAACCACGTCGCCGTCTGCGGCGGGGTCGCCGAGGCGGTTCGGCGGGCCAAAGCCTTCGCCCCACATCTGATGAAGGTCGAGGTCGAGGTTGATGGGTTGGATCAGTTGGACGCCGTATTGGCCCTGATCGACGAGGGTGCGGCGCCCGATGTCATCATGCTGGACAACTTCAGCCTGGACGACCTGTGCGCCGCCGTGGCGCGCGTCGCGGGACGGATCGTGCTTGAGGCCTCGGGCGGGGTCGATCTGACAACGGTGCGCGGTATCGCCGAGACGGGGGTGGACGTCATCTCGGTCGGCGCCCTGACCCATTCGGCGCCGGTTCTGGATATCGGCCTGGACGCGCTCTGACGGCCTCCAGGCGTCCGCCGATCAGGCGGGGCTGGAGGCCGTTTCGGCGACTTCGGTCTTGGCCGAAGTCTCGTTAGCCCGCGCAGGGCGCGAAGCCGGTTGGGCCGCGGCGGCGCGCGTGGCGGCAGGCGAAGACGTCGTCGACTGGGCCGCCGGCGCGGGCAGGGCGCGACCTTCCTGCGCCAGCACCATCGAATAGGCGACCGCCTGTCCGGCCTGGCGCGCGGTTTCGATCGGGTTGAGGCCGGCCTGGATCAGGCGCGGCTGGTCCGCCGGCGCCGCGCGACGGGCGGCGTAGGTGAAGGTCCCGCCGGTGGTCGAACGGCCGCCGAAGCGATAGAACAGATGGCTGCCGACCTGGCTGACCTGCACCAGCGAAGAACGCCAGCCCGGCGTCACGGCGGTGGTGTGGAAGTGGGTCGCATTGCCGACGCGCGAGAAGACCGACCCCGACATGGCGTTCGAGGCCACGGTCCTGGCGCGGTTCCAGGCGGCCTGGTTGACGCGGCCGCGCATCGCGCCCGAGCAGGTGAAGGAGAACTGGCAACCGGTGCTGCGCGCCGCCCCTTGGAAGACGACGCCGCAGACCGTCTTGGGGAAGGCGGGGTGGCGCACGCGGTTCAGGACAACCTGAGCCACGGCCTTCATGCCGTCGGCGCCCTCGCCACGGGCTTCATAATAGACGGCCTGAGTCAGGCAATCGAGATCGCGGCTGGCGTCCAGCGCGTTGGCCACCCGGAAGGCGGGCGCGGCGGTCGGTGCTATCAGGCTGGCGCGGCGAAGGTTGGGATCGCCGGGCGCGCGGAGTTGTTCGAGACGGGCGGCCAGCAGTTCAGCCTGGCGATCGCGCTGGGCCGAGCCCGCGCTGGTGTAGGGATCGTGTCGACGCGCAATGGTCAGGGCGCTGGCGTCGAGGCCGCCGGCGGCGGCGGCGAGGGCTTCTTCCGTGAAACCGGCGGCGGTGGCGCCTTGAATCCGTTCGGCCTGGGCGCGCAGCGTCGTCGCGCGCGCCGTCGTGCCGCCCAGATAGGCGCATCCGATCGCCAGTCCCAACAGACCGCCAAAGGCTGCAGCAGCCGTCATGGGCTTGATCTTGGCCACACGATCGGCGCGCAAAATGGCGCGCGTCTGCGAGGAATGCGACAACGAGGTAGTCCTGTTCAGCAGGGCGAGAAACGCAGCCCCCGGGGTAGTCTTGCCGGCGAGGCGACCCATTGCGGTCGCGGTCCAGCCTGCAAATTCCGGCGCTCGGCTCAGTGGCCCGGGCGTCGAGGACGGGCCTTTAGCCAGCCTTTTATGGCCTCAATGTGTTCGATTTGCAATCCGATGGTTAACGCCTCGGATTCGGTAGGTATTTTTCAGTCTCGGCGACCCGTGTGGCTGCAAAACGGCAAGACTGGATAAATCTATAGGCCGAATACTGTATCTATCAACAGTTAAACTTGCTATGTCTAGATATGCTGCATCGCAGCAAACTAAATGGAGCGAACAAATCTGTTTAGAATTGTGGCGGTGGTCGTCGGCGCAACTAGAGCTCAAGCCAGGAACCGCTATGCCGCGTTCGCGTTCAAGCGTGGCCTTTGGAGAGAAATCCATGACAAAAATTATCACCGTGACCGCAGCCGCTGCGGCGGCGCTCGCCCTGTCCGCCTGCGGCGCGACCATCGAACAGAAGGCCGCCAGCGGCGCTATCGCCGGCGCGGTCGTCGGCGGCCCGGTCGGCGCCGCCGTGGGCGGTGCGGCCGGGACAGCTGTCGGCCAAGCGCAAAAGCCGAACTAAGACCGCCTCGGTCGACGCACGCTCTTATCGCCGCGCTTGCGATCAGGGCTGCGGCGCCTATCTGATCGAAGTGTTGCGGCCACGCCGCCGCGACGCTCCAAATGACGCATCAGGCCGATTTGCGGGCTGCGAACCTTGATTTTCGCGCGCTTATCGGCTTTGTGCGCCCCGCTTCGGGCCGTGCGTGACGCAGCCTGACCCCCGACGACCGCCCTGGTCGCTCACAAGGAACCCTGACGCTTTCGCATGAAAGATCTGAAGACCGGATTCTCCGACCGCATTACCGCCCAGCAAGAGGCCAAGAAGGCCCTGCTCGCCAAATTCAAGCCCAAGGCCGCCGCGCCCGATCCCGAGTTCGACCGCCTGGCCGAAAAGCGCGCCGCCGAAAAGGAAGCCCTGCGTCAGCAGCATGAACTGGCCAAGGCCGAGTTGCGTCGCGAGAAGGCTGAAAAGGAAGCCGCGCGTCTGGCCGCCGAACTCGCCGCTCAGGAAGAGATCGACGCCGAGAAGCGCGCCGACCGCAAGGCGCGCAAGCAACTGACCAAGGAAGAGCAAAAGGCCAAGCGCGACGCCCGTTACGCCGCCCGCAAGGCCCGCCGCTAAATCCAGCTGCAGCTCCAAACAGATCGACGCGTCGCATCGCTGCGGCGCGTTTTTCTTTGGCCGTCGGGTCCTGCTTCGTTAGTTCGTCGTCGCGGCGCTGAGGCGTTCCAGCAGGGCGCGCAACTGGTCCGACGAATAGGGTTTGCGCAGCAGCGGCCAGACCGTGTCGGCCAGCACCGCATCCACGTCCTCGCCGACGTAGCCCGAGGTCAGGGCGATCCGCAGATCCGGCCAGCGCGCCGCCGCCTCGCGCGCCAAATCGATGCCGCTCATGCCGCCGGGCATCACCACGTCGGTCAGCATCAGATCGAAGTCGTCGGCTTGAAGGAACTTCAGCGCATCGTCGCCCGTCTCGGCCCAGTCGACCTCCAGCCCGAAACCTTCCAAGATTTCGAGCGCGATGGCGGCGACGCCGGCGTCGTCCTCCACCAGCAACATCCGCCCGCCCTCGACCAAGGGGGCGCCATCGGCGGCGACCAGGTTCGACGTCATCGCGGCGTCCTCTGCCGACAGGGGCGGCAGGAAGATGCATATCTCGGCCCCAAGTCCCGGCTCGGAGATGATCTGGACGCCGCCGCCTGACTGGCGTGCGAACCCATAGACCTGGCTCAGCCCCAGGCCCGTCCCTTTGCCGACGCCCTTGGTGGTGAAGAACGGTTCGAACACTTGGTCGCGGATGTCCGGCGACATGCCTTCGCCGTTGTCGGCGACGCTGACGCAGACATAGTCGCCGGCCGCCAGTTCGGCGATCTGTCCGGCCTCGACCGTGCAGGCCCGCGTCTGCACGGTGATGCGGGCCTGGCGGCCCTTGGCCCCGGTCACATCGCCCAGGGCGTCGCGCGCATTGACGATCAGGTTCAGCAGCGCGGCTTCGAACTGGGCCGGATCGACATTGGCGGGCGCGCCGCCACGCTTCAGCTTGACCTTGAAGTCCACGGCCTCGCCGACGGCTCGACGCAGCAGCGGTTCGCTCTCGCGGATCAGGGCGTTCAGATCGATCGGCTCGGGCCGCAGAGCCTGACGACGCGAGAAGGCCAGCAACTGATGCGTCAGGCTCTCACCCCGACGCGCCGCCGCCAACGCCGCCTCGCCCAGCTTCTTACGCTTGGCCGCGTCCTCGCTGCGCAGGATGATGTCCAACGCCCCGATCACGACGGTCAGCAGATTGTTGAAGTCATGCGCGACCCCGCCGGTCAGCCGCCCGACGGCCTCCATCCGCTGGGCATGGACCAGTTGCGCCTCGGCCTGGGCCTTTTCAATCAGGGCCTCGTCGACCCTTTCTTCCAGCAGTTCATTGATGCGTTTCAGGTCGTCTTCGGCCCGCTTGGCGTCGGTCACATCAAGGCAGGCCCCGACGTAGCCCTGGAATAGGCCTGAGGCGTCGAAGCGCGGCACGCCTTCAGTCCGCAGCCAGCGCGGGCCGAGCGTTGGATGACTGATCCGCGTCAGCGCCTCGAACCGATCCCGGGCCTCGAAGGCGCGCATGAAGGCGGCGGCGAACACGCCTTCGTCGTCCGGGTGGATCAGGCGTCGCCAGCTATCGGGCAGATGCGCGTCCGCCTCGACGCCGAAGAAGGTGCGGTAGCGCCTGTTGGCGAACACCATCTGGGCGGCGTCGTCGCTCATCCAGATCAGGGCGGGCGCGCTGTCGGCGACGGTGCGGAAGCGGTTCTCGGATTCCTCTAGTCGCGCCTGGGCCGTGCGCATGTCCGTCACGTCGAACGCCACGCCCACGAAGCCGACGACCTCCTGGCCCGCCAGACGGGGACGGGAGAAGGACTTCAGCCAGCGCCATTCGCCGTCGTAGCGGCGATAGCGCGCCTCCATCGAAAAGGGCTCGCGCGTCGCTTCCCCGTTAATCGATTCCGCCAGGATGCGCGCCTGATCCTCGGGATGCAGCGCGCTTCGCCAATCCAGGTTGAGGACTGTCTGATAGTCCGATCCGTGGAAATCGACATAGGCGCGGTTCACGAAGGCGCGCGTGCGATCCTGTTTCGTGACCCAGATCAGCACCGGCGCGGTGTCGGCGATGGCGCGGAACCGCTGTTCGCTCTCACGGGTCTCGTTTTCCGCGCGGGCGCGCTCGACCTCGGCCCAGGTGCGCGCCGCGACTTCTTCGACAAGGCTGACCTCGGCCTCGGTCCAGTCGCGCGGCGTCGCCGAATGGACATAGAGAAACGCGCGCAAACGTCCGGTCCGGATCAGCGGCGCGCGCACCAGGGCGCGGGTCTGGATGGCGTCGAAGGCGTCGGCGACCGCCGCCGTGCGAGGGTCCTCGCGCACATCTGAAATCTGGATGGTGCGGCCTTCGTTCAAATCCGAGATCAGACCTTCGCCAAAGGCGTTCAGGCTGAACTGACCCTGAGCGCTTTCGACGCCGGCGGTCCAATCGCGGCTCATGGAGACGACGCCCGCCGACTGATCGACCTCGCCATAGCCCACCCGCTCGACATCCAGCAGGGCGCCAAGCGTGCTCTCCACATCGGCCATGATGTCTTCGGGATCGGTCAGGTCGCGGAGCCGGTCGCTGAGGTCCAGCAGGAACGCCTGACGTCGCGCGGCGCGCGCCGCCGCATCCAGAGCTTCACGGGTTTCGGTCACGTCGAACGAGATGCCGGCATAGCCGACGAAGGTGCCTTGCCCATCGAAGCGCGGCCGCACGACGGCCCGCATCCAGCGCCAGACGCCGTCTTGTCCCTGAACGCGCGCCTCCATCTGGAACGGCTTGCGATCAGTGGCGCCGGCCTTCTCGGCCGCCTTTACGGTCTCCAGATCGTCGGGGTGAACGGCGGTCTTCCAGCCGCCTTCGCGCAACGCCTCGATGTCCAGTCCATGCAGGGTGAAGACGGCGGCGTTGACGAACTCGAACTCGCCCTTGGCGTCCAGCAGCCAGATTGGTGAGGGGGCGGTATCGGCCAGTTCGCGGAACCGGGTCTCGCTTTCACTCAACCGCGACAGGGCCTTGCGGAGCGACGCCCCCACCGCCGCGATGAACAGGCCGACGAGAACGAAGTTCCAGGTCGCCGCACCACCGATGGCGTCAAGCACGCCATCCCGGCCGGTCGCCGTCAGCGCGACGATCGCCCAGCCGCCGCCGGTGCACACCGCCAGCGCCGTCAAGGCTCCGGTCCAGCCGGCCGCCAGAGCGGCCAGGGTCACCGCTGGCAACAGGATGGTGAAGCCGGTCACCTCGCCATACAGTGGCGACGCCGCCGCCCGGATCGCCAGACCCGCGAGGGCGATGCCGATCCCGATCAAAAGGCGATGCGTCGGCGAGGCCGTCGACAAGCGCGCCAGGCCGATCAGCCAGCGATCCATGACCGCGATCCGCCGTTTCGATCCGCCTGCGCTCATATCGTCGGTTCGCCCCACCAGCGACGCGTTTGCTCCGCTGGAACATAGTTTTACACCTTGCGTTTGGGGCGACCACCCCTGACGCGCAGGGGGTTTGATAACGGCGGTCGTCGTGAGGCCGGAAAATGGCCTATAAGTCGGACTAGACGCGCGATCTCAGCGAAAGGCCGGTGCGCCGATCGCGGCTATTGGACCCTGAATGACCCGGTTGCCCTGGAAGACGATGTGGAAGGCGCTGCGGCGTTCGGCGGCGGCCTTGCCCGCGGCCGGCGCGGTGCTGGGCGTCGCCATGGCGGCGGGGTCCAGCGTGCGGCCCGATATGGATCGGACTGCTGAGGCGGTCTCGCGCATTACCGGCGGCGACCTCGGCGCGGGCGGGCTGGCCGCGATCAAGGGGCGACTGACGCCGTCGCAGCTGGCCGTCGCCATGCGGCATGATCCCAACCTTCTGCAGCCGGCTCTCTACGGGCTGACGCCAGGCTGGGAGAGCTTGACGCTGGCCGGAAAGCCGGGTCTGGAACCGGGCAAGAGCGGCCTTGAGGCCCAACGTCTGAACGCGGCCATGGCGCCCGCGTCTGGCGCGCTGCGTCCTGCCCTGTCGTTCGTGTTCAAGGGCAGCGCCGAGGATCGCAGGCGGGCTTTGCGCTGCCTGACCCAGGCGGTCTATTACGAGGCGGCGCTGGAGCCGGACAACGGCCAGGCGGGCGTGGCGCAGGTGGTCCTGAACCGCGTGCGCGATCCGAACTACGCCAACACCGTCTGCGGCGTGGTGTTCGAAGGCGCCGAACGCGTCACGGGCTGTCAGTTCAGCTTCACCTGCGACGGCTCGCTGGGCCAGACGCCGGTCGGCTGGGCGTGGGAGCGGGCGCGCAAGGTGGCGGAGCGCGCGCTGAACGGCGTCGTGGCTCAGGAAGTCGGCACAGCCACCCACTATCACGCCGACTATGTGCATCCCTGGTGGGCGCCGACGGTGGCCAAGGTGACGCAGATCGGCGCGCACATCTTCTATCGTTGGAAGGGCGTCTATGGCGAAACGGCCGCCTTCCGCAAAACCTACAATGGGCGCGAGCCGGCGATCGACGAGGCGCGTTTCTCGCGTCCCCGTATGACGATCGCGGCCGGCTCTGCAACCGGCGGCGCCGATCCCGACGCTCCGCTGAAAGACGCGCCGTTGAAGACGGTCGAGATCGATGGTCAGCAGCGGGTCGTCGGCGTGGTCAGCCTGGGCGGTCGCCGCCTGCCGACGCGTGATGAAGTCGCCGCCATCAACGCGCGCTTGAACGCCTTGGAGCGGCCCGCATCGTCCACCAAACCCGCCGCCCCGGCGCCCACAGGCGTCACGACGATGGATGTGGAGGAAGTCGGTCGCCCCGCGAACTGACATCCTGCATTGCAACGCTTCGCCACTCCGAGCATTGATGTCGATGGCCGGACATGACCGGCCCAGCGAGGACGCCTGCTTGACCCACCCCGAAGTCGATTGTCCGAGGTGGGACGAAGCCGACCGTCTGAAGGCCCTCACAAGTTACGGCGTGCTGGACACGACGCCCGAAGGGTCGTTCGACGATCTGGCGTCGCTCGCCGCGCGCATCTGTGAGGCACCGATGGCCGCCGTCAGTCTGGTCGATTCCCAGCGTCAGTGGTTCAAGTCCGAGGTCGGTCTGGGCGTGCGCGAGACGCCGCGGCCGCTGTCGTTCTGCGCCCACGCGATGCTGGGCGACGACGTCATGGTCATCCCCGACGCGATGCAGGATGACCGCTTCATCGACAATGATCTGGTGACGGGCGCGCCGCACATCCGCTTCTATGCCGGCTATCCGCTGAGGACGCCCGACGGCGTGCCGCTGGGCGCCCTGTGCGTGCTGGACGACACGCCGCGCCCGCAAGGTCTGACCGAGCTTCAGCTGATGGCGCTCAAGACCCTGGCGCAACAGGTGATGACGCAACTGGAGCTGCGCCGCGCCCTGTTGGACCGGGACCTCAGCGACCGCACCGCGCGGTTGGCGATGGAGGCCTCAGCCTATGTGGGGGCCTGGGACTGGGACATTCCTGAGAACCGCGTGATCGCCGACGAACGCTTTGCGCGGATGTATGGCGTGGATCCCGAAGCCGCGCGCGAGGGCGCGGCCATCGAGGTTTTCACCTCCAGCGTCCATCCCGACGACGCCCAACGCGTCACTGACGAGATCGACCGGGCCATGACGGGCGACGGCGCCTTCGTCAGCGAATATCGTTTGGGCCAGGGCGATGACGTGCGTTGGATTCTGGCGCGCGGGCAGGTCTATTTCGACGCGGAGGGCAAGCCGATCCGCTTCCCCGGCGTCGCGGTGGACATCACCGAACGCAAGACCATCGAGACGGACCTCGCCGAAACCGCCATGGCCCTGAGCGAAAGCGAGAGTCGGTTTCGGGTGTTGGCTGACGCCATGCCGCAGATGGTGTGGTCCACCCTGCCGGACGGTTTTCACGACTACTACAATGCGCGCTGGTACGAATTCACGGGCGTGCCCCTGGGCTCGACGGATGGCGAGGGCTGGAACGACATGTTCCATGCCGACGACCGCGAACGGGCGTGGACCGTGTGGCGCAACTCGCTGGAAACCGGCGAGCCCTATGAGATCGAATACCGGCTGAAGCATCACAGCGGCGTCTATCGCTGGACCCTGGGCCGCGCGGTGGCGATCCGCGACGAGGCGGGCGAGATCACCCGCTGGTTCGGCACCCTGACCGATATCGACGAGTTGAAGAGGCTGGAGCAAGGCCGCGAGCTGGTCAGCCAGGAGCTGAGCCACCGGATCAAGAACATCTTCGCCGTTGTCACCGCCCTGGTCGCCCTGTCGGCGCGCCAGTATCCGGAGGCCAAGGCGTTTTCGGCCTCGCTGCGCACGCGCATCGCCGCCCTGGCCCGGGCGCATGAGTTCGTGCGGCCGCACACCGAGACGTCCAAGACCACGATCGGGGCGACGACCCTGCATTCCTTCCTGTCCGACCTGTTCAAGGCCTATGCGGACGAGACGGGTGGGGCGCGCGTGGTCATCCAGGGCGAGGACGCCGTCTTCGACGATCAGGCGGCGACCTCCGTGGCCCTGCTGTTCCACGAACTGGCGACCAACGCCGCCAAATACGGTGCGCTTTCCGAGCGTGGCGGCGTGGTCACCCTGACGACGAAACGGCAGGAGGACCGCTTCGTCCTGACCTGGTCAGAAACGGGCGGTCCGGTCGTCCAGGGCATGCCGCAACGCACCGGCTTCGGCTCATCCCTTGCCAGCCTCTCGGTCGAGGGACAGCTCGGCGGGCGTTTGTCGCGCGAATGGCGGCCAGAAGGGCTTCAGGTCATCGTGGACCTGCCGGCGACGGCTCTGTCCCGACGCCGAGCGGCGGGCGGACATACAAATTAGTCCTCTATTGAAACTAATGCCTCACACTGACGTTACGTACGCTCCCGAGCACTGATTGAACCCATGACTGCGCGTATCCTCATCATCGAAGACGAAGCTCTCGTTGCGATGGAGCTTAGGTTCGTCCTGGAGGACCTCGGTCACGAGGTTCTGGGCGTCGCCGCGACCGCACAGGCCGCGCGCGATCTGGTGCGCGAGAACGACGTTGATCTGGCGCTGGTCGATATCCACCTTTCCGATGGTCCTACAGGGATCAACCTGGGTCGCGAACTGGGCCAGGACATGGGCGTCTCCGTCCTGTTCATGACGGCGAACCCCGGCATGGTGCGCGACGGCGTCGCCGGCACCATCGGCGTCTTGTCCAAACCGACAGACGAACATGCGGTCCAAACGGCTGTGGATTACGCCCTGCGTCGTCGCCAGGGGCAGGCGGTCGATTACGCGCCTCCGGGTCTTCAACTCTTCGCCTGACCGCCGCCGAGGCGGTTGCGGTCGCCGCCATGCGGCATATGTCGAGGGCTCCCTACAAGGAGACCTCCCCCATGACGACCCTGACCAAACGCAAGCTCGGCTCCAGCGGCCTGGACATCGCCCCCCTGGTGTTCGGCGGCAACGTCTTCGGCTGGACGGCCGATGAGGCGACCTCCTTCGCCCTGTTGGATGGGTTCGTCGAGGCCGGGTTCGACGCCATCGACACCGCCGACGCCTATTCGCGCTGGGTTCCGGGCCACTCCGGCGGCGAAAGCGAGACGATCATCGGCAAGTGGCTGAAGGCGCGCGGCCGGCGCGACGACGTCAAGATCCTGACCAAGGTTGGATCGGATATGGGGCAGGGCCACAACGACCTGTCGCCGGCCTGGATCGAGACGGCGGTCGAGGCGTCGCTGCGCCGGCTCCAGACCGACTATATCGACCTGTATCAAACTCACTGGCCCGATCCGAAGACACCGCAGGACGAGACGGTGCGCGCGCTGGATAAGCTGGTGCAGGTCGGCAAGGTGCGCGCCATCGGCACGTCCAATCATTCGGCCGAACAGGTGTCCGAAGCTCTGGACATCTCGCAGCGCGAGAGTTTGGCCGCCTATGCGACGATCCAGCCGCATTACAACCTCTACAGCCGCGACACCTTCGAGGGCGGGTTGCAGGACCTGGCCGTCAAGAAGGGGCTGGGCGTCATCACCTATTTCAGTCTGGAGAGCGGCTTCCTGACCGGCAAATACAAGACCGTCGATCAGATCGCCGGGACCAAGCGCGAGGGAATGCTGAAGGACAAGTTCGACGAGCGCGGCGTGCGTATCCTGGCGGTTCTGGACGCCGTGGCCCAGAAGAATGAGGCCACCTCCGCCCAGGTCGCCCTGGCCTGGCTGCTGGCCCAGCCGGGCGTGACGGCCCCGATTGTCAGCGCCACCTCGACCGACCAACTGGCCGACACGCTGAAGGCGGCGACGCTTAAGCTATCAGATCAGGATCTGGCGGAACTGACGGAGGCCTCGGCCTACTGATCGCGCAGCATCGGGGTCACCAGACCCCGATCTTCTCCGCCTCGGCGTGGCTAATGGGGTTGTGGGCCTTGGCGTGGTCCTCTTCGGCGAGGAAGCGGCTGACTTCCAGGGCGGCCATACAGCCCATTCCAGCGGCGGTGACGGCCTGGCGATAGACGTCGTCGGTCACGTCGCCGGCGGCCCAGACGCCTTCGATCTCGGTCGAGGCGGTGCCGGGCTTGACCCGCAGATAGCCGCCGGCGTTGGTTTCCAGCTGGCCCTTGAACAGTTCCGATGACGGGGCGTGGCCGATGGCGATGAAGACGCCGTCGGCCGGGATTTCTTGGGTCGAGCCGTCCTGGACGTTCTTGAGCCGGACGCCCGTGACATTCTTGGCCATGCCGTCCACGACGCCGACGATCTCCTCGATCGCCGAGTTCCAGAGCACTTCGACCTTGGGGTGGGCGAACAGCCGGTCCTGGAGGATCTTCTCAGCGCGGAACTCGTCGCGGCGGTGAACGACCGTGACCTTGGAGGCGAAGTTGGTCAGGAACAGAGCCTCCTCCACGGCGGTGTTGCCGCCGCCGACGACCACGACTTCCTTGCCGCGATAGAAGAAGCCGTCGCAGGTGGCACAGGCCGAGACGCCGAAGCCCTGATAGGCGGCCTCGCTCTCAAGCCCCAGCCATTTGGCCTGGGCGCCCGTGGAAATGATGAGCGTCTCGGCCAGCATCTCTTCGCCGCTGTCCAGCTTCAGGCGGAACGGGCGTTGCGACAGGTCGGCGGAGACGACGATGTCGTGGATGACCTCGGTCCCGACGTGCAGGGCTTGGGCCTGCATCTGCTCCATCAGCCAAGGGCCCTGGATGGTGTCGGCGAAGCCGGGATAGTTCTCGACGTCGGTGGTGATGGTCAGCTGGCCGCCAGGCTGGATGCCGGCGATGACGACGGGGTTCAGCGAGGCGCGGGCGGCGTAGATGGCGGCGGTCCAGCCGGCGGGGCCTGAGCCGATGATGGCGACGCGAACGGTACGAGCTTGGGTCATGGCCCTATTTAGGCGGTGATTCCCGTTTGCGCGATGCTAGTCTCGCCTGACCACGCAGGGGAGATGGGGATGACGAATAAGAACGCGGCCTTCCTGCCGATCGGGATCGGCATGGGCTTGTCGATCGGCGTGGCGCTGGGCGTGGCCCTGGACAATGTCGGCCTAGGTCTCGCGCTGGGCACGGCCATCGGATCGGGCTTTGGCGTGGCTCTGATGAGCGCGGCGAACGCCAAGGCCAAGAAGAGCGGCGGGTCGGACGGCGGCGCGGTCATGCCTTCATCGGATACGTCGCAGCACAGCGGCTCAGACTGCAGCGGGGACAGCGGCTGTGACGGTAGCGGCGGTGGCGGCGGCGACTGAAAAGGCCACTCCAGCATCTGTTAGTGCACTTTCGTGCAGATTTTTGCGAGCCGTTCTTTGAAAATCTCCTGATGACGGTCGTCACCATGGGGCATGACGGCGTCAGGAACGGATGTGGGTCTCGCTATCGCGTCTGCATCGCTTCCAGGACGACGCGCGCGGCGCGGTCGGTTTCGGCCAGCGGGTCGTAAGTCCAGCCGTCCAGCGCGCCGTCGAACGGACGGGTTGCGCCGCGCGATTGCAGGTCGTCGTACAGGCGAGCGAACTTGTCGCCGGCCTTCAGCGGGATCATCGGCAGGACGTGGACCGGCTTGCCGGTCGAGGCGGCCTCGGCGGCCATGTTGGCGCTGTCCTCGGTGACCAGGATGTGGTCGGCGAAATGCAGGAAGCCGAACAGAGGGTTGTCGCCTGTCCCGTCCCAGATCCAGCCCGGCAGGTCCGACAGCCGAGCGGTCATGACGGCCTTCGCCGCGTCGGGCGTGCGGCGTGAGAAGGTCAGCATCAGTGCGCCGCCAGATGCTCGCACGGCGTCCGCGATCTGGTCGGCCAGGTCCGCCGCATGGGCCTCGGTCAGGTCGAAAGCCTTGGACTTGCCGCCGATCAGCACGGCGACGCGCGGATGGGGCAGGGGGGCGATCCGGTCGGCGAAGGGGGGCGCGGCCTCGGCGATCCGCTGCGGCGTGATGCGATGGGGCGAGCCGGTGATTTCGAAGACATTGTCGCCCGACAGACCGTCATGGGCGGGCGCGACGATCAGGTCGTAGCGATCGTTGGCCCAGCGTGGATCCTGGGTCTGGACGACGAAGGTCTTGCCGCCGCTCCAGGCCTTGACGCGGGTCGACAGCGGCAGGGTCGCACGACCCGTGGCGATCCACAGATCGGGCCAGGGGGCGGTCAACGGCGCGGACGCCAGCATGGCCGGGGTCTTTAACGCCGACGGCAGGCGGTCGAAGATCGGCCGCCAGCGGATATGTTTGATCGTGATTTCGGCCGGTGTCAGGCGCTGGACGGCCTCGGCGAGACCCAGCGCCTGATTCTCGATGCCGGCACGGCCGTCGGAGACGACCCAGATGGCCAAAGGGGAGAGGGGGCGCGCGGACGCTGCCCCCGCCATCGCTGTTACTTCCACTCGACCTTGAGGATCTCGTAGGCCTTCACGCCGCCGGGGGTGTTGACCTCCACGACGTCGCCGACTTCCTTGGAAATCATGGCGCGCGCGATCGGCGAGGCGATCGAGATCTTGCCCTTCTTCACGTCCGCTTCGTGTTCGCCGACGATCTGATAGGTGGCCTCTTCCTCGGTGTCCTCGTCCACCACAGTGACCGTGGCGCCGAACTTGACCTGGCTGCCCGACAGTTTGGACACGTCGATGACCTGAGCCCGGCTGATCTTGTCCTCGATCTCGGCGATCTGGCCTTCGATCCAGCCCTGACGCTCCTTGGCGGCATGGTATTCTGCGTTTTCGGACAGGTCGCCGTGCTCACGCGCCTCGGAAATGGCGGCGATCACGCTCGGCCTTTCGACCGACTTCAATTGCTTCAGTTGATCGTCGAGGGCACGGTAGCCCTCGCCCGTCATCGGCACTTTTTCCATTTGTGTCGTGATTTTTCTGGTTCGCCCGGAGACTGGAAAGACGCGAGGTAAGCACACAAAAGGCCGCGGGGCGGGCGCGGCCGGGCATCAAGACTAGGGTTTCTCGCTCAAGAATTCAAGAGCGGGATGCCCGCGCCGGTTGACCGCTCATGCGCGGGCCGGCGGTTCGGGCTTGTGATCGCGGCGAAGGACACCCTTTATGAGGCTGTAGGCCAGCCAACCGACGGCGGCGAGGCCGGCGAGCATGAAGAGGCCGGAAATCAGGGCGGCTCCCGCCGCCATGAAGGCGAGGACGAAGGCGACAGCCGCAGCTAGTCCGGCGACGATCTGAATGGTTTGAAGGCGCATGAGACCTTAACGCCCTCGACGACGGCGGGTTGCGCCGCCGCGATCACGATCCGATCACGCGTAGCTGTAGGGTCCGCCGCGCTCGAGCGCGCGTTGATAGGCAGGCCGCGCATGGATGCGGTTCAAGAAGGCCTTTAGACGGGGCTTGGTCTCGGCATTGAACGCGCGGTCGGCGCCGGCCTCGACTGGAAAGCTCATCATGATGTCGGCGGCTGTGAACTGATCGCCCGCGAACCATTCCGAGCGGCCCAGTTCGTCCTCCCAGAAGCCGACATGGGTGCGCAGCTGCGGATCGACGAAACTGGTGATCGCCTTGTTGGCGACGCCATTGACGATGGGTTTCAGCAGGGCCGGCGCACGGCGTGGGAGCATGCTGAAGACCAGCTTCAGCAGCAAAGGGGGCATGGCCGACCCCTCGGCATAGTGCAGCCAATAGGTGAACCGACGGCCGTCCTCGGTTCCCGCCGCCGGACGCAGGCGACCTTGGCCGTAGGTATCGAGCAGATATTCGACGATGGCCCCGGTCTCTGCGACCTTGACCGCGCCGTCCTCGATGACCGGCGACTTGCCCAGCGGGTGGATCGCCAGCAGTTCGGGGGGCGCCAGCCGGTTTCCAGGGTTTCGTTCGTAGCGGACCACCTCATAGTCCAGGCCCAGCTCTTCAAGCAGCCACAGGACGCGTTGCGAGCGGCTGTCGTTCAGATGGTGGATTTTGATCATGGGTCGGCTCCGGGCGGCGAGGCGTGACTATTCGCAACGCCGCCCCAGAAGTCGAGCGGCGATTGCGGCCTCAGCGCGGGCGGCGGCCGCTCCAGCGTCCGCGCGATTGCGGCGCGACCTTGGGCTTGGCGCCTTCGCGGCGGTTGCGCCAGACCTCATAGGCCAGGGTCGCCAGGGCCAGTTTGCCGGCGTGACGACCGGCGACGCGGCGGCCGCCCTTTGAGAGCAGCAGGCTGCCGATCAGCGGGACGAGTTTGTTCAGACGGGACATGATTGAGTTCCTTTCGTCGTCCCAACGCGCGGTGTGCGACCGGGGTTCGCCCTGCGACGACATGAACTGTCAGCGACCGGTAGAAGGTTTGCCGCGCGCGACGCGCCGAGCGGTGCTAGCGCTAGGGCATGAGCCAATCCCGCATCGCCGCCTTCTTCACCTCCTTGAGCTTTTTCGTCATCGCGGCCCTGGTCGCCGGCGTCGTCGTCGGCGCCTTGGCGCAAGGGTCCCAGGCCGCCTGGCTGACCGGCGCCTTGGGCGTGGTCGAGAGCCTGGGCCAGGTGTGGCTGAACGCCCTGCGCATGACCGTCATTCCCCTGGTGTTCAGCCTGCTGGTGACCGGCATCGTGTCCATCGCCGATGCGGCGGCGACGGGCCGGATCGCGGTCCGGTCGCTGGTGGTGTTCGGCGTCCTGCTGGTCGGAGCGACGATCTATGCGATCCTGGCGGGCCTGGGCCTGCTGGCGGTCTGGCCGATCGATCCGGAGGCGGGGCGTGGATTGCTGGCGGGCGTCAGCGCCGAATCGCTGGCGACCGTGGGCGAGGCGGCGCGCACCGACGGCCTGCGCGCCTTCCTGGCCAGTCTTGCGCCGGCCAACGTCATCAAGGCGGCGTCCGACGACGGGGTGCTGGCGGTGGTGGTCTTCGCCGTCGCGTTCGGCTTCGCCGCGACGCGGATCAAGGCCCAGCTGCGGCGGCCCCTGGCCGGCTTCTTCGAGGCGGTGGCCGAGACCATGGTCGTCATCGTCCACTGGGTGCTGCTGGCCGCGCCGTTCGGTGTATTCGCCCTGGCGCTGGGCGTGGGTTTGCGCGCGGGCCTGGGGGTGGCGGGGACGCTGGCCCACTATGTCGCCATCGTCTGCCTCAGCCAGATCGGCCTGATCCTGATCATCTATGTCGTGGCGATCGTGTGGGGTCGGATTTCGCTGGCCCGTTTCGCGCGCGCCGTGGCCCCGGCCCAGGTGGTCGCCGTCTCGACCCAGTCGTCGCTGGCCAGCCTGCCGGTCATGATCGAGCGCGCGCGCGACTGGCTGGGCGTGCCCCAGACCTCCGCCGGCCTCGTTCTGCCGCTGGCGGTGGCGGTGTTCCGCATCACAAGCCCTGTCGCCAACCTGGCGGTCTGCCTCTATGTGGCGCAGTTGCACGGGGTGGAGCTGGGGCTCGGCGTGCTGATCGCCGGCGGACTGACAGCCATCGCCGTGTCCATCGCCTCGGTCGGCCTACCGGGCCAGGTCAGCTTCTTCGCCGCCATCGGCCCCATCTGCCTGGCCATGGGCCTGCCGCTGGGGGTGCTGCCCCTGCTGCTGGCGGTCGAGGTCATCCCCGACATCTTCCGCACCGTCGGCAATGTCACCGCCGACCTGGCCGCCACGCGGATCGTGGCCGGTGAGGATGGGGCGGGCGAAGACGGTCGCGCTACAGAATGACCCAGGCGGCGCCGCCCGCCAGCAGGATCAGGTGGAGGAGGACGACCAGGCCGAACTGCGTCCTGAAGGGCTCCTTGCGGGTCTTGTGGCGCAGGATGTGCTGACCCATCCACGCGCCCAGCCCGCCGATCAAGCCAAACAGCAAGAGCGTCGATTCCGGCGTGCGCCACAGGCCGGCCTTGGCGCGCCGCTTGTCCCTGGCGAAGGCGAGAAATCCCAAGACTTCGCCGCACAGGATGGCGATCAGGGCGAGGTCGAGATTGGACATCGGCGTGGCTCCGGCGTTCGGCCGCTACAGCCTTGCAGCGTGCGGCCGAAAACCGGAGATTTCGTCAACGTCACGCGTAGTCCTGGATCGCCCGCACATCCAGGTCGCCGGCCTTGATCGCGCCGATGGCCTGGGCCGCCGCCAGGGCGCCGGCGGTGGTGGTGTAGTAGGGCATCTTCATCATCAGAGCGGTGCGGCGCAGCGAGAAGCTGTCCTGCAGCGACTGCTTGCCCGATGTGGTGTTGAAGACCAGCTGGACCTCGCCGTTCTTCATCGCGTCTACGATGTGGGGGCGGCCTTCCAGCACCTTCTTGACCAGCTTCACCTCCAGCCCCTGTTCGACCAGATAGGCGTGGGTGCCGCCGGTGGCCATCAGGCTGAAGCCTTCGGCCAGCAGCGTCCGGGCGGCGTCGACGATGAAGGGCTTGTCCTCGTCCTTGACCGAAATGAAGGCGCAGCCCGAGGTCGGCAGGATGGTGCCGCCGCCGATCTGGGACTTGGCGAAGGCGCGGGCGAAGGCGGGGGCCATGTCGGCCTCTCCCGGCCGCTTGAAGTCCAGGCCCATGACCTCGCCGGTCGAGCGCATTTCCGGGCCCAGGACGGTATCCACCCCGGCGAAACGGGCGAAGGGGAAGACGGCTTCCTTGACCGCGATATGGTCGTAGGGCTTGTCCGTCAGACCGAACGACTTCAGCGGCACGCCGGCCATGACCTTGGCGGCAATCGAGGCGATGGGCTGACCGATGGTCTTGGCCACAAAGGGGGCAGTGCGGCTGGCGCGCGGATTGACCTCCAGCACGAAGATGCGCGGGCTTTCGCTGTGCGGCTCCTCGATGGCGAACTGCACATTCATCAGGCCACGCACCTTCAAGGCCTTGGCCATTTCGGTGGTCTGACGCTTCAACTCGTGCACGATCTCGGGCCGCAACGAGAAGGGCGGCATGGAGCAGGCGCTGTCGCCCGAGTGGACGCCGGCTTCCTCGATATGTTCCAAGACGCCAGCCACAAAGACCGTCTCGTCGTCGCACAGGGCGTCCACGTCCACCTCGGTGGCGCGGTTCAGATAGTGGTCGATCAGGACGGGATCGTCGCCCGAGACGCGCATGGCCTCATGCACGTAGCGGTCCAGTTGCTCGCGGTCGTGGACGATCATCATGCCGCGACCGCCCAGGACGTAGGAGGGGCGCAGGACGACGGGATAGCCGACCTCTTCGGCCTTCTGCGCCGCCTCTTCGGCCGAACGGGCCAGGCCGTTGGGCGGCTGGCGCAGGCCGATGCCTTCCAGCATCTGCTGGAAGCGTTCGCGATCCTCGGCCAGGTCGATGGAGTCGACGCTGGTGCCCAGGACGGGGATGTTGTCCTCCTGCAGGGCGTGGGCTAGCTTCAGCGGGGTCTGGCCGCCGAACTGGACGACGCAACCGATAAGGTCGCCGTTCGAGCGCTCGACCTCGATCAGCTCCAGCACGTCCTCGGCCGTCAGCGGCTCGAAATACAGGCGATCGGAGGTGTCGTAGTCGGTCGAGACGGTCTCGGGGTTGCAGTTGACCATGATGCTTTCGACGCCGATCTGGTCGAAGGCGAAGGCTGCGTGGCAGCAGCAATAGTCGAACTCGATGCCCTGGCCGATCCGGTTCGGACCGCCGCCCAGGATGATGGCCTTCTTCTTGTTCGTCGGTTCGGACTCGCACTCGGGGATTTGGCCCAGAGCGCCGGTCTCATAGGTCGAATACATATAGGCGGTGGCGCTGGCGAACTCGGCGGCGCAGGTGTCGATCCGCTTGAACACCGGGCGCACGTGCAGGCCGCGACGAGCGGTCCGGACTGATTTTTCGCTCTGGCCGGTCAGCTGAGCCAGACGGGCGTCGGAGAAGCCCTTGGACTTCAGGCGGCGGAACTCGGTCGGGTCGGTCGGCAGGCCCTTGACCCGCACATGGCCTTCCTCGCGCACGATGTCGGCGATCTGGCGCAGGAACCAGGGTTCGTAGGCGCAGGCGGCGTTGACCTCCTCGACCGTCAGGCCGTGGCGGAAGGCCTGGGCGATGACGCGGATGCGGTCGGGGGTCGGAACGCCCAGGGCGCGCACGACGGCGCCGCGGGCCGTGGCGTCGTCTTCGGCGCCGGCCACCCCTTCGATCTCGATCTCGTCGAAGCCGGACAGGCCGGTTTCAAGCCCGCGAAGCGCCTTCTGCATCGATTCCTGGAAGGTGCGGCCGATGGCCATCACCTCGCCCACCGACTTCATCGAGGTGCCCAGCAGGGGCTCGGATCCCGGATATTTCTCGAAGGCGAAGCGCGGGATCTTGGTGACCACATAGTCGATCGACGGCTCGAAGCTGGCCGGCGTCACCTGGGTGATGTCGTTGGTCAGTTCGTCCAGGGTGTAGCCGACCGCCAGACGCGCCGCGACCTTGGCGATGGGGAAGCCGGTGGCCTTGGACGCCAGCGCGGACGAGCGCGACACGCGCGGGTTCATCTCGATCACGACCATGCGGCCGTCGGCGGGGTTGATCGCCCACTGGACGTTCGAGCCGCCCGTCTCGACGCCGATCTCGCGCAGCACATTGATCGAGCCCGTCCGCATCAGCTGATATTCCTTGTCGGTCAGCGTCAGGGCAGGGGCGACAGTGATGGAATCGCCGGTGTGGACCCCCATCGGGTCGACGTTCTCGATCGAGCAGATGATGATGCAGTTGTCCGCCGTGTCGCGGACGACCTCCATCTCATATTCCTTCCAGCCCAGGACCGATTCCTCGATCAGCACCTCGGTGGTCGGCGACAGGTCCAGGCCGCGCAGGACGATCTCCTCGAACTCCTCGCGGTTGAAGGCGATACCGCCGCCGGTGCCGGCCAGGGTGAAGGACGGGCGGATCACGGCGGGCAGGCCGACGAACTCCAGCCCCTCCAGCGCCTCTTCCATCGAATGGGCGGCCTTGGAGCGGGGGCTCTCCAGACCCAGCTTATCCATCGCGTCGCGGAACTTCTGGCGGTCCTCGGCCTTGTCGATCACCTCGGCCTTGGCGCCGATCATCTCGACGCCGTGTTTGGCCAGCGCGCCGGATTCATGCAGGGCCAGAGCCGTGTTCAGCGCGGTCTGGCCGCCCATGGTCGGCAGCAGGGCGTCGGGCTTTTCCTTGATGATGATCTTCTCGACCATCTCGGGCGTGATCGGCTCGATATAGGTGGCGTCGGCCACCTCCGGGTCGGTCATGATGGTGGCGGGGTTCGAGTTGACCAAGATGACCCGATACCCTTCCGCCTTCAGGGCCTTGCAGGCCTGAACCCCGGAATAGTCGAACTCGCACGCCTGGCCGATGACGATCGGGCCGGCGCCAATGATGAGGATGGACTTGATGTCTGTGCGCTTGGGCATCGCCAGCTCTTCTTCTTATTGAACGCTAGTGGGTCACGACCGCGCATTCCCAGCCGTCATACTCTAGCTGGAAGGCCGCGGCCCAGGTCTGCATCATGGCCGAGGTCGCCGCAAAAGACGCCTCGTCCACCGCCATGGTCGTTTCGAGCACCGTCATGTCGTCGGCGCCGCGCGTCAGAAAGCCGGCGCGCCGGGCGACCTCGTTCAGGTCGCCGTGGTCCCCCTCGCCATAGAAGTAGAACAACGTATGGCGCGGCGTCACGCCGCTGTCGCCCTGTTCGGCCAGCGCCGCGCGCACCATGGCGTCGCGTTCGTCATGACAGATGTCCGAGGCGTCCAAGGGAGTGCGTCGTCCTTCGTTCTCTACGCGCGCGAGAAGCCCCCCGCAGAGCTTGGCCCTGCGACGCTCACGTCTGCTTGTCGGTTAAGCGGCCCGTTTAGAGAGGGAGGGGCGAGGGGGCAAGACCTTAAGCGTCCGCGATCGCCGCGATCCAGTCGGGGAGTTCGTCGATGCGGGCGAGGGAGACGTAGCGGGGCTCGTTCTCCGGGGCGTCGGCGAGTTCGTGGGCCCAAGTGACGTGGTAGGGGATGTGGACGCCGAAGGCGCCGGCGGCGATGGCGGGCAGGACGTCGGACTTCATGGAGTTGCCGGCCATGACGGCCTCGGCGGGGCCGGTGCCGTGGCGGGTGAAGACCCGCTCGTAGGTGGCGCGATCCTTTTCTGAGACGATCTCGACGGCGCTGAACAGGTCGCCCAAGCCTGAGGCGGCCAGTTTGCGCTCCTGATCCAGCAGGTCGCCCTTGGTGATCAGGACAAGTCGGTATTTTTCGGATAGTTCGGCGACGACCGCGTCCACGCCGGGCAGGGTCTCGACCGGGTGGGCCAGCATCTCGCGACCGGCGGCCAGGATCTCGCGCACGACATGGGGCGGAGCTTCGCCGTTCGTCAGCTCCATCGCCGTCTCGATCATCGACAGGGTGAAGCCCTTGATGCCGTAGCCATAGAGCCGCAGGTTGCGTTGCTCGGTTTCGGCCAGGCGCGCCTCGATGGTCGCCTCGTCGCCGTGGTCGGCCAGAAGATCGACGAACCGCGCATGGGTCAGGCGGAAGATCGTCTCGTTGTGCCAGAGGGTATCGTCGGCATCGAGGCCGACCGTGGTGATGCTCATGCCGCGCCCCTATCATGGGACGAACGAGGAAGGGAGACGCGATGAACGGATCGGCGGTGGTGATCGGGGCGACGGGCGGCATCGGCCGGGCGATAGTCGAGCGGATCGTGGCGGACGGCGCGTACGAGACGGTCTGGGCCGTGTCGCGGTTCGGCGCGGAGCTGGCGGGCGCGCTAGCGCTGGCCGCTGATCTGGAGGATGAAGCCAGTCTGGCGTCCGCCGCCGAACGGATCGGCCAGGGGCCGGCCCCAACCGTGATCGTCGTGGCGACCGGGGTGCTGCACGACGGGCTTCAGCCGGAACGGTCGTTTCGTCAGTTGGATGCGGAACACCTGTTGCGGGACTACCGCGTCAATGCGGTGGGGCCTGCGCTGGCGGCGAAACATCTGCTGCCGCTGATGCCGCGCGATCGGCGGGCGGTGTTCGCGGCCCTGTCGGCGCGGGTGGGGTCGATAGGCGACAACCGGCTGGGCGGCTGGCACGCCTATCGCGCGTCCAAGGCGGCGCTGAACATGATCCTGCGCAATCTGTCGATCGAGATGGCGCGCAGCCATCCGCAGGCCGTGATCGCCGGTTTGCATCCGGGTACTGTGGCGACGGACCTGAGCGCGCCGTTCCAGAAGGGGGTGGCGGAGAGCAAGCTGTTCACGGCCGACTATTCCGCCGAGCGGCTGCTGTCCGTGCTGTCGAACCTGACCCCTGCCGACAGCGGCGGCGTCTTCGCCTGGGACGGGGTACGGGTGCCGGAATAGCGCGCAGTCGTGACTTGAGCGAAGCGGGCGACTGACGTCAGATGGCGCTCATGCGTATGAGTGTTTCCGCCCGGGTTTTCAGCCTCTTGTTGTTTGGCCTGCCGCTGAGCGTTCCGGCCGTGGCCCAACCGGTCGATTCGCCGGTTGTCGATCCGGTGGTCGCCGCAGCGCCCTCGCGTGACCGCGTGAGGCTGAACCAGCGGGTGTTCGATCGGGTGTGGAGCGAGGTGCGGCGGGGCTATTACGATCCGACCCTGCACGGCGTGGATTGGAACGCCGCGCGGGCGACGTTCCGGCCCCAGGCCCTGGCGGCGAGCGATGAGCGGGGGCTGTACCGCGTCATCAATGCGATGCTGGATCTGCTGGACGACGGTCATGCGGCGGCCAGTCCGCCGGCGGCGGTGCGTCGTCAGGAGGCGCAGTTCGCCCGGCGCGCCGTGATGGGCCTGACCCTGATGCGGGGCGAGACGCCGGACGACTGGACCGTCGAGCGTGTCCGGCCGGGCTCGCCGGCCGAGGCGGCGGGCGTGCAGATGGGCTGGGCCCTGAATTCGGTCGACGGGAAGCCCTGGGGACCGGATGTCGAGACCTATGACGGGGTTCCGGTGCAGTTGGTCCTGACCGACGATGGGGGACAGAGGCGCGAGATCGCCCTGACGCCGCGGGTGATGGAGGCCATCGAACCATTCACCGCCGACAAGTCTCGACCGGGGGTGCTGGTGCTGCGCGTCGAGCAGTTCGACAAGGGGCTGGGCGCCTGGATGGGTAGTGAGCTGGAAGGTCTGCCGCCGGACGTCGACGTGGTGCTGGACCTGCGCGGCAATCCCGGTGGGCGGCTGATGGAGGCGGAATCGGTCCTGACCTGTTTCCTGCCGCGCGATCAGGTCTGGGCAACGCGGACGGGACGCAGCGGCCGGCCGGTGGTGCTGAGGGCGGCTGGCGACTGCGGCGATCGGCGCGATCCCCTGGCCAATGATGTGGCGGTTCTGGTGGACCAGGGCAGCCGCAGCGCCGCCGAACTGACGCCAGCCGCCTTGCAGGAGGCGCGGCGCGGCATCGTGGTGGGCGAGAAGACCGGCGGATCGGTGCTGATCGCCCAGGAGACCAATCTGCCGGACGGCGGGCGGCTAACGCTCAGCCGGGCGGACTTCGTGACTTCGGGCGGGATTCGGCTGGAGAAGCGGGGGGTCACGCCTGACATCGCCGCACCCCGCACCGTGGCCCAGCGCCGCGCGGGCGACGATCCGACACTGGAGACGGCGATCGCCGCGCTTCGGGCCGAGGACCGGGCCCGCGCCGGCACCCCCGCCAGCGGGCTCTAGTTCAGCAGCATTTGAACCCGCCGGCGCCGCCGAAGCGGCGCTGCTCGTGCAGGCGGAAGAAGGCGGTCCTGTCCAGCGGCGGCTGGTCGGGATGGGTCGCCGCCGCGTGATCGACATAGGCCTGATAATCCGGCTGACCGATCATGGCGCCGGCCGTGCGCCGGACGCCGCGACCCCACCGTAGGGCGGTGTCGCGGCACAGGCAGAGCAGGTCGTCCTGGACCTCAGGCACGGGCCGCATCCGCCGCCTCGTCAGCCGCCGTCAGTTGGTGGCTTTCCGGATACTCGCGGACCGTCGGGCGGTTGTTCGCATAGGCCTTGCGGCACGCCAGGACGCCATAGACGACCATGGTGACGACCACGAACAGGAAGCCCGCCGTCAGCGTCGAGTTGACGTAGTCGTTGACCACGATGCGGTGCATGTCGCCGATGCTCCTGGCCGGGGCGATCAGTTCGCCCGCGCCCAGCGCCTCCTGATATTTGCGGGCGTGGGACAGGAAGCCGATGCGGACGTCCGGGTGGAACAGCTTCTGGAAGCCCGCCGTCAGGGTGCAGATCAGCAGCCAGGTCGCGGGAACGACCATGACCCAAGCGAACTTCTCGCGCTTCATCTTGAACAGGACGACGGTGCCCAGGATCAGGGCGACGGCGGCCAGCATCTGGTTGGCGATGCCGAACAGGGGCCACAGGCTGTTGATGCCGCCCAGCGGATCCACCACGCCGGTGTAGAGGAAATAGCCCCACAGACCGACCGTCAGGGCCGTGGCGACGACGTTGGCGCCCCACGACTTCGTCTCGCGCATCTTGGGCACGGCGACGCCCAGCAGGTCCTGGATCATGAAGCGGCAGACGCGGGTGCCGGCGTCCACGGTCGTCAGAATGAACAGGGCCTCGAACAGGATGGCGAAGTGATACCAGAAGGCCATCATGGCCTTGCCGCCGATCACGCCGGACAGGATGTGCGCCATGCCGACCGCCAGGGTCGGGGCGCCGCCTGCGCGCGACAGGATCGAATGTTCGCCCACGTCGCGGGCGAGCTGTTCAAGCTCTCCGGGCGTGATGTGGAAGCCCCACTGGGCCACGGCGGCGGCGGCTGAGACCGCATCGTTGCCGATGACGGCGACCGGGCTGTTCATGGCGAAATAGACGGCCGGGTCCAGCACCGTGGCGGCGATCAGGGCCATGACGGCGACGAAGCTTTCGCACAGCATGGCGCCGTAGCCGATCATCGGGATCTGGGCTTCGTTCTCCAGCAGCTTGGGCGTGGTGCCCGACGAGATCAAAGCGTGGAAGCCCGACACCGCGCCGCAGGCGATGGTGATGAACAGGAAGGGGAACAGGGCGCCGGCGAAGACCGGGCCGGTGCCGTCGATGAAGGGGGTGATGGCCGGCATTTGCAGATGCGGACGCACGATCAGAATGCCGACGGCCAGGGCCACGATCGCGCCGATCTTCAGGAAGGTCGACAGATAGTCGCGCGGCGCCAGGAGCAGCCACACCGGAATGACCGAGGCGATGAAGCCATAGACCATCATCAGGATCGCCAGGGTCGGGCCGGTCAGGGTGAAGGCCGGACCCCAGAACGGATCGGCCGCGATGTGACCGCCGCCGATAATGGCCAGGATCAACAGGACGACGCCGATCACCGAAACCTCGCCCACGCGGCCCGGCCGCAGGAAGCGGGTGTATAGGCCCATGAAGATGGCGATGGGGATGGTGGCGGCGACGGTGAAGGTGCCCCACGGGCTTTCGGCCAAGGCCTTGACCACGACCAGGGCCAGAACCGCCAGGATGATGACCATGATCATCAGGACGCCGACCTGGGCGATGATGCCGGGGATGTTGCCCATTTCGGTGCGGATCATGTCGCCCAGCGACTTGCCGTCGCGACGCGTGGACATGAACAGGACCATCATGTCCTGCACCGCCCCGGCCAGCACGGCGCCGACCAGGATCCACAGGACGCCCGGCAGATAGCCCATCTGGGCGGCCAGCACCGGCCCGACCAGCGGGCCCGCGCCGGCGATGGCGGCGAAGTGGTGGCCGAACAGCACGTTCTTGGGCGTCGGCACATAGTCCAGCCCGTCGTTGCGGCGCATGGCCGGGGTCAGGCGCGCGGGGTTCAGCTGCATGACCTTGTTGGCCAGGTAGCGGCTGTAGAACCGATAGGCGATCGCATAGGTGCAGACGGCGGCGACCACCATCCAGACCGCGCTGATGCTCTCGCCCTGATGCAGGGCGATGATGCCGAGCGACACCGCCCCCAGGATGGCGATGGCGCCGAAGATTATGGGTGTGCTGAGTTTGCCCACGACAGATCCCTCCCGGCCGGCTGACTGCGACCCTCGCCCTTGGTTTGCACCACAATGCGGGACAAGGCCAATCGACTAAAGTCGTAGAAATGAGGGATCAGACGTCTCCTCCCTGCGGAGAGGGGAGGTGGCGAAGGTCAGCCCCGAACGACCTTCACACAGCCTGCGGCTTCACGCGCGCGCTCGCGGGCCTGTTCGACGTCGGCGCCGCGGGCGACAGCCACGCCCATGCGGCGGCGTTCGAAGGCCTCGGGCTTTCCGAACAGACGCAGGTCGGCGGTCGGGATCGACAGGGCCTCCGCCACGCCTTCGAAGGCGATGCCGTGCGCGTCCATGCCGCCGTAGATGACGGCGCTGGCGGCGGGCTCGCGCTGGGTCACGTCCACGGGCAGGCCCAGGATGGCGCGGGCGTGCAGCGCGAACTCGCTCATGGTCTGGCTGGCCAGGGTGACCAGACCGGTGTCGTGCGGGCGGGGCGAGACCTCGGAGAACCAGACCTGGTCGCCCTTGACGAACAGTTCGACGCCGAAGACGCCGTAACCGCCCAGGGCCTCAGTCACCTTGGCGGCGATGGCCTGGGAGGCGGCCAGCCCAGCGGGCGTCATGGCCTGCGGCTGCCAGCTTTCGACATAGTCGCCCTTGACCTGGCGGTGGCCGATGGGCGCACAGATGTCCGTGCGGGTCGAGCCGTCGGCGTCGCGCGAGCGGACGGTCAGCAGCGTGATCTCGAAGTCGAAGTCGATGCGGCCCTCGACGATGACGCGGGCGCCGGCGACCCGGCCGCTGTCCTGGGCGTAGGTCCAGGCGTCGGCGATTTCATCGGCGCCTTCGACGAAGGATTGCCCTTTGCCGGACGACGACATGACCGGCTTGACGAAGTTGGGATAGCCGACGGCCTCTGCGCCGGCCGCCAGTTCCTCGGCCGAACCGGCGAAGGCGTAGGGGCTGGTGGGCAGGCCCAGCGCTTCGGCGGCCAGTTTGCGGATGCCCTCGCGGTTCATCGTCAGCTGCACCGCGCGAGCCGTCGGGACGACCGTCGCCATGCCGGCGGCCTCGATATCGGCCAGAACCTCGGTGGCGATGGCCTCGATCTCGGGCACGATGATGTGCGGGGCCTCGGCCAGGATGACGCCGTTCAGCACCTGAGGATCGGTCATCGGGATGACGTGGCTGCGGTGCGCGACCTGCATGGCGGGGGCGTTGGGATAGCGGTCGACCGCGATCACCTCGACGCCGAGCCGTTGCAGCTCGATGGCGACTTCCTTGCCCAGTTCGCCCGAGCCCAGCAGCATGACGCGCACGGCTGTGTCGGAAAGCGGGGTGCCGAGTTTCATGGGCGTCAGGCTCCGGTAGCGGGTTCGATCAGGTCCCAGGCGTTGCCGTAGAGGTCTTCGAAGACCACCACCCTGCCATAGGTCTCATGCCGCGGGGTTTCGCGGAAATGGACGCCGGCGGCAAGCCAGGCGGCGTGGTCGCGCATCAGGTCGTCGGTCTCCAGAAACAGCCAGACCCGGCCGCCGGCCTGGTTTCCGACCTGGGCCTTCTGCGCGTCGGTCGTGGCGCGCGCCAGCAACAGGCTGGTCTCGCCACCTTTGGGCGTGACGCGCACCCAGCGTTTGCCGCCGCCCATGTCGGTATCCTCGCTGAGGTCGAAACCCAGCTTGCCGACATAGAAGGCGATGGCCGCGTCATAGTCGTGGACCAGCAGGCTGATCGCGCCGAGCCGGTGCATGGGCCGACTCATTTCGCAGGCTCCGCAAAGAGCTGGCGGAAGGCGGCCAGGGCCGCGCCGTGATAGATGGTGGCGTGGCTCTCGGTCGGGCGGGGCGTGAAGCTCCAGCTCAGGCCGGGCAGGGCGTGGTCGCGCAGATTGGCGGTCAGGACGTCCATCGGGGCCTGCATCTCGGGGCCTTCGTCGCCCAAGGTCAGGATGAGGGTGCGCGGGTCATTCGACTGGTCACGCAGACGGGCGCCGGACTGACGCGCCAGTTCGCCCCCGTCCCACCACAGGCTGGGGCTGACGGCGACATAGGCGTCGAACATCTGCGGTTCCTTCAAGAAGGTTTCGACCACGAACAGGCCGGCGAGCGATTCGCCCATCAAGGCGGTTTCGCCGCTGGTGCGGAAGCGGGTCTGGATAAAGGGCAGGACCTCTTCGGCCACGAAACGGCGGAAACGGTCCGAATGGCCCTGTGTCGGATAGCGGGCGATCAAGTCAGGATCGGTGGTGGGCAGGGCCAGTTCGTCGCGGCGATCCACCGAGGCGATCCCGACCACGATGACGTCGCGGGTCGTGCCGACGACGGTTCCCAACTGGGCGAGGCCGGAGATGTGGTGGAAGTCCTGATCCTGACCGCCGTCGAGGACATAAAGGACGGGATAGGTCTTGCCGCTGTCGGCATAACCAGGCGGCAGCCAGATGTTGATCTCACGCGTCGCGCCCATGATCGCAGAGGGCAGGGCGTAGGACCGGCCGATGACGATGGGGGTTTCGGCTATGGCGGGCGTTTGGGGAGCGGTCTGGGCGAGGGTCGGTGCCGCGCCGAGGGCCAGAAGAAGACCGAGTGTGAGGGGTTTCATCGGAGGCTCCTGAAATCCTCCCCCGTGAAGCGCAGCGAAACGGGGGAGGATCTGAGGATTAAAGCCGCGCCTTGACCGCCGCGACGATGGCGTCCGAGGTGATGCCGAACTTCTCGTACAGAACCTCGGCCGGGGCCGAGGCGCCGAAGCCGGTCATGCCGATGAAGGCGCCGTCTTCGCCGATGAAGCGTTCCCAGCCTTGCTTGATCGCGGCTTCCACGGCGACGCGGACCGTGCCGCGGCCGATCACCGAGGCCTGGTATGCGGCGTCCTGCTGTTCGAACAGTTCGAACGAGGGGACCGAGACGACGCGGGTCGGCGTGCCTTCGGTCTCGAGGGTTTCGGCGGCCTTCAGCGCCAGGGCCAGTTCCGTGCCGGTGCCGAACAGTGTGACCTTGGCCTCGCCATTGGCGGCCTTGATCTCATAGGCGCCCTTGGCGGACAGGTTTTCGGTCGAGGCGACGGTGCGGACAGCTGGGGTCTTCTGGCGCGACAGGGCCAGGGCCGACGGCGCGGTCTTGGTCTGCAGGGCGATCTGCCAGCATTCCATGGCCTCGATGGTGTCGGCGGGGCGGAAGACCAACAGGTTCGGAATGGCGCGCAGCGCCGCCAGATGTTCGACCGGCTGATGCGTCGGGCCGTCTTCGCCCAAGCCGATCGAATCGTGCGTCAGGACGTGGATGGCGCGCACGCCCATCAGGGCGCCCAGACGGATGGCCGGGCGGCTGTAGTCCGAAAACACCATGAAGGTGCCGCCGTAGGGAATGACCCCGCCGTGCAAGGCCAGGCCGTTCATGGCGGCGGCCATGCCAAACTCGCGGATGCCCCAGTTGACGTAGCGGCCTTCATAGGTTGGCGCATCCAGGATCGGCGTGCCCTTGACGAAGGTGTTGTTCGAGCCGGTCAGGTCGGCCGAGCCGCCGACCAGTTCGGGAATGGCGGCGAACAGTTCGTCCAGCGCGGCGCCCGACGACTGGCGTGTCGCCTGGGCCGGCTGGGTCTCGACCAGTTCGGCGATCTTGGCGTTCAGGGCGTCGAAGGCGGCCTCGGGCAGGTCGCCCTTCATGGCGCGGGTGAAGTCGGCGGCCTGGGCTGAGGCGGCGAGGCGGGCCTCCCACTTCTTGCGGTCCTTGGCGCCGCGACGGCCGACCTTCTTCCAGGCGTCGGCGATCGTCTGGGGCATTTCGAAGGGATCGTGATCCCAAGCCAGGCCGAGGCGCGTGGCGGCGATCTCGGCGGCGCCCAGGGCCGCGCCGTGGGTCTTGTGGCTGCCTTCCATCGTGGCGGCGCCCTTGCCGATCTTGGTCTTGCAGGCGATCAGGGTGGGCTTGTCCTGACGCATGGCCCACTTCATCGCGCCCTTGATGGCGTTCATGTCGTGGCCGTCGATCGCCTTGACCGCCCAGCCGGCGGCCTTGAAGCGAGCCTTCTGGTCGGTGGTGTCCGACAGGGAGACCTTGCCGTCGATGGTGATCTCGTTGTCGTCCCAAAGGACGTGCAGCTTGTTCAGCTTGTAGCGGCCGGCAAGCGCGATGGCTTCCTGCGACACGCCTTCCATCAGGCAACCGTCGCCGGCGATGACCCAAGTGCGGTGATCGACCAGATCATCGCCATACTTCGCCGCCAGATGGCGCTCGGCCATGGCGAAACCGACCGAAGTGGCCAGACCCTGGCCCAGCGGGCCCGTGGTGACCTCGACGCCGGGCATATGGCCGTACTCCGGGTGGCCCGCGGTCTTGGAGCCCCACTGGCGGAAGTTGGACAGTTCTTCCTTCGTCGCGCCCTTGTAGCCGGTCAGGTGCAGCAGGGCGTAGATCAGCATCGAGCCGTGGCCGGCCGAGAGGATGAAGCGGTCGCGGTCGGCCCAGTCGGGGCGCGAGGCGTCGAACTTCAGGAAGCGGGAAAACAGCACCGTGGCGACATCGGCCATGCCCATCGGCATGCCGGGGTGGCCGGATTTGGCCTTTTCGACGCCGTCCATGGCGAGGACGCGAATGGCGTTCGCCATCTGCTCGGGCGTGGCCTTGGGTGCGGTTTTGGCGTCGGTCACTGTGGAGACCTCTGTTGGGAAGGCGGAAAAAGGGGGCGCGCCCCTTTACCCCGGCGCGTCCTCGGCTTCTATACGGAATCTAAAGGAGCGACCGATGGCAGACGCCACCACGGCCGCACGGGCGCGTATTGACCGCGCCCTGGCCGAATTGGAACGCAAGATTCTGGAGCTGAAGGCGCGGCCCGCCTCGGCGCCCGCGATCGCGGACGACGACCTGTTCGCGCCGCGTGCCACAGATCAGCGCGTGACCGAACTGGAGGCCGCCGGGCGCGAGGCGTCCGAGGCGCTGGGCCGCGCCGCCCAGGCCGTGCGCGAGGCCTTAGCCGAAAGCGAGGCCGTCTGATGGCGACGGTGACGGTCGAGGTCAACGGCCGCCCCTATGCGGTGGGGTGCGCCGACGGGCAGGAAGAGCGGGTCCGCATCCTGGCCAAACAGTTCGACAATCAGGTGCGCCAGGTCGCAGGCGACGTGGGCCATGTCGGCGATCTGCGGCTGTTTCTGATGTCCGCGCTGATCCTGGCCGACGAACTGCATGAGGCGCGGCTGAACGCCGGCAAGGCGGGGCCTTCTTCAGCGACAGCCCCGGTTCCGGCCTCGACGGACGGGGTCGCCGAGGCGCTGAACGCCGTCGCCGCGCGGATCGAAAAGATCGCCCAAAACCTGTAGTCGATTATTCCGCTGCGGATGCTGGCGTCGGGACCGGCGAAGGCCTATCTTGATCGACGGCGGGTCTTGCTGCGGCTCACGTCGAAGACAACATATCCTTCTGACCTTAATTCACTCATAGGGATCTGTCCCTGTCCGGGCTCGAGGGCTTGGGCATACGGAGCCCACCTGGCTACCCAGGTCGAGAGGATTTAAACGTTCTTCACGGTTCGTGCGGCGCCGCCACCTTCCTCTCTTTGCGAGTGTGCTATCGCTCGCGGCGCGGCGGCTCTCGATATGAGCACCCGTTCGCAGGGGCGGTTCGATGATCCAGGACAAGCACGAACTTCGATCGGCTGCCCGCGCCTTGCGCAAGCGTCTGGCCGAGGTCGATCCGCTGGCCGCCAGCCGGGCTGGGGACCATGCCGATGCGCTTCCGGCCGCTCGGATCGTCGCGCTCTATCGCGCCATGGGGTCGGAGCTGGATACCGACGCCCTGGCCGCGGCGCTGGAGACGGCGGGTCGCCGGCTGTGCCTGCCGGTCGTGGTCCAGCGCGACGCGCCGATGGAGTTCCGCGCCTGGTCGCCCGGCGAGCCGCTGGAGGTGGACGCCGCCGGATGCCCCGCGCCGCTGCCGCTGGCCGAGGTCGTCATGCCGGACCTGATCCTGACGCCGCTGCTGGCCTTTGACGATCAGGGCGGGCGCCTGGGGCAGGGCGGCGGCTATTATGACCGGACCTTCGCCGCGCGACCCGACGCCATCCGCATCGGTTTCGCCTACGCCGGCCAAAGGGTCGAGCGGCTGGCGTTGGAGCCGCACGACATTCGACTGCATGGCGTTCTGACCGAGACCGGCTATACGGCTTTCGAATGAGACTTTTTGCATGAGACTGGCATTTTTCGGCGACGTCATCGGCAAGTCCGGCCGTGACGGGATCAGCGATCATCTTCCGGGCCTGAAGCGGGACCTGAAGCTCGACTTCGTGGTCGTGAATGCGGAGAACGCCGCGGGCGGCTTCGGCATCACCGAGAACACGGCGCGCGAGCTGTTCATGGCGGGCGCCGACTGCCTGACGCTGGGCAACCACAGCTGGGACCAACGCGAGGCCCTGACCTATATTGTGCGCGAGCCGCGCCTGATCCGTCCGGCCAACTATCCGCGCCTGATGGATGCGCCGGGCGCCGGCGCCAATCTGTTCGAGACCCATTCGGGCCGCACTGTCTTGGTAATGAACGTGCTGGGCCGGGTGCATATGGACCCGATGGACGATCCGTTCGGCGCGGTGGAGCGCGAACTGGCGGCGGCGCCGCTGGGCGCGGTGGCAGACGCCGTTATCGTGGACATGCATGCCGAGGTGACGTCCGAGAAGATGGCGATGGGCCATTTCTGCGACGGGCGCGCATCGCTGGTGGTCGGCACCCACACCCATGTGCCCACCGCCGACTGTCAAATCCTGCCCGGCGGCACGGCCTATCAGACCGACGCCGGGGGCTGCTGCGACTACGACAGCGTGATCGGCAACGAGAAGGAAGAGCCGCTTCGCCGCTTCACCACCCGGATTTCGGGCGGTCGCTACATGCCGGCCTCCGGACCCGCGACGGTATGCGGGGTCTTCGTCGAGACCGACGACCGGACGGGGCTGGCGACGCGGGTCGAGCCGATCCGGGTTGGCGGGCGGTTGTCTCAGGCGATCCCGGTCGTCTGATCCGGCGCCGACCGCTCAGGCAGTTGTAAGGGTGTTCGAGCCGGCCTCGATCACCATGGTCTGGCGCAGGCTGAGCGTCCCGTCGCGGTCCGACACCTTGTCCAGAACCTTGAACTGGGTGGTCCAGAGGTTGGGCGTCGCTTCGCAGACCATGTAGCCGCGCTGGGAGTTTCGGAACGTCAGCTGTGGATTGGCCGCCATGAACGCCTCGTAGTCGGAGCCGCGATCCGAGCCGTCGCCACGCGAGCTGATCGAGGTGCCGACGAACTCGATCGCGATGGGGGCGCCTTCGGGCTGGCTGCCGTCCAGCCACAGGCCGCCGGCGTAGTTCTGATGTTCGTCGCCGGTCAGGACCACCACATTGTCGATGCGGCGGTCGCGGATGTGGCGCAGCAGGCGATTGCGGGGCACGCGATAGCCGGCCCAGCTGTCGGTGTTGACCCCCTGGCCGCCGGAAGTGTTGCGGTTCAGGTCCATCATCATGACCTGCTGGGCCAGGGCCTTCCAGCGGGCCTTCGAGCGATCCAGATTGGTCAGCAGCCAGGCCTCCTGAGCGTCGCCCAGCACCTGGGCCGCCGTCGCCTCTATGCCGGGGCAGGTGACGTTGAAGCGGCCGCCGCAGGGCTGGTTCGAGCGGAACTGTCGGGTGTCGAGGAATGCCACGTCCAGCAGGTCGCCGTACTGGGCGCGGCGATAGGCCTGCATGGCGGCGCCGCGCGGGAAGGCCGACTTCCGCATCGGCATGAACTCGTAGAAGGCCTGCATGGCGGCGGCGCGCCGCAGCAGGAAGACCTCCGGCGGAGAGCCTTCCTGGTCTGTGTCGCTGACCCAATCGTTGTCGACCTCGTGGTCGTCATAGGTGCAGAACCAAGCCGCCGAGGCGCGCGAGGCCAGCAGGTCCGCATCCATCGTGTACTGGGAATAGCGGCGGCGATAGTCGTCGAGGCTGTAGACCTCCCCGCCCAGATGGACGCGCGTATTGTCCAGCGGGCCGGCGGCCGACTGATAGATCGGGTCGCCCCGATTTTCGTAGATGTAGTCGCCGTAGCAGAAGATGAAATCGAGATCCTCCGCCGCCATCTTGCGGTGGGCGGTGTAATAGCCCTGCTCATAGGCCTGGCAGCCGGCGACGCCGAAGCGGACGGAAGCGGGCGAGGCGCCGGCCAGGGGCGCGGTTTTGGCGCGACCGACACCGCTGCGTTCGGTCCCGCATTGAAAACGGTAGAAATAGGGGCGGGCCGGCTCCAGCCCTTCGACCTCGACGTGCACGGAGTGGCCCAGTTCTGGTCGCGCGATCGCCTCACCGGAGCGGACGACAGTGTTGAAGCCCCGGTCGGCGGCGACCTCCCATTTCACGGCGACAGGCGCGCGGGGCATGCCGGAGCCATAGGCGAGGGGATCAGGCGCAAGTCGCGTCCAGATGACGAAGCCGTCGGGCAGAGGATCGCCGGCCGTGACGCCCAGTCGGAAGGGGTTGGTGTCGAAGACGGCCTGGGCCAGGGCGGGGCCGGTATGCGACAGCGCCAGGCTTCCCCCGAAGGCGGCCAGCATCGAACGGCGAGAGAGGGCGAGTGTCGTCATCGAAGGCTCCCGGACTTCAGACCGGCTCTATCGCGGCGATGTGACAGATTTCCGAGCGGCATGTTCAGCCGTCGATCGGCGTCGGTCCCTCACAACCCGACGAACCTGCTCCAGTTCGGCGGCGCGGCGTTGCGGCGTATGAACATCCATGACGTAGCCTTGTCCTGCGCGGGCCAAGGCGACGCGCTCATCCGGGTTGCGGATCAGGCGGTCCATGGCTGACCGCAAGGTCGCAGACGTTACGGCGTCGACATAGAGGGCGTGATCGCCGCTGGCCTCACGGAGGCCGCCCCGGCCGGAGGAGATCAGGGCCGCGCCCGCCGCATGGGCCTCGATCGCCGTCAGACCGAACGGCTCGTCCCAGACCGAAGGCGTCAGGGCGATGGCGGCCGTCTGCATCCGTCGCCGCACCTCGCCCAAAGGCGCGGACTTCAGCACCTCGACCCGGTCGCCATACTTTTCTAGCGGCGCGACATGTCGGGCCGCCCAGCGCGCATGATCGTCCCAGTCGTTCAGCATCAGCACCGCGCGCCAGTCGGGATGGGCGTCCAGAACGCAGGGCAGGGCGGCGCACAACACATCGACGCCCTTTTCCGGCATGGCGCGACCAGCGAAGGCGATCACCGTCTGTCGATTCTCGGGCGACGCCAGCCACGCGCCGGCGTCGATGGGGTTGGGCACCGCGAACGCCCGGTCATTCAGATCTGGGAAGGTGCGCACGAAGGCGTCGCGCTCCGCCACGCTGACGAAAACCAGGCCGTCTAGCCGCTCATAACGCGCCCGATAACGCCAGCGGTCGATGGGGTGGCGCGGGGCGCGCAGGGCGTTGTGGCGATAGAGCAGGTGCGGGGTGTCCGGCAGGGCCTGCTGCACCGCCAGCGCTTGCTTTACCTGCTGATGATGTTCGATCACATCGGGCCGAAAGGCGCGCAGCCTTTCGATCAGGGTGGGTATGCGGCTGCGCCCCGCCGGCAGGGCGTCCACGCTCGTTGAAACGCCGTCGTCCGCGCCTTGGCAGCAGAAGATGCGCGTCTCGCCGCCCTGATCGACGCCCGCCATCGTTCGCACGACCGTCTCCATCGAGTTCGGCTGGGCTTCGGAAAACAGGCATCCCGGAGGGAGCAGGATGGCGGTGCGCAAGGGCGACCTCCAAGGGGAAGGATGGCGCGACCTATAGACGGTTCGTGGCGGAACGGCGACGGCGCCGCTTGGTCAGCCCTTGCGCCGCGCCCTCAGCCGCAATCGCATCGGCTCGCGGCTGCGCAGGGTGATCTGGTGGACCGGACGGGGTTCCGCATTGGTCAGGGCCTCGACATCGGCGACGCGAAGGATGGCGGCGAGCGCGATCATCGCCTCCTGCAGGGCGAAGGCGGCGCCGATGCAGACGCGCGGGCCGGCGCTGAAGGGAATATAGGCGTAGCGATCAATGGCCTTGCGGTTCTCGGGCAGGAAACGCTCGGGCTGGAAGGCGTCGGGGTCGTCCCACAGCAGCTGGTGACGCTGGAGAATCCACGGCGATATGATGACCGTGGCGCCAGCCTTGATCGTCTGTCCACCGATCTCGTCGTCGGCCAGGGCCTTGCGGGCCATGGTCGGGGCGGGCGGAAACAGGCGCATCGTCTCCTCCAGCACAGCGCGCGTCCAGGGCAGGGCCTCGGCCCATTTAGGATCGGAGACTTCGAAGGTGTCGGCCTCGGCCTGGAGCCGGGCCAAATACTCCGGCTGGCGCGACAGCAGATGCAGGGTCCAGCCCAGGGCGCGGGCCGTCGTCTCGTGACCCGCCAGGATGAAGGTCAGAATGTTGGCCGCGACCTCTTCGTCGGTCAGGCCCGGACCACCGTTCTCGTCTTTGGCCAGCAGAAGCGCGCTGAGCAGGTCGGCCGGCGGCGCGTCGCCGCTCTCGATCCGGGCGCGTCGGGCCTCGACCAGCTTCGTGACGCGCTGCTCGAAGAAGCGGGCCGAGCGGAAACTGGCCAGCCGGCCCAGGCGCGGGGCCCAGTCCGGCGCGCCCAGCACGTCCAGCGGATCGATGCGCGCACCGTTGGCCAGGAACTGGTTCAGCGCCCGCTCGAACCCACGCGCCTCGCCGCCCAGTTCGTCCGAGAACATGGTTGCGGACAGGATGTCGAAGGTCAGGCCCGACATTTCGCTGTCGATATCCAGCACCCGCCCGCGCGCCGACAGCGACCAGGCGGCCACGCGCGCGTGACAGACCTCGGCCATCCGGGCGTTCAGAGTGGCCATCTTGGCCGGGGTGAACAGGGGCGCGAGGATACGCCGAGCGCGACGCCAAACCTCGCCCTCTGTCAGCAGCAGGCCCTCAGCCAGCATCGGCCCCAGCACCCGCCGTTGCAGATCGCCCTTCACATAGTTGGCGGCGTTCTCGGTCAGGACGTGACGCACGCCCTCGGGATGGCTGACCACCAGGATTTCGCCGAAGGCTGAGGATCCATGCAGTTGCGGCTCGGTGAAATGCCGCTCGGACCACATCTGGATCGGATCGCGCCAGCTGATCCACAGGAAGGGCAGCAGCGAGAGCGGTTTGCCCACGCGCCGGGGCGGTATGGCCGGGCGGAAGATGGTGTCGGCGGTCGTCGCGTCCATCAGACGCTCCCTGTTCAAGTCGCCGGTTCAGCCAGGCGCATCGCTCCTGAAACGCGCCATCCGGCTCCTACGTTCATGCGGGATCAATGCGACGTCAACGCGGCGTCAACGCGGCGGGCGCGCCCTGCCGATCGCGGCGAGCAACCGCGTCATATCTTCGGCGGCGAAGTCTTTCGCGCGCTGGCTGGACACGGTGGGTCTCGAAGCCGTCGCTACGGGGGCCGCGGCTTGAGCCGCTCTCTTCTTTTCGCGCCTTTCGAAAAGGAAGCGTTGAAGACCCCAGACGAGGTGAGGCGTCCACGGCTGGCCGCAGGCGGTGCTTTTGCCCGCCTTGTTCAGCAGGCCGGCGATCTCGTTGGGCCGGGTGAAGCCGCTTTTGAAACAGGCGCGGAGCAGAGGGTCGAGCTCGTCCAGAAACGCCTCTTTGGAACGATCACGAAAGGCGAAATGCTTCAGTTCGTCTTTGGTGATCTGCGAAGGCTTGGAAGACGGGCGCCCAGCCGACGCGGCCTTGGTGCGGGTGGGCGCCGTTGGCTTTCCGCCGCCGCGATAGGGTCCGTTCGCCAATCTCAGTTCGCCGGAGGCGCGGTCGGCGCCCAGGCCTTCATTTCGGCGATCTCGCGCGACTGCGTGTCGACGACGCTCTGGGCCATGCGGCGGATTTCCGGGTCGCGGCTGTCGCGCAGGGCGACCTTGGCCATGGCGACGGCGCCTTCGTGGTGGGCGATCATCTTGGCGACATAGGCCTGGTCGATCGTCTGACCCGAGGCGGCGGCCATCTTCCGGTGCATCTCGGCCTCGGAGGCGGCGAAGGCCCGATCTCCAGGCGTGACGCCGGGGGTAGAGCCGCCCATGGCGTGACCGTCGTGACCGGCGGCCTGCATCTGTTCGGTCGTGCGCGCCGCCGCGGCCTGGTTGGCGGCGGAGGTGTCGCGAAGCGCCTGCTGCACCGGATCGCCGCCGCCGTCGCAGGCGCTCAGTAGGCTCAGCAGGACGAGCGGCGTCAGGACTCGGATCATGCCGCGTCGCCCAGCCAACCCGGCATCCAGCCTTCATGCCATTCGCGCAGATGGGCGACGGGGATGCTGAACAGTTCGCCCTTGTCGCCTTTGGAGGCGAAGGCGGCTCCGCCCGCATGGCCGACGACCGAAGCGTGCAGACCCGCCTCGCGCGCCTTGGCGATGATGGCGTCGGCGTCAGGGACAGCGACCAGGTAACGAGCCTGGTCCTCGGCGAACAGGAAGATATGGGCGTGGGTCGCGCTGGAGGCGTCCAGGGTCACGCCGACGTCGGAGGCCAGCACCAGATCGGCGGCGGCGCCGATCAGGCCGCCGTCCGAAAGGTCGTGAACCACGGTCAGTTCGCCCGCCTCGATCAGGCTGCGCATGAAATCGCCGGTCTTCTTTTCAAGCCTCAGATCGACGGCCGGCGGGGCGCCGTCCTCGCGGCCCAGGACCTCGCGCAGATAGATGGACGCCCCCAGTTCGCCGTGGGTCTGGCCGATCAGGACCAGCGCATCGCCCTCGGCCATGGTCGAAAAGCCGGTCACCACATCGTAGTTGGGCAGCAGGCCGACGGCGCCCACGGTCGGGGTCGGCGGAATGGCGACGCCGTTGGTTTCGTTATAGAGTGACACGTTTCCGCTCACGACCGGGAACACCAACTCGCGGCAGGCCTCGGCCATGCCGTCGATGGCGCGAACGATCTGGCCCATGATCTCCGGGCGCTGCGGATTGCCGAAGTTCAGGTTGTCGGTGATGGCGATCGGACGGCTGCCGACGGCGGTCAGGTTGCGCCAGGCCTCGGCCACCGCCTGTTTGCCGCCCTCGTAGGGGTCGTTCTGGACGTAGCGGGGGGTGCAGTCCGAGGTAACGGCCAGACCCTTGTCCGTGCCATGCACGCGCACCACGCCGGCGTCGGCGCCGGTCGCCGAGTCCTGCAGCGTGTCGGCCATGACGTGGCGGTCGTACTGTTCCCAGATCCAGCGCTTGGAGGCCATGTCGGGGCAGGCGACGACCTTCATCACCGCATCGGCCCAGTTTTCGGGCGCAGGAATGTCCGAGTGGTTCAGCTTGGGCTCAAGCTCCGGCTGGACCCAGGGACGGTCATACAGGGGCGCGTCGTCGAAAAGCGGCGCAAGCGGCACGTCGCAGACGGTTTCGCCGTGATGCTTCAGCACCAGGTGGCCGGTGTCGGTGGTCTGGCCGATGATGGCGAAGTCCAGGCCCCACTTCTGGAAGATGCGATAGCCGACGTCTTCATAGCCGGGCTTCAGCACCGCCAGCATCCGCTCCTGGCTTTCCGACAGCATCATCTCATAGGCCGTCATGCCGGTTTCGCGCTGCGGCACCTTGTCGAGGTTGAGTTCAATGCCGACGCCGCCCTTGCCCGCCATTTCGACGGATGAAGAGGTCAGGCCCGCCGCGCCCATGTCCTGAATGGCGGCGACGGCCCCGGACGCCATCAGCTCCAGTGTCGCCTCGATCAGCAGTTTTTCGGCGAAGGGGTCGCCGACCTGGACCGTGGGGCGCTTGGCCTCCGACTCGTCGTCGAACTCGGTCGAGGACATGGTCGCGCCGTGGATGCCGTCGCGACCGGTCTTGGACCCGAAATAGACGACATCATGGCCCGCCTCCGGCGCGGCCGAATAATAGATTTCGTCGGCGCGGGCCAGGCCGACGCACATGGCGTTGACCAGGATGTTGCCGTTGTAACCCTTGTGGAAGTTAGTCTCGCCCGCGACCGTCGGCACGCCGACGCAGTTGCCATAGCCGCCGATGCCGGAGACCACGCCCTTGACCAGGCGTCTGGTCTTCTCGTGACCGGGATCGCCGAAACGCAGGGCGTTAAGCAGGGCCACCGGGCGCGCGCCCATGGTGAAGACATCGCGCATGATGCCGCCCACGCCCGTCGCCGCACCCTGATAAGGTTCGATGTAGGACGGGTGGTTGTGGCTCTCCATCTTGAAGATGCAGGCGTCGCCGTCGTCGATGTCGATCACCCCGGCGTTCTCGCCCGGCCCGCAGATGACGCGCTCGCCGGTGGTCGGGAACTTGCCCAAGTGGATCTTGGAGGACTTGTAGGAGCAGTGCTCGGACCACATGACCGAAAAGACGCCCAGCTCGACATGGTTGGGCTCGCGCCCCAGCCGGTCGAGGACGACCTGATATTCATTGGGGGCCAGGCCGTATTCGGCGGCCAGTTCAGCCATCGACTTCTGGGGGGTCTTTTGCGGAGCGCTCATGGGCGGCGCTTCTAGCCGCAGATGGGCCGAATGTCAGCCCGCGCGGCGCAAGAACGGGGAACATCGTCCATCGCAGGTGGTTGATTCCGTCGACAGCCAAAGGAGCCGCCATGACCGACACGCCCATCGACCCCGCCGCCACCCCCGAAGACGACGACCTGCCCGAGATCGCCGCCGACGACGCCGGCGCCTCTGCTCTGGCCGAACGGGCTCAGAAACAGGCCGATGACGCCGAGGAGGACGAGGCGTGAGCAAGCCCCACACCGACCGCATCGTCCCGGCCTCGGGCCAGCAGATGGATCGTTCAAATGATCCAAAAACTACCGCACAGATGGACGCCGCAGCGCCTGAAGCGGCTCTGGCCAGCCGGCGTCAGCGGCTGACCGGTTCGGCCGTCGGGGTCGGCAGCGTCGGCTTCGATGAAACCGGCGCCTTCGACGTGGGCGCCGATGACCACGCGCCTCAGGACGACGCGGTCACCGACAAACCCTGAGGCTTAGCGAGCGCGTTCGACGCCGGGTCGCATGCGGAAGGTCAGCAGCAGGCCGCCGATCAGCAGGACGATCGCACCGGCTAGGGCCGTGAAGGCGACGGTCGGCTTGTCCGCCTGTTCGGCGACGAACGCGCCCAGAAGGCCCCAGGCCGTCGGCGCCGGATAGGCGAGGGTGCGCAGGACCGCCGTCACCGCCAGGGCGACGACCGTGACGGCGACGATGGCGACGATGGCCCACAGGTCAGGCGACAGGGCGGCGGGAAGAGCGTTGAACGCGGTCGCCGTCGTGATCAGGTTCAACGGCGCAGCCACCGTCAGCCAGCCCGCCAGTGCCGCGAGCGGCCAGACCAGCAGGATGCGCTCGCGATCGAACATCCCCAGCGCGCGGATGTGGCCGGATACGGCCAGCATCGGCAGTAACAGCGCGATCAGCGAGGCGAAAATCACGCCCACGCTGGCGGCCTTCAGGTTCAGGGCCGCCACAATGATCCAGAATCCGATGCCGAAGAAGGCGACGGCGGACGGCAGACCCATCCGGCCCAGCAGCGAGCTTTCGCCCGTCTGTGGCAGGGCCTGACGGATCGCATAGGCCAGAATACCGACATAGATCAGGCCCCAGATCGAGAAGGCGTAGCCCGCAACGCGCAGGGTGCTGTTGCCGTCTGCAGCGAACTCGGCCTGGTTCAGGCCCAGGCCCGCCAGGTTCTGCACCAGAGGTACGACGATCGCGAACAGGGCGGCGGCCAGGACGACCAGACGACGGGTGCGTTGGCGGGGCGTGGGACGGATGATGGACGACATTCGATTTCCAGTGCGACGCTTGTTTCCGCCTTTACGCCTCGCCACGCCAGAAGGTTCACCGCGAGCGGCAGAAAAGTGAAGCTTGCATTGGGTGCCGTCGGCGTCATCCTGCCCGACATGACGCTCAAAGCCTCCCTGCCGGCTCTGTTGATCGCATTGGTAATGGTGGCGGGCCAGGCGTCCGCGCAGACGACCGGAGCGCCGCTGCCCATTTCGGTCCAGACTGCCTGGTCACGTGTTCGCGCAGCCTTGACGCCTCAGCAGCAGGCCAATGAGGTGCGGGGTTTCCTGTCGGCGCTCGCCAACGAGAACAGACGGCCGACGACGCCGGCGCTGGATGCGCGCGATATCGCCTCGGGCCGCGCCGTGTCGCTCGACGACCCTGCCTTGCTACAGCGCCCTCAGGCGCACGAGGTCACGGTGACGGTGGACGGTCAATTCCTGATCTTCCGTCCGCTGTCCCGCGCCAGTCTGGAGCCGTTTTTCGGCCGTTAGGAACAATCGGCCCGACCGTGTGGTTGTCAGATGCAGTCAACACTTAGGAGCCCATCATGGCCGATATCGAAAACACCCAGCCCTCGCTCGAAGACGAAGTCGCCGCCAACCGCGCCATCGAACAGGGCCTCGGCGTCGGCACCCGCGAGCTGGCCGCCCAGCGCGAACCGGGCGGCGTGGTTACGCCGGACGAGGACGAAGGCTCTGAAGACGGCGTATCGACCGACGCTGACGAACTGGACGAAAGCCTGGCCGTTCAGGGCGTCGACGACGCCGACTGATCAGGCAGCCGCGTAGATGCTCTGGAACAGGGTCGCGCCGTCGGCGGAGCCGAGTTCGGCTTCGAAGGCGCGATCCGGGTGAGGCATCATGCCCAGGACGTTGCCGCGCGCGTTCTGGATGCCGGCGATATCGTTGACCGAGCCGTTCGGGTTGTCGACGTAGCGGAAGACGACCTGACCCTCGCCCTCGATCCGGGCGAGGGTTTCGGCGTCGGCGAAGAAGTTTCCGTCGCCGTTGCCCTGGGTCATCGTCACTTCGCGCTGGCCCTGATAGCCGGCGGTGAAGCGGGTCTGGCCGTTGGCGACGGTCAGGGCGATCGGCTTGCAGACGTATTTCAGACCCTTGTTGCGCAGCAGGGCGCCGGGCAGCATTCCGGCCTCGCACAGGATCTGGAAGCCATTGCAGATGCCAACCACGGCGACGCCATCGTCCGCGGCCTTCTTCACCGCCTGCATGACCGGCGACTGGGCCGCCATGGCGCCGCAGCGCAGATAGTCGCCGTAGGAGAAACCGCCGGGGATGACTATCAGGTCCAGGCCCTGGGGCAGTTCGGTCTCGGCGTGCCACACCATGGAGACCGGCTCGCCGGTGGAGCGTTCGACGGCGACCTTACAGTCGCGATCACAGTTGGAACCGGGGAAGACGATGACGGCTGCGCTCATGGCGCGGGCCTTTAGCAGGGTTCTTTCGCCTTGTCAGGCCGTCGCGCGCGCCCGACCGGTCAGCCAGGCGATCAGGAAGATGACAAAGCCGCCCAGGGACAGGCCCATGCCGACCCAGCCGGTCGAGGCCCAGCCATAGCCCGCCGCGATCGCCATCCCGCCGAGCAGCGGGCCGATGGCGTTGGCCGTGTTGAACGCCGAATGATTGAGCGCCGCCGCCAGGGTCTGGGCGTTGCCGGCGACGTCCATCAGCCGCGTCTGCAGAATCGAACCCAGGCCGCCTCCGCCGCCGATCAGGAAAACCACGACCATCACGGCCCACAGGTGGGGCGCTGCCAGAGGATAAAGCGCCAGCGCCGCTGCGCTCCAGAGCAACAGGCCGCCAGCCGCCTTGAACCCCAGGTGATCCGCCGCCCAGGCCCCTAGGATATTGCCGAGGAACATGCCGACCCCGAACACGGCGAAGACCCAGGGCAGGACGTCGGGGCCGGCGCCCGTCACCGCCTCAAGCGTCGAGGCGAGATAGGCGTAGACCGCGAACATGCCGCCAAAGCCAATGGCGCCCACGCCCAGCGTCAGCCAGACCTGGCCGCGCTTGAGGGCGCCCAACTCGCGCCAGGGGCTGGCGTCGGGGTGGGCAGGATCGCGCGGCGCGAACAGGGCGACCAGGGCCATGGTGACGACGGCCAGCACGCCGACGATGGCGAAGGTCCAGCGCCAGCCATGGGCATGGCTGATCATGTTGACGACGGGCACGCCCAGAACGGTGCCGACCGTCAGCCCCATCAGGATGGTCGAAACTGCACGGGTGCGAAAATGCAGCGGCACGATGGAGGCCGCGACTAGGGCCGCCACGCCGAAATAGGCCCCGTGCGGCAGGCCGCTGAGGAAGCGGAAGACCAGCATCCAGTGGTAGGTTGGGGCCAGGGCGCTGGCCACATTGCCGATGGCGAACAGGGCCATGAAGGCGATCAACAGCAGCCAGCGTGGGTAGCGTGCGCCTAGGACCGCCAGGATCGGCGCGCCGACCACGACGCCGGCGGCATAGGCGCTGATGACATGGCCCGCCGTTGGCGCATCCACGCCAAGCCCGGCGGCGAAGTCCGGCAGGATGCTCATGGCCGCGAACTCGGTCACGCCGATCGCGAACCCGCCCATGGCCAGGGCGATCAGCACAAGGGCGACCGCCCCGCGTGAGCGGACGGGAAGGGGAGTGTCGAGGGCGGCGTCGGTCATGTTGCGCTGCACACTAATCAGCGTTCATGACGCCACAAGGGCGACGCCGCCCTGCAACGATCACGCTTTGTTTTCGTAGGTGGCCGTGATCGACGCCTTGGCCAGGGTGTGGAAGTGCAGGTTGAAGCCGAACACGGCGCCGGAGTTGTCGGCAGTGACCTCCAGGCTTTCGACATCCACGGCGAAGACGGTGAAGATGTAACGGTGCGGGCCATGGCCGGGGGGCGGGGCGGCGCCGCCGAAGCCGGGCTGACCATAGTCTGTGCGGCCCTGGATGGCGCTGTGGGGCAGATGCCCGCCCGGCGAACCGGCGCCGGACGGCAGCTCGGTCACATCCGCCGGAATATTGGCCACTGTCCAGTGCCAGAAGCCCGAGCCGGTCGGCGCATCGGGATCATAGCAGGTGATCGCATAGCTCTTGGTCCCCTCCGGCGCGCCTGACCAAGACAGTTGGGGCGATTGATTGCCCTTGGCGTGAACCTGGGCGTCCGGCAGCACGCCGCCGTCCTGAATATCGGTAGAGGTGAGGGTGAAGGTCATGGGCGCTCCGTCAATCAAGCCGTCTGCTAAACTGGCGTCGATGCCGAAGGATGCAACCGTCCCCTTCCCAAGACATGGGAGAGGAGACAGCAGACCTTACGCCGCCTCGATGCGGTAGCTTTCGATCACCGTATTGGCGAGCAGCTGCTCGCACATTTTCTTGGCTTCGCCTTGCGGGTCTTCGGCGCCGGCGAGGTCGAACTCGATCAGCTTGCCGACGCGGGCATTGGAGACGCCCGACCAACCCAGACCCTGCAGGGCGCCTTCGACGGCCTTGCCCTGAACATCCAGGACGCCGGGCTTGAGGAAGACGTGAACTTTTACCTTGGCCATCAGTGCAGTCCTCCCTGGATCACCGTCGGCATGCCCTTCATGATGCCCAGGCGACGCGCGACTTCGGTATAGCTTTCAATGACATTGCCCAGGTCGCGGCGGAAACGGTCCTTGTCCAGCTTCTCACCGGTCGAGGCGTCCCACAAGCGGCAGCTGTCGGGGCTGATCTCGTCGGCCAGCAGGACGCGGCTGAAGTCGTTTTCCCACACCCGACCGAACTCGATCTTGAAGTCGACCAGGGTGATGCCGACGGCGCTGAACATGCCCGACAGATAGTCGTTCACCCGCACCGTCATCGCCAGCATATCGTCCAGCTCCTGGGTCGAGGCCCAGTTGAAGGCGGTGATGTGCTCTTCGGTGACCATCGGGTCGTTGAGCTCGTCCTTCTTGTAGTAGAATTCGATGATCGAGCGGGGCAGGGGCGTGCCTTCCTCGATGCCCAGGCGCTGGCTCATCGAGCCGGCGACGATGTTGCGGCACACGACTTCCAGCGGAATGATCTCGACTTCGCGGATCAGCTGCTCGCGCAGGTTCAGACGCTTGATGAAGTGGTTGGTCACGCCGATGCCGTTCAGGCGCGACATGATGAACTCGCTGATCTGGTTGTTGACCACGCCCTTGCCTTCAAGAACGGCCTTCTTCTGCGCGTTGAAGGCGGTGGCGTCGTCTTTAAAATACTGGATCAGGGTGCCGGGCTCGGGTCCTTCGTACAGGATCTTGGCCTTGCCTTCGTAGATCTTCTTGCGCTTGCTGTTCATGGTCCGGTCCCGGCTTACGGGCGCCCTCCAGAAACAAAAATCGCGCGGCCATATGTGGAGGGGGAAGACCCGGTCCTGGCGGCGCGTTTCGGAATCGTTCGGGCAGTCAATCTCGTTCGGGGTCTCCTTAGCCGAAGGCGGCCCTCGATACAAATGAGGATGGCCGGCGCCGCATTCACTGGGGACAGGATGTCCATGCGACGGAAGTCAGGTTGCGTTCGCGGGCGGGCGGTCTATAGACGGCGCTTGCCCCGACGTTAGCGGGGTGGACGGAGCTTTGCTGAGCGAAATGACGACCTTCGACGATCGGGAAAAGGCTTTCGAAGCCAAATACGCCCTCGATCAGGAGCAGGAGTTCAAGGCCATCGCCCGGCGCAACCGGATGCTGGGCCTTTGGGCTGCCGAAAAGATGGGCTTGTCGAGCGAAAGTGCGGACCAGTACGCCGCCGCCGTGGTGCGCGCCGATTTCGAGCAGCCGGGGGACGAGGACGTGTTCCGCAAGGTCGCCGGCGACTTCAAGGCCTCGGGCCTGTCGGTGTCGGAGGGCGAGATTCGCTCCAAGATCGACGAACTGGCCTCGATCGCTCGCGAGCAGATTCGCGCCGGCGAGTAATCACCTCGGTCTTTGGACTGATCTGAGAATTCGAAAGGGCCGCACCCGGGGGAAAGTGCGGCCCTTTCTTCTTGCCGGGGACGTTGGGGGGATGTCTCACCCGGCGTACTGTGCGTCTCGCGCCCCTAAAGAACACCAGGGCCGAGATTTGGTTTCAGGCGTCGCCGCCCGAAACCAAATATTTTTACGGCATCAGAACCGTGTCGACGACGTGGACGACGCCGTTCGATTGGCCCACGTCGGCCTGGGTGATCGTGGACTTGCCGCCCTTGGCGTCGGTGATGACCCAGGTGTTGTTCGGGCCGGCCGACACCTTCAGTTCTTCACCCTGAACCGTCTTCAGCGTGGCGGTGCCTCCGTTGGCCTCGGCCTGGGCTGCGATATCGGCAGCCGTCAGACGACCGGCGACCACATGGTAGGTCAGGATCTTGGTCAGATCCGCCTTCATCGCCGGCTGCATCAGGCTGGTGCGCGTCGCCTCGGGGATCTTCTCGAAAGCGGCGTTGTCAGGGGCGAAGACCGTGAACGGGCCCGCGCCCTGCAGGGTGTCGACAAGGCCGGCGGCCTTCACGGCGGCGACCAGGGTCGTCAGGTTGGAGGCTTTGGAGGCGTTGGCGACGATCGTTTCGTTCGGGCTCATGGCCGCGCCACCCACCATCGGGTCGGTCGCGGGCGCCATGGCGGCGCCGTCAGCCGGGGCCATGGCGGTCGATTCCGCCGGCGTCGTGGCGGCCGGCTCGTTGTTGCCGCAGGCGCCGAGCGCCATCAGCGCGCCGCCGGAGACGGCGACGAGCATAAGATTGCGAAGTTTGGTCATGTGTTTCGTTCCCTTTGGGCCGCTCTCAAGGCGGTAACGGGAACGTTACGCGCGACAACGAACAATGGATGCATGTCGCGCGACAAGACATCGCAGCTTCACCATTCAGTTGTCTCGCGCATTTCTATGCTGCTTTGCAGCAAGAAACCTATCGCTCAACCAGATCGGTCAACGAATTCCAGACATTCGCCTTGCTCGTCAGTGGAATCGCATGAGCAGGGCTGGATGAGGGCAGGTCGATGAAGCGAACCCCTGCGACGTCGCCCATAATGCGCCGTCCCAACTTGGCCGCCAGCTTGCCGTTGAAGGCGACCGCTCTCAGCCGCGGCAAGCTGCCGATCAGGCCGCGCAGATCAGCCGCCTCCGGCGAGCGGATCTCGGCATCCAGACTGCCCGACCTTTCCGCCGACGCAATCACATCCCACAGGCCCACGCCGCGCGCCTTCAATCGATCCAGCCGCTGCTCATAGGGTTGTGCCGCCAGGTCTTCACCCAGCACCCCGCTGATCAGCGGCCAGAAGGCGTTGCGCGGATGGGCGTAGTACTGGGCCGCCTTCAGCGAGGCGTCGCCGGGCAGGCTGCCCAGGATCAACAATCGGGTTTCCGCATCGACGACGGGGGCGAAGCCAACGCGTCGGATGTCCGTCACGCGTCTCCGAACACCCTTTTGAACACCACGTCCACGTTCTTGGTGTGATAGCCGAGGTCGAACAGGGCTTCGAGCTGGTCGGCGGGCAGGGTGACGCGGTCGTCGGCCTTCAGGAAATCCAGGAAGGCGCCTTCGCCGCGCCAGACCTTCATGGCGTTTTCCTGAACGGCGGCATAGGCGTCTTCGCGCGACACGCCGGCCTGGGTCAGGGCCAGCATCACCCGCTGCGAGTGCACCAGGCCGCCCAGGCGGTCGATGTTCTTCTGCATATTCTCTGGGTAGACGTTCAGCCGCTCGACTACATTGGCCAGACGGTGCAGGGCGAAGTCCAGGTGGATGGTGGCGTCCGGGCCGATGCCGCGCTCGACCGAGGAGTGGCTGATGTCCCGCTCATGCCACAGGGCGACGTTCTCCATCGCGGGCGTCACGGCCGAACGGACCAGACGGGCCAGACCGGTCAGGTTCTCGGTCAGGATCGGGTTGCGCTTGTGCGGCATGGCCGACGAGCCCTTTTGACCCTTGTCGAAGAACTCCTCGGCTTCGAGGACTTCGGTGCGTTGCAGGTGGCGGATCTCGACGGCGAGACGTTCGACCGAACTGGCGACGACGCCCAGGGCGGCGAAGAAAGCGGCGTGGCGGTCGCGCGGGATGACCTGGGTCGAGACCGGCTCGACCGTCAGGCCCATCTGGTCGGCGACATACTGTTCGACCGCCGGATCGACGTTGGCGAAGGTGCCGACGGCGCCCGAAATGGCGCAGGTGGCGATCTCTTCCTTGGCGGTGATCAGGCGGCGTTTGGCGCGCTGGAACTCGGCATGATAGCCGGCCAGCTTCAGGCCGAAGGTGACGGGCTCGGCGTGGATGCCGTGCGAACGGCCCACGGTCGGGGTGTATTTATGCTCCTTTGCGCGGGTCTCCAGCGCGGCCAGAACGCGATCGACGCCTTCGATCAGCAAGTCCGACGAGCGCGCCAGCTGAACCGCGAAACAGGTGTCCAGCACATCCGAGGAAGTCATGCCCTGGTGCAGGAAGCGGGCTTCCTCGCCGACGATCTCGGCGACGTGCGTCAGGAAGGCGATCACGTCGTGTTTGGTGGTGCGTTCGATCTCGTCGATGCGATCGGCGTCGAAGGTCGCATCCTTGCCCTTGGCCCAGATGGCGTCGGCCGATTCCTTGGGGATCACGCCCAACTCGGCCATCTTCGTGGCGGCGTGGGCCTCGATCTCGAACCAGATCTTGTACTTGGTTTCCTGGGACCAGATGGCGGCGGCGACGGGGCGGGAGTAGCGCGTGATCATGGGCGGGTCGTGTCGGTCGTGGGGGGCGTGGAGTCAAGGTTTGCGGGACGGCGCGGTTGACTTTGCCGGCGGTTGTCCCAGATTCAGCGCGCTTTCAGGAGGACGACCTCCCCCACATGGGACCAACGCCGGGACGACCCGACGCCATGCAGGGAGAATGTCATGGCCTGGGTATTCCTTCTTTTCGCCGGCCTGCTCGAAGTCGTCTGGGCGTTTCTGATGAAGGCGTCGGCCGGCTTCACGCGACCGTGGCCGACCGTGGGCATGATCGTCTTCATGATCGGTTCGTTCGGTCTGCTGTCGCTGGCGATGAAGACCCTGCCGTTGGGCACCGCCTACGCCATCTGGACCGGCATCGGCGCGGTCGGCGCCTTTGTGGTGGGCGCGGGTTTTCTTGGCGAGCCGCTGACGCCGCTCAGGATCGCGGGCGTCGCCCTGGTCGCATCGGGCCTGGTTGTGCTGAAGCTGGCGGCGAGCCATTGATGGCGGCGACAGGAGACGCGTGATGGAACTGGTGATCGGCGACAAAGCCTATTCGACGTGGTCGCTGCGGCCGTGGCTGGTGCTGAAACATTGCGGCGCGGCCTTCGACGAGATCATCGTGCCGCTGAACCAGCCTGACACCGATCAGCGCATCCGTGAACATTCGCCGTCCGGCCTTGTCCCGGTGCTGAAGGTCGAGGGCGAGGTGATCTGGGATTCGATGGCCATCGCCGTCTGGGCGGCCGAACGCTATCCGCAAGCCCGCCTCTGGCCGTCAGACGACCATGCGCGCTGGCTGGCGCGTTCGGCGGCGTGCGAGATGCACGGCGGCTTCGCCGCCTTGCGCACGGCCTGTTCGACCGGCCCGGATCACTGGATGGTCGGCCCCAGCCGCGCACCGGCGCCGGACCATCCGGGCCTGGCAAAGGATTTGCGCCGGATCGTCGAACTGTGGCGGAGCCTGCGTGACCGGTTCGGCGCGAGCGGGCCGTATCTGTTCGGCGACTGGTCCGTGCCGGACGCCTTTTTCACGCCGGTCGCCGCCCGCATCCGCCATTTCCAGCTGGACCTCGCCGCCCACGGAGACGACGGCACGGCCCAGGCCTATGCTGAGACCTTGTTGGCCCATTCGCACTTTCTTGAGTGGGAAGCCGACGCGCTGGGCTTAACGCGCGACAACCATCCCGGCTGACGCAGCGTTAAGTGAGCGCTGTTATTTCGATGGAATGACGCGCCCGGTCCTGCCCAGCCCTTCGACCCAAGCCGCTGCGCGCGGCCTCAATCCGGTCATGGCCTATGGGCTTGCGGCCTTGGTCGGGGCGGCGTTTTGGGCCAGCCTGCTGTTCGCGGTCTTCTAGGAGGTCAGCGCGCGCCGGCGATGGGCGTGGTCTCGGCGATTAGAACCGTCTCGGCTTGCGGAGGCGGGGCGACGTAATCCAGCGCCATCGGAACGGCGCGCGCCCCCGACGCGACGGCGTCCAGCGTCTTCAGCGGGCCGCCGAACAAGCGCTGATAGATCCAGTAGCTGGCCATGACCTTTTCGACGTAGTCGCGCGCCTGGGGCACGTCGATCGTCTCGATCAGCAGCAGGGGATCGGCGTCCGCGCCCAGCTTCCTGACGGCCGCCAGCATCGGCCCCGGCCCGGCGTTGTAGGAGGCCACGGCCCGCAGCAGATCGCCCTGGAAGGCCGGCAGGGCCAGCATCTTGTTGATGTAGGCCTGGCCCAGACGCATGTTGACCGCCGGAACCAGCAGCTTGGTCGGGTCCGAGACGAAGGTGCGATCGCCGGTCATCTCGGCCGCCGTCGTCGGCATGACCTGCATCAGCCCATAGGCGCCGACGCTGGAACGGGCGTTCGGATTGAAGTCGGTTTCCTTGCGCGCCAGGGCGTAGACCAGCGCCCGCTCGATGACGAAGCCGCCTTCGGGCGTAAGGTCCGGGATGGGATAGCGCGTCGCGTCGATGCGCGTGGCGTCGCCGTTATTGACCGGCAGGATGGCGCGCGCCAGGGCCGTCCACATCTTGGCCGCATCGCCCACGGCGGTGCGCAGCCCGGACCGCAGCTCGGTCTCGGCATCGGCATTGCGCCCGACCTCATAGAAGGCGACGGTGCGTTTGGCGCGGGCGTCGGCCTGGACGAAGGCTTCCAGGGCGGTCGGTTCGACGGCGGCGCTCTGGGGCACATAGGCGGCGCGGCGCAGGCGTGGCTCGGCTTCGTAGGGGCGGGGGCCCATGTTCTCGATCGTCGGCTCTTCTCCGAGCTGACGCAGGGCGATCTGGCCATAGAAGGTGGCGGGCCACTGGGCCGACAGGCGCAGATAGTCGGTGACGCGATCCTGGCGACCGGACTGGGCGGCGGCGCGCGCGGTCCAGAAGGCGGCGCCGGCGCGGACCCAGGCGTCCTCGGTTGGATCGTTGGCGACGCGTTCGAAGGCGGCGAAGGATTCGTGGAACTGGCCCAGGCGCCATTCCGCCAGGCCGACCGTCCACCAGTCGCCGATCTGGCGCCCCAGGGCCGAGGCGCCGGTCAGGTCGTCATTGTTGTAGGCGACGCGCGCCGCCTTGGCCGGATCGGTCACGCCGCCGTCGCCGGACACGGCGCTGACCAGACTGTTCCAAGTGCGGCCCAGCACGCCGCCAGGACGCACCGGCTCGGGCGCGCCGTCGGGGCGACGACGCAGCGCCAGCGTATAGACCCGGTCCGCGCACGGCAGATCCGAATAGGTCTCAAGCCAGGCCGTCAGCTCTTCGTAGGTGGCGACATGATCGGGATGAAACAGGCTCTCGAACTCGACCTGACCCAGCAGCACGCGGTCCTGCGCCTGACGGGCCGCCGTGCGGGCCGTCTCGATGTCGCCGCGTCGCAGGGCGTCAAAGGCGGTGGTGTAGGAGATTCTGTCGGCCGAGCTCAGCGCGGTGGGACGTCCGGAACCGGCACTGGCCTCGGCGGTTGACCCGTAGGGCGTCTCGGCGGTCGCGGCCGTTGTGGCGGCGCAGAACGCAAGGACGATCGTCGACGCGAGGATCGCGCGGCGGAACAGAAACATAAGCGGCGGCCCCCTCGTTGGCGACGCGCGTAAGATACAGGCGCGTGTATGGCGATCGGTCGTCAGCATGCGAACATGCCGCGATTAGCCTTGTTCTTCAACCGAGTCCGTTTCAAGGCGAACGGCCAGCGAAAGCAGATCGCTCCAGACCTGTCGTTTCGCTTGTGGCTGACGCAGCAAAAAGGCGGGATGCAGGGTCGGCATGACGGGCGCCGACACCGCCCCTTCCAGCAGGCGCCATTCCTTCCAGTTGCCGCGCAGCTTCATGATGCCTTCTTCGGCGCCGAGCACCGACTTGGCCGAGGCTGCGCCCAACAGCAGCACCGCCTTGGGCTTCAGCAGGGCGAAGGCGCGCTCGACAAAGGGCGCGCACACCGCCTGTTCCTGCGGGCTAGGGGTGCGGTTGCCGGGCGGGCGCCAGAAGACGGTGTTGGTGATGAACACCTTGTCGGTCAGGCCTGCCGCCGCCAGCATCCGGTCCAGCAACTGCCCGGCCTTGCCGACGAAGGGTTGCCCCGCCCGGTCCTCATCCCCGCCTGGACCTTCGCCGACGATCAGAACCGAGGCGTTGGGGTTGCCGCGTCCGAACACCGATTGCGTCGCGCCCATGCCGCGCAGCGGACAGCCCTCGAACCCCGCGACCGCCGCCGCCAGATCCTGAAGCGTCGCGGCGCCAGCGGCCAGCCGCCGCGCGTCGGCGAGGGCGTCATCGGCGTTGACGCCGGCCAGGGGCATGACGACCGAGGCCGTCGCCCTCTGCACCGCCTTTACGGCCGGCGGCGGGGCGACATGGGTGTGATCGACGGGCGCATCGCCATAGCAAGCGTCGACCCCCGCATCCCGCCAAAAGGCGAGCAAGCTTTCGACTGCAGCGATGTCATGGGGTTGCGCGTTCATGTCTCGGAACACCGATAAGCCTTGACCGCCCTCGCGTCACCTTCCGATAAGCGGCATAACCACACAGATAACCGGGATTCAGGGGAAACCATGGCCGAAGACGCCATCGAAGGCGGCGCGGAAAACGCCCGTCAGGACGCCATCATCGACAATCTGCCGCCGCTGGAGGCGCTGAACGGCGTCGAGCGCGAGATTATGGAATATGATGTCGTGATCGTCGGCGGCGGGCCTGCGGGCCTGTCGGCGGCCATCCGCCTGAAGCAGCGCGCGGAAAAGGATGGCAAGGAAATCACCGTCGCGGTTCTGGAAAAGGCGGCCGAGGTCGGCGGTCATATCCTGTCGGGCGCGGTCATCGATCCCAAGGCGCTGAACGAGCTGTTCCCCGACTGGAAGGAACGCGGCGCGCCGCTGGAGACGCCGGTCACGAAGGACAAGTTCCTGCTGCTGGGCCCGCAGGGGTCGGCGTCGCTGCCGATGCCGCTGATGCCGCCCTTCATGCACAATCACGGCTGCTACATCGCCTCGTTGGGCAACGTCACGCGCTGGCTGGGCGAGCAGGCCGAGGCCCTGGGCGTCGAGGTCTATCCCGGCATGGCCGCCAGCCACGTCGTCTGGGAAGAAGAGACGGGTCAGGTGAAGGGCGTCGTCGCCGGCGTCTTCGGCATCGACCGCGAGGGCAAGCCGACCGGCGATTTCCAGCCCGGCATTGAACTGCACGGCAAATATGTCTTCATCGCCGAGGGCGTGCGCGGCTCCCTGGCCAAGACCATCATCGCCAGGCACAAGCTTCAGGACGGCAAGTCGCCCCAGAAATACGGCATCGGCCTGAAAGAGTTGTGGCAGGTGCCGGCCGACAAGCACCAGCCCGGCCTGGCCCAGCACACGACCGGCTGGCCGCTGGACGAACACACCGGCGGCGGCAGCTTCCTGTATCACTTCGGCGATCGCTACGTGGCCGTCGGCTATGTGGTTCACCTGAACTACAAGAACCCGTTCCTGTCGCCGTTCGACGAGTTCCAGCGCTTCAAGCACCACCCCGAGATCGCTCAGCACCTGAAGGGCGGAACGCGCATCTCCTACGGCGCGCGCGCCATCACCGAGGGCGGCCTGCAGTCGATCCCGAAGCTGAGCTTCCCCGGCGGCGTGCTGATCGGCTGTTCGGCCGGATTCGTGAACGTGCCCCGCATCAAGGGCAGCCACAACGCCATGAAGACCGGCATGCTGGCCGCCGACGCCGCCTATGAGGCCGTTCAGGCCGGGCGCGCGGGCGACGAACTGGTCGAATACCAGACCGCCTTCGAAAAGAGCTGGGTCTACAAGGAGCTGTCGGTCGTCCGAAACGCCAAGCCCCTGCTGTCCAAGTTCGGCACGACGCTGGGCGGGGCGCTGGGCATGTTCGACATGTGGTGCCGCACCCTGTTCGGCGGTCTGTCGCCGATCCCGACGCTGAAGCACGAAAAGACCGACGCCGCCTCGACCGGCCTGGCCGCCGACCACAAGGCGATCGCCTATCCGAAGCCGGACGGCAAGCTGTCGTTCGACAAGCTGTCGTCGGTGTTCATCTCCAACACCAATCACGCCGAGGACCAGCCGGCCCACCTGAAGCTGCTGGATCCGTCGATCCCGATCCGCGTCAACCTGCCCAAATACGGGGAGCCGGCGCGGCTTTACTGCCCGGCCGGCGTGTATGAGGTCGTCTATGGCGACGAGGCGGCCAAGGCCGATCCCCGCTTCGTCATCAACGCCCAGAACTGCGTCCACTGCAAAACCTGCGACATCAAGGATCCGTCGCAGAACATCGTCTGGACCACGCCCGAGGGCGGCGGCGGTCCCAACTATCCGAACATGTGACGGAACGGGGCAGGGGCGGCGTTCCGCCCTTGCCCGCCGCTGCAAAAGCGTGAAGGGTCCGGGCATGATCGCCTCCCGTTCTCGCCTGTTCGCCGCCTCCCTGACCGTCCTCGCCGTGGCGCTTGCCGGCCATGCCTCGGCTCAGGACACGACCCCGCCCGCCCCGACGCCGGACACCCATCCGCCGGCCGTCATCCTGGAGCCTGGTCAGACGGCGCCGGGCAAGGGCACACCAAGTCAGGTGCCGACCCAGGCCGCGCCCGATCCTCACATCATCATCACCGACACGCCCGCGACGCCGGCGATCCCGGCTGTCTGGGCGCCGATCCCGACGAACGCCGAGGGCCGCAGCGCCTATGGTCTGTATCTGGCGGGCAAGCTGGCCCTGATGCAGGGCGAGGGGGCGACCGGCTCGGACTATCTGGCCCAGGCGGAACGACTGACGCCGGAACAGCCGCGCGTGCGCGAACAGGCCTTTACCTCCGCCCTGCTGACCGGCGATCTGGACGTGGCGGCCGCCCTGGCCCCGACCGATGCGACCGCGTCTCCCGCGTTTGTCGAGGGCGGACGGCTGGTGCGTCTGGTTCAGGACTTCGTGCGCGGCGACGCCAGGACGCCGAACGCCGAACTGGCCCGTCAGCCCATCGGCGCGCCGCATGCGCGCGCCGGTTTGCTGGTCGCGCCTTGGATCGCGGCGGCGGCGGGCGACTGGACCCGTGCGCTTCAGCCGGTCCCGACCGCCGGCGATCCCCTGACCCTGGCCTTCGCCCGCATCAATCGCGCCGCCCTGCTGGAAAAACGTCGCGACTATGCCGAGGCCGAGGTCGAGCTGAAGACCGCTTCCGAAGTCGCCGGCGTCGGCGCCCTGTTCAAACGCCCCTATGGCGAGTTTCTGGAACGGCGCGGACGCCGCGACGACGCCGTCGCCCTGTATGAAACCGCCATGGCGGTCCAGCCGGTCGATCCGGGCGTGGCCCGCGCGCTGCAGCGGCTGAAGGACGGCGGCCGCCCGCCTGCCTTGCCCGACTTCCGCGAAGGCGCCGCCCAAGGCCTGATCACAGCCGCCGCCCAGGCTTCGGCCGAGCGCGGCAACGAGTTCGCCGCCGTCTATCTGCGCCTCGCCCAGAACCTGCACGACGATGACGAGACCGAATATCAGCTGGCCCAGGTGCTCTCGCGCGCCGGTCTGAAATCCGCCGCCCGCAACGCCCTCTCGCGGGTCGGGACCGCCGATCCAAAACTCTACGCCGCCGCCCGCGCCCAGTTGGCCGTGGCGCTGGAAGAGGACGGCCAGTCGCAGGAGGCGCTCACCGAGCTTCGCCGCGCCGCCGCCGCCAGCCCCGATGATCGGCAGATCGCCTTGGTCTTGGCCGGTCAGCTGATGCAGCTGAAACAGCATGACGAGGCGCTTGCGCTGCTGGATGGGCCGCTTCTGAACACCGCCGATCAGGGCGCCAGCGTCCACTTCCTGCGCGGCGCCGCCTATGAGGCGTTGGGTCGTGTTCCCGAGGCCGAGGCCGAACTGTGGGCCGCGCTTCAGACCGCGCCGAACGACGCCGACATGCTGAACTACCTCGGCTATCTCTGGGTCGATAAGGGGCTGCGGGTTCAGGAAGGCGCCGAGATGATCGCCCGCGCCCATGCGCTGGAGCCCGACAACGGCAATATCCAGGACTCTCTGGGCTGGGCGCAGTTCAAACAGGGCCAGTACGAAACCGCCGTCAACACGCTGGAAGAGGCTGTCGACAAGGAGCCGTCCAACGCCGAGATCAATGATCACCTCGGCGATGCCTATTGGAAGGTCGGCCGTCAACGCGAAGCCGTCTGGCTGTGGAATCGCGTCCTGGTGCTGGAGCCTGAACCCGAACGTCGGGCCGAGGTCGAACGCAAGATCGCCAATGGGCTGGACAGCGCGCTGAGCGCTAAGGGCGTCGCGCAATAGGTCATGCCTGCCCTGACCGCCTTGGCGCCGGCCAAGATCAATCTGTTCCTGCACGTCGGCGCGGTGGACGCGGACGGCTATCATCCGCTGTCCAGCCTGGTCGCCTTCGCCGATGTCGGGGATCGCGTGTCGGTCGAGCCGGCGGATCGCTTGTTGTTGACTATCACAGGTCCTTTCGGCGCTGGACTGGGGGCGACGGACGACAATCTGATCCTGCGCGCGCTGCGTCAGCTGGGCGAGGCCTGCGGCATCGGAGAGCCGAAACTGAAGGTCACGCTGGACAAGCGCCTGCCCATCGCGGCGGGGCTGGGCGGCGGATCGTCCGATGCGGGCGCGGCGCTGAAGCTGGCGCGCGACGTCCTTGCGCTCGATCTCGACGACCACGCGCTTGAGGCGGTTGCGGGCGTCGTCGGCGCGGACGGGCCGATGTGTCTGCGGATGCGCACGGCCTGGGCCGAGGGGAGGGGAGACGTGCTGACCGACGAACCCCGACTGCCGCCGCTGCCGACCGTGCTGTTCAATCCCGGCGTCCCCTCGCCGACCGGCGCCGTATATCGCGCCTATGATGAGGGGCCGGTGCGGGCCGCCGATAGGCCCTCGCCGCCACACGAGTGGTCCATCGCCGCCGTGATCGACTGGCTGTCGGTCCAGCGCAACGATCTGGAAGCGCCCGCGCTGGCCCTGACGCCGGCGATCGGCGCGGCCCTGTCGGCGGTGGCGGCGACCGACCAGATCGCGCTGACGCGAATGTCCGGCTCAGGCGCGACGGTGTTCGGTTTGTATCCGAGCGACGACGCGGCCCAATCTGCTGCGCGCGCATTGGCCGCCGCACATCCCAGGGCCTGGGTCAAAGCAACGCAACTGTCCGTACAGCAACGCTAAAGCTTTGTGGCCGAATACCGGCGGTCAGGCTGCGAAACCGGCGATTTCGCCCAGGTCTCGCCCAGATCATCACAAACGTTACGCATTGTTTCGAAATCTCGGAACCAGATCACGGCGTTCTGATTTGAGTCGGCAGTTCCGATGTCTGGAACGGGTCGCCTTCTCCCTCGTGGCGATCCTCAAACAGGAAAAAGGAAATCGCCATGCTTCGTGCAAAATTGCTTGCCGCCACGGCCGTCGTCAGCCTGATGGCTGCCCCTGCTTTCGCCCAGGACATGACCGCCCCGGCGACCACGACGACGCCCGCCCCGGCGACCATGCCGCAAACCGATCCGGCCATGCCAGCCACGCCGCAGACGCCGGCTCCGACGGCTGAGACCGCCGCGACCACGACCACGACTGCGGAGGCGACCACGCCCGTCGCCGGCGAAACCGTCGTCGACAAGCTGAAGGCCAGCGGTCAGTTCACCACCTTGCTGGCCGCGCTGGACGCCGCCCAGCTGACCGACACCCTGGCCAGCCGCCCGGCCATCTCGATCTTCGCCCCGACCGACGCCGCCTTCGCCGCCGTGCCCGAGGCCGAGCGTACGCGTCTGATGGACCCGGCAAACGCCGCCGAACTGCGCCAGCTGCTGCTGTATCACGTCATCGTCGCCGACGTGACGCCCGACCAGATCATGGGCAAGAAGGGCGGTGTAGAGACGGCTGCCGAGAGCCAGGTTTTGCTGGACGGCACCGGTTCGGCCATCAAGGCTGACGGCGCGACCGTGGTCAGCGCCGAGTTGGACGCCTCGAACGGCGCCATCTTCCCGATCGATAAGGTCCTGAACCCGGCGAATTCCATGGCTGCCATGGGCGATGAAGAGGCCGCCGCGCCGGTCGAAGCTGAGTCTCCGGCCGCTGAGGCGACGCCGGCTGCTGAAGCGACGCCGGCCCCGACCGCGCCGAACGGCCAGCCCGCCGCGATGACGACCACCACGTCCTCGTCGCCGGTCGTCAATCCGACTGACGGTCAGGTCGACACCCCGGCCACGCCGCCGGTTGATGCGGCTGATCCCGCCGCCGACGGCGCGGCCGAAGCCAAGCCGACCCCGAACTGATCAGGGTCATCCACGCGCTCGCTCGGTAGCGTGTTGAAGCGGAAGGCGGCGGGCCCTATGGTCCGCCGTCTTTTTTGCAGCCCCTCCCCACGAGCCTGATTTGACCACCTCGACCGAGCCGCTCGCGTTTCAGGACCTGATCCTGACGCTCCACCGCTATTGGGGCGAGCAGGGCTGCGCCATTCTGCAACCCTATGACATCGAGGTCGGGGCCGGCACGCTGCATCCCGCCACCGTCCTGCGCGCGCTCGGCTCCAAGCCGTGGAAGGCCGCCTATGTCCAGCCCAGCCGCCGCCCTGGCGACGGCCGCTATGGCGAAAACCCCAATCGCCTCCAACACTATTACCAATACCAGGTCATCCTGAAGCCGAACCCGGACAACCTTCAGGCGCTGTATCTGGGGTCGCTGGCGGCCATCGGCATCGATCCGAAACTGCACGACATCCGCTTCGTCGAGGACGACTGGGAAAACCCCACCGTCGGCGCCTGGGGTTTGGGCTGGGAGGTCTGGTGCGACGGGATGGAGGTGACGCAGTTCACCTATTTCCAGGGCGTCGGCGGCATCGAGGTCGACGTGGTGTCGGGCGAGCTGACCTACGGGCTGGAGCGTCTGGCCATGTATGTGCAGGGCGTGGACAACGTCTATGATCTGAAGTTCACCAAGGAGGGCCTGACCTATGGCGAGGTCTTCCTGGAGAACGAGCGGCAACAGTCGGAAGCCAACTTCCACGGCTATGACGTCGACGGGCTGAAGCGCCGGTTCGAGGACATGGTGGGGGAAGTTCAGCGCCTGCTGGACATGCGCGGGCCGCAGGATCAGCCTCTGGTCTTGCCCGCCTACGACCAGGTTCTGAAGGCCAGCCACCTGTTCAACCTGATGGACGCCCGCGGCGCCATCGCCGTCGCCGAACGCCAGAGCTACATCGGCCGCATCCGCGAACTCTGCAAAGCCTGCGCCCTCGCCTATGTCGAACAAGAGCGGAAAACCGCCTGATGCCCCAACTTCTTCTCGAAATCTTCTCTGAAGAAATCCCCGCCCGGATGCAGCAGGGGGCCGCGCGCGACCTCGACCGCATGGTGTCCGACCGGCTGAAGGCTGCCGGCCTGACGTGGGACGCGCTGACGACCTATGCCGGTCCGCGCCGCCTGACGCTGGTCATCGACGGCTTGCCCACGGCCACGCCGGACCGCGAGGAAGAGGTCAAGGGCCCGCGCGCCTCGGCCCCGGAACAGGCGCTGGAAGGCTTCCTGCGCAAGACCGGCCTGACCCGCGATCAACTGACCGAGCGCGACGGCGTCCTGTTCGCCGTCCTGTCGTCCAAGGGGCGCGCCACGACCGATCTGGTCGCCGAGACGGTGGATCAGGTGATCCGCACCTTCCCCTGGCCCAAGTCGATGCGCTGGGGTTCCGGCACGCTGCGCTGGGTGCGTCCGATCAAGCGCATCCTGTGCCTATTCGACGGCAAGGTAGTCCCGTTCGAGATCGACGGGATTCAGAGCGACGCGATCACCGAGGGCCACCGCTTCCTGGGTTCCGGCGCGCTGCTGCGCGTCAGCGACTTCGTCGACTATCGCACCCAACTGGAAAAGAATTTCGTCCTGCTGGACGTCGCCGACCGCAAGCTGCGCATTCTGGAACAGGCCAAGGCCGCCTGCACCGCGCGCGGCCTCGCCCTGGTCGATGACGACGGCCTGCTGGACGAGGTTGCGGGTCTGGCGGAATGGCCGACCCCGATCCTGGGCGACATGGACCCGCAGTTCCTGGCCCTGCCGCCGGAAGTCGTGCGCCTGTCGATGAAGGTCCACCAGAAGTATTTCGCCGTCCGCGATCCGTCCAAGGATGGCCTCGCGCCCAACTTCCTAGTCGTCGCAAACGTCGAGGCGACCGACGGCGGCAAGGCTCTGGCCGCCGGCAACAGCCGGGTCCTGTCCGCCCGCCTGAATGACGCCCGCTTCTTCTGGGACGAGGATCAAAAGGTCGGCTTCGACGCCTGGAACGCCAAACTGTCCGGCGTCACCTTCCACGCCAAGCTGGGCACCCTGGCCGAGCGCGTCGAGCGCATCGCCGCCCTGGCGCGCGAGATCGCGCCGCTGGTCGGCGCCGACGCCGACGAGGCCGAAACCGCCGCCCGCCTGTCCAAGGCCGACCTGCTGTCGGGCATGGTCAGCGAGTTCCCGGAACTGCAGGGGATCATGGGCGGCTATTACGCCCGTCTCGCCGGCCATTCCGACGCCGTCGCCGACGCCGTGCGCGACCACTACAAACCCCAAGGGCCCGCCGACACGGTCCCGACCGCGCCCGTCACGGTCGCCGTCGCCCTAGCCGACAAGCTGGACACGCTGGTCGGCTTCTTCGCCATCGACGAAAAGCCCACGGGGTCGAAGGACCCGTTTGCCCTGCGCAGAGCCGCGCTGGGCGTGATCCGGTTGGTGCTGGAGAATGAGGTTACAGGGTCGCTCGGTGAGATCACAAGCGGTCATCTTTGGACTGCGCTTCTCAAGGTTGACCTAAGCAAACTCGAAGATGCGGCTCTGGCCTTTGGTGAGCACAGAAAGCTTGAAGACTATAAAGCTTTCGCCAGCCAGTCCGCTATCGTTCCAGTCTGGAACGGGTACATCGACGTCCCGCAAGGCTTGGTCGCGGCTGCTACTTCCATGGATGCTGCAGAGTACGCCTTTGGCAATCCAAATCTACACGCTGCCGAGTGGATAGCTCGCGGCGATAGCGTGGCTAGCTACAGGATTTTGCGCAACACCGCTTCTTACGAGCAGAGTGACGACGGGGCCGTGTCTGAATCTACGGCTTGGGAAATCAATCGTATCGAAGAGCGTGTTTCCAAGTGGGTAAAGCAAGTTACAGATGACCTCCTCGCCTTCTTCGCTGACCGCCTGACCGTCCTCCTGCGCGACCGGGGACAGCGCCACGACCTCGTCGCCGCCGTTTTCGCCCCCATAGCTGGGAAGGCCGACGACGACCTCGTCCGCATCGTGCGTCGGGTGGAGGCGCTGGCCGCCTTCCTCGCGACGGACGACGGGGCCAATCTGCTGGCCGGCTACAAGCGCGCCTCCAACATCCTGCGCGCCGAGGAGAAGAAACCAACCCCGCTCCCGAAAGGCATGGTTCAGACCGGCCTTCCGAACCAGCCCGAGGCCGAGACCACCCTGGCCTTCGCCGTCGGCGCCGCGCGCACCGCCGTCGAGACCGCGCTGGAGACCGAGGACTTCGCCGCCGCCATGACCGCCCTGGCGCGCCTGCGCGCGCCCGTGGACCGTTTCTTCGACGACGTTCTGGTCAACTCCGACGTGCCCGCAGAACGCGAAAACCGCCTGAAGCTGCTGGGCCAGGTCCGCGACGTCATGGGCCAGGTCGCCGACTTCGGCCAGATCGCGGGGTAGGGGCCGCATCGTCCCCTCCCCACTTGTGGGGAGGGGGACCGCGCAGCGGTGGAGGGGCTCTTGACGTCTCACGGCTGCGATGTGGTGAAGAACCCCTCCGTCACGGCGCAAGCGCGCCGCGCCACCTCCCCATTTCATGGGGAGGAGACATGGTGTTTCAGCTTCGGATTCGGTCTCTCGCCCTGTCGGCGATGAACTCGAGCACGTCGCCTAAGTCCACCCGCACCTGTTCGGCGGAGACGCGGATGACCGCAATGCCCTGGGTCGCAAGCCAGCGCGTGCGTCGGGCGTCGTGTCCGCCTCGGCCTTCATGGCTTTCGCCGTCGACCTCGACCGCTAGCATCGCCTCGGCGCAATAGAAGTCGAGCACATAGACGCCCGCCGGATGCTGACGGCGGAATTTCAGCCCACCCAGCGCCCGGCGGCGCAGGTGGACCCACAGTCGGGCTTCGGGCGGGGTCAGGGCGCGACGCAGGATGCGGGCGCGCGAGACGGAGCTTTCGTGCGTCAAGAACCCCTCCACCGCTTCGCGGTCCCCCTCCCCATTTCATGGGGAGGAGACGATGACGTCAAGGTTGTGCGCGCACGTCGCTAGGAAACCGCACACCCCCTCACGCATTGTTACATCCGCAATGGTCAAGGCCGCTCTCACGCGCTAGATCATGCTGCATGTGCGAGCGGGGCCAACCCGCCGGACGATCCGAAAAGCTCAGGGACTGCATGATGACTCAGTGGGTGTACGGCTTCGGCGGAGGCTCCGCCGACGGCGACGCGTCGATGAAGAACCTTCTCGGCGGCAAGGGCGCCAATCTGGCGGAAATGTCGTCGCTGGGTCTGCCGGTTCCCCCGGGCTTCACCGTCACCACTGAGGTCTGCACCCACTATTACGCCAACAACGAGACCTATCCGGCCGATCTGGACGCCCAGGTCCAGGCCGCCTTGGCCAAGGTCGAGGGCGTGGTCGGCAAGACCTTCGGCGATGTCGATAACCCGCTGCTGGTGTCGGTGCGGTCCGGCGCGCGGGCGTCCATGCCGGGTATGATGGACACGGTGCTGAACCTGGGTCTGAACGACCAGACGGTCGAGGGCTTGGCCAAGCTATCGGGCGACCGCCGCTTCGCCTTCGACAGCTATCGCCGCTTCATCACCATGTATTCCAACGTCGTGCTGGGCTTGAGCCACGACGATTTCGAAGAGGTGCTGGACCAGCACAAGGATCGCCTGGGCGTCACGGTCGACACCGACCTGACCGCCGCCGACTGGGAGAAGGTGGTCGCCGACTACAAGGCCGTGGTCGAGCGCGAACTGGGTCACGCCTTCCCGCAGGATCCCAAGGACCAGCTGTGGGGCGCCGTGGGCGCCGTGTTCGAAAGCTGGATGAACGACCGGGCGAAATTCTATCGCCGCATGCACGACATTCCCGAAAGCTGGGGCACGGCCGTCAACGTCCAGTCGATGGTGTTCGGCAATATGGGCGAGACCTCGGCGACCGGCGTGGCCTTCACCCGCAACCCCTCGACCGGCGAGGCGCGCCTGTACGGCGAGTTCCTGATCAACGCCCAGGGCGAGGACGTGGTCGCCGGCATCCGCACGCCGCAGTCCCTGACCAAGATCGGCCGCGAGGAGATGGGCGAGACCGCCCCCTCGATGGAAGAGGCCATGCCCGAGGTGTTCGCCCAGTTCGTCGATGTCGTCGGCAAGCTGGAAAGCCACTACCGCGACATGCAGGACATCGAGTTCACGGTCGAACAGGGCCGTCTGTGGATGCTGCAGACCCGCAACGGCAAGCGCACCGCCAAGTCGGCGCTAAAGGTCGCCGTCGATCTGGCCGCCGAGGGCGTGATCTCTCAGGAAGAGGCCATCAGCCGGGTCGAGCCGTCGGCGCTGGACCAGCTGCTGCACCCGACGCTGGACCCCGATGCGGCGCGCACCGTGGTCGCCGCCGGCCTGCCGGCCTCGCCCGGCGCCGCGACCGGCAAGATCGTCTTCGACGCCGACGAGGCCGAGCGCATGTCGGGTCTGGGCGAAGCGGTCATCCTGGTGCGCGAAGAGACCAGTCCCGAAGATATTCACGGTATGCATGCGGCGCGCGGCATCGTCACCGCCCGAGGGGGCATGACCAGCCACGCCGCCGTCGTGGCGCGCGGCATGGGGCGGGCCTGCGTCTCCGGCGCCGGCGAGATCCACATCGACGAGGCCAAGGGCACCTTCACCGCGCGCGGCCGCACCTTCAAGGCCGGCGAGGTCATCACCATCGACGGCTCCAAGGGCGAAGTGCTGGACGGCGCCGTGCCGATGATCGAGCCCGAACTGACCGGCGACTTCCAGACCCTGATGGGTTGGGCCGACAAGGTGCGCCGCCTGAAGGTTCGCGCCAACGCCGAGACCCCGCTGGACGCCAAGACCGCGCGCGGCTTCGGCGCCGAGGGCATCGGCCTGTGCCGCACCGAGCATATGTTCTTCGACGACACCCGGATCGCCGCCGTGCGCGAGATGATCCTGGCCGACGACGAAAAGGGCCGTCGCGCGGCGCTCGCCAAGATCGCGCCGTTCCAGAAGTCGGACTTCGTCGAACTGTTCGAGATCATGGCCGGCCTGCCGGTGACGGTGCGCCTGCTGGACCCGCCGCTGCACGAGTTCATCCCCCACACCGAGGAAGACATCGACGCCCTGGCCGCCTCGTCCGGCATCGACGCCGAGAAGCTGAAGCGTCGCGCCAAGGAACTGCACGAGACCAACCCGATGCTGGGCCACCGCGGCTGCCGCCTAGGCGTCGCCTATCCTGAAATCTACGAGATGCAGGTCCGCGCCATCATCGAGGCGGCGCTGGAGGTCAAGCAGAAGTCGGGCGCCGCGCCCCTGCCGGAGATCATGCACCCGCTGGTCGCCCTGGGCCTTGAGATGAAATATCTGCGCGAGCTGACCGACCGCACGGCCAAGGCCGTGTTCGAGGAGACGGGCCAGAGCATCGACTATCTGGTCGGCACGATGATCGAACTGCCGCGCGCCGCCATCCGCGCCGGGGATCTGGCCGAATACGCCCAGTTCTTCAGCTTCGGCACCAACGACCTGACCCAGACGACGTTCGGCATTTCGCGCGACGATTCCGGCCGGTTCCTGCAGGCCTATCTGGACAAGGGCATCTTCGAGACCGATCCCTTCGTGCGTCTGGATCAGGACGGCGTGGGCGGCCTGATCGAGATCGCCGCTGAACGCGGCCGCAAGGTCCGGCCCGAGGTCAAGCTGGGCATCTGCGGGGAGCATGGCGGCGACCCGTCGTCGATCGCCTTCTGCGAACAGGCCGGGCTGGATTACGTCTCCTGCTCGCCCTACCGCGTGCCGATCGCCCGTCTGGCGGCGGCCCAGGCCGCGCTGAACGTGGAGCGCGAGAAGGACCGCTAGGCCTTCTCAGCAAGACGAACCGAAGAGGGCGGTCTCGGTCGAGGCCGCCCTTTTTGCTGCGGCGCCACAAAGTCGCCAATCTTGACGGAACGCTGTATGTGTCCCGGCGTCCACAGGCATTCGTCGTGTTTTCGGGCCTCTGGAACAGATGACGCTGTGACCTATTTAAGCACTCGCTGGATGGGGCTGATGATCGGCTCGGTCATCACATCTAGGAGTTAATAAGAAACAATGCGTAACATTCTTCTCGCTGCTGTCGCCGTTTCCGCAATCGCCGCTCCGGCCTTTGCTCAAACTAATCCTGAGCCGCGTGGTTACGGCTCGCTCGGCTACACTCATCTTGAAGGCGACAATGCAACGACGGGCGCTGTCACCGGTCGTTTGGGCGTCAACCTCAACCGTTACATCGCTGTGGAAACTGAAGCCTCGGTCGGCGTGAAGCATGACGACTTCACCGTCGCGGGCGTCGATGGCGAGATCAAACACGAGTGGGACGCCGCCGGCTACGTGGTCGGCAAGGTGCCGGTCTCTGACAAGCTGGAACTGTTCGCACGCGGCGGCTACGGCCACACCGAGCTGAAGCAGAAGTTCCCGGGCGCCAACACCGACGTGGGCGGCGACAGCTGGAACTACGGCGCGGGCGCCAACTACTACCTGGACGGCGTCAACGGCGTCCGCGCCGACTGGACCCGTCGCGACTACCGCGACAACGGTGGTGAAGCCGACGCCTATTCGGTCAGCTACATCCGTCGCTTCTGATCGGATCGGTCAGTCTTAACGACGAAGGCGCGCTCCGAAGGGAGCGCGCCTTTTTCGTTCAGGATGGTGAAATCAGCCGAAGTCGCCGGCCAGGGCCCAACGCTGCGAGCCTTCGCCGAACGGTCGAACGAACCAGTCGCGATAGTATTCGAAGGTCTCGATGATCTTTTGGCGAAGATCGGGCGGGTTGACCGCCTCGCCGCGCTGGCGCTTCATCGCCGCCACGCAATCGACCACCATGTTCTGGTGCGCCGAGCCACCCATGCTCTTCAACACGGTGGCGATATCATGAGCCAAGCTTTCCAGGACCTGCTTGGGCGTCTTGTGAGCCATCTGGGACATCCCCTGTTCTCGACAGGAGAATGCGTGACAAAAAGTCGTGAAAGATTCAAGCGTGGCCGGGCGAGAATCATCATGGATGCGAATTAACCTGACATAACGCGGGTCGCGCGGTTTGGTTCTCTCAAGGGAGAAAACCATGACGAATTTCGATCCGGCGGCCGCGACGGCCCAGTGGCTGGCGACCTTGTCGCCCCAGGAAACGGCCCGCGCCATCGCCTATACCCACGGTTCGCACTGGTTGATCCTATGGAGCTTCCTGGTCTCGGCCCTGGTCGCCTGGATCATCGTGCGCACCGGCCTGCTGGTCGCGATCCGCAGCCGGATCGAACGTCGCCGTCGTCGGCCGATCCTGGCCAGCTTCGCCGTCGCCCTGGTCTATTCGGCCATGAGCTGGGCGCTAACCCTGCCGTGGGCGATCTATCAGGGCTGGTGGCGAGAGAAACAGTATGGACTGACCAGCCAGGCCCTGGGCGGCTGGCTGGGCGAGGCCGTGATCGGCGCAGCGATTTCGGTTGTGGCGACCTCGCTGCTGCTGGTGGCGATCTATGCCCTGATCCGGCGTGCGCGTCGGTTCTGGTGGGCCTGGGCGGCCGGCGTGACGGCGGCCTTCATCGTCATCGGCCTGGTGCTCGCGCCCCTGATGATCGAACCGATCTTCAACACCTATACGCCCGCGCCGAACGGGCCGGTGCGCGACGCCGTCGTGACCCTGGCCAAACAGACGGGTACGCCGTCGGACAAGATTTTTATCTACAACGGCTCCAAACAGTCCGACCGCTACACCGCCAATGTCTCGGGCCTGTTCGGCACGGCGCGGGTGGCGATGAGCGACACCATGTTTAAACAGGGCGCGGATCTGGCCGAGGTGCGCGGCGTGGTCGGCCACGAGATGGGCCACTATGTCCGGGCGCACATTCTCTGGACCGTCGGCATTCTGGTCCTCCTGTCGTTGCTGGCCTTCTGGCTGACAGACCGGCTGTATCCGGTGGCGCATCGTCTGCTGAGGGCGGATCGCGTGGGCGACATCTCCGATCCTGCGGGCCTGCCGGTCCTGGCTCTGGTGCTGGCCTTCCTGGGCGTGCTGGGCACCCCGGTCTTCGCCACCATGACCCGCACGATGGAGGAGGACGCCGACCACTTCTCGCTGGTTCACGCCAATGCGCCGGACGGTCTGTCCAAGGCCCTGATCAAGACCGCCGAATACCGCGCCCCTTCGCCCTCGGCGATCGAGGAGTTCCTGTTCTACGATCACCCCAGCGTGGAGAACCGCATCCGCCGCGCCATGGAATGGAAGGCGACGCATCCAGCCCAAGCCTTGGCCGAGCAACCGACGCGTCCCTAGGGCATTTTAGGCTTCGCCATTCCAAGCGGAGCCTTCGCCCCATGATCGACCTTTATCGCGGCCTCGGCCTGGGCGTTCCGGCCCTGATGGACATCGCGCCCCTGATCGCGCGGGTCGTGGTCGGGGGAATGTTCTTCCTGTCCGGCTTCTACAAGCTGTTCACCCCGGCCCAGGCCGAGAAGATGAGCAAGACGATGGTCGAGGCCGGCATCGCCGCGCCGCGCCAGACCGCGAAGTTTGTTTCTGTGTGCGAGTTCGCCTTCGGCGCCCTGCTGATCATGGGTTTGTTCACCAGCCTGGCGGCCCTGGTGCTGCTGATCATCAGCCTGGTCGCCCTGGTGACGGTGGCGTCAAAGTCGGTGGAGGGGACCAGCCTCGGCTATCGCCTCTCCAGCTATTTCGACCTGCCGGAGACCCTGCTGATGGTCATCCTGATCTGGCTGATCGCCAATGGACCGGGGCTGTGGAGCCTGGACTTCGTCCTGTTCCTGCCCCGGCTTTAGGGCTTCAGGCGGCGCGCTTCCTGACGAATACCGTCCCGGCCGAATAGCCGGCGCCAAAGCTGCAGATCAGCCCCGTATCGCCCGCCTCGAACCCGTCGTTGTGCAGGTGGAAGGCGATGATCGACCCGGCCGAAGAGGTGTTGGCGTATTCGTCCAGGATGATGACGTTCTCGTCCGCCGAGGGCTCACGACCCAGCACCTTCTTGCCGATCATCGTGTTCATGTTGATGTTGGCCTGGTGCAGCCACAGCCGCTTCAGATCGTGCGGATCCAGGCCCAGTTCGCCAGCGTGATCCACGATCATGTCCGACACCATCGGCACAACATCGCGGAAGACCTTGCGGCCCTGCTGGATGAACAGCTTGTCGTTCTGGACGCTGTCGTCGGCCTCCGGGCTGTCCAGATGCGCGGTGTCGCGCGCATTGCGGTTCAGGAAGCCGAAGTTGTTGCGGATATTGTTGGAGAAGGTCGTCTTCAGACGCGTGCCCAGCACGTCCCAGCCGCCCGGTCCCGCCGTGTCTGACGACTCCACGATCACCGCGGTGGCCACGTCGCCGAAGATGAAATGGCTGTCGCGATCGGTGAAGTTCAGGTGGGCCGAACAGACCTCTGGATTGACCATCAGCACCGCCTTGACCGAGCCGCCGGCGATGAAGTCCGCCGCCGTCTTGATGCCGAAGGTCGCCGAGCTGCACGCCACATTCATGTCGAAGGCGAAGCCCTCGATGCCCAAGGCCTGCTGAACCTCGATCGCCATGGCCGGATAGGCGCGCTGCATGTTCGACGCGGCGCACAGGACGGCGCCGATTTCCGAGATCGGCTTGCCCCACGCCTCGATCGCCTGACGCGCCGCCTTGACCGCCATCTCGGCCAGGATCGAGATTTCGTCGTTGGAGCGTTCGGCCAGGTTCGGCGCCATCCGCTCGGGGTCGATGATCCCGGCCTTGTCCAGCACGAACCGGCTCTTGATGCCCGACGCCTTCTCGATGAACTCGGGCGAGGAGTGCGACTTGGCCTCCAGTTCGCCGGCTTCGATCTGGGCGGCGTGGCGGGCGTTCCAGCCGTCGGCCCAGGTATTGTAGCTGTCGACCAGTTCGGCGTTCGAGACCGACTGTTCGGGGGTGAAGAGGCCGGTGGCGGCGATCACTGCATTCGACACTTTTTTGTTCCTATCGCTCGACGCGCGGCGTCTCGCTGCTTGAGGAGTGTGTTCCTATCGCTCGGCCCGCGGGACCTTGCTGCTTGAGGACAGTCCGTTTCCTATCAGAACGCGTCAATAGGACGGCGGCGGCTTGCGGTCGAGACTGGCGATGATGCCGGCGGCCCAGCGCTGCACCTGACCGCGCGGCGCCTTGGGCGTCGGCTGGTCGCGCGCGGCGATCAGCCGGTCCACCAGATCCTCGGCCTCGCAGGGCCAGCCCTCGGGCGTGACATAGAGGGGATAGGCGATCAGGGCGGCGTGGACCAGGTGATCGACGCCGGCGCGGCGGCTGCGGCGCTCGAACGTCAGCCGGTCGTCGGTCAGCCCCCATCCGGCATAGAAGGGCCGGCCATAGACCGACACCGCCTTGCCCCGCATCAGGGCCTCGAACCCGGTCAGGGAGGTCAGGGTCGCCACCCGCCGACAGGCGTTCAGACAGTCGACGATATCCAGCCCGTCGCCCACCGCATCGACCGAGGCCATGGCCCCGGCGTCCAGTCGCCCGGGCCGGTTGCCCGCCAGCACGTCGGGGTGATTGCGATAGACCAGAAAGGCGTCCGGATGGTCGCGCCGCGCCGCCTCCACCAGGGCCGAGTTGGTGTTCAGATCCGGCGCACAGCCCAGCAGGATCGACTTGTCGTTCTCGACCTGACCAACGACCAGCAGGATGTCGCGATCAACAGGCCAGTCCGTCGGCGCCTGACCCCTCAGATTGTATTTCGACAGGCCGGCATCGACCACGCGCGTCCGCAGGGCGGCGGCCCGCGCTAGCTGAACCGGCGATAGGTCCGAGGTTTCGATCAGGGTTTCCAGCCGCGAAGGCCGCGACGGATCGTAATAAACGCCCTGATCGTCCAAGGCGACCGACAAGGCGCCGACGAAATCGGAACCCAGGCCCCGCGAACGGATAAAGCCGTCTTCCATCCGCACGGTCGGGCCGTCAAATGCAGCCGCCGCCTGGCGCGTCGCCTCGCTCTCCTTGCCCGCCCACCAGATCAGCCGCCCATCGCTCTCCTTGGCATGGGCGGCGGCGCGCGACGGCGACATGAAATAGCGCATCGACGCCTTGGGCGAGTTCAGCAGGCGACGCACCGGCGGACGCTTGGCCGGCGCGAACCCCACCGCCGACCACGAACCCGCCAGTCGGTCGGCGCGGTCACGCAGGGCGATCAGCCGCTCCAGCGCCTGCTCGGCCTCGCACCTGTCGCTCGTCACCGGATCGACATAGCGGCTGTAGGCGATCAGGGCGGCCGCCGCGACCTGTTCGATCGACCGCGCGACGCCGCGCCGCCCCGTCTGGACCGCATCGGTCGTCAGACCCCAGCCGGAATAGAAGGGCGCCCCGAAACACCGCACCGGCAGGCCGCGCAACAGGGCCTCGAAGCCCAGGGCCGAGGTGACGCAATAGACCGCATCCACCGCCGCCAGCAGGTCGGCCGGCCGCACGTCCGTATCGACCAGGGTCACGCCGGTCAGGTCCGTCACGCAGCCGCGCTTCCGGCCCGCCGCTACCGCCGGATGTCGTTTGACGATCAGCTGGGCGTCCGGTTCGTCGCGCCGGGCGGCGGCGATCATGTCGTCAAAGCTCTGAGCCGTCGCCAGACCATAGGCGATGGAGGCGTCGCCGAACGTCTGGTCCACGATCAGCACGCGCCGACCGGGCTTCAGCAGGCCCGGATCCAGCGGCCCGCCCATATTGGTCTTGGACACGCCCGAAGCCACGATCCGATCGATCAGCCCGCGCGCCCGCGCAATCATGGCCGCGTCGCACCAGTCGTCTGCCGTCTGGATCAGTTGCTCCAGTCGACTGGGCTGGGTCGCATCATAATAGACGCCCAGATCATCGACGATCAGGCTGAGGCTCGTCGCGCCCGCCTCGCCGATGCCGACCGAACGCAAAAACCCGTCCTCCAGCGCCACATATGGCCGCCCGTTCTTCTCGGCCCACCGTCGCCCCGCCGCCGCCGTCGGCTTCATCCCCCAGCCCAGCACCGCCTGCACACCGTCGCTCGGCAACCGACGCAGGTCGTAGTCGGCCAGAAGCACGTCGAGGAACGGGACCTTCAGGACGCCGGGCGCACAGACCCAGGCCGGGATTTTCCAAGGCGTGTCGGAGGGTAGGGGCAAGGCGGGTCCGCTGAGGTTCGACGCGAGCTTTACGGCGGTTGCGTCGACGCGACTAGGCCCGACGCTTCTGTCTCCTCCCCATTTCATGGGGAGGTGGCGCGGCGCTCTTGCGCCGTGACGGAGGGGCTCTTCAAATCAACACAGGCGTCTGTGGGACTTCCAGAGCCCCTCCACCGCTTCGCGGTCCCCCTCCCCACAAGTGGGGAGGGGGACAGGCGGTCAACCCGCCCGCGCCAGCAAGGCCTTCGCCTGCTCCAGATGCAGCCGCTCGACCATCGCCCCGTTCACGCGGATCGCGCCCCGCCCCTCGGCCTCTGGCGCATCGAAGGCCGCGACGATCGCCCGTGCATCGGCGATCTCGGCTTCGGACGGCAAGAAGGCGGCGTTGGCGGCCGCGATCTGCGACGGGTGGATCAGGCTCTTGCCGTCGAACCCATACAATCGCCCCTGCAATGCCTCGACCGCCAGGCCTTCGGCATCGTCGATCCGGTTGAACACCCCGTCGATCGCCAGCAATCCGTTGGCCCGCGCGGCGGCGACCAGCAGGGCCAGCCAAGGCTTGAACGGCTCGCGATCCGGCGACGCCCCGGTCCCCAGCGCCTTGGCCAGGTCGTTGACCCCCAGCATCAGCCCGTCCAGCGCCCCATCCGACGTGGCGATGTCGGCCAGGGCCATCAGCGCGCGCGGCGTCTCGATCATGGCCCACAGGGCGCAACCCTTGGCCAAGCCGGCGGACAGGGCGTGCACGGCCTGGGGCGTCTCCACCTTGGGCGCGACGACCAGCGTGGCCCCCGCCGCCTTCATCGCCGCCAGATCGTCCAGCCCCCAGTCGGTGTCCAGCCCATTGATCCGCACGCCCAGGCGCGGCCCAAACCCGCCGCCCCGAACCGCCGCGACGGCGGCGTCGCGGGCGTCAGCCTTGGCCTCAGGCGCCACGGCGTCTTCCAGGTCCAGCACGGCGACATCGCAATCCAGTGTCCGCGCCTTCTCGATCGCCCGTGCATTGGAGGCGGGCAGATAAAGGACGCTGCGGACCCGGTCGCTACGCATCAGACGCGGCCCGTCACGGGTACCAGGGCACCGGTCATGGCCCGGCTCTCGGGCGAGGCCAGGAACAGGATCACCGCCGCCAGATCGGCCGGCGCGACCCAGGCCGCCTGGTCGGCGTCGGGCATGTCCTTGCGGTTCGCTGGCGTGTCGATGATCGACGGCAGGACGGCGTTGACCGTCACCTTTGTGGTTTTCAACTCCTCGGCCAGCGCTTGGGTCAGGGCGTGGACCCCGGCCTTGGCCGCCCCGTAGGCCCCCATGCCGGCCCCTGCCTTCAACGCGGCGGCCGAGCCGACGTTTACGATCCGGCCCTCGGGCGAGGCCTTCAGCGCGTCCAGCGCCGCGCGGCTGGTGTTCACGGCGGTGATGACGTTCAGCGCGTGCATCCGGTCCCACGCCGGTTCCGCATCGTCGGTCGTCTGCCAGACGAAGCCGCCGGCGATGTTCAGCAGGGCGTCCAGCCGCCCGAACCGCGCGATCACGGCGTCGACGGCCTTCTGCGCCTGGCCGGCGTCCGTCAGATCGACCCCGCCGACCTCCAGCACGCCGTCGGGCACGGCGTGGCCCGAGGCATGGTCGATGACCGCGACCTGCCAGCCGCCTTTAAGCGCCGCCTCCAGCACCGCCCGGCCCAGGACGCCGTGTCCGCCCGTGATTGCGACTGTCCGCTGCATCATCCGATCCTCCATGTCCCCGGGGACCATAAAGACGGACACGGCCGGATCAACCGGCCCCGATCAAGCGTCGGCGAACACCTTCGCCATCAACCGCTCCAGCGCCTCTTGATCGCCCGTATCGAAGGCGGCCGGCGTCGTCGCATCCACGTCGAACACCGCGATCAGCGCGCCGGATGCGTCGCGCACGGGCACCACGATCTCGCTGGCCGAACGGTTGTCGCAGGCGATATGGCCGGGGAAGGCGTGCACATCCTCGACCAACTGCGTCTGGCCCGTCGCCGCCGCCGCGCCGCACACTCCGCGCCCGAACGCGATGCGCAGGCACCCCAGCGTGCCTTGATAGGGCCCGACCACCAGTTCGTCCGCCTTGTCCGGCGCCACGACATAGAAGCCGGTCCAGAAATAGTGCTCGAACGCATCCGCCAGCATCGACGCCACCGTCGCCATTCGCGCCGTCACATTCGGCTCGCCGTCCAGCACGGCCAGGACTTCCGCCTCGACCTCCAGATAGCGCGCCGCCTTGTCGGCGGGACGATCGTTAGGGGCGACATAGGCCATCGAAAAACTCCGGAGCAGGACAGGCTGGCGATATAGGCGAGCGGCCGGCCGAAGGGGAGGGGCGCCGTCATTCGCCGCCGCTTCGCCGGGAACGCTTCCATGCGCCCCCGTGTTGGCGCTGGGAGACAACGACGGAGGCTCGCGTGACATCCACCCCTTCACGATCGCTCAGCCTGATCGCCGCCCTGATGCTGTCGGCCGCCGCGGCCGCCTGCGGTCAGGACGCCGGCGCGCCTGGGCCAGTTGACGCGACGCAGACCCCCGCGCCGTCCGCGCCAGAGCCGACAGCACCGCCCCCGGTACCGGCGAAAATCAACACGAACCCTGCGACCTCGTCGTCAGCGTCAGCGACGCCGGCGGCGTCGCGCAAGCCCTGTTATCTCTCGGTCGACGGCAAGGTTCTGCTCGACGAGCCCTGCCTCGTCTATCCGTTCGGCGACGGCGGCTACACGATGAACGCCTGGTCCGAGGGCAAGCCCAAGAACTCACATTTCGCCGTCGTCGTCCTGATGGCCGACGGCTCGGCCGACGCCACCTGGAACGCCGACCCCGACGACGACAAGGCCGGCGATCGTCTGGGGACCGTGCGCCTCCGCGACGGCTGCTGGATCAACGACCGCGTGCGCATCTGCGCGGGATAACCGTGTTCAGGAGGGCGAGGCAGGATCCAATCCGTGCCTCAAGCTTGAGCGGAAGCGCATGATTTATCCCAAATAAAACCACTGGGACGAAACGTCTCAAGGCTAAAATGTGGTTGACGACAACGCAAAACACCTTCGATTTGTGCGCCTGAGTTGCGTCGCGGGGGCGCAGTAGAGTCGTCGGCCGCAGGCCGCAGGGGGTAAATCTTGGGTTTCAGTTTCAAGGGCGGGCTTCTGGCCGCAGCGGCCGGCGTCGCGATCATGGTGGGCACAACGGCTGTGGCGCAGACGGCTCCCGCTCCCACGGCGCCGACCGGCGGCTTCTACATGGCCAACGGCACGCGCACGACGAACTATCAGACGGCCATCGCGTCCTGGCGCGCGGACAGCCAGTTCTCCGTCGATTACTCAAAGGGCTTCCTGGGCTTGGAACACGCTTACGCCATGGGCCTAAGCGGACGTGGACAGACCGTCGGGGTCAATGACGCCGGCGTCTATATGGCCCACCCGCTGTTCGGATCGGCCGGCAAGGTGACGGGCCTGCGCAGCCAGGCGGTCGCCGGCTATGGCAACGACGGCATGATCAATCCGCGTCGCCAGTGGGAAGGTCACGGGACGCACGTGTCCGGCACCATCGCCGGCGATCGCGTGACGGGCCAGCCGATGTTCGGCAACGCCTTCAACGCCAAGCTATACGCCGCCACCGCCAACTTCTCGGCTGGCGACTTCCTTTGGTACAAGGACGCGATCATCGACGGAAAGATCGTCGCCACCCAGAACCAGAACATCGTCGATCTGGCCAATACCGGCCAGGTGCGCATCATCAACAACAGCTGGGGCAGCGGCAACTCCCTGCCGTTTAACGCCTCGCTGCCCACCGTGCTGGCGTCGTTCAACCGCAACTATGGCGACTTCTACAAGCCGGTGCTCGACAAGGACGTCCTGGTCGTCTTCTCGGCCGGCAACGGCTTTGGCGTGCACGCCGGGATCGACGCCGCTGCGCCGCTGAACGATCCGCGTTTGCGCTCCAACTGGCTGTCGGTCGCCAACTATTCCAGCTTCACCGCCGCCGACCCCTCGACCAGCTTCTGCGGTCAGACGGCGACCTGGTGCGTCGCCGGACCGGGTTCGGCCGTCGTTTCGTCGGTGCCCGCTTATACAATGGACCGGGCGGGCATCCTGGCCCTCTATCCGCGCGCCAACTACGCCGGTCTGTATTCGGCGACCACGGTCACCGCGCTGCAAAACGCGTCGGTAAACCAGTTCATCGGCGTTTTGAACGCCTACCTGAACGCCCGCGCCGTGGGCGGACCATCGTATGACGAGGATGCATGGCGCCGCGAAGTCGGACGTCAGGCTGCCGCCATCACCCTGGTTTCGGGCGCGCGACTGGGTGATCCGGACGGCTTTACCTCCGTCCTGGCCGGACTGCTGACCTCGACCAACAATATGGCGCTGCTGACGCCGGCGTTCTCGGGCGCGGTTTTGCAGTACGCCAATGACGAGCTTCAGCGCGTGCTGAACCAGTATATCAAATACACAGGCGGCGGTTATGCGGCCTACACCGGCACGTCGATGGCGGCGCCGAACATCTCGGGCTTCGCGGCCCTGCTGATGGAAAACTTCCCCGAATATTCGACGGCGCTGATCTCGGACATTCTGGTGTCCAGCTCCAAGGATCTGGACACGCCGGGCGTCGATCTGCGCTCGGGGTGGGGCGCGCCGCAGATGGACGTGGCCCTGCGCGGACCGACGGCGCTGCGCGACACCCGCGACGTCACCGTCGCCGTGGGCACGGTCGATATCTGGAGCAACAACATCGGCGATGCGCGCGACCGCTATTCGGCCGAGGTCAAGGCCAACTTCGGCAATGACATCGGCGGTCTGGTCAAGAAGGGCGGCGGCCAGCTGATCCTGACGGGCGCCAACGACTACAGCGGCCCGACCCGCGTCGAGGGCGGCCTTCTGACCGTCAACGGCAGCCTGCTGCGCTCCAGCGCCACCGTCGGCGGCGTCGGCATGATCGGCGGCACGGGCAGTTTGGCGAGCCTGACGGCGGAAAGCGGCGGCGTGGTGTCGCCCGGCGACGGCGTCAATCCGTTTGGAACCCTGACCGTCGCCGGCAACCTGAACTTCAAGCCCGGCTCCTTCCTGTGGATCCGCTCTAGCGTGAATGGCGCGGCCTATTCTCGCCTGAACGTGGGCGGCACGACCAAGATCGACGGCGGCCAGGTCATCCTGAAAGCCGACAACGGTGAATGGAATCTCCGGACGCGGATGAACATCATCAACTCGACCGGTGCGGTGACGGGCACGTTCAGCGGCGCCCAGAGCGATCTGGCCTTCCTCGCTCCGGTGCTGACTTACTCGACCAACGGCGTGGTCCTGACGGTGCGGCGCAACGACGTGACCGTGGCTTCGCTGGGCCGCACAGACAACCAGCAGTCGGTCGGCGGCGCGCTGGACGTCATGATCAACAACACCGCGACCGGGACCAACCGCGATCTGTCGCTAGAAAACGCCCTGCTGGACGCCAGCGTGCCTGCGGTTCAGGGCGCGCTCAGCGGCCTGACGGGCGAGGTCCACGCCACCTTGGGCGGGCTGGCCGTTTCGGACACTCGCGTCATCCGCGACGCCATGTCCGAGCGCGGACGCAGCCAGGGCGGCGCTGTCACCTACGTGGGCAACGGGGTGTCGGTCTGGGGCAGCGGCGTCTTCGGCAACGGCCAGGGCTCGGCGCATGACGGCCTCGCGGGATTCCGCAACGAAGCCTCCGGCTATTTGGTCGGGGCCGAAAAGGCGTTGGCGAACGACGTCCACGTCGGCGTGGCGCTGGGCGAAACCCGCTCGGAACTGCGCTCGCCGCGTTTGCGCTCGACCGGCCGGGTCACCAGTGAACAGATCGGCGTCTATGGCGGCGCCGGCGTTGGTGACTTCCAGATCCGCGTCGGCGGATCCTGGGCCAGCGCCGATGTCCGCACGGATCGTACGGCGCAGCTGAACGCCTTCACCAACGCCCTGGTCGGCGACTATGACGGCGACGTCTGGCAGGCCTATGGCGAGGTGGCGTGGAGCCGCGCCGTCGGCGGCACGATGTTCGAGCCCTACGCCGCCTACAGCCACGTCGAATACGACGCCGATGTCGTTGAGACGGGCGGCGACGCCGCTCTGTCGGGCAATGTGAAGCAGAAGGCCGATCTGCTGACCGCCGGCTTCCGCACCCGCACCGTGCTGGCGGGCGGCGAGGGGCGTGCGCGTCTGTCGGCGGTAACCCACCTGGCCTACACTCACGACCTGAACGGTGACGGCCCGGTCTTCGACGCCGCCTTCGCCGACGGTCCGCGCTTCCTGATCGACGGAGCCAATCCTGGCGACGACGTGATCTCGGGCGGCTTGGGCTTCAACATTCAGGCGACCGAACGCACCGCGATCGAGCTGGGCTACGCCGGCCTCTACAAGGACGAGTATCGCGATAACCGCATCTATGGCCGATTCAGCGTCAAGTTCTGATCTGACGGCAGGATGAACGGCGGCGGCCTCGATCGACGATCGGGGCCGTTGTCGTTTGCGCCTAGTTCGTCTGGGCGGACAGGGCGTCGTTGTCCTGGGTGAACGGTCGATCCCGCTCGGCCGTGCGGTTTTCGATCCAGACGCCCCTGCGCCCCGTCACCCGCTCCACCGCCTCCACTGCGCTGCGAATGAAGACGGCCGGGCTTTCCGCTTCATTGGAGCGTCGAACGGGTATCGTCGGATCACCCTCCAGGAGGGTCGAGGCATAGACGTTCAACTGATGTCCCCGGCGCCGCCCATCGCGATAGGGAAACAGGCACAGGGTGTATTGCTGCTCGATCCGCGCCTCCAGACGCTGAACCGCCTCGGCGCGCCAGCTCGCGCCCGTGCACACCACCGTCCGCGGCGCGCTCAGCCACCCGGCCGGCGCGCGTGTCGCTGGCCCTTGCAGACCAAACGCGCTTTGCGCTGTCGGATCGACCAAGGTGAATCGGCCGGGCGACCGCGGCGCATCGGCCACGCTCAGCTGACGATAGGTCACTTGCATCGGCAGGCGATCGAGATGGCGCTGCAGGGCTTGCGCGATTTCACGACCGCTGCGCGACGTCTGGAAATCCACGATCGCATAGGCTTGATCGATGCTGTGCCGATCGGCGCGCGCGGACTTAGCCGAAGCGCCGGACGCCTGACCCAGCGCAACCAGCGTCACAAGCGCTACAGACCGTCGAGAGATCGCCATAGGCTATGACGTTCACGACCGACCGATCTGTCAAGGCGTGCCGGATATGGGTTTTGTCGGGACCACTTAGGACTGGCTCAAACGCTGGCTGAAAAAGCGTGTGATTTTTACAGCCACCACCTAGCTGACCACTTAACGGTGCCTCAGTCGCCTACTGCACATTTGCACGAGGGTAGGGCGCATTAGCGCCATCAGCGGACATGTCTAACGCTGCCACAAGCCGACATTCCTTACATAAGTTTAGGCGGGCTAAGCGAATGCGATCCCCTAAGCGCTAATCTCCCTCGTCACCCACGGGTTGGTGGGTGAAGCCTTTTGCTCCGCTCAAAGACTTGGCGTCACGGCTGATTTCGACATCGCTTTCGGCATAGGCGATCAGCAGGCGCGACAGGTCTTCCAGCGCGCTCTCGTGAATGCGTTCATAGCCGTGACTGGCGTCAATGCCGAAGGTGACCAAGGCCGTCCGGATGTCAGCGCCGGCTTCCAGGGCCGAGGCCGAGTCCGAGCGATAGTATCGGAAGACGTCCTTCTGGTGCGGGATGTCGTGGTCGCGGGCCAGTTGAACCAGTTTGCGTGACAGGTGCCAGTCGAAGGGGCCTGTCTGGTCGGCCATGGCGATGGTGACGCCGAACTCCGACGAGTTCTGGCCGGGCGCGGTCGTGCCATTGTCGACCGTCACCATGGCGGCGACATCCGGGATCAGCACGGACGAGGCGCCCAGCCCGACCTCCTCGGCGATCGTGAACAACCACCAGGTATCGACTGTCGGCGTGCGATCTTCGCGGATCATGCATTCCAGCGCGGCCAAAAGGGTGGCAACGCCCGCCTTGTCGTCCAGATGGCGCGAGACGATGAAGCCGGTATCGATGAACTCGGGCTGCGGGTCGATGGCGACGATGTCGCCGACATCTACACCCAAGGCCAAGGTGTCTTCGCGACAGTGGGTCACGGCGTCGATGCGCAGCTCGACCTGGGCCCAGTTTACCGGCTGGGTGTCCACCTCTTCGTTGAAGGTATGGCCGGACGCCTTCAACGGCAGGATGGTGCCACGATAGGCGCCGCCTTCGGAGAAGATCGTCGCTCGCGCCCCCTCGGCGAAACGCGACGACCAGTGACCGATCGCGACCAGTTCCAGCCGGCCGTTCTCCTTCACCTGTTTGACCTGGGCGCCCAGGGTGTCGACGTGGGCGACGATGGCGCGCGCCGGTTTTGGCGTACGGCCCGGCAAGCGTGCGCGAAGGGCGCCGCGGCGGGTCATCTCATAATCGAGGCCCAGCCGCCCGAGTTCGCGGCACAAGAGCCAGACCGCCTCGTCCGTATAGCCGGTCGGGCTAGGCGTGTTCAGCAGGTCGGCCAGGCGGGCCTTCAGGTAATCGAGGTCTATCGCGGGGCGGGCCAAGGGGCCTCCTTCAGGCTTCGGATCGCGGAAATGTCCGTGCAGCGGCCGGGGCGGATAGTGGAAAGAGCAGATCCACGAAACGCTCGGCAGTCGGTTGGGGTTCGTGGTTGGCCAGGCCCGGGCGCTCATTGGCTTCGATGAAGGCGTAGTCGGGTTCGCGCGGCGACTTCACCATCAGATCGATGCCGGTGACCGGGATATCGATGGCGCGGGCGGCGGCGATGGCGGCGCGGATCAGCGCGGGATGCACCTCATCCGTCACATCATGGATGGTGCCGCCCAGGTGCAGGTTGGCCGCTTTGCGCACCAAAATCTCGGTCCCTTCCGCCGCCACGTCGTCGAGACGATAGCCGGCCTCGGCAAGGGTACGCTCGGTCTCGGCGTCGATGGGGATGGTCGATTCCCCGCCGGTGGCGGCGGCGCGACGACGGCTTTGGTGTTCGACAAGGGCGCGCAAGGTCGAGCGCCCGTCGCCGACGACGCGCGGCGGACGACGCAGGGCGCAGGCGACGACCTTGTAATCGATCACCACCAGCCGGAGGTCCTCGCCCTGGACCTGTTCCTCGACCAGAACCTCGGAACAGATGCGGCGCGCCCGGACCAGAGCCGTCTGGACCTCGCTCATCGTCGTCAGGCCGACCGCGACGCCTTGCCCCTGCTCGCCGCGCGCCGGTTTGACGACCAGGGCGCCGAACTTGGTCAGCGCCGCATCGATGGCCGACGGGCTTTCGGGATCGATCCTCTGGGGAACGCGCACACCGGCCGCCTCGACGATGCGTCGTGTCATCCGCTTGTCGTCGCAGATGCTGAGCGCGACGGCCGAGGTCAACTCCGACAGACTTTCGCGACATCTGACCGACCGGCCGCCCCAGTTCAGGCGAAACAGCCCGCCCTCACCGTCGATGATCTCGGTGTGGATGCCGCGCCGACGCGCCTCGTCCACGATGATGCGGGCATACGGATTCAGGTCATGATCGTCGGTCGGGCCGACGAACAGGGCCTCGTTGATCGGGTTCTTGCGCTTGACCCCAAAGAAGGAGACGCGACGGAAACCCAGCTTTTCGTACAGGGCGATGGCTTGATCATTGTCGTGCATGACCGACAGGTCCGTGTGCGCCAGGCCTTGGGTCTTGAAATGTTCCGCCAGACGCCGAACCAGGGCCTCGCCAACGCCCGGCTGGGTCGCCTGGGGATCGACCGCCAAGCACCATAGCGAAGAGCCGCATTCCGGATCCTGAAAGGCGCGGGCGTGGTTGACGCCCGTCACGGTGCCGATCACAGCCCCCGTCACCGTATCCTCGGCGACGAAATAGGTCAGGGTCCGGTCGTCCCGATGCGACCAGAAGAAGTCAGGCGGAACCGGCACCATCTTGCGCTTGGCGTAGATGTCGTTGACCGCCTGCGCATCCGTTTCCGACGTCAGACGGCGCACGGTGAAGCCTCGGGGCTGACGTCGGCTGGTGCGATAGGTCGCCAGTTCCAGCCGATAGGTGTGCGACGGATCCAGGAACAACTCCTGCGGCGCCGAGGCCAGCAGGACGTGCGGATTGCGGACATAGAAGGCGATGTCGCGCCGGTCCGGCCCTTCGGCGCGCAGGGCCTCGACCAGCGGCTCGGCCGTCTCGAAGGTCTGGGCGAACAGCAGTCGGCCCCAGCCGCAATCCAGCACGGCATCGGGGGTCGGTCCGTCCCCGGACTGAACCGGGGGCTTCAGGCCCTCGTGCCGCAGACGTTTCAGCCGATGCGCCTTTGATCGCTCGGGGCGGATATCAGACGCCATGCTGCTGCATCCACATTTCCAGCACTGCGACCTGCCAGAGTTCGGAGCCGCGAAGGGGTGTGATGTGCTCGGTGGGATTGCCGAACAGGGTGTCCAGATAGCCCCGGTCGAACAGGCCGCGATCGCGCGCCGCCTGATTGGTCAGGACCTCGCGCACCATCTCCAGATACGGACCCTGGATGTATTTCAGCGCGGGCACGGGGAAATAGCCCTTCTTGCGATCAATGACCTCGGAGGGGATCACCAGACGCGCCGCTTCTTTCAGCACGCCCTTGCCGCCTTGCGCCAGCTTGTGCTCGGGCGGGATGCGGCCCGCCAGTTCGACCAGTTCGTGATCCAGGAAGGGCACGCGCGCCTCCAGACCCCAGGCCATGGTCATGTTGTCGACCCGCTTCACCGGGTCGTCGACCAGCATCACCTGGCTGTCCAGACGCAGGGCTTGGTCGACCGGCGTCGCCGCGCGACCTTGCGCGAAATGAGCCTCGACCAGGGCGCGGCTGACGTCGGTGTCGGCCATATAGGCGCCGTTCAGCTGGGTCTTCAGCGTGGCATGGCTGCGGTCGAAGAAGGCCTTGGCATAGGTTTCGACCGGATCGGTCGCGCCCAGCATCGGCGGATACCAGTGATAACCGGCGAACACCTCGTCGGCGCCCTGGCCGGACTGCACCACCTTGATATGTTTCGAGACTTCCTGGCTCAGCAGGTAGAAGCCGACGTTGTCGTAAGAGACCATCGGCTCTGACATGGCGCCGATGGTGCCCGGCAGGGCTTCCATCAGCCGCTGGTGCGGCACGAAGATCTGGTGATGCTTGGTCCCGTAATGTTTGGCGATCAGGTCGGAATAGACGAACTCGTCGCCCTTCTCGCCATTAGCCTCCTCGAAACCGACCGAGAAGGTCATCAGGTCCTTCTGACCCAGTTCGGCCAGCAGACCGACGATCAGGCTGGAATCCACTCCCCCCGACAACAACACGCCTACCGGCACGTCGGCGACCATGCGGCGCTTCACGGCTTCGCGCAGACTGTCCAGGACCCGATCGCGCCAATCTTCGGCCGTCAGGGCCGCGTCCTCAGCATGGCGGGTCATGTCGGGCTGCCAGTAGAGGCGGTCCTTGGCCTTCCCATCCGCCTCGATCACGCGGATGGTGGCCGGCGGGAACTTCTTGACGCCCTTCAGGATCGTGTGTGGCGGCGGCACGACCGCATGGAAGGTCATGTAGTGGTGCAGGCCGACGGGATCGATGGTCTTGTCCATGTCGCCCGCCGCCAGCAGGGCCGGCAGGGTCGAGGCGAATCGCAGACGCTTGCCCTGTTCGGCCAGATACAGCGGCTTGATGCCGAAACGATCCCGGGCGATCACGGTGCGGCCGGTGTCGCGCTCATGCAGCACAAAGGCGAACATGCCCTTGAATCGATCGACGCAGGCTTCGCCCCACGCCTTCCAGGCCTTGATGATGACCTCGGTGTCGCCGTGCGAGAAGAAGCGGAACCCCATCCCCTGCAGCTCTTCGCGCAGTTCGGGATAGTTGTAGATGCAGCCGTTGAACGCCAGCGTCACGCCCAGGTCAGGGTCCACCATCGGCTGCTGAGCTTTCTCACTCAGGTCGATGATCTTCAAACGGCGGTGACCCAGCCCCACCGAGCCGCGCATAACAATGCCGGAGCCATCCGGTCCACGGGGCGAGAGCGCATCGGTCATGCGTTGAACGGCGCCGACATCGGCCGGTCGTCCGTCGAAATTGATCTCGCCGCTAAGACCGCACATGGGTCCTCCTTGAATTGTGGAAGCAGCGGGTACAAATGGTTAGGGCACGAAAGAGTTCAACCCAATGGCCGATATTTCCCATGAGCCAAGCCCTGACGCGGCGGTTGACGCCACCGCATCCCTTGTCCGGTCAGTCCGACGCATCGCCCAGGCGATCGATGTTCGGTCTCGAGAAATTTCACGTCTGACCGGGCTGACGCTGCCGCAGCTCCTCGTGCTGCAATCCATCCGCGCATTGGGTGAAGTCAGCACCAGCGCGATATCGCGGGACGTTTCCATGTCGGCGCCGACCGTCGTCGCCGTGCTGGACAAGCTCGAAGCCAAGGGCATGGCCGCCCGCTATCGCTCCACCGTGGATCGCCGCGTCGTCCATGTGCGTTTGACCGACGCGGGGCGGCAGGCATTGCAGACGTCCCCGGGCCTGCTCGGCGACGGCTTTCTCGCCGCCTTGGCTGAACTTCCACACAGCGAACGACTGGCGATGGCTGAAGCTGTCGAACGCCTCGCAGTTTTGATGCAGCCTCGCGAAGCTCAGGCCTCTTTGAAGCCGCATTATCAGGCTGTCAGGCCCTCATAAGCGGCTCGGGATGTCGAGCCGGCGAACAGCCGGAAACGGTGATCCTGACCTGTCTGTTCCAACGCTATCTTCTGACCTCGAGCCAATCAAAGAGGCCAAAACAGCAAGATGAGCGAGGGCCCCGTCACCAGAACGAGCGCGCTCAAAGGCGCGCCCAGTCTGGGATAATCAGAAAACTTATAGCCGCCAGGTCCCATAACCAGCGTGTTGCACTGGTGACCGATGGGCGTCAGGAAGTCGCACGCGGCGCCGACCGCGACCGCCATCAGGAACGGGTCTGGATTGTAGCCAAGCTGCTTGGCCAGCGTCGCTCCGATCGGGGCGACGATCAGAACGGTCGCCGCATTGTTCAGGAAGGGCGTAACCGCCATTGAGGCGAGCATGACGCCTGTAATCGCGATAACGCCCGGCAAGCCTGTGAACACGTGGCGAAGCAGTCCCGCGATCAGGTCGGACCCTCCCGTGGATTGGATCGCGTCTGAGACGGGAATGAGGGCTGCGATCAGAACGAGCAGGGGGCCATCGAGCGCGGCATAGGCCTCACGCATCTTCAAGCCGCCCAATGCGACGATGACTACGGCGGCGCCGAAGAAGGCGACGGCGACTGGAACCAGGCCAAGGCCAACGAGGGTCATGGCGCACGCAAGAACAACAGCCGGCATGAACCGCCTGCGCACGCTTCCGAGTTGAACCTGACGCTCCGCCAGGGGCAGTAGATCCAGCGCCGTCAGCGCGACCGGCAGCGCCTGTTCGGCGCCTTGGAGCAGGATGATATCGCCGGGCGCCAGTTTTGCCGTCCGCAGATGCTGGGTGAGTTGAAAGCCGCTTCGCGACACGCCCAACAGATTGATCCCGTGCTGGCCGTACAGATCCGAGCTTCGAACAGACTGCCCTTGCAGCGGGGAGTTTCGGCCTATGACCGCCTCTACGATCGCAATCTCCTCGGATGCGGTCGCTATGGGAACCGGGCGATCATCGCGGATGAGATTCATCTGAGCCCGACTGACGAAGCCCTCCAGCGCCTGCTGCTCGCCCTCGATCAGCAGCGCGTCACCCGCTTTGACGACGACATTGCCTCTGGGATTCAGCCGCCGTTTCCCTGAACGGATCAGCGCCATGATCTTGACCTCGCCGTCGCCGAGGGCGCCGAGAGCGGACACGGTCATAGATCCCGGAGCCCAGCCTTCAGGCGCCCTGACTTCCGTGGCATAGGCGTTGGCGGCCAAGGCCGCGCTCATCGACGTTGCGCCCTGTCGATCGCGGGGCAACAGGCGATAGCCGAACGCCAAAAACGCCAAGGCGATCAGTGTGAGCGCTAAGCCCACTGGTGCGTAGTCAAACATGGCGAAGGGTTCGCCAACGATGCCTTGGCGCACTTCGGCGACGATGATGTTCGGAGCGGTCCCGACCAGGGTGACCATGCCGCCCGCCATGGCGCCGAAAGCCATTGGCATCAGGAGCCGGGAGGGAGACGACTTCGTCTGGCGCGCCACCTGAAGCGCCACCGGCATCATGATCGCCAGGGCTCCGACATTCTTCGTCGCCATGGAAAGCAACGTCACAGCACCGGTCAGAACCGGAACCTGGGAGCGCTCAGTCTTTAGCAGCGGCATCACCCGCCGCATCGCGAGCTCAATTACCCCCGATCGGGCGAAGGCGGCCGAAACGATCAGCGCGCAAGCGATGATGACGGTGACGTCGTTTTTGAAACCGTCAAATGCAGCCTCGGCGGGGATGATGCCGATCGCCAATCCTGCAACCAACGCGACGACCGCGACCAGGTCGTAACGAAACCGACCCCAGATGAAGGCGCCGATTGTCAGCCCGACAAGGCCAAAGGCCAGTCCCTGTTGAAACGTCACTCGCCTAGCGCCCTTGCCTGATCAGCACGCAGCGTAGGCTCAATGTTGATAGGCAGCCAACCCTCTGGAGTATCCAACGACAGAAGAACATCCGCTGTCAGTGCTGACCTCATCCTGGCGGCAGAGCATGACGACCCAGCCGCCCCAGGGTGGACGATGAAGTTTGAGGTCAAGCAGTAGATCAGGGTGAAAAATGCAGACCTGAGCAGTTCTTCGGATCAGCTTCGTCGGCTCAGCCAATGATCCAGGCTGATCGGCCCGGCGCCGAACCTGATGATGTAGAGCAGCACCGTCGCCCAGAGCAGGTGGGTCGGCCAACCGAGGGGGTAGACGAAAACTTCGATCACTACGGTCATGCCCAGAAGCGCGAGCGCGGCGAAGCGGGCGCCGAGGCCGAGCACCAGCAGGATCGGGAACAGATGTTCCGAATAGGTCGCCAGGTGGGCGGCGATATCGCTGGGGATCAAAGGCAGTCGGTATTCCTGGGCGAACAGAGCATAGGTGCTGTCGGTGACGGTCAGCAGGCCCTCCACCTTTGTCCGGCCGGAGAGGAAAAAGACCGCCGCGATCGATACACGCGCGATCAGGCTGAGCACCGGCAGGGGGATCGCAGCCTGGGCCAGGCGTGGGAGGACCGCCAAGGAGGGGCGCGGCGACGATACGGCGGTCAGTTCGGTCATTGTGGCGCTCCGGTTTCAATACGGGTGAAGGCGCCGCTCAGAAGCAGATCTCTGAACAGCTCGGACAGGTTGGCTGCGGGATCGGCGGCGAGGGCGGCGAGCGCCGCCGCTCCGACGGTGCGGCCGTGCCGGCAGGCGTCGAGGAAGGCGAACTGGGGCCGGTTCAATCGATGGGTCTGGACCTCCATTTCCGGACGCACGATCAACAGGCCCTCAGGGGACCGGTCCCACAGCATGTCGTCCGAAGGCGTAGCCAAACGATTGGCCAGCCAGATCGATGGCGCGGTCCAGTCGAACCAGAAGACTTGCGCAGACGGATGCAGGACCGCGCAACCGGCGTTGAGAGCGACGTGCGACAGGGCGGCGACCGTCCCAGGGAGCAGGATCGGTGCGTCAGCGGCGCGGTGCGCGCGGCTCCATGCGCGATCAAGACGCGCGACAGGCGGAAGAAACTGAAGTTCAAACGCGGGCGGAAACGTCGCCAGCCACTCCGGGAAGCCCTCGCCATAGGCATCGAGAACCGGGGATGCGGGAGGCGCGCTGTCGGCGTAGATCAGAGCGGCGTCGCGAAACCAGTCCGGACCGACCAGCCGTTCGACAGTCGGATAGAGACCCGCCAAGGCGTCGGCCCGCCCCTTGGCCACCGTGTTTCGATAAACCGCCAGTCCGGGCGCATTTGGATCCGCCAGCCACGGTGTGAGCATGGAGCCCTGCCCCTGCAAGGCCAGGGAGAAGCTCGCATGAAATGTCAGCATCTGATCGTCAGGCGGCGCACTGGACATGGCAGGCCTCCATTATGGCGACGGCTTGATCGCGTTCGGCGATCAACTCGGCGAAGTCGGGAATGTTGTCGTCGCGCTCGATCAGCGTGGGACGCGGCCCGATCCGGGCAACGATCTCGGCATAGAGGGTCCAGACGGCGTCGCTGACCGGCGCGTCGTGGGTGTCGATCAACAGCGCCTCTGCGTGGACGGGATCGGGCGCAAAGCCGGCCAGATGGATCTCGCCGATGAGATCGGCCGGAACGGTCGCCAGATAGTCCCGCGGGTCGGCGCCGAGATTGTTGGCGCTGACGTGCACATTGTTCAGATCGAGCAGCAGGCCACAGCCTGTTGCGGCGGCCAGTTCGACCAGGAAATCGACTTCCCCCATCTCGTGGCCTTTCAGGTCAAGGTACAGGGACGGATTCTCGATCAGCAAGGGTCGGCCCAGCGCGTCCTGCGCTCGCGCGACGTTGTCGCTGACCTGCTTTAACATCTGTCGGGTGCGCGGAAACGGCAGCAGATCGGGATGATAGATGCCGCCGCCCCGCGACCAGGCCAGATGTTCGGACATGATAAACGGCTCGAACCGGTCAGCGAGCGTCTTGAGCCGCGCCAGATGCTCCGTGTCCGGCGCCTCGTCGCCGGCGAGCGACAAGCCGACACCGTGCAGCGACAGAGGCTTGTCTCGACGGATGGCCTCCAGCCATTTCAAGCGAGGGCCGCCATCGACCATATAGTTCTCAGGATGGACCTCGAACCACAGACCGGCCGCCGGAGACGCCACCGCCTCGTCGTAATGGCGGGCCTTAAGGCCCAGTCCCACGGTGGGGACAGGCGTCGTGGCGGTCGATCCATGGTTCATCAGTCCAGTTCCGATCAGCGCGAGACGGGCGTCAGCGAGCCGTTGCCACGCGGGGTGCGGATGCTGGTGCAGGTGCCGGCGGGCGTGTGCTTCCAGGCGTTGCCCTGATAGTCGCGCACCGAGGTGCCGGCGCAGGTCGTGCCGGGGCCGGCGGCGCAGTCGTTCTTGCCGGCCAGAGCGATGCCGTAGCATTTTTCCATGGCGGCCGGTTTGGCCTCGGCGTTCCTGGTCGATTGGGCGTGCGCCATGCCGGCGCCGGCGGTAAGGGCGACAAGGGTTGCGGCGGCGATCTTGGTGCGGGTCATGCAAGAGGTCCTTCTCAAAAGGCACGGCCGTTCGTGGCCGCTGAATCCGCCTTTCGCCGACGACCCGCCGCGCGTTACATTTTCGAGCCAACTATTTTTCGAGCATCATTTTGCGAGACGCCATGTAACCGTCGCGGTCTCCGCAGCGTAGGTCGCAGTCGCACGTGCTTGACCGGGAATCACAACTCAAAGCCTTGATGCTTAATGGCCTGGACGGTGACGCGCAGGCTTGGCGCGTGCTGCTGTCGGACCTGGCCGCGCACCTGCGGCCCTTTTTCAAACGCCGTCTTTTCAACGGAGAAAGCGACGCGGAGGACCTCGTGCAAGAGACCCTGATCGCCATTCACGCCAAGCGCGCCACATGGGATCGCAACCAGTCGTTCACGGCCTGGGCCTTCACGATCGCCCGCCACAAGCTGATCGACCACCTGCGCCGCCAAGGCCGACGCCTCACCGAGCCGCTGGACGACGCAAGCGTGCTGCTGGCCGAGCACACGGTCGAGGACGGGGTCATGCGACGCGATTTGACCCGCGCCTTGTCGATCCTCCCGGCGCGACAGCGCGCCCTGATCCATGATGTGAAAGTCACCGGGCTGAGCGTGGCCGAGGCGGCCGAGCGTCACGGCTATTCCGTCGCCGCGGCCAAGGTCAGCATCCATCGCAGCTTCAAGGCTCTGACCGCGCGCTTCGCGGCTGGAGCAGCAGGGTCCAACGATGAAGACTGACGACCTGATCACCAGCCTGGCGCTGGACTTGCCGCCCATGTCTCAAAGCGACGTGGACCGTCGTGTCCTGCTGTTCATGCTGCCGGCGGCGGGCGTCGCCCTTTCCGGTGTTGTGTGGTGGCTGGGACTGAGGCCGGATTTGATGTCGGCCGTCGCCGGACCGACTTTCTGGGCCAAGGCGGCCTATACGGCCGCCCTGTGCGCCGCCGGCTTCTGGCTCCTGGATCGACTGGGGCGGCCGGGGGCTTCGACGCGCCGTCCCACAATCCTGCTAGCAGCCATTTTGGCCGTCGCTGCGGGATGGGCTGTCGTGGAGTTGCTGGGCGCTGCGCCTGACGCGCGAATGGACATGGTCATGGGTCGATCCGCCAGGGTCTGTCCGACCAACATCCTGTCGCTCGGCGCTCTAGCGGCGCCGTTCATCTTCTTCGCTGCGAGACGATTCGCCCCTGTGAAACCCGCTTTCGCCGGCGCCGCCGCCGGTCTTTTGACCGCAGGGCTGGCCGCGACCGCCTATGGCCTGCATTGCCCCGAGCACACGGCCGCCTTTGTGGCGGTCTGGTACACCTTGGGCATGGGCCTCGTCGCGGCCCTGGGCGCTGCTCTGGGTCGTTTCGCCTTCCGTTGGTGAGCATGTGCGCGACACTGCCGTTGAGCGGTCTTGAGGCGCTTCCGAGTGGTTTCGACAGACAGAGTGTCGGGACCACTTAAGACTGGCTCAAGCGCTGCTTGAAAGATCGCTCAATTTTTCCGCCCGCAACTTAGCTGACCACTCAACAGTGCCTCAGTCGGTTGGGATTTGCTCGGACGTGAGTGCAGCTTAGCGCCATGAGCGATCATTCATTTCGCACCAGCTTCGCGACTCTCGAACACCGTTGAAAGTGCACTAGGATGGGGCCAGCGAACGGTCGCAACGATAAGGATTTCATCGATGCCTGCCCCCTCCGTCGAACGCGCTCTTCAACTCATCGACGAACTTGAGCTAAGCCGGGAAATGTCCCCAGAGGACGTTGAACGCTCAGTTCACGCGATTCTGACGGTCGCTGGCTATGCTGTCAGCGCCCCCTCGCCTCGTGCGCCTGACATGGGGATCGATATGGAGTTGCAGGGGCTCATCGACGGCAAGGCAGAACGTGTCGGGATCGAAGTCAAATCTCACAGAGGCACTGTCAGCGGTCAAACTATCTACAAGGCGATGAACGCGAGGCGCGACGCTGGCCTTGACGTGA
>NZ_BCWM01000001.1 GCF_001592205.1 Brevundimonas vesicularis NBRC 12165 | reverse complement strand
CACCCTTCGTCGAAACGGTACTTACAAATTCACACTCCGGGCGAAGGCCCGGCGCTCCGCCCAGCCCTCCATCCCTCCGCCCGGTAAAAGGCAGGAGCGCCGAATCATGCCCGGATTTACGCCCTCAGTTCGTCCGGCGGATCAGTTCGTCCGCCAGCGCCGGCGTCAGATAGCCGTCGGCGATCCGGTTGTTGGCGATCTGCCAGCGACGAAGGGCCGCGCGGGTGTTGGAGCCGATCACCCCGTCGACGCCCTGGGTATCGTAACCCAGCTGCGTCAGGGCGCGCTGCGCCCCAATCCGCTGATCGCGCGTCATCGACGGGTCGTTGGGCCAGGCCTTTGTCAGTCCCGGCTTGCCCATGATCCCGTCCGCCGTCAGACCGATGGCCAGGGCGTAGGACACCGAGTTGTTGTAGCGGCGGATCACATAGTGGTTCGGCAGGGCCAGGAAGGCCGGACCGTTCGCGCCCTGCGGCAGCAGGATGGTCGCCTCTTCCAGCGCCTCGGCGCCGTTCGGTGTGCCGCCTTGCGCCAGGCGCACGCCCTTGGCCGCCCAATAGGCCCAGTTGTGTTTCGGGCCTTCCGCCTCGGCATAGTCGAAGCCCGAGGGCAGGGTGACTTCATACCCCCAGCTCTGACCGCGCTTCCACCCGGCCTGGGCCAGCAGGTTGGCGGCGGACGCCAGGGCGTCGGCGTCGTCGCGCCAGATGTCGACCTTGCCGTCGCCGTCCTGGTCCACGCCCAGGCGCAGATAGTTGTCGGGCATGAACTGGGTCTGGCCCATGGCCCCCGCCCAGCTGCCCTTCAGACCCGCGCGCTCGCGCCGGCCGTCCACGATGATGTCCAGCGCGTCCTTCAGCTGCCCCTCGGCCCAATCGCGCCTGCGACCGTCATAGGCCAGGGTCGCCAGCGAGCGGATCACGTCATAGTCGCCCTGCACCTGACCGAATGCGCTCTCCTGGGCCCAGACGCCGACCAGGATTTCGCTGGGCACGCCGAAGCGTTGAACCACCGACCACGGCACCCGGTCGATGCGCTGTTTGGCCTGGGCGATTCGCACCGGGGTCACCGCATTCTGAACATAGGCGCCGGCGGGTTTGGAGAATTCAGGCTGGTTGCGATCCAGGCGGATCACCGTCGGATCGGGCGTCAGGCCCTCCAGTTCTCGCGCGTAGTCCGCGCGGCGGGCGCCGCCCTTGCGCGCCAGGAATCCCTGTTTCCAGCCCTCGAAACCCTGCTGGTCATAGGCGGCCAACGGCGGCGTCTGGGGGGCAGGGGCCGGCGTCGTGACCGGCGCGCCCGCCTGGGGCTGGGGTTGCGGTGTGGGCAGATTCACCTGCGGCTCGGGCAGCATGGGCGCGCAGGCCGAGACGCAGCCGATTAGGAGAAGGCGGTAGGAAAAGCGCATGAGATTCAAACTAAAGCCCCCGGGGTCAGACACGAAATGACATCCGCGCGAACGGCCATTTCGACGCCCTAAAGCGCGCGCGGCGCGAATGCGTTGCCTCGCCGTTCCCCGCTCGGGTGTAAGGCGCGCTGTTAACCACCTTTGTATTGGACGCCTTATATGTGTGTGTCGTAATGACGCACCAGCTCTGACGGCCTGATGGCGGAGCGGCGACGCGGCGGGCGTGCAACCCCGTAAACCCTCCGTTCGACTCGGAGGTCAGGCCTCCATAGTTTTTTGTCGTGCTATCGCGCTTTGCGCTACTTGAGCACGAGAGGCCGGTGCGGCCTTCGGGCAGACGGGGACTGGGTTTTCTGCGGTTTTGGGCTTTGGCGGCTTGACCTTCCGAACCCCTCTCTCTATACGACCGCCTCCGCCGCGATCCGACCGGGTCAGCGGCTTTCTTATTGGTTTCTTTCAGGACGTCCGACCATGAAGGTCCGTAGCTCGCTCAAGTCGCTGAAGACCCGCCACCGCGACTGCAAGGTCGTGCGTCGCAAGGGCGTTGTCTTCGTCATCAACAAGACCGACCCGCGCTTCAAGGCGAAGCAGGGCTAAGCAGCGTTCGCTGCGCGCCGCTTCGGCGGCGTGCGCACGCTGGGTCGCGCTCAAGCAGCCCGAAGGGCGATAGCGCGCTTGAAAGATGACGATCCACAGGCTGCGGATTTCTGTCCGCGGCCTTTTTCGTGTTCGCGGTTGTCGCGCGCCTGTCCGCATGGTTAGCGTCCGCGCCTGATTTCTGGAGTATTCCCCATGGCTGACGACGCCTCGTTCGACGGTGGTTCCGACGTTCTCACCGCCACGGCGCAGGGCCGCCTTCGCACCATCATCGAGCGCCTTGAGCGCCTCGAAGAGGACAAGCAGGCCGTCATGACCGACATGAAGGAGGTCTTCGCCGAAGCCAAGGGCGAGGGCTACGACGTCAAGATCCTGCGCAAGGTCATCCGCATCAGAAAGCAGGACAAGGCCAAGCGTCAGGAAGAGGACGCCATCCTGGACCTCTACCTGTCGGCGCTCGGCGAGATCTGAGACTGACCCGGCTTGAAGCGCACCCCCTTCAAGCCAGGAGGCGGGCTGTCGCGATCCGGCGGCCCAAAGGGCGATGGCGCATCCAACCTGCGCTCAAGCAGCCCGAAGAGCGGTAGCGTTTCAAGCCTGCGCTCAAGCAGCCCGAAGGGCGGTACCGCGGCAAAAAAGCCCGCGCCAAGCCCCTTCGAGCAGCAGCGCGAGGCCGCCAAACGCGCCGCGCTCAACGCCCTGAAACGCGCTCGCCGCGCGGCGGACAAGGCGGGCGTCTCACTGTCCGAATGGGAAGGCGAGTTCATCGATTCTGTCAGCGAGCGCGTGAAAACCCACGGCCGCGCCTTCGCCGACCCCGAAAAGGGCGCGCCGGGTCAAGCCCTCTCGGCCATGCAGGGCCGCAAGCTGAAAGAGATCACTGCCAAGGCCAATGGCGTAGAGCCGAAACGGCGGTGGGGCAGGAAACCAAAAGAGCCATAACCGTTCGTCATCCTCGGGCTTGACCCGAGGATCGGCCTGTCCACAACTCAGCGTTTATGAGCGAGCGCCGCCCTATCATCGCCACCTATATCCAAGCCAGCCGCCCGCACGGTGTCATTTACACCGGCATGACGTCGAATCTCTATGAACGCGGCCATCAGCACAGGACCGGGGCTTTCGAAGGTTTCGCCAGTCGTTACGGGTGCGGAATGTTGGTTTGGTACGAGCAGTTCGAACTGGTCACGAACGCAATCCGGCAGGAGAAGGCGCTGAAATGCTGGAATCGCGTCTGGAAGCTGGAGCTGATCGAACGGACGAACCCTGAGTGGGTTGATCTCTACCCAAGTCTATGCGGCTGGGCGCCTGATCCTCGCGTCAAGCCCGAGGATGACGGAGAGGGGAGTGTGGCTGCGTTTCTCAAAAGCTTGGAGTCAGGCGCGTAACCCTCAACCCGCTTCCTTCAGCTGACCTTCCAGCCCCTGTTCCCGGACCTTGCGATACAGGGTCGAGCGGCCGATGCCGAGGCGGCGCGCGATCTCGCTCATGTGCCCGGCATAGACCTCGATGGCGTGCTGGATCAGGTCGCGTTCGATGTCCTCGAGCGTGCGCAGATGGCCGCGCTCGTCCAGGATACGGATCGGCTGATCGACCTGCGCGGCGGCGTCGGTCTGGGCGCCGGCGGCTGTGGCGACCTGCAGGGGCTGGGCGTCGGGCATGGGCGCGGCGACGCCGGAGATGGCCGGGAAATCGTGCGGCTGAAGGAAGGGCGCGTCGGCCAGCACGATGGCGCGGAACACCGCATTTTCCAGTTGTCGCACGTTTCCGGGCCAGTCGAATCCTTGCAGCAGGGCCAGGGTCTCGGGCGCGCATCCGGCGATCCGCTTGCCCTCCTCGGCGTTGAACCGGGCGATGAAGTGATCGACCAGGGGCGCGATGTCCTCTCGTCGGTCACGCAGGGACGGGGCCTCGATCGGGAAGACGTTCAGGCGGTAGAAGAGGTCCTCGCGGAAGGCGCCGTCCTTGACCTGCTGGGCCGGGTCGCGATTGGTCGCCGAGACGATGCGCACGTCGATCTTGACCGGGCGTTTGCCGCCGACGGGATCGATCTCGCCTTCTTGCAGCGCGCGCAGCAGCTTGACCTGCATGTCCAGCGGCAGTTCGCCGATCTCGTCCAGGAACAGGGTGCCGCCGTCCGCCTCGCGGAACTTGCCCAGCGTCTTGTCCACGGCGCCGGTGAAGGCGCCCTTCTCGTGTCCGAACAGGATGGATTCGATCAGATTGGCGGGCAGGGCGCCGCAGTTGACGGCGACGAAGGGTTTGCCGGCCCGGTCGCTGGCGCCGTGCAGGGCGCGGGCGATGACCTCCTTGCCGACGCCGCTCTCGCCGGTGATCAGGACGGGGATCGAGGATTTGGCGGCCCGGGCGCCCAACGCCTTGACCATGCGCATCGGCGGGCTGTCGCCCACGATATCGTCGAAGCTGGTGCGGCCCTGGACGCGCTTGGTCAGGCGCCCGACCTCGGCGGTGAGGCGCTTCATCTGCATGGCGTTGCGCACGCCGACCAATAGGCGTTCCGGGCCCACCGGTTTGACGAAGAAGTCCTGGGCGCCGGCCTGCATGGCCTTGACCACCATGTCGATGCCGCCGTTGGCCGTCAGGACGATCACCGGCTCATTGATCCCGGCGCTGCGTAGTTCGGCCAGGCATTCCAGCCCCGACATTTCGGGCATGACCATGTCCAGCAGGATCAGGTCGGCGCCGCCGCCGCGCGTCATCCGGTCGATGGCCTCGCCGCCGCTGGCGGCATGGACCACGGCGTTGCCGTCCCGCTCCAGCACGGCCTGGATCAGCCGGCGCTGGGTCGGATCGTCGTCAACGACCAGGATGGTCTTGGCCATGAAAATCCCTTGTACTGTCGCCCAACCCGTCACGGATGGATCGTTTCGGGACGATTCCTAGGGTGGCGAGGTGAAAATCGGGTGACACGGCGTGGTGAGCGTCCCGTTAACGCGGCTCTGTCGCGTCACATCGCACCTCGGGGCTGGCGCGCAATCTCTGGCCCTCGACAACCAGGTCGGGAAGGGCGGCCGGGGCCGTCGCGACGCTCTTCGACAGGCCCGCATTCATCCGCTCGGCACTGCGCCCGCAGGTGAAGCCGTATCGACCCGTCACGCGCCACTGGCCCTGGGCGTCCTGATCGAAGGCGACGATTTCGCGAGCCGTGGCGACCAGCAGATCGGTTCGTGCGTCGCCATTCAGGTCCGTCGATCGCACGACACAGGGGGCTTCTGCATTGCAACTGAACAGCACATCGACCTGCGCGTCCAACTGATCGACGAAGCTGGCGGGCACGGATTGGCCATCGGCGGCCTTCAGGCGGATGGCGGCCTTGCGCTCTTGCAGTCCTTGCGCCGTATCGCCGGATGGCCAGGGGCGGGCCTGGGCGGCGCGGGCGTTTCGCGCGATGCGAGGGTTTGTGGATGCGGCCAGATGACGGAGCGCCGCTTCGCCGGCCTTGCCGCTCTCGAACCGCAGGAAGTCATAGTCGAATATGTCGGCCGACACCGCCCCACGCTGCAACCGTGCGACCTGATCCTGAACCGAGAGGCGGGCGGGATCCGCCAGCGGGCTGAACAGGGCCAGGATGACCAAGACCGACAGGACCGCCGCGACGACATTGGTCCGCTCCAGCGGCTTCATCCAGCCGGCCGGCTTGACCGCCGCCAGCAGATAGCCCGCGCCATAGACCGCGCCGACCAGGGTGCAGGCGGCGGCGATGATCCGATCGGGCGTCAGGCCGTGCTGGCCGATCCGCAAGCCTAGGCCCCAGGCGGCCAGAACGATCAGCGGCGCGATCAGGACAGACGCCGCCCGCGCGCCGTATCGCAGAACGACCGGCGGCAGATTGTCTGCGCGCCCATCCTGATAGCCCGTGTTGATCAGCACGATCAGGGCGGCGGCGGCCGACAACACCAAGGCCGTTGCGCTGCGCGTCTCCCACAGGCCGTCCAATCCGGTGAAGGGCAGGGCGAGAAGGAAGCCGCCGACCAGGACCGTGATCACCAAGAGCAGCCAAGACAGCAGCATCAACGCCACCGTCCGCACCCCCCGGATCAGGCCGTCGCGCACGTCGGTCAGCTGGACGGCGGTTGCGAAGACCAGGGCCGTGACCGGAATGGCGAACCACGCCTCGCTGAGCAAATGCTGCAGAAAGCCGAGGCCGATCATCTTGAACAGGGCCGCGCCCAGATGCAGCAGGATCCAGAAGGCGCCGGTGAAGCCCAGCGACAGGGCCAGTTGCACCCCCGCCTTCCAGGCGATGTCGAAATAGTCGGGATAGTCGACGATCCAGCGTCTTTCGCGGATCGCGGGCACGATCAGGTGGTGGGCGATAAACAGAGCCGCCGCCCCGAAGGCCAGCACGGGGAAACTCAGGAAAGGCGGCTCCTCATGCGGCTTCAGCACCTGGCGGGCGACGTCGTGGGCGCCCAACAGAGCCAGCACGCCGGCCGCGGCCGCCGCCCACAGGATCAGGGCCAGCGCTTTGACCCGACCGACGCCGGCGAGAACCACCACCGGCACATAGCCGGCCGCCAGGGCCAGAGCGCCGAACACCACCGGCTGGGTTTCGGGCCAGACGCGGCTGTCGGCCGCCAGATACAGCAGATAGAGCGCCAGCCCCTGAACCAGACCTGTCGCCAGGCGAATCGCAAACAGGGCCGAGGCCCCGCCAAGGCCCGTCCGGCCGGTGTCATGTTGCAGGGTTTCGGTCATTCACGCGTCTCCAAAAGGCAGGATTGCACGGGCCGTGACGCCGAGAAAGCGCAAGGGACGGTTGCGGCCGTCGTCGCGCATCCCCAGAACAGGGACATGAACGCTCCCTTCAAGACGCCCAACACCGAAGCCCCGCTATGGGACCTGACCGACCTCTATGCGTCGCGCGACGACGCCAAGGTGGCCGCCGATCTGGAAAAGGCGCGGGGTCTGGTCGAGGCTCTGAACGGGCTGAAGGGGCGGCTGGCGGCGGATCAGGACGCCCAGGCGCTGGGCGAGGCGCTGGACCGCGCGATTCAGCTTTATGAGCAGGCGTCCGATGTGCTGGGTGCGCTGGGCGCCTACGCCTTCCTGTCGGCCTCGACCGCGCGCGACGATGCGACGGCGCAAGGGTTCGAGGCCGATGTGCGCGAGAAGATCACCGCCATCGCCACCCCGACCGTCTGGCTGACGCTGGAGATCAACCAGATCGACGATGCGGCGCTGGAAGCGGCGCTGATCGCCCATGCGGGCGCGGCGCGCTGGCGGCCTTGGCTGCGGCGCGTGCGGGCGATGAAGCCGCATGAGCTGTCGGCCGAACTGGAGACCTTCATCGCCGAGCGCGGCCCGATCACGGCCCAATGGCCGCGCCTGTTTGATGAGCAACTGGCCGCCCTGCGCGCAAAGGCGGGCCACGAGGAACTGACGCTGGCTGAGGCGCTGAACCGCCTGTCGGACGCCAAGCCCGCACGCCGCAAGGCCGCCGCCGAGGGTCTGTCAGAGGCGCTGGCAGCCCGCGCCCCGACGCTGGCCCTGGTGCTGAACACCGTCGCCGCCGACAAGGCGATGGAGGATCGCTGGCGCGGTTTCAAACGTCCCGCCGATAGCCGTCACCTGGGCAACGAGGTGGATGGCGAGGCCGTGGATGCGATGGCCGAGGCCGTCGCCGCTGCCTATCCGCGCCTGTCGCACCGCTATTATGCGCTGAAGGCCAAGGCGATGGGAAAGGCGCGCCTGGACCACTGGGACCGCAACGCGCCTATCGAAACCACGACGCCGCGCGCCTTCACCTGGACCCAGGGGCGCGAGATCGTGTTGGACAGTTTCTCGGACCTGGGCGGCGATTTCGCCGACCGAGCCGGCGGCTTCTTTGATAAGCCGTGGATCGACGGCCGGGCGCGGCCGGGCAAACAGTCGGGCGCCTATGCCCACCCCGTCACCGCCGACCGTCACCCCTATGTCTTCCTGAACTGGATGGGCGAGCGGCGCGACGTGCTTACCCTGGCGCATGAGCTGGGTCATGGCGTCCACCAGACCCTTGCGGCCGATCAGGGCACGCTTCTCGCCGACACGCCCCTGACTCTGGCCGAGACGGCGTCGATCTTCGCCGAGGGGCTGACGTTTGATCGTCTCCTGGCGACCGCACCAAAGTCCGAGCAGCGCGGTCTGCTGGCCGGTCGGATCGAGGATGGTCTGAACACCGTCGTGCGCCAGATCGCCTTCCACCGGTTCGAGACTCGCTTCCACGACGAGCGCCTGCAGGGCGAGGTCTCGCAACAGCGGATCAACCAGCTTTGGCTTGAGGAAATGGGCGCCTCGCTGGGGCCGTCGGTCAAGCTGAACCCCGGCTATGAACACTGGTGGGCCTATGTCAGCCACTTCGTCCATTCGCCCTTCTATGTTTACGCCTACGCGTTCGGCGACCTGCTGGTGGCGGCGTTGATGGAGGCGCGTCGCAACGATGCGGCCGGCTTCACGCCCCTTTATCGCGAGCTTCTGGCCGGCGGCGGATCGCGAACCTACGTCGAGGCGTTGAAGCCGTTCGGTCTGGACCCGCGCGACCCGGCTTTCTGGAGCGTCGGCTGTCAGAGGCTGGAGCGGCTGGTCGATCAGTTCGAGGCGCTGGCCTGACCAGGGCATGATTGCGGGCTTGAGCGGGGCGGTCGCCTCGGTGTAAGTCCGCGATAACGACGAGGGGATTCCACGAATGGCCGACCTGCACGACACCGCCAACGCATCCGCCGACGCCGATGCGCAAGCCTATCTGCACGGCCATATGGAAGTGCGTGAACAGGTCTCGACCTACCGCCTGTTCCTGAACCTGGCCAAGTGGGGCAGCCTGGCCATCGCCGTGCTGCTGCTGTTCCTGACTTTGTGGTTCCACCCGGGCGGCAGCTTCATGGCGGCCGTCATCGGCGCGGTTGTTTTGGGCGGCGTCGGATTCGTGGCGCTGAAGTCCAAGCCCGGCGCTGCGCACTGAGGCTTGCTTGGGATCGCCCTCGGGCGGTCTGAAATCACGCGCCCTCGCCAAGCTTTGGCATAACCGTGCTTTGACGGCCTGCGCCGGAAGGGCCTAACCTTCGTTCAACGAAAAGAACGAGGGGATTCGCTTGGCCGTCGCTATCGCCGTCACCCGTGAACGTCGCGAAGGCGAGACGCGCTGCGCCGTCACGCCCGAGACGGTCAAGAAGCTGATCGCCTTGGGGGCGACCGTCACGGTCGAGGCCGGGACCGGTCTTGGCTCCTCCATTCCCGACGCCGACTACGCCGCCGCCGGCGCGGTGGTGAAGCCGGACACCCGCGCCGTGCTGGACGGCGCCGACATCGTGCTGAAGGTGCGCGGCCCTACGGCGCAGGAAACCAGCGCGCTGAAGCCCGGCGCCATCGTTATCGCCATGCTGGACGCCTATCGTGACAAGGCGACCGTCGACGCCCTGGCCGGGGCCAACGCCACCGCCTTCGCCATGGAGTTCGTGCCCCGCATCACCCGCGCCCAGGTCATGGACGTCCTGTCTTCCCAGGCGAACCTTGCGGGATACCGCGCGGTGATTGAGGCGGCCTATGCCTATGGCAAGGGCTTCCCGATGATGATGACGGCGGCCGGCACGGTCGCCGCCGCAAAGGTCTTCATCATGGGGGTGGGCGTCGCGGGCTTGCAGGCCATCGCCACCGCGCGTCGTCTGGGCGCCGTCGTCACCGCCACCGACGTCCGTCCCGCCACCAAGGAACAGGTCGAAAGCCTGGGCGCCAAATTCCTGGCCGTCGAGGACGAGGAGTTTAAGAATGCCCAGACCGCCGGCGGCTACGCCAAGCCCATGTCGGCAGAGTATCAGGCCAAACAGGCCGAACTGACCGCCAGCCATGTGGTCAAGCAGGACGTGGTCATCACCACGGCCCTGATCCCCGGCCGCGCCGCCCCGGTGCTGCTGACCGCCGCCCATGTCGCCTCGATGAAGCCCGGCTCGGTCATCATCGATCTGGCGGTTGAGGCGGGCGGCAATGTCGAGGGCTCCAAGCTGAACGAGGTCGTGACCACCGCGAACGGCGTCACCATCGTCGGCTGGTCGAACCTGCCCGGCCGCATCGCCGCCGACGCCAGCGCCCTCTATGCCCGCAATCTGACCGCCTTCGTCGGCCTATTGATCAAGGACGGCGGTCTGGCGGTCGATCTCGAAGACGATATCCTGAAGGCGGCGGTGGTCACCAATGCCGGCGCGGTGGTGCATGAAGGTCTGAAGGGAACACACTGATGGAACACGTCGATCCCACCGTCTTCCGCCTGGCCATCTTCGTGCTGGCGATCTTCGTCGGCTATTACGTCGTCTGGAGCGTGACGCCGGCCCTGCATACGCCGCTGATGGCTGTGACCAACGCCATTTCCAGCGTCATCATCGTCGGCGGCCTGATCGCGGCGGCGGCGGTGTCCGGTGACGCGACCGGCCCCAGCGCCTGGATCGCCAAGGGCGCGGGCGTGCTCGCCGTCACCCTGGCCAGCGTCAACATCTTCGGCGGCTTCATGGTCACCCGGCGAATGCTGGCCATGTATAAAAAGAAGGAGCGGCCGGCTGCTCCAAAGGCGTCTTCGTGACCGACGCTGCGCAGATCGCCATCACTGGGTCTTGGGTCGCGACCGGCATCGGTTTCGGCCTGTGGCTGTACGGCTGGTTCGGGGCCAAGACTCCAATCAAGCGCCAGCGGCTGCATGACTGCGGCATCGCCCTGGTCTTTTCGGCCATTCTGGTTCGCGTGGTGACGCAGGACCGGCCGTTGGGCGTCTTCGAATGGGCCCTGTTCTTCATCGGTCCGCTGTTCATCGCCGCCGCCCTGTGGCGGCTGGCCCGCACGTCTTAAGGGGAGGGGCGTGATGAACGCATCGCTGGCCGCACTGGCCTATCTGGTTTCGGGCGTCCTGTTCATCCTTTCGCTGCGGGGGCTGTCCAGCCCGGAGACCAGCCGTCAGGGCAACACCTTCGGCATGGTCGGGATGGCGTTGGCCATTGGGGTGACCCTTCTGACGCTGGGCACGACGGGGGCGCTGGATGCCGTGACCCTGGCCCTGATCGCGGGCGGCGTCATCGTCGGCGGCGGGGCGGGCGCCCTGATCGCCAAACGCGTGGCCATGACCGACATGCCGCAACTGGTCGCAGCCTTCCACAGCCTGGTCGGCATGGCCGCCTGTCTGGTCGCCATCGGCGCCATTTATGCGCCCGAGGCGTTTGGAATTCTGTCCGACGATGGAAACGGCATCAAGACGCTGTCGATCATCGAACTCAGCCTCGGCGTCGCCATTGGGGCCATCACGTTCACCGGTTCGGTCATCGCCTTCGCCAAGCTGAATGGAAACATGAGCGGCGCGCCGATCATCCTGCCGGCGCGGCATCTGATTAACGTCGGCCTGGCGCTGGGTCTGGTCTTCCTGATCGGCATCCTGATCGGCACGAACGGCGCGGCGACCTGGGCCTTCTGGGGCGTCTTCCTCATCGCCCTCGTTTTGGGCGCGACCCTGATCATTCCCATCGGCGGGGCCGACATGCCGGTCGTGGTGTCGATGCTGAACTCCTATTCCGGCTGGGCGGCGGCGGCGCTGGGCTTCACGCTGGAGAACATCGCCCTGATCATCACCGGCGCCCTTGTCGGATCGTCGGGCGCGATCCTCAGCTACATCATGTGCAAGGGCATGAACCGCAGCTTCGTCTCGGTCATCCTAGGCGGCTTCGGCGGCGGCGATGCGGCGGCTGGTCCCGGCGGCGCCAAGGAAACGCGCCCGGTCAAACAGGGCTCGGCCGAGGACGCGGCCTTCATCATGAAGAATGCGTCCAAGGTCATCATCGTGCCCGGCTACGGCATGGCGGTGGCCCAGGCCCAGCACGCCCTGCGCGAAATGGCCGACAAGCTGAAGGAGGAGGGCGTCGAGGTGAAATACGCCATCCACCCCGTCGCCGGCCGCATGCCGGGCCATATGAACGTCCTGCTGGCCGAGGCCAACGTTCCCTATGACGAGGTGTTCGAGCTGGAGGACATCAACGCCGAGTTCGCCACCGCCGACGTCGCCTTCGTCATCGGCGCCAATGACGTGACCAACCCGGCGGCCAAGACCGACCCGACCAGCGCCATCTACGGCATGCCGATCCTGGATGTGGAAAAGGCCGGCACGGTGCTGTTCATCAAGCGCGGCATGGGCTCGGGCTATGCCGGGGTCGAGAACGAACTCTTCTTCCGCGACAACACCATGATGCTGTTCGCCGACGCCAAGAAAATGGTCGAAGGGATCGTGAAGGGGCTTTGAGCTATGGCCAGCACGCCCAAGACCGGCCCCACCGACGCCTCTGTCGATGCCTTCCTGTCTGCAATCGACGACCCACGCCGACGGTCTGATGCTCATGCCCTCTCCGCAATGATGGCTCAGATTACGGGTGAACCGGCCGTGCTCTGGGGATCGTCCATCATCGGGTTCGGCAATGACGGCGGCCCCAAGGGCGGCTGGCCGCTGATCAGCTTCTCGCCGCGAAAAGCCAATCTGGTGCTCTATGTCGCTGGGGATTTCCCTGACCGAGCCGAGCTTATCGCCCGCCTGGACAAGGTGAAAACCGGCGTGGGCTGCCTCTATGTTTCGCGTCTGGAAGATGTCGATCAGGCGGTTCTGCGCGATCTTTGCGGTCGTGCTGTTCGCGCGGTCAAAGCCGACTCGCACTGAAGTCTCTTCAGACCCCTATCGCGCAACCTTGACCGGCGCTATCACGCGTCCGTGAACACGCTGTCCGGACCCCTTCCTGCCGCCCATCGCCGTTTCGAGGCTCTGGATTCCCTGCGGGGCGTGTGCGCCATCCTTGTCGTGATGTTCCACATGCCCGTCGCAAGTCATTGGCGCGACTGGGGTTTCATTCAGCACGCCTATCTGTTCGTCGACTATTTCTTCGTCCTGTCGGGCTTCGTCATCGCCCATGCCTATGCGAACCGATTGAAGTCGGGACGGGACGCCGGACGGTTCATGGTGCGGCGCTTCGGGCGGATCTGGCCGCTGCACCTCCTGATGCTGGCGGCCTTCATCGGGCTGGAGCTGGCGCGGCTTGTCTTCCATTTTGACAGCGCGCCGCCTTTCACGCGGGATCGGTCGATCGAGGCGATCTTCACCAATCTGGCGCTGATCCAGGCCTGGCATGTGCATCCCTATTTGACCTGGAACGGGCCGTCGTGGACGCTCAGCGCCGAATGGGCCTGCTATCTGATCTTCGCGGGGTTGGTGCTGATTGCGCCCAAGCGGTTCCGCTGGATCGGGTTGGTGCTGGCGATCATCGGCGGCGTGCTGGTGCTCAGCTACGCCCGGCGCTGGATGAACACGACCTATGACTTCGCCGTGCCGCGCGCGGTCTATGGCTTCTTCCTGGGCTGCCTGCTGCAGGGGCTCTGGACCCGCATTCCGCGGCTCAAGGGCGGCGCCGCGACGCTTTTGGAGATCGCGGCCATCGTCGCGGCCTGCGTCTTCATCGGCTATGCTCAGGGGCCGATCACCGTGGCCGTCACCTTGATCTTCGTGGCGCTGATCTGGGTCTTCGCCGGCGAGGAGGGGGCGCTGTCACGCGTGCTGGACCATCCAGCTCTGGTCACCCTGGGGCGGTGGTCGTTCGCCATCTACATGGTCCACATGTTCATCCTGACCGTGATGATGATCGTGGCCAGGAAGCTGGACCTGGTCCCGGTGCGACGCATCGACTTCGGCTCTGTCTGGCTGAACGACCTGTTCGCCGTCGCCATGTTCGGCTTCATCGTCGCCGTCGCCGTCGTGGCGCACCGACTGGTCGAGCAGCCGGCCCAGCGCATGATCGACCGCTGGACCAAGCCGAAGGCGGCCTGAGTTCAGGCGGCCATCCGCCATTCGGGGGCCATGTCGCCGGCGCGGCCTTCGTCCCACAGCATGTCCTCGTCTGAATAGCGGCTGCTGGCGGCGGCCGAAATGACGTCGACCACCTGTTCCTCCAGGCGGTCCCAGATCACGGCGAGGTCGGACGACCCATCGGCTTCGCACGGCACGATGATGTAGCGGCTGGCGTTGACGGTCTGGGCGGGTTGGAAATGCGCCATCTGATGATCTCCTGAAGCGGGGGCCTCTTGTCGATGATGTCGTTATGAAGCAGTGTTGCGTCAGAAACGGACGTAGGGATCGGCGAAAGCATTGAGACACGACAAGGCGGCGATGGTGATCGATCTGGCGCGCCGCATGGCCGCCAGCGCCGAAGGGCTGAGCCTGGACGAGATCGCGCGCGACATGCGCGTCGGCCGCCGCACCGCCGAACGGATGCGCGACGCGGTTCTGATGCTGTTCCCCCAGGTGGACGAGGTCTCGGACCCGCCGTCCAAACGCTGGCGCATCCGGGGCGGCCTGTCGGCCTTCGAACAGGCTCCGACAGCGACCGAAATGCTGGAATTGTCCAAGGCGGCGACGGCCCTGCGCGCCGCCGGCGAACCGGCGCGCGCCATGGCGCTGGAGGGGCTGGAGCGCAAGCTGAAGGCGGCGATGCGTTCGACCACGCTGAATCGGATGGCGCCGGATCTGGAGGCCCTGGTCCGGGCCGAGACCATTGCGGTCCAGGCCGGGCCGCGCCCCTCCGCCGACGAGGCGATGCTGACCGCTATCCGCGCGGCGGTGCTGGCGCAGCAGCCCTTGGGCTTCACCTATTCCCGTCCGGGCGCCGAGCCGCGTCGGCGCAGCGTGGCGCCGTGCGGCGTCATGTTCGGCCGGGCCAACTATCTGGTCGCCGCCGATCGCGAGACCGGCCGCATCCAGACCTTCCGCCTTGACCGGATGAGTCATGTCGCCCCGCAGGAGGGGATGGCCGTGCCGCCCGCCGATTTCGACCTCGGCGTCTTCGCCAGCCAGTCCTTCGGCATCTATCAGGACGAGATCGAGGACGTCGTGCTGCGCATTACGCCCGAGGGCGCGGCCGAGGCCAAGAGCTGGCGCTGGCACCCCACCCAGTCGTTCGAGGATCAGTCGGACGGCGGCGTGATCGTGCGGTTCCGCGCCTCGGGCATGCGCGAGCTGGCCTGGCATCTGTTCACCTGGGGCGAGCAGGTTCAGATCCTGGCGCCGGAGCGGCTCAAGGCCGTAATGGCCGGCGAACTGGCGGCGGCGGGCCGCGCCTTGGAATGGGCCTCAGCCTGACGAAACCGTAAGCTGACGCGGCGCGTTGACGACCGCTAGGCTTCGCGCCCAGCGCCCTTCAGGAGATCGCCCTTGCGCGTCCACGCTTTCGCCTCGTCCGCCGTTTTGGCCCTCGCCCTTATGAGCGGCGCCTGCGCCGCCGGACCCATGTCGGCGCCGGCGACCTTTCAAGAGGAAGGCGGACCCCAGGTGACGGTGACCCGCGACGGCGATCACCTGAACATCGATTATCGCTTCGGGCGCGACGTGCCGGTCTGGGCCTTCCAGGATTCGGCGCTGGAACAGGATTCGCGCCAGCCCTGGCGACCGCGCCAATGGACGGTCGAGACGCCCGGCGTCGTCATGGAGCGACGCGGCCATTACGACATCATCCGCAGCACGGACGGCGGGCCTGTGCCGCGCGAGGTCCGCTTCCGCGTTCGACCGCAGGCGGTGGATCTTGAGGCCGAGTATCCGACCCTGCTGTTCTCCAACGGCGCGGTGGCGCTGCCGACCCGGCAACTGGACATCTTCGCCCTGCCGTCGGCCCAGGCGGCTGAACAGGTGCCGGACGACCTGAACCGGATCCGGCTGGATGGCGGTCCCTCGCGCGTGACGTGGCGGGACGAGAACGGACCCGTCCTGTTCAACGGGCGCCGCCGCGACGAACTGACCACGACGGACGAGCGCAGCTATGTCCTGCTGGGCGAGGCGACGGTTACGCCGGGGGATGGCCTGTCGACCGTCATGGACCCCAATCTGCCGCCGTGGATCGGCGAGGAAATCCGGGGCTTTGCGCCGCGTGTCGGTCACTATTATCGCGATCGCCTCGGCGCGCCGGGCTCCGGCGGTGATACGCCCATCGTCATGGTGGCCTGGAACGGGCCGACCGAAAGCATGACCAGCATGGGCGGCAGCGTCCTGCCGGGCCTGATCGTCATGTCGTTCGAGGGGCGGGGCGTGACCTCGCCTCAGCCGGAAATCGTGGAGCGTTCGCGCTGGTTCATCGGCCATGAGGGGGCGCATTTCTGGCTGGGACAGACTGTGCGATACGCCTTCGCCGACGAGGCCTGGATCACCGAGGGCGGAGCCGACCTGATGGCTGTGCGCGCCCTGAAGGCCCTCGATGCAAACTATGACGACCGGGCCGAGCTTCAGTCCGAGGTGGACGACTGCGTCAACCTGGCTCGCCAGCCAGTCGCCCAGGCCGGCGCCCGGGGCGAACACCGCGCCTACTACGCCTGCGGAGCTGTCTTCTCCCTGGCGGCGGAAGGCGCGCAACGCCAGCGGACCGGCGGCGACTGGTTCGACTTCCTCAGACCCCTGCTGCGCCAGCCGGACGGCGTGCTCAGTCGCGAGGAATGGCTGACGGCCCTGACCCGGACATCGCGCGACCCGTCACTGCGCGGCGATGTCGAGCGGCTGCTGGACCAAGGCGCGCCCGATCCGTCCGCCGTCATCGCCCGCCTGTTCCAGCGCACCGGCGTGGCCTTCCGGATGATCGACGGCCGCGTGATCTTGAGCTGAATCGCAAAACGGCGACCGGATGAACCGGCCGCCGTCCCACGCTCCGCGCTGGGGATGGTCAGCGCGGCGTCGTGGCCTCGGCGATCAGGGCGCGGGCCTTGGCGATGGCCTCGACCTCGGTCGTCTTGCCGTCTGCGATCTGTTGCGCCAGATCCATCAACGGCCTGCCGGTGACGGAGCCCGTGTCTCCGGCCTCCTGCAGATGGACGCCGTTATGGGCGGCTATGGCGGCGTCCCAGGCGTCGCGCACGGCGGACCAGAAACCTTGGGTCTTGATCCAGTAGTCGTCGCCGGCTTGGGGCGAATAGCTGGTGGACCGGTCATAGGTGTTGATCACGTCTTCCTGCACGATGGCGATGGGTTCGCCGCCGGCCCTGCCCGACATCTTCATATTGTCCTGGATATGCACCCAGCCGTCCGGCTTCAGGATATGGCGGTTGGTGCCGAGATACCGGTCATAGACGGGATTGCGAACCGCATCGCGACGCGCCAGAGGCCGCCACGTGGCGTTCGAGGTCCAAGCCGATAGGCCGTTGTCATAGGTCCAGCGGCCGACGCCGCCGTAGCGAGGCGAGTCATCGGTCTGCCATACCGTTTGTGACCAAGCGCCGGCGCGCTCGGCCTCTGGCACCGCCGTCAACGTCCACTGGTTCGGCCCGGCATAGGTCAGGACCGTCTGGGGCTGATAGACCCAGTCATGACGCCAGTGTTTGATGACCATCACCTGGCCCTCATGCTCCATCACCAGGATGTGCTGAAGGCTGATGCGGTCGCCTTTGTCGTAGACGACGCGCACGATCTCGCTGCCGCCCGACAGCTTCTCTTCCAGCGGGTCGTAATCGGCGCGGAAGCTCACGTTTTCGCGCATGTCGAAGTGGACGCGGTACTGACCGGCCTGGGCCAGGATTGACTGGCGATCCCGTTCGAAGGCGTTGGCCGGCGTCGCAGTCGCCGTGGTCGTGGCGGTCGCCTCCTGGGCCAGCGCGACCGGAGCCGTCGTCGTCAGCAGGGCAGCGGCGATCAGAATGGCGCGCATCGGGCGGCTCCTTGAAGTAGGGGAAGATTTCATGGTCGCTTACAGGCGCAGGGTCAGGGAGACGCCGAAGTTGCGGCCGGGCTGGGTGTAGGCATCCTTGACGGTGGATGTGGCGGACAGACCGCGCACATCGCTCCACCAGCCATAGGTCTCGTCGAAGACGTTGAAGGCGCCGGCGCGCAGCGTCGTCCGCTCCGTCACATTCCAATAGGCTGTCAGGTCCAGCAGGGTGAAGCTGTCGCCCAGATAACAGGCGTTCGCACACGACAGATTATAGGTCGTCTGGTCCTTCTTGCCCGACCAGGTGACGGTCGCCGATCCGCCCCAGGCGCCAGACGGCGCAGCGTAGTTCAGGCCCGCGACCACCTTCACCGGATCGAGGCTGCCAAGCGCCGTTCGACGGCCATCGGTGGTCTGTTCGCCCTCGGCGTAGGCGGCAGAGCCGATCAGGCTGAAGCCGTTGTCCCAATACAGGTCGGCGCGCGCTTCCAGGCCCCGGATGTCCACCTCGGTCAGGTTCACGTACTGATAAACCAGCGGATCAACGCCGGGGACGCCCGTGCCGCTGACTGCGACCTGATCGATGAAGTCGTCGTAGTGGGTGGCGAAGGCGGTGGTGTTCAGGCGCAGCTTGCCGCTCGCCACGTCGATATCGCGCAGACGGAAGCCGGCCTCGACGCTCTCGCTGGTCTCGGGCGACAGGTTCGGGTTCGGGATCGAGCGATAGCCGAAGACCGGATTCTCGAAATAGTTGTTCACCTGCATCGGCGACGGCGCGCGAAAGCCCAGGCTGTAGTTGGCGAAGACGCCCAGGTGTGCCCCGGTCCAATAGACCACGCCCAGCTTGGGCGAGATGTGATCGTCGCTCTGGCCCGAAGCCGCCGCAGGGAATTGGGCGTCGACCTTGGGTGACAGATCATACCAGTCATAGCGGACGGCCGGAATGATGCTGAGCGCCCCATCCAGCAGTTCGATCTCGTCCTGCAAGAACAGGCCGGCCAGCTGGAACTCGGTCTTGGGGAAGGCGCGGATGGGGAAGGTCTCGCCCACCGGCGGGGTCACGCCGTCGCGGAGGCCTTCCTGTTTCGTCATCGACCAGTCGCCGCCGAAGGTGACGCGGTGCTGAACCGCGCTTCCCTCGCCGAAGACGCGGGCGCCTTGGGCGGCGAAGCCATAGACGGTGTTGTCGAAGGTGGTGTCGCGCACGCGGTCGGCCAAGGTCGCGCGATCCTCGAAGGTGTACTGACGCGTCGTGGCGTCCTGCCAATAGACCGAGACCGAGCCGTCGCTGAGGCCGGCAAAGTCCTGGAAGCGCCAGTCCGTACTGACGCGGTCGCGCTGGGTCTCGTCGTGGGCGGTGACGGCCAAAACGGTCGCCGAGCGGCTACTCAGCGCGTCGCCGTCCATCTCCGAATCCAGATGGTCATAGGTCAGGCGCAGCGTGTGGTTCGGGTTCACCTCCCACACCAGCTTGCCGAGATAGGCGTTGGAGCTGAAATCCTGAGGGTTGGGTTCGGTACGGGTCGCGCCGACGCCGGCGACCGATCCCTTGTTCTCCGTCTCCTGCGCATCGCGACGCGTATAGGCCAACAGGCCCGACAGCGATCCTGACCGACCGGCAAAGGCCACGCCCTCGGTCCAGCCTTCGTCCGCAGAGTTGTAGGCCACGCGTCCGCGGGCGTCGAAGGTCTGATCTCCGACCAGGAAATCCGACGGATCCTTGGTGGTGAAGGCTACGGCGCCGGCGATGCCGTCAGAGCCGTAAAGCGCGGAAGCCGGGCCGCGCAAAATCTCGACCGACTTGACCAGATCCAGATCGTTGTAACCGCCACGACCGACCGCCTGCGCCCCGAAGGAGAAGCCCGCCGGCAGACGCACGCCATCGTTGATGATCAGCACCCGGTCGCCGCCCATGCCGCGAATTGTGAAGCCGGAATTGGCGTCGCGGCCCGCGCCGGACAGGGCCAGGCTGAAGCGCGCAGGGGAGGTGGGGACGCTGACGCCCGGCTCGAACCGGATCAGGTCCTTGATGTCCGTCGCCAGCAGGGTCTCGATCTGCTCGGCGTCGATGACGCTCACCGTGCCGGGGACATTGGACGCCAAGCGCCGCGAACGGGTGCCCAGGACGACGACCGGATCGACCTCTGAGGCGGGCGAGACGGTGACGGACGTTTCGGCGCGAACGGGCTGGGCGATCAGGGCCGACCCAATGGCGGTCGCGGCGGTGGAAAGGAGGAAAAGAGTACGCATCAATAGCCCCGCTTAGTGATTGACAGGGTGGTAATGCGAACGACTATCAGAATCAACCGCAATAATTAGGTGCGTTGAACCTGAACCTTGGCCGTTGCGTTGTGGGGAGATGAAAACGGCCCTGCTTGCGGCGCTTGGCGCCTTCGCCCTCCTTGCTGCCTGTGGAGACGATCGGGTCAATCCGCCGAATGAACCGGCCGCGCCGCTTCGCACGCCGGAAGCCATGCAGCCGGTCGAGGCGCCGGGACCGTCGTCGCTGGCGTCTCGCGGGCCCCGCAGTTTCGTGGGCGTGTGGGCGGCCAATCCCGCCTGGTGCGCTCAGCCTCAGGGCCAGAACAGTCCCATCACCATCACGCCGATGCGGTTCGACGCCTATGACCGCAAGTGCGACATCGCGCGAATTGACGAGCGGGGCTCAGGCTATGTCGCCACCCTGTCGTGCATGGCGCAGGGCCGGGCCGTGAGCGAGCGTGTGCACATGGGTGCAGCCGGGGATGTGCTGACCCTGACCTATGTGGATCGTGATATGCTGACGACCAAGCTGGCGCGCTGCCCCGGTTCGCCGCGCGCGCCCGATCCCGCCAATCCGCTGGAAATGATGATGAAGAAGGACGGGGCCGAAACCCCGCCTGCCGCGCCGCCTAGTTGAACAGAAAGTTCATCACGTCGCCGTCCTTGACGACATAAGACTTGCCTTCAGCGCGCAGCTTGCCGGCCTCGCGCGCCTTGGCTTCCCCACGCAGAGCGACAAAGTCGTCGAAAGCGATGGTCTCGGCGCGAATGAAACCCTTTTCGAAGTCGGTGTGGATCACGCCGGCCGCCTGGGGCGCGGTGTCGCCGACATTGATGGTCCAGGCGCGGGCTTCCTTGGGCCCGACCGTGAAATAGGTCTGCAGGCCCAGCAGCTTGTAGGCCTCGCGGATCAGACGATTCAGGCCGGGCTCTTCAAGACCCAGGGTCTCCAGGAACTCCTTCTGTTCCTCGTCGTCCAGTACGGCGATCTCGGATTCGATCTGGGCCGAGATGACGACCGAGTTGGCGTTGTCCTGGGCGGCGCGGGCCGCGACCTTGTCCGACAGGTCGTTGCCCTTGTCGGCCGAGCCTTCCTCGACGTTCGAGACATAGAGGGCGGGAAGCGCCGTCAGCAGTTGCAGCATGTGCCAGGCCTTGATGTCCTCCTTGGACACTTCGGCGGTGCGAGCGGGCTTGCCGGCGTTCAGCTGGGCCAGGGCCAGATCGACCAGCTTCAGCGTCAGGACGGATTCCTTGTCGCCGCCCTTGGCGCGCTTCTCCAGCTGCGGCCGGCGGCGCTCCAGGCTCTCCATGTCGGCCAGCATCAGTTCGGTTTCGATGATCTCCAGATCGGCGATCGGATCGATGCGATCCTCGACGTGGGTGATGTCGTCATCGACGAAGCAGCGCGCCACGAAGGCCACGGCGTCGCAGTCGCGGATGTTGGCCAGGAACTGGTTGCCCAGGCCCTCGCCCTTGGACGCGCCGCGCACAAGGCCGGCGACGTCGACAAAGGTGATGCGGGCTGGGATGATCTCTTTCGATCCGGCGATCTCGGCCAGGGCGTTCAGACGCGCCTCGGGCACCGCCACGTCGCCGGTGTTCGGCTCGATGGTGCAGAACGGATAGTTGGCCGCCTGGGCCGCCGCCGTCTTGGTCAGGGCGTTGAACAGGGTGGACTTGCCGACGTTGGGCAGGCCGACGATCGCGACTTTAAGAGCCATGGTATTCCTCGTGAGGCGCGAGCCTTAGAGCCTGATCCCGAAAAGTGTAAGCGGTTTTCGGAAAGATCAGGCTCCGAATTTAAGCGAGAACCTGATTCACGTCCTCGGTGGCGAGGCCACCTTGAACGATCAGGTTCTTGCGGGTTCAGAGCCGTTTGTCAGGCTCGCGCTTCAACTGAGGTCAGTGGGCGCTGTGATCCATGCCGTCCATGGCCGGTTGGCGAACCTGAGCCTGAACCGTGATCGCCGGCGCCGACGCGAACTGGAACGTCAGCGGCACCGTCTCGCCGGCGACCAGAGGCGCGGTCAGGCCGATCAGCATCAGGTGGTTGCCGCCCGGCGCCAAGGCCACGGCCTGACCGGCGGGCAGGGGCAGGCCCGCCGTCAGCTCGGCCATCTTCATCATGCCGTTCTCGGTCTTCATCTCGTGGACCTGAAGCGATGCGGCGCGCGGGGTCGATCCCCCCGTTAGCCTGTCGTCGGTCGCGGCGGTCAGGGTGACATAGCAGCCGCCGGCCTTGGCCCCGTTCGGCGACGGGCGGCACCAGGCGTCGGTCGCGCTCACGGCGGCGGTCGCCGTCGGCGTCTCAGCCGCGGGCGCCTTGGCCGGCTGGGACGGATTGCAGGCCGCCAGCGACAGGGCGGCGGCGGCGAGGGCGAGTTTGGTCTTCATGGCGTCAGGTCTTTCACGAGGCGGCGGAACGGCGCCGGATCATCGGACGCAGGGCTCGGTCGAGCAATACGGCCGCGATCAGGCTCAGTCCCGTCAGGGGATAGAGGATGGCGAGGGGCAGGACGATGCCGAGGACAGCGGCGCGCGCACGCGGTCCCGGCGGGGCGGGCGGCGCGCCCAGGCGGCGGCGCGACAGATTGGGCGGGCGGCGCTTCCACCACATGGCCAGGCCGCTGATCGCCAATAGCCACACGCCGATGCAGCCCAGCAGCATGACGATGCGGTTCGCCTGTCCGAACTGCGTGCCCTGGTGCGTATAGATGCCGAACTCGATGGCCTTGGCGCCGACGCCGAACTGGTCATAGCCGATGTCGCCCAGCAGCCGCCCGGAGGCCGCATCGACGTAGAGCGACCGGCTGTCCTGAACCCGTGTCGCCTGGGTCGTCAGCGTATAGGCGGTGTCATCGGCCTTGGGGATGTTCACCGTATAGGGGCGCGCCAGACCGGCCTGATCCGCGACTCGCAGAACCTGCGCCAGGCCGCCATGGCCGGCGTGGTCGTGGGTCATCACCATCCCCTCCATGGTCCAGCCGGCCCCGACCGGCGCATCGTGGTGCTGCGCCCTCTGCCAGGCGCCGGCGACGGGTGCGGGCGGCCGACCGAGCCCCGTCTCCTTGACCGCCCCCATGACCTTGTCGCCCCAGACCGCGGACCACGGCATGCCGGTCACGGCCAGAAACAGCACCACTCCGCCGACATAGAAACCCGTCAGCGCATGCAGGTCGCGCCAGAACGGTCGGCGGCGGCTGTCGGTCGTTTGCGGTGCAAAGGTCGCCACGCCCCGGCCGCGCGGCCACCACAGATAAAGCCCCGTGGCGAACAGAATGATCGTCCAGCCGGCGACGATTTCGACCAGGATGTTGAACGGCCGCCCCAGCAGGGTCAGGCTGTGCGTCTTCTTGACCAGCTCCATGAACCCGCCGGCCGGAATGACGCCGGTGGCCCGGCCGGTGTGCGGATCGACGAAGACCGTCTTCTGCATCCCATCGGGTCGATCGACCCGCAGCCGGATCGCCTGATCGTCGCGCGCAGGCATGACCAGATTGGCGACCCGCCCGCCGCCTGCGGCCTGGGCGGCCGAAGCCACCCACGCATCCGGCGCCGCTTCGGCCTGAACCGCCGGCACGCGGATCATGTCGCGATACAGAAAGCCGTCGATCTCGTCCTTGAATAGATAAAGCCCCCCCGTCAGGGCCAGCAGCATCAGCACCGGCATGACGAAGACGCCGGCATAGAAGTGCCAGCGCCAAACCGCGCGATAGGAGCCTAAAATTGAGGCGTCGCCAGACTCAGAACGCATAACGCAATCCCACATAGGCCGAACGTCCTTCGCCGGGCACAAAGACGGCAGTCGCGACTTTAGTGGCGTCCGTCACGGCGTTGACGGTCGAAATGTAGCGCTCGTCGGTCAGGTTGCGCGCATCCAAGAACAGTGAAACTCCACCTCGCAAACTCCAGCCCGCATTGAACGACAGAATGGCGTAGTCAGGCGCCGTCAGCGGCGTTCCATCTGTGGCGCTGCGCGTGTTGGCGTAATCGATCAGCACGTCCGTCGGCGACCATTCGACGCTAGGCGCCACGAACCAGCCCGCCGGATGGGCATATTTCAACTCGGCCCGGTAGAGATGCTCCGGCACGACCGGCAGACGATTGTCGCCGTAGACACTGTCGTTCTTGAAGAAGAAATCTGACCAGGCGTAAGTTTGGCGCAGCGTCAGGCGACCATCGGTGCTGTCGATAATCCGCCAGTCCAGCCCCGCTTCGATGCCCTGATGGACGGTATCGTTAGCATTGAAGGTCGCGGCGGGAATGTTCAGGGTCGGATTGACGCTGTAGTTCAGCAGTTCGCCTTCGATCTGGGCGCGATAGGCCGACAGATCGTAAGTGAAGGGACCGCGACGGCCGCGGGCGCCGACCTCGGCTGTCCAGGCATCCTGGATGTCGACGGGCACGAACTTCGGCACGTTGCCCTGCACCAAGGCGCCATAGCTGGGCGCCTCCACCGAGCGCGTAAGATTAGCGTAAATCTGGGCGCCCATCTCATTTTCCCATAGCAGGCCGATGCGCGGCGCGAACCAGTCAAAGGTCGCGTCGGCATTGTTGGCTGGGACCAGGTTGTTTGTGTAGTCCCGCTCCGCACGGCCGTAGCTGCCGCCCGCGACCAGAGCCAGACGGTCCGTGACGAACAGGCGGCCTTCGGCGAAGATGTCGATGCCGGTCGCGTCCTGAACCGAATCGCCGATCTTGGCGCCTGGACGTGCGCCACCTGCCGCCACGAAGGTGAAGGCGTCCGTCGTCCCGCCGCGATAGCTGATCCCCGTATAGGCGTCAGCCCTCATGCCGCCCAGCCGACCGTTCCAGTCCAGTCGGCCATAGCCGCCCCACTGCAGGCTGTTCTGATCGATGACGATGGAAATGGGGTGATAAAGATCCTTGTCCACTACATAGACGGCCCCTTCAAACGACAGGCTGTCATCCACGCGCCAGCGACCCAGAAGGGTGCTTCTCAAGGATTTCACGTCGCGCGCAAAGGCCAGCGTGTTATTGTTCGCCGGTACGGCGGTCGGGTTGGTAAGGGCCTGCTGACGGGTGACGGCGGAAGACACCGACTGGTCCAGATCATTGCCCTGAACGATCAGCCGCAACTCACGACCTTCGCCGAACGACCGGCCCAGATTGAGCGTCAGGCGTTTTGAATCTGAGCTTTGATTGTCCCGGAACCCGTCCGAACTGGCCACGGTGGCGGCCGCGTACAGGTCCCAGTCGCCCCAGTCGCGCGCCAGGGCGACATGGCCGCGCAGGGTATCGAACGATCCGCTCTCGACCCGGATCAGGTTCCGGCTCGCGGCCGTGCGCCCAGTCGGCGTCACGACATTGATCGCACCGCCCAGGGCGGCGCCGCCGAAGCGCAGGGCGTTGCCGCCCTTGAACACATCGATGTGGCGCGCGATCAGGGGATCGATCTCCTGAAACTCGCCAAAACCGTCGGGCGCATTGAAGGGCACGCCGTCCTGGGCCAGCAGCACGCCGCGCAGGTGCGCGCCGTTGCCGATGCCCGAGCCGCGAATCGACAACCGCACCTCCTCGCCCCAGCGGCGTTGTGCGAAGACGCCTGGCACGCTGCGAAGCGTATCGGCGAAGGTCAGGGCGTAGCGGTCCTGATAGGTTTCAGAGGCGACGACCGCAACGGCGCCGGGCGTGCGAGACAACAGGGCGCGGGCTTCTGCAACAACGGTGGGATCCTCGGCGTTGCGGCGGCCGGTGACGATGACGCTGTCCAGCAAAGCCGGTTCGGGCGTCTGCCGGGCCAGGACGGGGCTCGTCCAACCGGCGTTGGAAAGGGCGGCGAGCAGCAGCGCGCAGGGCGCTGCGGTAGTCTTGAAGGACATGGATTGAACCTGAAATCAGAACGAGACGGCGCGCGGGCGCTGAGGCCGGCGCGCGGGTTTGGGGTCTGGTTCAGGCGTGGGGTGGGGCGGTGGACGGCGGACGCGGCGGCGCGCGCGCGGGCGGCGGCGGGCTGACGCTGGCGGCGACATAGACGACGCGCTCGACGGTGCGGACCACCGGCGCCGGCTCGGGCGCAGGCGGGCAGGGCAGGGCGGCGGCCAACGGCATGACGCAGGCGGCGCATTTGGCCCCGACGTGCTTATTGACCGGGCCGTCCATGCCGCCGGACTGGATCGTCTGGGGGCCTTCCGCCGAACAGATGACCAGCGGGTGGCCCGGCTGGACCGCCGCGAGAGCCGCGAACGGCAACAGGGTTCCAAGCACGAGCGCAAACACCGCCGCCAAGAAGGCGAGCGATTGCGAGATCGACCAATTGTCGGCCTGGGCGCGGGTCACGTCTGGCCTCTACGGCGTTTTGCGACGACGCGATAGGCGGCGGTTTGTCCTAAAGCTCGCCGCGCGCGGCCTGGCGGGGGCTGAACTTGGGCGCGGGGGCCAGGCGCATGACCTCGCCCTGATAGCGTTCGTCATCGCCCGCCACCGCGAAGGGCAGGGCGTCGGCGCAGGCTTGAAGCATGGCGTCCAGCCAGGGCTGTTCCGCCTTGTGGAAGTCGCCCAGGACGTGGGGCATGACCAGTTCCTTTTCGCCCGGATGGCCGATGCCCATGCGCGCGCGTCGGAAGTCGGCGCCTAGATGACTGATCAGGGAGCGGATGCCGTTCTGGCCGGCCGCGCCGCCGCCGGTCTTCATACGGAACCGCCCAGGGGCCAGGTCGATCTCGTCGTGGAAGACGATGATTTCGCTCGGCTTGATTTTGTAGAACCGCGCCGCCTCGCCGACCGCCCGACCGCTTTCGTTCATATAGGTCTGGGGTTTCATCAGCAGGACCTTGGTCCCGTCGATCAGACCCTCGCTGACGATCGACTGGAACTTGGCGCGCTCTGGACCGAACCGCCACCGGCGCGCGATCTCGTCGGCGGCCATGAAGCCGATGTTGTGTCGGTTCTTTTCGTATTTCCCGCCCGGATTGCCGAGCCCCGCGATGATGATCATGGCGTCCTCTTGCCGTTTGCGTCAGGCAAAGAAAAGCCCCGCACGGCGAACCGGGCGGGGCGTGATCTTGTCGAAGCGACGAAGGATCAGTCTTCGGTCTTCTCGGCCGGGGCGGCCTCGGCGTCAGCGGCTTCGTCAGCAGCTTCCGACAGGGCGGCCGACGAGATCTTGACCGTGGCGATCACGAAGTCGCGGTCGGTGATGGTGGCTTCCGCGCCCTTGGGCAGCTTGATGTCCGAGATGCGGATGGTGTCGCCGATTTCGGCCTTGGCCAGATCGACAACCAGTTCTTCCGGGATCTGGTCGGCGCGGACCAGGATCTCGACGGCGTGACGGACGATCTCCAGCGAGCCGCCCTGACGCGAGTAGGGCGCTTCATCGGCGTTCAGGAAGTGCACCGGCACTTCGATCTTGACCGGAGCCTTCTCATCGACGCGCATCAGGTCGAAGTGCAGGGGGCGGTCCGAAACGGGGTCGAACTGCACGTCCTTGGCGATGACCGGCTGGGTCTCGTCGCCGTACTTCAGGGTCACCAGATGGCCCAGCAGCTTGCCGGTGTAGAGCGACTTGCGGAAGTCCTTCTCGTTCACCGAAATGGCGACGGGGGCTTGCTCGCCGCCGTAAAGGACGCCCGGCACGAAACCGGCGCGACGCGCAGCGCGAGCGCCGCCGGTGCCGACGCCATCGCGGACGTCCACGTTCAGAATGATCTCGGCCATGTGGCTCGCCTCAACAACAACGGAAACGCCGCGCCAACCCGGGGCTCTCGCGGCGGGGGTGATGAACCCTCGAATTCAAGAGCGCGGGCTATTACACGCATCAGGTCCAAGGCGCAACCGTCAAAGGTTCCGCTTCACGCCGCCCTCGCGCGATCCTTCATCAGCGACGTAGGCGCCGCGACGATGCCCAGCAGCTCGGCGGCGTTGAACGGCTTGGCCAGGTGGTGGTCCGCCCCGGCCGCGCGTCCGGCGGCGACGTGCTCTGGCATGGCGTTGGCGGTCAGCATGACGATCGGCGTGCGATCCAGGCCCATCGTCGCCTCGTGCAGGCGAATCTCCTGCGTCGCGGTCAGCCCGTCCATGATGGGCATCTGCATGTCCATCAGCACCAGGTCGAAGGTGTCGGCCCGGAAACTTTCCAGCGCCTGGGCGCCGTTCTCGGCGATCACGATCTGCGTCGGCGTCTGCGCCAGAATCAGTTCGATGACGCGGCGGTTGGTCGGATGGTCGTCGGCGACCAGCACGCGGATCGTCCGCGCCTGCTCCACGACGGCGGGTTGGGCCGGCGCCGGCTCCTTGCGCGACGGGGCCTGGGTCTGTCTAAGCGGCAACGTCAGGATAAAGGCCGCGCCGCCGCCGGGTTCGCTCTCGCAGCCCAGGTCGCCGCCCATCATCTCGGCCAACTGACGACAGATGGACAGGCCAAGACCCGAGCCGCCGAACTTGCGCGTGATGCCGCCGTCGGCCTGTTCGAACCGGCTGAACAGGCGCGCCCGCGTCGCGGCGTCAAAGCCGATGCCGCTGTCCTCGACGGTGAAGCGCAGCACGGGCGAGCCATCGCGGTCCGCGCCACGCTGCACGATCAGGCCGACAAAGCCCTTGCTGGTGAACTTGACGGCGTTCGAGATCAGATTGGTCAGCACCTGCTTCAGGCGCACCGCATCGCCCAAGATCCAGACGTCGTCCTCAAGATCGATATCCACATGGAAGTCGAGATGCTTCTCACGCGCGTTTTCGGCATAGAGCTGAGCCGCCTCGCGCACGACCGTCGCCAATTCGAAGGCGTCTTCGGTCAGTTCCAGCTTGCCCGATTCGACGCGCGCCAGATCCAGGATGTCGCTCAGCAGGGTCTGCAGTGTCTTTCCCGACGCCTGCATCAAATCCAGCATCTCACGCTGCTCAGCCGTCAGATCGGTCTTGGCCAGGGCCTGGGACAGGCCGATCACACCGTTCAACGGCGTGCGGATCTCATGGCTCATGTTGGCCAGAAACTGGCTCTTGGCGACATTGGCGGCCTCGGCCGCGTCACGTGCTTCGGACAGGGCCTCGGCGTCGCGCTTCAGATCGGTGATGTCGTTGCAGACCGTGACGGTTCCGCCCTCGGACGTACGGCGGTCCTGAATACGCAGCCAACGCCCGCCGGCGACCTGTTGCTCGCTGTTCGATGACAGCTGACGACGCGCCTGCATGCGCTCGTTCAGCCACTCCTCTTCGCGACCAGCCGCCTCCTGATAGCGGCCTTCGTCGATGCCGATCCGCAGGGCCTCGCGGAACGTCAGGCCGACGACCAGATGCGGCTCGAGCTCGGGGTTCACCTCGGCATAGCGGGCATTCCAAAGCACCAGCCGATCCTTGGAATCATAAAAGCCCAAGCCGTCGGGCATGGCGTCCACCGCTTCGCGGATACGGCGCAGCGCGGTGGCGCGCGAAATGTAGGCCATCATGCCCAGGACAGCGGCGGCCGTGCAGATCATCAGCAGAATGGCGGCCAGCAGCAGTCTCATCGCCTCGCTCGACAGCCCCTGGTCGGCGGCGACGGTCGGGTCCGGCGTCACCGTGATGGCCGCCATGCCGATGAAGTGAAGAACGATGACGGTCGCGGACAGTCCCGTAGTCGTCGCCAGCAGGCGCAGCAGGCCGCCTCGACGATAGAAGAAGGCCGTCGCACCGCCGATCGCCAGAGCCGCGATGATGGACAGGGCGACAAGGCCGGGATCCCAACTGATGTGCGCGGGCGCCTTGATAGCGGCCATACCGAGGTAATGCATGGCTCCGACGCCGGCGACGGCGATCACCGCGGCGAGCACGCGCCACATGCGGCCCTTGCCCATCAACGTCGAGCCGATCGTCAGGCCGATCATGGCCAGCGCGATCCCCAGGGAGGCGACCGTCAGGAACGGATTGTAACGCACCGGCACGCCGGCCACGAACCCCTGCATGGCCACGAAATGGGTCGCCCAGATCGACAGGGCCCCGATCATGACGGCCAGCAGGATCGCGCGGCGTCGTCGATCGGGGTCGCGCCGGCCCATCTTGTGCATGACATGGGTCGACACGCCCAGACCGGCCATGCAGATCAGCGCAGCGAACACCGTGATCCGCCAGTCGTGATCGTGCGCAATGCAATGGATGATGCGGTCCACGAGGCCTCCCCTTGGGTGTACGATAGGCGACAATCCTAAAGAAACCGTGCGGCGAAGCTTATGGGCGCCTCAGGCTGTCGGCACGCCGTCACAGAATCCGTGCAAGGATCGGAATCGTTCTTCAGTTCGAGGTCGCCCGGACCCATGCCTTACGAAGTCTCGCCATCGCCTGTCGCGCCGGTCTCCACCTCGCGGCTGTGGACGGTCGGCGCCAGCATCGGCATCGCCATCGTGACCCTGCTCGTGCTGGCGATTCTGCATCCCGAACTTGCGAACTGGCTGGTCGGCGGGGCGGTGATCGTGGCGGCCTCGGCCTGGCTGTTGAACATGAACGAGGCGGCCAGGGCTGAGCCGGCGGCCAACCAGGGCGCTGCGACCGAGCCCGCCATCGACATGGTGACAGGCGATCTTCTCGACCGGGTATTCGAGGCGCTGGACGATCCGGTGCTGGTGGTCAGCGGCGGCGAGCCGGACGACATCGCCGGGCGACGCATCGTCATGGCCAACAGCGCGGCGCGCGACCTGCTGCGCATTCAGCGACAGGGCGCCTTGCTGGTTCAGGTCATTCGCGAACCGGGCGTGCTGGAGGCGGTGGACGAGGCCCTGTTCGGCGGGACGGCGCGAACCACGGATTATGCGACAGGCGGTCAGCGCGACCGACGCTGGCGCGCCTGGACCCGGCCGCTTTCACTCGAAGAGTCAGCCAAGGCCGGGTCGGAGCTGGCCCTGCTGATCCTGCGCGACGAAACGGACTCGCGCCGCATCGAGATGATGCGCGTGGACTTCCTGGCCAACGCCAGCCACGAATTGCGCACGCCATTGGCCTCGCTCAGCGGCTTCATCGAGACCCTGAAGGGCCACGCGCGTGAGGACGTGGTCGCGCGGGACCGCTTCCTGGACATCATGTCGGCCCAGGCGGACCGGATGGGGCGGCTGGTCGCGGATCTGCTGTCGCTCAGCCGGATCGAACTGAACGAGCATATTCCGCCCTCCGGCCGCGTCGATCTGGACCGCGCCGCCTCCGACGTGGTCGACGCCATCAGCGTTCTGACGCGCGAAAAGGAGATCGCCATCACCTTGGATCAGGGCGAGGCGAGGGCGTCGATCAGCGGCGATCGGGACGAGATATTACAGGTGGTGCAGAACCTGCTCGACAACGCCGTCAAATATTCGTCACGTAACGGCACGGTCGAAATCTCGGTCCGTTCGGATCTGTCGTTCGATGAGGCCTGGGCCTCGCGCATGCCTGGCGCCACACGACTGCCGCTGGTCACGCCGGACCGCACGGCCGGCGTCTCCTATGCCGCCGTCACGGTGCGTGATCATGGGCCCGGCATGGCGCGCGAACACCTGCCCCGCCTGACCGAGCGCTTCTATCGGGTCGAGGGTCAAAAGAGCGGCGAGCGGCAGGGAACGGGGTTGGGCCTGGCCATTGTCAAACACATCATCAACCGTCACCAAGGCGGTCTGGTGGTCGAAAGCGCGCCCGGCATGGGCGCCGCCTTCACCGCTTGGTTTCCCCAGCCGATAGAGCGACGCTGAGGGCGCGACGGACGGTCGCTGTCACCCAACTGTCATCGACCCGTCGTAATCCGCTGACCATTCGCAGGCAGTAGTCGCGCCGCGTTGGTCCCGATGTTCAGGACCGTCGTCGATTCGCGCACGGCGCTTCGGACTTCTGAATGATCTGGATTTATCTGCTGATCCTCGTCGCCTTGAGTGCGGCCGCCTTCTTGGGCGGACGCACGTTGGCGCGTCGTCGTGCGATCGGCGCAAAACCCCATTCCCGCCCCGGCCAGCACGGCGCCTATGCGCTGATCTGGGTCGCCGCGCCGGCTCTGCTGGTCTTGATCCTGGCCTCGGTCTTCGCCGCCCCGCTTCAGCGTCAGCTGACCGCCGTCGGCACGCCTGATGCGGTCGCGGCGCTGGAGCCGTTCCGTCGCGACGCCTTCTTCGCCGACGCCCACCGCGTGGGTCGCGGAGAGGCAGCGCTCCAGATCTGGGAACGCCCGCTGGCCGAACAGCTGCCGGTCGAGGCGCGCCGCATGGTTCGCATCGAACGCACCCTGTCGTGGGGCGGCGGTGTCGCCGCCATCCTGGCCGCCATCCTGGGCGGCCTGTTCGCCCTGACGCAGATCAAGCCTCAGACGCGCGCCCGCAACCGGGTCGAGGGCTGGATCTACGGCGCCCTGTTTATCTGCTCGGCCATCGCCGTCCTGACGACCCTGGGCATCATCGCCTCCCTGGCCTTCGACAGCTTCCGCTTCTTCCAGAAGGTGCCGGTTCTCGACTTCCTGTTCGGCACGCAATGGAGCCCGCAGATCGCCATCCGCGCCGATCAGGTCGGGTCCTCGGGCGCCTTCGGGGCTGTGCCGCTGTTCGCCGGCACCCTGCTAATCATGGTCATCGCCATGTGCGTCGCTGCGCCCATCGGACTGCTGTCGGCTATCTATCTGTCGGAATACGCCGGCCGCACGACCCGCGCGGTGATCAAGCCGCTCCTGGAGATCCTCGCCGGCGTGCCGACCGTCGTTTACGGCTTCTTCGCCGCCCTGACCGTCGGGCCGTTGCTGCGGGTCTTCTTCAACGAGATCGGCCTCTTCCTGATCGGCGGACCGCTGGACGGGCTCGGCCAATACCTGGCTCTGGTTCAGAACCAGATGGCCCTGACGGCCGGCGCCGTGATGGGCATCATGCTGATCCCGTTCGTGTCGTCCCTGTCCGACGACATTCTGAACGCCGTGCCTCAGTCGCTGCGTGACGGCTCGTTCGCCATGGGCGCGACCAAGTCCGAGACGGTGAAGCGGGTTCTTCTGCCCGCCGCGCTGCCGGGCATCGCCGGCGCCCTGCTGCTGGCGGTGTCGCGCGCCATTGGCGAGACCATGATCGTGACCATGGCCGCGGGCCTGGCCGCCAACCTGACCTTCAACCCGCTGGACACCGTCACCACGGTCACCGTGCAGATCGTGACCCTGCTGACCGGCGACCAGGAGTTCAACAGCGCCAAGACCCTGTCCGCCTTCGGCCTGGGCCTGACCCTGTTCCTTGTGACCCTGATGCTGAACATCATCGCCCACCGGATCGTGCAGACCTATCGGGAACAATATGACTGACGCGACCCCCGATCAGATCGACGGCGCGGCCGCCAAAGGACGTCTCGACCGCCTGCGTGCAGGTCTGAAGCGTCGTCACGCCAAGGAAACACGCTTCAAATGGTATGGCCGCCTGGCCATCGCCGCCGCCATGCTGTTCCTGGCCGTGCTGCTTGTCCGCATCGTCGAGCAGGGCCACACCGCCTTCTACACCCACACCGTCACCGTGCCGGTCTTCATGGACCCGGCGCGCGTGGATCGCGCCTATCCGCAGGGCTCAAACTTCGAGCAACTGGCCGCCGAGCAGCAGCTGGCCCGCATGGGTATTCAGGACGACGCGGCCGGGACGAAGGCCGCGCAGATGAAGCGGTTGTTCTCGTCGGAGCTGAAGTTCGTCGCCGCCGATCTGGTCGCCAAGCGTAGCGAAGTCATCGGCGAAACCGTGCCCCTGGCCGTGCCGCTCTCCGACGACGCCGATCTGTATCTGAAGGGCGAAATCTCTAGGGAGACGCCTGAGGATCAACGCCGCCTGACCGACCAGCAGATTGCCTGGCTGGACCGGATGCAGACCGAAGGCGTGATCGGCTCGCACTTCAACACCGCCCTGTTCACCAACGGCGATTCGACCCAGCCCGAGCTGGCGGGCGTCCTGGGCGCCGTGGTCGGTTCGGCCCTGATGCTGATGGTCACGGCCCTGATCGCCATTCCGCTGGGCGTTGGCGCGGCCATCTGGCTGGAAGAGTTCGCGCCCAAGAACAAGCTGACCGACATCATCGAGGTCAACATCAACAACCTCGCGGCCGTGCCGTCGATCGTCTACGGCCTCTTGGGTCTGGCCCTCTTCATCAACTGGATGCATCTGCCGCGCGCCAGTCCCATCGTCGGCGGTCTGGTCCTGGCGCTGATGGCCCTGCCGACCCTGGTCATCGCCACCCGTTCGGCGCTGAAAGCCGTGCCCCCGTCGATCCGCGAGGCCGCCCTGGCTATGGGCGCATCCAAGACCCAGACAGTGTTCAGCCACGTCCTGCCGCTGGCCATGCCCGGCGTCATGACCGGCGCCATCATCTCGATGGCCCACGCCCTGGGCGAGACCGCGCCGCTGCTGCTGATCGGCATGGTCAGCTTCGTGCCGGGCGTGCCGCACGCCATCGACCAGCCGGTCGGGGCGCTGCCCTCGCTGATTTACATCTGGGAGAACGCCTCGGAGCGGGCCTTCCACGAACGCACCGCTGCGGCGATCATCGTCCTGCTGGTCTTCATGATCATCATGAACGCGGCGGCCATTATCCTGAGGCGGCGCTTCGAGCGTCGGTGGTAAGAGAATGAAATTCCGTATTTTCCGCTCCGCCGAGGACCAAACCGGCGCCGGTTCGGTCGATCCGACCGAAGCGCCGCGCATGGGCGGTCAGGTCCTGCCCGAGATCGCCCCGTCCAAGAGCGCAGCCGCCGAACCGCGCGTCGAGGACGCCACGCCCCGGTCTGGCCCCGCCGTGGTCGACAGCCCGCCCGTCGGTCCGATCAAGATCGCCGCGCGCGACGTCTCGGTCTTCTATGAGGGCAAACAGGCGCTCTACGACGTCTCGCTGGACATCCCGGACAAGACCGTCACGGCCCTGATCGGCCCGTCGGGCTGCGGCAAGTCCACCTTCTTGCGGACCATGAACCGCATGAACGACACCATCGCCGGCGCCAAGGTCACGGGCCGCATCGCCATGGACGGCGAGGACATCAACGACCGTTCCATCGACCCGGTGCTTCTGCGCGCCCGCGTCGGCATGGTGTTCCAGCGTCCGAACCCCTTCCCGAAATCGATCTACGAAAACGTCGCCTACGGGCCCAAGATCCACGGCCTGGTGTCGTCCAAGGCCGAGATGGACGAGGTCGTTGAAAAGGCGCTGAAGCGCGCCGGCCTGTGGGAAGAGGTCGCCGACCGCCTGCAATCGTCGGCCATGGGACTTTCGGGCGGTCAGCAGCAGCGTCTGGTCATCGCCCGCGCCATCGCCGTAAACCCCGAAGTCATCCTGATGGACGAGCCCTGTTCGGCGCTGGACCCCATCGCCACAGCGCGGATCGAGGAGCTGATCGACGAACTGCGCGAGCGGTTCTGCATCGTCATCGTCACCCACTCGATGGCCCAGGCCGCGCGCGTGTCGCAACGCACCGCCTTCTTCCACATGGGCCGTCTGGTCGAGACCGGGGATACGGAAGACATCTTCCAGAATCCGCGCGAACGGCGCACGCTCGACTACATCACGGGACGCTTCGGCTAATCCGATGAACCAGCACACCGTCAAAGCCTATGGCGACGAACTGAACCAGATCACGGCCGAGATCGCCCGCATGGGCGGTCTGGCCGAGGCCCAGGTCGCGGACGCCATCGACTCCGTCGCCCGGCGCGACATCGCCCTGGCCCGCGCCGTGGTGGAACGCGATCTGAAGCTGGACGCCCTGCACCGCGATATCGAGAAGAAGGCGATCCGCCTGATCGCCCTGCGCCAGCCGGTCGCCAGCGACCTTCGCCGCACCCTGGGCGCCATGAAGATCGCCACCGATCTGGAGCGCACAGGCGACCTGGCCAAGAACATCGCCAAGCGCGCGCTGATCCTGGCCGAAGCCCAACCGATGCAGCCCCTGACCCGTTCGATCGAGCGGATGGGACGGCTGGTCTCGACCCGCCTGCGCGATGTGTTGGACGCCTATACGGCCTCGGAACTCGATCGGGCCGTCGCCGTCTGGCAGACCGACGACGAGGTCGACGAGCACTACAACGCCCTGTTCCGCGAACTGCTGACCTACATGATGGGCGATCCGCGCACGATCGGCGCCTGCACCCATCTGCTCTTCATGGCCAAGAACCTGGAGCGGATCGGTGACCACGCGACCAACATCGCCGAGACCGTTCACTACGAGATCACGGGCGAGGACATCGTGGGCGAACGCCCGCGCGCCCAGCCCACGGCTGAGGATTCCGATCCGACGCCGAACCTTTCGACGCACTGACCCGAGACCGGAGACCCGACGTGCAGCCCTATATCCTTGTGATGGAAGACGAGGACGCGCTGGCGACCCTTCTTCAGTACAATCTCGAAAAGGAAGGCTACGACGTCGCCGTCGCCGCCGACGGCGAGGAGGGCATGCTCCAGATCGATGAGCGTTTGCCCGATCTGGTGCTGCTGGACTGGATGCTGCCCAAGCTGTCGGGCATCGAGGTCTGCCGTCGCATTCGCGGCAAGGCCGAGACCCGCAACCTGCCGATCATCATGCTGACGGCGCGCGGCGAGGAGAGCGACCGGGTTCGCGGTCTGGACACCGGCGCCGACGACTATCTGACCAAGCCTTTTTCGATGGTCGAGCTGATCGCGCGCATCCGCGCCGTCCTGCGACGCATTCGTCCGGGCCTGGCCGACGACCGCTTGAACCACGGCGACATCGTCGTGGATCGCGTCTCGCACCGGGTGAAGCGCAACGGCAAGGAGGTCCATCTGGGCCCGACCGAGTTCCGCCTTCTGGACCACTTCATGCAGCACCCCGGACGGGTGTTCAGCCGCGAGCAGCTGCTGGACGCGGTCTGGGGCTCGGACGTCTATGTCGAGGCCCGCACCGTCGACGTCCACGTCGGGCGCCTGCGCAAGGCCCTCGCCATCGCCGACGAAAGCGCCAATCCCATCCGCACGGTCCGCTCGGCGGGCTATTCGCTGGATCTGGAAGGCTAAAAGAAGAAGGGCGGCTCCCGGAGCCGCCCTTTTCAAATTAGATCTGCTCTGCGACGACCTCGTCGGGGTCCAGCGCATAGACCGTGGCGCAGTATTCGCAGGTGACGCGGATCTTGCCGTCGTCCTCCAACATGTCGGCGCGCTCGGCGGGATCGAACGAGGCCAGGACCGAGGCGATCCGTTCGCGCGAGCAACGGCAGACGGCCGTCAGTTCTCGCGCGCCCTCCAGCCGCACGCCGTCCTCGTGGAACAGACGGAACAGCAGCGTCTCGGGCGAGATCGTCGGATCGACCAGCTCGTCATCGCCCAGCGTGCCGAACAGGGCCCGCGTGCGGTCCCAGACCTCTTCGGTCGAACCGCGGGCCTCGTCGCCGGCGATGATCTGGATCATCGCGCCGCCGGCGCGCCATTGCGATCCGGCCCCGGTCTGAACCTGGCCGACGGCCAGACGCACCTTGGTCGGCACCTGTTCCGACTGCTGGAAATAGTGTTCGGCCGCCAGCGACAGGCTCTCGCCTTCGATCGGCGTGATCCCTTGGGTGCGCTCGAAGTCGGGGCCCCGATCCAGCGTCATGATAAAGACGCCCTGGCCCAGCAGCGATCGGGCGCCGGGACGGGCGAAGCCCTGCGACGCCTCGGCCACCTCGGCCTCGTCGTAGCGACAATAGCCGCGCAGCGACCCGTCGGTGCCATAGTCGGCGACGACGTAGCGCACGGGGCCGTCGCCCTGAGCCTGGACCAGCAGGCGGCCCTCGAACTTCAGGCTGGAGCCGATCAGGGCGGCCAAAGCGCAGGCCTCGCCCAGCAGGGCGGCTACCGGCTCGGGATAGGCGTGGGCGGCCAGGATCTTGTCGATGGTCGCGCCCAGGCGAACCAGGCGACCGCGCACGGGCCAGCCTTCGATCTGGAAGGCGGCGGCCAGATCGTCGGAAACGGGAGTGTTGGACGCGTGATCGGTCACGGCGAGGTCCTTTGGGGCGTCATTTCGGGATCGCGGCTATGTAGGCGCCCGCGGGCGGCTTGATAAGGGGCTAATCCGCCCGCTCTGGGGGAGGGCGACGGAACCGATTTCGGCGCGGATCGCTCTTTTGGCTCAAGCGGAGCCGTCGCTCTGTTCATGAAACCAATAACTGAAGAGGTTCCGCCGATGATCCGCGACATCGATCCGATCGAAGAGATTCGCAAACACCCCGGCATCACCGCCGGCAGCCTCCTCGCGGTCGCGCTCGGCGCCGTCGCCGTCGTCTATCTGACGCAACGCAGCGGCCCCACTCGTTACCAGCGCATCAAGTCGCGTATCGATCCGCGCGGCTGGGTCGATACGTCCGAACTGCGCGACCGTTTCCATGACGCCGTGGACGCCTTCCGCCACCGCGCCGAGGATGTCGGCGAACGCGCCGGCGCGCTTTCGCGCGACGCCCGCCACCGCGCCGCAGACACCGCCTATGACGTGCGCGACCGCGCCGACGACTGGTTCCGTTCGGCCCGCAAGGACGGCAAGAAGGCGCTGAAGAAGCATGGCAAGACGGCACGCCGCTATGCTGACGACGCCGGTCAATATGCGCGTGACCACGCCCGCGAAGGTGGCGCGCTGCTAGCGGTGGCGACCATCGCCGCCGCCGTCGGCGCAGCGGTTCTCGAAAGCCGTCGTCCCGACAGCCACGTGCGTCGCATCGCGCGCTTCTGATATTTTCGTGCCGCTCGCCCTGTGAAACTCGCGGCGGGCGGCAAACTTTTAGCGCATCTGCCCACAGTGAGCAGCATCGCTCGGCTTTGCCGCAGGCGCGAAGGCCGCTAAGACGCCGCCCATGAGCGCGCGCCCCACCCTGATCTTCGACTTCGATTCGACCCTGGTCGATTTCGAGACCCTTGAGGCTTTGGCCGACATCGCCCTGGCGGACGCGCCGGGCGCATCCGACACTCGCGCCCAGATCGCCGCCCTGACAGATCAGGCTATGGCTGGGGAGATCGAATTCGGCGAGGCTTTGCGCCGCCGGCTGGCGCTGCTGCCGCTGACCCGCGCCCATGTCGCCGCCCTGGCCCAGAGCGCGTCGGACCACCTGACGGCGTCGGTGCGACGCAACCTGAACTTCTTCCAGCAGCACAAGGGCAAGGTCGTCATCCTCTCCGGCGGCTTCCGCGAGGTGATTGCGCCCGTCGCCGAAGAGCTGGGCGTCTCTGCCGATCGCGTGCTGTGCAACGATCTGATCTATGACGCCGACGACCGCGTGGTGGGCGTTGACGACGCCAACCCCTTGTCGCACGCTAACGGCAAGCCGACCGCCATTCACGGCCTGAACCTGTCCGGTCGCGTCGTCATGGTGGGCGACGGCTGGAACGACGCCGAGGTCAAGATCGCGGGCGCCGCCGACGCCTTCTACGCCTTCACCGAGGTCGTGCGCCGCCCGCCGGTGGTCCAGGTCGCCGACGCCGAGGCCGCGTCGCTCGACGAGGTGCTCCATGCCGAAGGCCTGGTCGGCCGCTGGTCCTTCCCGCGCAGCCGCATGAAGATGCTGCTCCTGGAAAACATCCACCCCGCCGCCGTCGAGCGGCTGGAAGAGGCGGGCTATTCGGTCGAAACCCAGAAGGGCGCGCTGGACGAGGACGATCTCATCGCCGCCATCAAGGGCGTCCATGTCCTGGGCATCCGCTCCAAGACCACGGTCAGCCGTCGTGTGCTGGAACACGCCGATCGCCTGATGGCCGTCGCGGCCTTCTGCATCGGCACCAACCAGATCGACCTGGACGCGGCGTCGGATCACGGGGTGGCGGTGTTCAACGCCCCCTATTCGAACACCCGCTCGGTGGTCGAGCTGGCCATCGGCCTGATGATCGTCCTGATGCGCGACGTGGCGGACAAGTCCTCGGCCATGCACGTCGGCAAGTGGAACAAGTCGGCGACCGGCTCCAAGGAGCTGCGCGGCAAGACCCTGGGCATCGTCGGCTATGGCGCGATCGGCAGCCAGTTGTCGGTGTTGGCCGAAAACCTGGGTATGCGGGTGCTGTTCTATGACCTGTCAGAGCGCCTGGCCCTGGGCAATGCACGCCGCATGCGCTCGCTGGACGCGCTGCTGGCCGAAAGCGACGTGGTCACCCTGCATGTCGATGGCCGCAAGGAGAACGCCAACATCTTCGGTGCGGCCCAGTTCGGCCGGATGAAGGAAGGCGCGTTGTTCCTGAACCTGGCGCGCGGCCATGTGGTCGATGTCGGCGCCCTGTCCCAGGCCATCGGCTCGGGCCGGGTCGCCGGCGCCGCCGTCGATGTGTTCCCCGAAGAGCCGCGCACCAACGCCGACCCCTTCGAGAGCCCGCTTCAGGGCTTGCCCAATATGATCCTGACGCCGCACATCGGCGGCTCGACCGAAGAGGCGCAGGAGGCCATTGCCGAGTTCGCGGCCGAACGCCTGCTGGGCTATCTAAACCGGGGCGACACGACGTTCAGCGTCAACCTGCCCAACGTCCAACTCTCCGAGGTGTCAGGCGCGCACCGCATCCTGCACATCCACAGGAACCAGCCGGGCGTCCTGGCCGAACTGAACCGCGCCCTGGCGTCGGCGGGCTTGAACATCCTCGGCCAGCACCTGAAAACGGACGAGCGCACGGGCTATGTCATCACAGACGTGGACCGCGACTACGATCCAGAGGCGCTGCGCGAACTCAAGACGGTGCCGGGCACGCTGAAGTTCCGCACGTTGCAGTGATACGTCGCTCGCAAATATCTTCTCAAAGCTGACCTCGCGGCATCTTGCGCTCTGCGCGAACTGGCGCATCCTCACGTCGAACGGCCGCGCAACGACGGCTGCGGGAGGAATTTCATGTCACGCTTCATCACCGGCGGCGCCGTCGCCGCTCTGGCGCTCGCCGCCTGCGCCTTTGCCGGCTCGGCCTCGGCCCAGACCTACAACCGTCTTGTCGTCTTCGGCGACAGCCTCAGCGACAACGGCAACCTGTTTCTGATCTCGGGCGGGACCCAGCCGCCGTCGCCGCCCTATGCGCGCCGCTTCTCGAACGGTCCGACCTTCGTTGAACTGCTGGGCTTCAACGCCGCCAACTTCAACGGTTCGGTCACGGGCAGCATCAACTACGCCTTTGGCGGCTCGCGCACTGACGCCTCGGCCGGCGTACCGTTCGGCATGCTGAACCAGCTGTCGCGCTACACCGCCGCAGGCGGCCGCTTCAGCTCGACCGATCTGGTCAGCGTCCTGGGCGGCGCAAACGACATCTTCCAGGGCCTGCCCGCCGCCGGCCTCACAACCAATCCGGTCGCCGCCATCACCCCGGTCGCCACTACAGCTGCCACTAACGTCAACACGCTGGTCAACACCGTGGCGGGCGCCGGCGCTGGGACCATTCTGGTCACCAACCTGCCCAAGCTTAGCCTGACGCCTCTCTTCCGCGGCCAGATGGCGGCGCCGCTGGCCGACTATGCGGTGACCACCTTCAACACGGCGCTCCAGGCCAATCTGACCGCCACCGCCGCCGCGCGTCCGGGCAGCAACATCATCATGATGGACCTGTTCAAGGTCAGCGACACCCTGGCGGCGAATCCAGGATTGTTCGGCATCACCAATATCACTGATAAGTGCTTCAACGGGGTGACGGTTTGCGCGAACCCCGACAGCTATTTCTACTTTGACGATGTCCACCCGACCGCAGCGGGCCATCGGATCATCGCCCAGCTGGCGACCGACTACCTCTACTATGGCGACATCGGCGCTCAATCGACCTTGCAGGGCGAGACGGCCTATCGTCACCGCGAGGACGCCTTGGACGCCGCCGGCGAGGCCCTGTCGGGTCGCCAGCCGTGGGAGGCCGGCGTGTCCGTCACCACCTCGGCCCTGATCGACAGCGTCGACACCGACGCGCGCGGCTCGGTCACCAGCTCGTCCAGCGACGGCTGGGGCGCCCGTATCGCGCTCGAGGCCGGTCCTTCGGCCAACTGGCGCTTCGGTCTGGCCGGCACGGCGCGCAACACCGACGTCGAAAGCCAGGCGCTGCAGTTCAACGTCGAAAGCTTCGGCCTTGACGTCTATGGCGGCTGGCGCTCGGGCGATGTCTTCGTCAACGCCGCCGTCGGCGTGGCGCGCGCCAACATCGACGACATCGAACGCACCACCAGCCTGGCGCCGATCGTCCACACCGCCGAAACCCGCGCGCTCAGCAGCGGCGCGCGTCTGCAAGGCGGCATGTGGTTCGACATGGGCGGCGTTGCCCTGTCGCCCCGTGCGGCCCTCGCCTACGTGTCCAGCGACGTGGACGGCTATTACGAACAGGGCGTCGGCGCCCAGTATCAGTACGGTGATCGCACCGTGAAGGCCCTGACCGGCGAGGTCGCCCTGCGCGCCGAGGCGGAAATGGGCGGGTTCGGCCTGTTCGCCGAAGGCGGCTACCGCGACGCCCTGGACGACAGCTCCGATCCGGTGCGCGTCGGTCTCTACAACAACCCGGCCCAGGTGCTGTCGCGCGAGATCGACGATCCGTTCGGCGGCCAGTTCCTGGCCTCCGCCGGCGTCGAGGGGTCGCTTGGCCCGGTCAAGGTGACGGTCGGCTATCGCGGCCGCTTCGGCGACCACGCCGACAGCCACATGGGCGGCATTCAGCTGAAACTGCCGCTTTAAGCGGCAGGGGCGGGAAGGGGCCTCAGCGCCCCTTCTTCCTCACCCACATGGCGGCGTCGGCCTCGGTCAGCCACACCTCGGCGTCGGTATGGCCGTCCCAGGCGCGCACCCCGAACGAGCCGCCCAGTTCGGTTTTCTGGCCGTCCCAGACGAAGCCCTCGGTCTTCAGCGCCTCGGCCAACTGACGCGCCTTGGCCCGGCCCTCTTCATAGCCTGCGTGCAACATCAGCAGGGCGAACTCGTCGCCGCCCAGCCGCCCCACCGCATCCGACTCGCGCAGATTGGCCAGGAACAGCTCCGCCACCGCGACCAGGGCCGCATCGCCGGCGGCATGGCCCAGGCTGTCGTTGACGCTCTTGAACCCGTCCATATCCAGATACAGCAGCACCGCCGGCACCCCGTGCCGCTGGCAATAAGCCATGGTCCGCTGCATCGCCGTGATGAAGCCGCGCCGGTTCAGGGCGGGGGTCAGCACATCGTGGTCGGCGGCGGCCTCGGCGGCCGCGGCGCGCGTCTTCCACGCTTCCAGCTCGACGCGCAGGCGCGCGATCTCGGCGGTCAGGTCGTGTTCGGCCACGTCGGTCACGGCGCAGGGATGGCTCCGAAGGCGCGACTCAGTCTGCGTCGCGCGGTCGAACGATGGTAGAGCGTGATCCGCCGACATTGAAGGCCGACATTACGGGCCGACGCGGCTGAAATCACGGTGTTGCGGTTGCGGGCGTCACCCGCGTGCTGTAACCGGCGCCTTTCCGCGAGGGGCCTTGCAGACATGGCGACTTCCGAAACCCCGGTGGCGATCATCATGGGCAGCCGGTCCGACTGGCCGACCATGAAGTTGGCCGCCGATCGCCTGGATCAACTGGGCGTCGCCTGGGACGCCAAGGTCGTCAGCGCCCACCGCACGCCCCAACGCCTGGTCGAGTTCGCCACGGGCGCCAAGGCCGCCGGATACAAGGTCATCATCGCCGGGGCAGGGGGCGCCGCCCACCTGCCGGGCATGGCCGCCTCCATGACCGAACTGCCGGTGCTGGGCGTGCCGGTCCAGTCCAAGGCGCTGAAGGGCATGGATAGTCTGCTGTCGATCGTTCAGATGCCGGCGGGCGTTCCGGTCGCCACCCTGGCCATCGGCGAGGCGGGCGCCGCCAACGCCGGCATCCTGGCCGCCCAGATCCTGGCCCTGTCGGACGAGGGCTTGGCCGGACGCCTGGCCGCCTTCCGCGCCGCCCAGACCGAATCCGTCGCAGAAACCGTCGAGGACTGAGTGCCTGATCTTCCGCTTCCCCCCGGTTCGACCCTCGGCATCATCGGCGGAGGCCAGCTGGGCCGGATGCTGAGCCAGGCCGCATCGCGTTTGGGCTTCGACGTCGTGATCCTGGACCCCGAGGCCGACAGCCCGGCCGGCCGGGTCTCGGCGCGCCAGATCGTCGCCGCCTATGACGACCCCAAGGCCCTGTCGGCGCTGGGTCGCGCCGCCGATGTCGTCACCTTCGAGTTCGAGAACGTGCCGGCCGAATCCATCGAGCGTCTGGCCGAGGCCGGCGCCCTCGTCGCGCCGGGACCGACCGCGCTTCGCGTGTCGCAGGACCGGGTGGACGAAAAGACCTTCCTGAACGCCGTCGGCGCCCCGACGGTCGCCTTCGCCGTCGTCGATACGCTGGACGACCTGGTCGTCGGCCTGACCGAACTGGGCCTGCCCGCCCTCCTGAAGACCCGCCGCGAAGGCTATGACGGCAAGGGCCAGGTCTGGATCCACACCATCGAGGACGCGCCCGCCGCCTTGGAAAGCCTGGGCGGTCGTCCGGCCATCCTGGAGGCCAAGGCGACCTTCGTGCGCGAACTGTCGGTCATCGCCGCCCGCGACTGGGACGGCCATATGGCGGTCTATCCGCTGGGCGAGAACCGGCACGAAGGCGGCGTTCTGCGCACCACCCTGGCCCCCGCCGCCGTGGACGAGAAGACGCAAGTTCGCGCCCGCGCCATCGCCGAGGCGATTCTGGACGGGCTGGACTATGTCGGCGTTCTGGGCGTCGAACTGTTCGACCTCGGAGATGACGTGCTTCTGGTCAACGAGATCGCCCCGCGCGTTCACAACACCGGCCACTGGACCCAGGACGGCTGCGTCTGCGACCAGTTCGAACAGCATATCCGCGCCGTCGCCGGCTGGCCGCTCGGCCCCACGACGGCCCACGCCCGCATCGAAATGACCAACCTGCTGGGCGACGAGGTCGAGGATTGGCGCAAGCTGTCGGCCAAGTCCGACGAACGCCTGCACCTCTACGGCAAGGCCGAGGCCCGCCCCGGCCGCAAGATGGCCCACGTGAACCGGGTGCTGAGCGTCGTCTGATCAGCCGACCTTGGTCGCGTTACACCGCACGAAATTGAGCACGCCGTTGGGAATCGGTTTGCTCTCGACCCAACAGACCTTCGGCTTCACTCGTGACGGCGGCTCTTGGTAAGAAAGTGCGCCCAAAAGCGCCGACCCTGCCAAAACGCCTACGCCACTCAAGGCGATAGTCTGTCGCATCCCACACCCTCCGTTGAAACGAAGGGTCGCATCGGTTGCGCTTTTCGGCAACCTTGACGCGTTCGCCTTACGCCCTCGCCCCATACCGCATGCGGCTCAGCGCATCGCTGACCTTTCGGAACGGCGCGTCGAAATCCTTGCCCGCCTTCCACTTCTCGAAGGCCATGACGTTTTCGATCCGGCGGGCGACGAAGGCCTCCGCCGCTTCGCGGCCGTCGAACCAGCGCATGGTCAGGGCGGGAATCAGGATGCCCGACAGGATCGTCCGCTTCGAATAGTGATTCCAGTCGGTCGCCTCGTCCCCGGCCCAGCGCCACAGATGATCCGCGCTCTCCCAGGCCAGTTTCAGGCCCAGGTCGGCGTTGACGGGTATAGCCAGGAAGGCGGCGCAGCGACGCGTGGCCTCCAGATCGGCGGCGCCGGCCTCCATCCGCTCGGACACGGCGCGGGCGATTCGCTCGCGAATCTTCAGCGACTTGGCGTCGATTTCATCCAGAGCCGCCAGCGCTCGCGCATCGTGGCGGCGCGACAGCAGGGCCGCCAGATCGCGCGCGCCGTTGGGCAGCAGCAGTTCCTCGTCGCCCTGCGATAGTCCGGACGCCTCGCAGGCTTCGCGCACCAGACGCGCGCTCCAGCCCAGGGCGGGCGCGCGGGCGATGGCGGCGTCCAGCACGGTCTGTTCGGTCCGGTCGGCCCAGTCTGTCGTCTCGGTCATAAGGGCGATCATACGCCGGTCGTCATGGCGTTTCGAGCCTTGAAGAATGGTCGCGACGATCTGGACAGAAGGAGGCGGCTCGTGTATCAGCGCGCCTTCATCCGAGAGCCCGGCTGTCGGAAGACGATTTTATTTTGTTCGCCCGTCTCCCTCACAGGACGCGGCGGGCGGCCAAAGGAGAGTTTAACCTGGTTCAGATTTTCGTTCGCGACAACAACGTCGACCAAGCGCTCAAAGCCCTGAAGAAGAAGATGCAGCGCGAGGGCAGCTTCCGTGAAATGAAGCGCCACGTGCACTTCGAGAAGCCCTCGGAAAAGCGCGCCCGTCAAAAGGCCGAAGCCATCCGTCGCGCCCGCAAGCTGGCGCGCAAGCGCATGCAGCGCGAGGGCCTGCTGCCCGCGCCCAAGCCGCGCGTTCCCGGCGGTCGTTAAGACCCCGGCGAAAGCCCAAAGATTTAAGGCCGCTTCCTTCGGGAAGCGGCCTTTTTCTTTGCGTTTCATTTCTGCGGAGCGTGGTGGAGGACTCATGAAGTCCCACAGAAGAAGCGCGGCGCCACCTCCCCATCGCGACGCGACAGGGAGGGGACAACCGTGCTGCCTACGCCCGTCCGGTAATCGCCCGGCCGAAGCTCTTCCAGCTCAGCTTCACGTCTGACAGCGCGCCGGCGCGGAACGCCCGCCCGGCGATCCACACCATGAAGGCGGCGGTCGCGAACATGCCGATCAGCGTCAGAATCACCTCCACCAGCGGCGGATCGCTGGGCGCGCGGGCGCTCATCAGGAAGGGGGTGAAGAAGGGGATCCAGGACAGAACCTTGACCACCGGCGCATCCGGGCTGGTCAGGGCCATCTGCATCACCAGGATCGGCACGACCAGGATCATCATGATCGGCCCCATCAGGGTCTGGGCGTCGCGCGGCGTCTCGCAGAAGGCGCCGATGGCCGCGAACAGCACCGCATACATCAGGTAGCCGCCGACCATATAGGCGATGAAATAGAAGATCAGGCCGTCGTGCAGCAGCACCTGTCCGACCGTCGCGGCCGTCTCGGGCGATGCTGAAATCAGGGTGAAGGCCCCGATCCCGCCCCAGACCCCCATGACCGTCAGGGTCAGCAGCGCCACGCCCAGCACCTTGCCCGTCAGGATTTCGGTCGCCGAGGCCGAGGACAGCAGCACCTCCAGGATCTTGTTCGACTTCTCCTCCATCACGCTGTTCAGCAGGATGGAGGCGCCGGTGATCACCAGCGACCACAAGAGGAAGCCGACGCCCAGGCCGATGAAGGACGGGATTCGGTCACGCATCGACACCTCGCCCCCGCTGGCGGCGCTGGGCGAGAAGGACTTCACATCGGGCCGGAAGGTCTGAACCTCCTGCGCCACGGCCGGGGCGACCCCGGCTGCAGTCAAAAGCTCGGTGCGCCGCGCATCACGCAGGGCGTTGCGGACAAAGCCGGAGACGTCATTGTCGGTGGCGCGCGCGGTCCAGACCTGGGCGGCGGGCTTGCCATCCGTGCGGCTCAGGAAGACCACGGCGTCGAGGCGCCTGGCCTTCGAGGTCTGCTTGTCCAGCGCCTTGCGGATCGCCTCGTCACGGGCCGGGCCGACGGCGTCGGCGATGGCGGGCGGCGCGTCGACCAGACGGATCTTGGGGCCGGTGATGGAGGCGACGGCGCGCCCGGCGCCGGCCTGTCCCTTTTCAGCGGCTTCGCGCAGGCGTTCGTTCTGACGATCCACATCCGCTTGCAGAGAGGCGCGAACGGCGGCGGCCAGACCCGTGGCATTGGGGCCTTCCTCGATCACCGCCACCGACTTGATCGGCTCGGAGGCCTTGATCAGCGCCGGAATGCCGCCGCCCAGCACGGCGAACAGGGGAAAGGCCAGAAGCGACAGCCAGAAGCCGACGGTCTTGGCGTAGGCGACATATTCGCGTCGCGCGATCAGCAGCGTGCGGTTCATCGGACAGCCTCCACGGATGCGACGGGTTGGTCGGGATGGTCCCCGGTCAGGCCGATGAAGGCGTCGTGCAGCGTCGGCTCCTTGAGCGCAAAGCCCCGCACGTCCAGGCCGTTCAGGAAGGCCGTCTTCAACGTATCTTGACCCCCAGCGCCGGGTGCCAAGGCGATCTTCAGGCGACGCACGCCATCCACGTCGGACAGGGTCTCGACGCCCGCCACGCCGGGCAGGGCGGCGGCGGCGTCCGCGCTGATCGCACCATCCAGATCCAGGAAGCGCGGCGAGGTGGCCTTGGCCTGATCCACCGTCCCCTCGAACGCCTTCTTGCCACGCGCCAGCAGCACGACCTTGTCGCACAGCCGCTCGGCATGCTGCATCACGTGGGTGGAGAACAGCACCGTGGCGCCGTTCGCGGCCAGCCCGCGAATCATCGCTTCCAGGCCCTGCTGGTTCATCGGGTCCAGACCGGAGAAGGGCTCGTCCAGGATGACGAACTCAGGCTGGTGCACGACCGAGGCGATCAGCTGCACCTTCTGCGCCATCCCCTTGGACAGCTCCTTCATCTTCTTTCTCTGCGCCTCGCCGAGCCCCTGCTGCTCCAGCAGGGTCTTGGCGCGCTTGCGGCCTTCGGCGACCGGCAGGCCTTTCAGCGCGCCAAAGAAGGCGATGGCCTCGACCGGCGTCATCTTTTTATAGAGGCCGCGTTCCTCGGGCAGGAAACCGATCCGATCGCGCACCTTGCGCCCGTCGTCGGCGCCCAGGATCTCGATCCGCCCCGACGTCGCCGGCTGCAACCCCAGGATCATCCGCAGGGTCGAGGTCTTGCCCGCCCCGTTCGGCCCCAGAAAGCCGCAGATCGACCCCTTCTCGACCTGAAAACTCAGATCGCGCACGGCGTGGAAATCGCCGTATCGCTTGTTCACCCCATCCAGCGTCAACGCCGCCATGTCGCCTCCCAAATCCCTGTCGTCAGCCTAGAATCCGACGACAGGGGACGCCAGCGACTTCGGCGCGGGGGCGCCTATTTCACCACAGGCAGGTCGATATAGGAGGCGTCGTCACCCGCGTGATGGACGGCGTTGTCGGCGACCACGCCCTGGCTCTCGGTTTCGTTCGGTCCGCCCGTGTTCAGGTTGCGCACGAACTTTGGGAAGTTGGAGCTGGTGACTTCGACCCGGATACGGTGACCGGGCTGGAAGGTGTTGCTGATAGTCAGCGGCGTGGGCTGCACGGTCGCCACTTGTCCCGGCGTCAGGGGCGCGGGGCGGTCATAGCCGTTGCGATAGCGCGCCCGCATGATGGTGTCGCCCAGGATATAGGCCGTGCCGTCCGGCGCCACGTCCACCAGCTTGACCGCGAAATCGGTGTCGGGCGCAGAGGACGACACCTTCAGCACCGCGTCGATGAAGCCGGTGACCTGCATTGGCTCGGTCAGCGCCTCCGACGTATAGACCAGCACGTCGTTGCGCGCTTCGATCGGTCGCTGATCGAAGGCCCCGGCCGTGACCAGCCCACCGTTGCAGCAATCGCCGCCGCCGATGGTCTGGACCGGGTTCATCGGATCATAGCGATAGCGGTCGGCCGGCTCGCCGGCGGGCGGCGCCTGAAGGCTCAGCAGGCCGTCGCCGTTCAGGCTGTTGGCCGCACCGCCCGAGCGCAGATACATCCGCACCGTCTTGACCCCGGCCGGCGGCCACTGCGCGGCCGTGCGCCAGGCGTTTTCGCCCATGTTGAAATACTGCACGTGCGGCGTGCTCTCGGGGAAGGCGCGGCGCTCGCCCTTCAGCCAGCGATCGAACCAGGCGTGCACCAGGGCGTCGCTGTCGAATGTGGCGTCGCCCAGCGGGCGGTCGCCCGACTTGTAGTTCGGCCCCAGGCCGCCAAAGGCGCAGTGGTTGTTGGGGCCGACCACGACGTACTGGTTCTCGGCCGCCTCGCGATCCTGGGTCGTGGATCGGGCGTGGTTGAACAGCTCCATGTTCGGCCCGATGGAGACGTCATACCAGCTGTTGAACCAAAGGGACGGCACGCCCCAGCCCATGTCGTCGTGATACAGGCCGCCCTGACGCCAGGCCGGATCGGATGGGGTGCGCGCGATCAGTTCCTCGAACGTGCCGGCCGGCTCGCCCAGGTCCTTCAGCATGTCATTGACCGGCAGATGCCGGATCTGGCTGGGCCAATTCACATCCGGCTTCTTGGCGTCCAGGTCGTTGTAGCGGACGATCCGGGCGCGGGTTTCCTGGTCAATATCCATCGGGATCTGGGCGCGCTGCGGATTGTCCACGCCGTAAAGCCACACGAAGAACAGGTTGCGCGGCACGCCCCCGGTGTACCAGTTGCCCTGTTCTTGGAACCGTCCGACCTTGCCGATGCCGGCGCCCGAAGCTTGGGGCACCATGGCGGCGTGGGCGGGGTGGTTCTGGGCCGCCAGGGCCAGCTGCCATTCGGCGGAGGACGAACAGCCCAAGGTGCCGACCTTGCCGTTCGACCACGGCTGGGCCGCGATCCACGTCAGGGCGTCATAGCCGTCGGTCTGGGGATAGCCCAGGATCTGATAGTCGCCGCCCGAGAAATACCGTCCCCGCTCGTTCTGGATGACGAAGGCATAACCCTTGCTGACCCAGCTCAGGGCCGAGCGTGTGGTGCGGGCGTTGTACGCCAGCTCGTTATAAGGCGTGCGGACAAACACTGTCGGCAAGGGGCCGGATGCGTTCTTGGGGCGATAGACATTGGTGGCCAGTCCCACGCCGTCGCGCATCGGCACCATGACCGCCATCTGCACATCCGCCAGGCGCGACAGCTCGGCCTGTGCGGCGGCGTCGCTGTAGCGCCCGTAGTCCTGCGCCGAGGCGGCGATGGGCGTGGCGGCCAGCAGGCCCGCGACGACGGCGGCGACGATCTTGTTCATGTCCATCCCTCCCAGAACGTGAGGGACACTAGGACGTTTGCGGCGCGCGTCGCAACGCAATGCGCGTCAGGCCTTGGCCTTCACCGTTACTTCGAAATGGCGATCGACCACCTTGGTCGGATTGACCTGGGCGCCGCCGCGACGGACCTCGAAATGCAGGTGCGGGCCGGTGGAATAGCCTGTGGAGCCGACCAGACCGATGCGCTGACCGGGCGCGACCGCATCGCCGTTCGCCACATCGATCCGGCTGAGGTGGCCGTACAGGGTGCTCATGCCGTTGGGGTGGCGCACCTCGATGAAGTTGCCATAGCCTTGGGGGTCGTAGCCCGTGCGGATGACTTCGCCCTCGGCGGCGGTGAAGACGGTCGTGCCTTTCGGCGCGGCGATGTCGACGCCCTTGTGCGCGCGCGCCTTGGCTTCGATGGCCAGTTTGCGCAGGCCGAATGGCGAGTTGATCGCATAGCCGCGCACCGGGGCGGTGAAGGCGATCTGGCGCGTGATCGGCCCGGCTTTTTCGACCTCGGCCTTCAGGGGCGGCGAGACCGGCGCGGCGATCTGGGTCGGCGGCGGCAAGGCGGCCTCGCGCGCAGCATTTGGCGCGGCGGCGGCGGCGAAAACGGCCACGGCGGCGAAGGCGGCCGTCTGGCCGGAGTGGATCAACAGGGTCTTGCACCGCGCCATCGGCGCGTTGGATAGCAGGCGTCGCATTCGGCGGCCTCTCCAGCGTCTCTACGCTCTGGAATGAAGGAAGCGGCGCCCCGACAGCGCACGGCGTTCCGTGGGAGGGCGGCTTATGCCTGCTGGCTTTGGCGACTTTGGGGCTAGGGCAGGGCGGCGGATGGTCGCAGGGCGGAACCTGCCGCCCGGCCGGCCAGATCAGGCGATGATATCGGGCAGGATGCGGTCTTCCAGCTTCACGATCTCGTCCTTCAGCGCCAGCTTCTTGCGCTTCAGCCGGGCGATCATCAGCTGATCGGGAATGGCGGCCTGACCCAGGGCCTCGATCGAGGCGTCAAGGTCGGCGTGTTCCTGGCGCAGATGGTTCACCCGCGCGTGAAGCTCGACCATTTCCTCGGTGATCGCAGGCGTGTCGTCGTTCATCGTGTCATCTCCACGCCGCTCGTCTCAGGCCGCTTATAGCCACGCTGATCTCAGGCCGGAAGGGCGTCTGCGAGCCGGATCAGGGCCGGGCGGGGCGTGACGTCCGCCCACATCCGGGCGGTGGCTGCCAGGCTGTCGATGATCGGGCGGGCCGGTCCGCTGGGTTCGGGCGCCAGCGCTTCCAGCGCATCCAGCAAATGCCGTTCCGCCTCCAGCTCCAGCGCCTTGACGCGGTTGCGCACGCTCTCGCGCGGGCCGTCGTCGATATCGGGCACCGGCGCCTTCAGGGTCCGCCGCACCGAACGCAGCGGGGCGACCACGACGCTGTCCCAGGCGCGGGCGGTGTCGCAAGCCGCCTCGATCGTCTCTTCGTCGGCCTTTCGGCCTGTCGCCGCGACCCAGGCGGACCACAGCAGCACGGGCACGTTCTGGTCGTGGCTGTCCTGCAGCGCCAGACACGCCTCGCCGACCCCCGGCGCGCCATAGGCGGCCACCGCCCAGTCCCAAAGCCTCATGACTTCAGGCCTTCCCAGCGCCGCACCGCGCGCCAATCCAGGCCGAACAGGTCCAGCGTCCTCCCCACCGACTGATCGACCATCTCCATGATCGAGCTCGGCCTGGCGTAAAGCGCGGGCAGGGGCGGGGCGATGATCGCGCCCATTTCGGCTAAGGACGTCATGGTGCGCAGATGGCCCAGGTGGAACGGCGTTTCGCGCACCATCAGCACCAGCGGTCGCCGCTCTTTCAGCGTCACGTCCGCCGCGCGCGTCAGCAGGGTGGAAGTCACGCCGGTCGCGATCTCGCTCATCGTCTTGATCGAGCAGGGCGCCACGATCATGCCCAGGGTGCGGAAAGAGCCGGAGGCGATCGTCGCCCCCACGTCGCCCAGCTTGTGGACCACCGACGCCTTGGCCGTCAGTTCGTCGGGCGACAGATCGGTCTCCTGCGACAATGTGAGCAGGGCGGCCTTGGTCACGACCAGATGGCTTTCGACGCCCAGATCGTTCAGCGCGTCCAGCACCCGGGCGCCATAGACGGCGCCGGAAGCCCCTGAAATTCCGACCACCAGTCTGGCAGGCGGGTTCCGTATGGCTCCGTTCACATCATCGTCCATTTTGGGGGTCAGCCTCCTTCGGGTCCGGGGCGACGGGCTGTCACTGGAAAGTGATTACACAGCGCGCCAAACCGGGCGCTCACTCTACTGGTCCCTAACCAAAGGAGGCGCAAGCCATGACCATCGAGGCTCGTATTCGCGAACTGGGTAATCGTCATCGCACCCTGGATGAGACCATCCAGAAGGAGCTTACCCGCCCGTCCACGGATCCGTTGCAGGTCAGGGCGCTGAAGCAGAAGAAGCTTCGGCTGAAGGAAGAAATCACCAGTCTGGAGGCGCGCGCGACCTAGCGTCCGCCTCCCTGAAAACGACGACGGCCCCGGAGATCGCTCTCCGGGGCCGTTTTCGTTACGCGAACGCGGATCAGTCCTTGGTGCCGAACACCGATTCCGCCGTCGGCTCGGCGCCGGGACGTTGGCGGGCTTCCGGCACGAACTCGGGCTCGGCCTCGACCTGTTCGACGGGCTGGATCGTGCCGCCGCCGTTCTTCAGGTCGTCCTTGGCCTTCTTGTCGGCGGCCTTCTTGACGATCTCGTCCAGCGCCAGCTGGCCGACCAGGCCGAGAGTCACCGGGTCGACCGGCTTGATGTTGGCGCTGTTCCAGTGCGTGCGGTTGCGCACGCTCTCGATGGTGGACTTGGTCGTGCCAAGCATCTTAGCGATCTGGGCGTCCGTCACCTCGGGGTGGTTGCGCACGAACCAGGCGATGGCGTCGGGGCGGTCCTGGCGACGCGACACCGGCGTGTATTTGGGCGCCGGCTTTGCCGACTTCAGCAGTTCGGCGTGGCGGCTGACGATCGCCTTCATGCGATAGTTTTCGTCGCCCTGGGCCTTATCCAGTTCTTCGCGCGTCAGCTGGCCGCCGGTGACGGGATCGACGCCGCGGATGTCGCGCGCCACGTCGCCATCGGCGATGCCGCGAACTTCTAGCGGGTGCAGGCCGCAGAAGTCGGCGATCTGCTCGAAGCTGAGAGAGGTGTTGTCGACCAGCCAGACCGCAGTGGCCTTGGGCATCAGAATGTCGCTCATGGGGCGTTCGTCCCGGTGTTGTTGAGCCGCCGAATGAGGCTTCGGCTGGCGTTGGATACGACGGCGCCCGGCCTTTCGACCGGGCGCGTATGATGCCGATATAGGCCTATTCGACACAAAAGAAAACGCTGAGCGACAATCCCATACAGCAACGGTTCATCCGCCTGACGCAACCTTCGCGGTAATGAAGCTTTTCAGCTTCGGGAGAGGAGAACCACCATGTCCATTCTGCTTGGCGCGGCTCTGGCCGCAGCGATGGCTTCGGGCCAGGACTATGCGCAGCAACGCGTCGCCCCGCGCGGCGGCTATACCCAGTCGTGTTCGGAAGCCTATGTGAATCGCGGTCGTCTCTATGCCGATTGCCGCGATACGCGCGGCCGGATGCGCGGCACGTCGATCGAGCTGAACCGCTGCGGCGGCGAGGAGATCAACAACGACAACGGCCTGCTGGTCTGCGGGCGGTTCCGTGGCGACTATGAAGACAGCCAGCCCGGCCGGCCGGGCGGCGGCTGGGGCCCCGGCAACGGCGGCCCCGGCTGGGGCGGCGGCAATGGCGGCGGTTGGGGGCGGTCTTCGATCACCGTCTACGAGAACGCCAACTTCCGCGGCGCCTCGCGTGAGTTCACCAGCGAGGACCGCAACCTGGGCCGCACCCCGTTCAACGACCGCATCAGCTCGATGCGCGTCGAAGGTCGCTGGGAAGTCTGCACCGACGCCGAGTTCCGGGGACGCTGCCGCATCGTCGAAGGCGATGTCCGCTTCCTGAACGGCGGCTTCAACGACAACATCTCGTCGCTGCGCCCCGTGCGCGGCGGGCGCTACTAGACGCTCAGCACGATCTTGCCGATGTGCCCGCCGGCTTCCAGTTCGGCGTGCGCATCGGCCGCCTGCTCCAACGCGAACACCGCCTGAACCGGCGGCTTCACCTTGCCGGATGCGACCCACGGCCAGGCGGTCGTCTCGACAGCCGCGGTCAGACGCGCCTTTTCGTCTGCCGGGCGGCTGCGCAGCGTCGATCCGGTCAGGGTCAATCGCTTCAGCATGATCCGCTGCAGATCCATCTCGACCTTGGGGCCGGTCAGGGAGGCGATGACCACCCAACGCCCGCCCGCATTCAGACTGTTCAGGTTCAGGGCGGCGTAGTCGCGCCCCACCATGTCCAGAACCACGTCCGCGCCGCCCGCCTCGCGGATCTGCGCCTCCAGATCATCGGTCTTGGCGTCCAGGCTGATGTCCGCGCCCAGCGCCTTGGCGGCTGCGGCCTTGTCCGCCCCGCGTGACGTGGCGATCACTCGGGCGCCGGCGGCCTTGGCCATCTGGATGGCCGTCACGCCGATGCCGCTGGTCGCCCCGTGGATCAGCAACGTCTCGCCGGCCTTCAACGCGCCGCCCTCGAACACATTGGCGAAGACGGTAAAGACGGTTTCCGGCAGCACGGCCGCCTGCACGTAATCCAGACCCTCGGGGATCGGCAGGACATGACGCGCATCGACCACGGCCAACTCCGCATAGCCGCCGCCGCCCAGCAGGGCGCAGACCCGGTCGCCGACCGCCCAGCGCGTGACGCCCTCTCCAACGGCCTCGATCTCGCCAGCGATTTCAAGCCCCAGAACGTCCGACGCACCGGGGGGAGGGGGGTAGGCGCCGGTGCGTTGCAGCAGGTCCGGCCGGTTCACGCCCGCCGCCCGCACCCGGATCAGCACCTGACCCGGCCCCGCGACGGGATCGGGCCGTTCAGCGATCCTCAGGGCCTCGGCCGGTCCAGAACCGCCTTCGATTTCGATCACGCGCATCGCACTCGCCTTGCATTCGTCCGTATCCGGGCGTTCAGATAGGGACCGTGGACCGCCTTGGCCATGACAGCGCGAAAGGAAGGCGACGATGTTCGAAGATCTTGAACCCCGCCCGCAACGCGGCGAGCCGCTGCGGGCCCTGTCACGCGAAGACCTGGATGTTTACGCCGTCGAGGATTTGCAGGAGCGGATCGCCGCGCTTGAGGCCGAGATCGCGCGTTCGCGCGCCGCGATCGAGACGAAACGCTCCAAGAAAAACGCCGCCGACGCCCTGTTCAACTTCGGTTCGTGATCGCGAATGATCCGCTGGCATGGCATGAGCGTTGCATCTTTCGTGCGAACGGCGCCGCCAGGGGCCGATTGCAGGACGGACCCGACCTTCTCTGATGATCAATGCTCAAATGACCTCCGCTCCGTCCCCCGCTGACCGCAGCCGCACCGTTCGCGATTTCGCCCGGTCGGAGCTGTTCGATCGCACCTTCCGCGAAGGAATGGAGCTGGTCGAGGAGACCGCTGCCTATCTGGACGGCGAGGGCCGTCGCGATTCCAAGATGCTGTCGCGCGCCGCCGCCCTGGCCTATGCGGCCGAGAGCATGAAGCTGACCACCCGCCTGATGCAGATCGCCTCCTGGCTCCTGGTCCAGCGCGCCGTGCGCGAAGACGACATGTCGCCGGAAACCGCCTGCGAGCCGCGCTATCGCCTGAACGAGCGCCGCATCGACGCCGAGCCCAGCCACGCCGAACTTCCGATCGCCCTGATCGAATACCTCGTGCGGTCGGAAAAGCTGTTCGACCGCACCCTGTATCTGGATCGCCGCATGTATGCCGACGATCAGGATCAGGCCCCGGAAAACCCGGTGCTCAGCCAGATGGGCATGCTCGAGGCGGCCTTCAGGGGCTGATCGCCCCTTTACGGCCCGACGTCGTTGGCGTCCGCCCGGCCATCGTCGATGGGCTTGGGCAGATTGACGCCGATGCCCAGCGCCTGCGCCAGCTTGTCGTCGCGGCCATAGACGTCCTCGCGGAACGCCACGCGGCCCTGACCGTCCACGAAGGCGGTCCAGTACAGCAGACGCACCGAGATTTCCCGGCCGGTGGTCACGCGCGTCGTCTCGCGCGTGTCCTGAGCCGTGTCGAACTGGGCCAGCTTGGTCGGATCGGGCGACAGCAGCAGGCGCGCGAACTCCACCGCATTCTGCACCCGCACGCAGCCGTGGCTGCGCTGACGCGTGGACAGGTTGAAGGCGGCTTTCGACGGCGTGTCGTGCAGGAAGATGGCGTAGCTGTCGCGTAGCTCGAACTTCACATAGCCCAGGGCCGAGCGCGGACCGGCGCGCTGGATGACCGTGCCGTCCTTCACATACATGTCGTTGGCGGCCAGATACCCCGGCCCTTTGGGCAGGATTTCGCGGCGCGCGATGCCGGCGGGCACATACCAGGGCGGATTGGCCACGACCGAGGCGAACGGCTTCTCCAGGCTGGGCGTCTGGTTCTCGGCCGAGCCGACCACGACGCGGTTGGAGTGGACCGGCTTGCCGTCCTTCCAATAGACCATGATGGCGGCGGCGGTGTTGACCTCGATCCGCTCGGGCGCGACTTCGCGCTTCAGCCAGCGACGACGCTCCAGGTTCAGCGCGATCTGACGCGCACGGTCCTCGGCCGAGGCGCCCAGCGAGCGCTGGGTGCCCGCGCCGATCCGCCCGTCTGCGCCAAGGCCATGGCGGTTCTGGAAGCTTTGCACCGCACGTTGCAGTTCGGCGTTGTAAACCAGGCCCTGCGACTTCAGCCGCGCGCCGTCGGCGGCCGACAGGTCGCCTTCGGCCGTCAGGCGATCGATCAGGGCGGGGATGCGGCGATCGCTATTGCCCGGCTCGATGGTTGCGCCTTGAACAAAGCGGGGCCAGCCGCCCTGCGCCGCCAGACGGCGATAGCGGACATAGCCGGCCGACAGGTTCTGATAGCCGATGTCGGTGGGCGCTAGGCCGTCGTACCATTGGCCCAGCACGTTGCGGGTCAGGGCGTCGCTGAGACCGCGCGGCAGATCCACGCGATTCTTCTGCATTTCCCACAGGTCTTCGACCGTCTCCGGCCGCACCTTGCCCTCGGCCAGGACGCGCGCATAGGCCAGCGCCGCCGCCGTGGTCCGCAGGTCCGCGCTCGCCGGATCGGCCGCCAGTCCCACGAAGTCGAAATAGTCGGAGCCCGCCAGACCATGGCGATTGGCGCCGGCCGCGACGGTGTTCAGGGCCCGAACCCTGTCGGCGTTCCACACCGGCCGCCAGCCGTTCATTTCATAAAAGGCGCGCACATCCGCCTGCTGCGTCTCGGGCAGACGCGAAATCTGATCGTTGAAGCTGTTGTAGAAGGCCGTCGCCTCCGGTCCGCGCTGCACGAAGACCTGCTGCGCGCGCGCCGCCGAGCCAAGGGTCATGGCCGCCGTCGCGACGCCCAGACCCAGTTGCCGTCTATTCATAGTCTTCCGCTTCTTCGATCGCTTCGGCCAGCGTGGCCGACGCCCCTGGTACCCGAACGCCCCCACATTATCGGTGTTCCGACCAAACAAAAAGCGCCGGCCTTGCGACCGACGCTCTTGGTGTTCCGATTGCTGCGAGATGTCGCAGCCAAGACGCGCTTACTTCTTGATGAAACCGGCGAACTTGTTGTTGAAGCGCGAGACGCGGCCGCCGCGGTCCATCAGCTGGGCGTTGCCGCCCGTCCAGGCCGGGTGCGTCGACGGATCGATGTCGAGGGCCAGCTTGTCGCCTTCCTTCCCGTAGGTCGAACGGGTCTGATAGGTGCTGCCGTCGGTCATCACCACGGTGATGAAGTGGTAGTCGGGATGGGTATCCGCCTTCATGGTCGTCGTCCGGTCTCTGCGCGGTGACGATGCCGACCGTCCGTGCGCGTGAAATGAGAAACCCGCCACCAAATCCTTTTTAAGGGAAAGGCCCGGCGGAATGAGGGGCGGCGTTTACACCGGGGGGCGTTCCGGGGCAAGAGGCGGGCGAAATGACCGATCAAGCCGCCGCCTCCGCCCCTTCCGCCAACCGCGCCTCGGGCATGGCGTCGCTGGAGGGGAGGCCCAGCGCCGGCGCCCTTCTGGCCGACCAGATGTCCGAAGCGGGCGCCAAACGCGCCAAGCGCCGCGACATCCGCCCGCTGACGCGACTGATTCCCTTCGCTATGCGCCACAAGGGTCATGCCCTGATGGCGGTCTTCTGGCTGCTGCTGTCCACCGCCGCCTCGCTGGGCCTGACCGCCCTGGCGCGCGGGGCCATCGACCATGGGTTCGAGGCGGGCGGCGCCAATCTGAACATCTGGTTCCTGCTGCTGGGCGCCAACGCCCTGTTCCTGGGGCTGGCGACCGCCGCCCGCTACTATTTCGTCACCCGCACGGGCGAGCGCGTCATCGCCGATGTGCGAAAGGGCCTGTTCGGCCGCATCCTGACGCTGGACCCGTCCTTCTACGCCCATATGCGTACGGGCGAGGTGCTGTCGCGCCTGACCACGGACATCGCCCTGGTCGAGACGTTGATGACGACCTCGATCTCCTACGCGCTGCGCAACTTCCTGACTCTGATCGGCGGCGTGGCCCTGCTGTTCTTCGTCAGCCCCAAGCTGACCGGCTTCGTCCTGCTGATCGTGCCCTTCCTCCTGGGGCCGATCTTCATCTTCGGCCGCAAGGTGCGCAAACTGACCGTCGCGTCCCAGGACCGCTTCGCCAACGCCGTCGGCTTCGCCGGCGAAAGCGTGGACGCCATTGAGACGGTCCAGGCCTTCGGTCGTGAACAGAGCGCCATCACCCGCTTCGGCGCGGCGGTCGAGGACGCCTTCAACGCTTCCCTGACGCGGATGCAGGCTCGCGCCTGGATGACCGCTCTGATCATCGTTGTCATGTTCGGCGGCGTGACCCTGGTGCTGTGGCTGGGCGCCCAGGACGTGGTGAAGGGCGCCATGACGCCTGGCGCCCTGCTTCAGTTCGTTCTGCTGTCCGTTTTCGCCGCAGGCGCCGTTGGCGCGCTCGGCGAAAGCTGGGGCGACGTGCAAAAGGCAGCCGGCGCCATGGAGCGGATTGAGGAGCTGATGCGCGCCGTCGCCGGCATCGCCCCGCCGCCTCAGGCCACGGCCCTGCCGACGCCCCCGCGTGGCGAGGTGTCGATGTCGGCCGTGGGCTTCGCCTATCCAGGCCGCCCCGACCTTCCGGCCTTGAAGGGCTTCAGCCTGACCGTACGCCCCGGTGAGACGGTCGCTTTGGTCGGTCCGTCCGGCGCCGGCAAGTCCACGGTCTTCCGCCTGCTGCTGCGCTTCTACGATCCGCAGACCGGCATGGTCTCGGTCGACGGCGTCGATGTGCGCCAGGCCGATCCCGTCGCCGTGCGCGACCGCTTCGCCTGGGTGTCGCAGGAGACGCCGCTGTTCTCGGGCTCGGCCTTGGAAAACATCCGCTTCGGTCGCGAGAATACGACTTTGGAAGAGGCCCGCGCCGTCGCCGAAAAGGCCCAGGCGCTCGGCTTCATCGACGCCCTCCCGGAAGGGTTCGACACCCCGCTCGGCGAGCGCGGCAAGAGCCTGTCGGGCGGCCAGCGCCAGCGCCTGGCCATCGCCCGCGCCCTGGTCCGCGACGCCCCCATCCTGCTGTTGGACGAGGCCACCAGCGCCCTCGACGCCGAAAGCGAACGCCTGGTCCAGGTCGCCCTCGATCAGGCGATGGAGGAGCGCACCACCCTGGTCATCGCCCACCGCCTCGCCACCGTCCTGCGCGCCGACCGCATCGTCGTCATGGACGACGGCCGCGTGGTCGAAGAAGGCACCCACGAGCAACTCGTCGCCCAGGGCGGCCTCTACGCCCGCCTCGCGGAGCTTCAATTCCGAGCAGACTAAGGTCCTAGGTCAGCACAGGCGGCGATCTTGGACGGTTTGGCCTGTGTCTTCGTCGATGACACAACTATGCCCCGGATCTCCGGCTGGCAAAGGAACGCCTGCGCCGAGCAAGAAGGCTACAGAATGCGCTCCGCTTAAACCGGCCGGAAAGCGAGCGATCGGTTTATCAATGCGCAAGCCATCGGATAGGCGGACGATCTGACCTGACCCTATGAGTTGGGCAAGGCCCGCCTGTTGGGGCAGAACATCATAGGATTCGACTTTGACGTCGCTAAGAACCTGATCCGGATCGATCTTTGAGAAGCCGCCTGGGTGGAACCGAAGCAGTTCGCGCCACATGCCTTGGTCGAAACCATCCGGGGATCGCCCGGGCCAATCGCCCCTCGCTGCTTTGCCGGACGGTAGTTTCACAGCGCCTACGGAATAATGCGCGGCGATCACGTCGGGCGTGCGTCCTGTCGCTCTCCGAATTATGTCGCCTGCTCGCGTCGCCTGTATCGATTCCGGGTCGGAAAAATATCCGAAGCAACTGCCAGGGTTTCGGGTCGTGATTACGTCTGACGCGATGCCCGTGACGCCTGCGAATGGTCGTTCCGAAAGCGCTCCAGCGCTTGATTGGCGACGTCCGCCTACGATTTGAGCGGCGGCGACGGCCGCGCGTTCGGCGTCTTGCAGGGTCGCTGTCCGGCGGGACGAAGCGACAGCACCATCTGCCGCCAATAGAATCAACTTTTCCACACGGCTCGTTGCGCCGGAGAAGCGCCAGACCATGTTGTCGTAGGCGGACAAGACCACATACAGCGGCTCGTCTCCGGCCTCTATTTTAACCTCTATAGTTGTTGTTTCAGCGTCCCGGTTACCCAATGCGACTGTTGAGATCGCATCGCCCTCATAGACGCTAAAGACCACGAGTTTGCGCTCGCCTGCAGTTGGGAGGACGCAAGACGACGTCGAAAGCAAACCCACGCTGCGCGGCGAGGGACGATAAGCAGCCGCATCGGCCTCGTCGCCTTTGGTCGCATCAATGTTGAAGTCGAGGTGGGAGTGTTCGGCAGGCGCACCCGTCTCACCCTTCGCTTCAAACGGGTTGAACACAGGCAGAGTGAAACGTGTCTTCGCCCCCAATGATGGGTGGGCGATGCTGAGGTCCAGCCCTCCGCCGATGCACACGCCTGTGACGATGGCGACGCCGATCGCCGCTGCAAATCCCAAGTTCCGCATCTGCTCTCTCCACCTTCGTGCGGAGGATACAACTGGGGCGTTAATCCGGGCCTGACTGTGATGATTAACACACGGGCTTGGACGTGGCCTTCGACGTCGTTGCCGAGCATCGAGTTATCGGTCGTTTCGATGGCCCGGACGCACCAGGGCCGAGAAATCGGTGAACAGCGCATCGACTCCGGCCTCGGCGAAGGCTGAGGCATAGCCGGTCATGTCGCCGTGCCCGGCGGGGTCGTCGCCTCTGCGTCGCTCGACCGGCAGGAAGGCGTTCTCGGCCCGTAGGGTCCAGACCACGACCTTGAGGCCCGCCGCATGGGCGTCTGCGACCAGGGTGCTCGGCGCTGTCGTGCGGCCGTCGGCGGCGCGCGGCAGGACCAGGGTCATTTCCGGCGCGACCCAGGCGGCGTAGGCGGCGATGGCTTTCAGCCCCTCGGGCGTGATCATCTGCGCATAGGTCACGTCCGCCCGGTCCGCTGGTCCGCCCTTGGCCGCCACGAGTTGAGCCAGCGGCGCATCGATCCGCGTCGCCAACCGCTCCAGCCGCCCGACCTCGAAACACTGGATAATGATCGGGGCCTCGGCGCCCGTCAGACCCAGCAGTTCCAGTTCAGCGACGAAGCCGTCCTCCATCGGCAGGCCAATCGCGGCGAAGTAGGTCGGGTGTTTCAGCTCCGGCGCCACGGCGATTGTCCGCCCGGTCCGCGCCGAGGCCTCGCGCGCGATGGCGACGACCTCGTCGAAGGTCAGGATCGGCTCTTGACCGTCAAAGGCGGCGCTGCCCGGTCGCAGGGCCGGCAGCCGCTCCCTGGCCCTCAGGGTCTTCAACTCGGCCAGGGTGAAGTCTTCGGTGAACCAGCCGGTGGTCTCGACCCCGTCGATGGTCTTGGTCGTCCGACGGCCCGCGAATTCGGGCCGGTCGCCCACGTCGGTCGTGCCGCCAATCTCGTTCTCATGCCGATCGACGAAGACGCCATCCCTGGTCAGCACCAGATCCGGCTCGATCACATCCGCGCCCTGTTCGATCGCTAGCTCATAGGCCGCGCGCGTGTGCTCGGGCCGTTCGCCGGAGGCGCCGCGATGGGCGATGATCAGGGGCTGAGCCAAGGCGGGCGTTCCGGTCAGAAGGACGAGGCCGCACAGGATGAAACGGATCATCCGCCTTGGATAGGGCGGGGGCGCGACAGGCCGATGACCGTCTCCTCCCCACATGTGGGGAGGGGGACCGCGAAGCGGTGGAGGGGGTCTTGACACCCCACCGGCCGCTGGCGATCAGGCAAGAGCCCCTTCGTCACGGCGCTGAAGAAGCGCCGCGCCACTTCCCCGCAAGCGGGGAAGAGACAGAAGCGAGCCTCAGGAGCCCTGAAGCACCTTGCGCAGGTGCGGATGCAGTTCGGTGTTCGACGCCAGGATCGACTTGCCCGTCTTGGGATCGCCGTCGTTCTCGATGGTCGTGACCCGGCCGCCGGCCTCGGTGACGAACAGGATGCCCGCCGCCACGTCCCAGGGCTTCAGATTGCGCTCATAATAGGCGTCGTAGCGACCGGCCGCGACCCAGGCGAAGTCCAGCGCGGCCGAACCCAGGCGGCGTATGCCGGCGACCCGTTGGCCCACGGCGTGCAGATCCTTGATCGACTGGGCGTGGCCCGACTTGCCGATGAAGGGCAGTCCGGTGGCGATCAGGCTTTCGGACAGATCGCGACGGCCGGCGACGCGGATGCGCTGGTCGTTCAGATAGCAGCCCTTGCCTTTTTCGGCCCAGAACAGCTCGTTCATGACGGGGTTGTAGGTCACGCCGGCGACGATCTCGCTCGACCCGTCCGGCGTGCGGCGCTCCAGCCCCACCGTGATGGCGAAGTGGGGCATGGCGTGCATGAAGTTGGTGGTGCCGTCGATTGGATCGACGATCCAGGTGTGGGACTTGTCCGTCCCCTCGATCATGCCGCGTTCCTCGCCCAGGAAGCCGTAGCCAGGGCGAGCCTTCATCAGCAGTTCGTAGAGCGTGTCTTCGGCCTTCAGGTCGGCGGCCGTGACGAAATCGCCGGGGCCCTTCCTCGATACCTGAAGCTGCGAGACTTCGCCGAAGTCGCGCAGCATCGGGCGGGCGGTCTTGCGCACCGCATCGGTCATGACTTGGAGCAGGGCGGAGGCGAGGGCCATCGGGGAATCTCCTGGTCCGAAAGTCCTTCAAAGCCGCAGCCGGACAGTCGGAGAAGTTCAGAAAGGAACGGCCCCGCGAGGGGCCGCTTTAGCATGGTGGTCTGTTAGTCCGCGCGGCGGACGTATTCGCCGCTGGTCGTGTCGACGACGATACGCTCGCCGGCCGACATATAGGGCGGGATCATGATGCGCACGCCGTTCGACGCCAGCGCGGGCTTGTAGGACGACGAGGCGGTCTGGCCCTTCACGGTCGGCTCGGTCTCGGCGACTTCCAGCACGACCTGATCGGGCAGTTCCAGGCCGATCGGACGCTCTTCGTGCATCTCGATGACGACCTTCATGCCTTCTTGCAGATAGGGGATGCGCTCTTCGCCGACCCAGTCCTTCTGCAGTTCGATCTGCTCGTAGGTGGTGTCGTCCATGAAGACCAGGCTGTCGCCGTTGTCGAACAGATAGGAGAAGTCCTTCTGTTCCAGCGTCACGCGCTCGACCTTGTCTTCCGAACGGAAGCGTTCGTTCAGCTTGTTGCCGGTCTCCAGGTTCTTGGCCTCGACGTTGGCGAAGGCGCCGCCCTTGCCGGGCTTGACGTGGCTGGCCTTGGTGACGACCCACAGGCCGCCATTGTGCTGCAGGACCATGCCGGGCTTGATGGTGTTGCCGTTGATCTTCATGGGGTCACATCGGAAATGGAGTTGCGCCCTCGCACCGTTCGGGGCGAGGCGAATAGGGCGCGATCCCTAGAGGAAGCCCCGATAAAGGGCAAGGCGACGCAACCTAATGCAGGGTGCGTCCGCCCGAGGCGTCGTCGGCCTTGCGGTGCAGGAAGTTTCCGAACCGCACACCTGACCCCAGCGGCGCCGCCATCTTGCCGGCCCCTTCGTCCAGCTTGCGCGCTTCGTGGGCGAAGGCTGCGGCCAGACCGGCCGACGACATCGCGGCGACCACCTGACGCGCCATCGACGACGGACGCAGGCCCAGCCAGACGGCGTTCACCGTCTGGGCCGCGACCCATAGCCCCATGGCGCGGGTCCGTTCCTTTTGCGGAGGCGCGTTCCAGACGCGCACGGCCGACAGGGTCGTCGCCGAAAACACCGCCGGCAGGATCAGGCTGAAGGCTCCCTTGGGCTTCTCGGTGATCGGCAGGTCCTTGTCGCGCACCTGTTTCAGGTTGCGACGAGGCTTCAAGGCGCCCGACGCGATGGTGTGGGCCAACAGGGCGAAGCCGACGGTCAGGGCGATCCCGGCGACCACATGGCCGGCGCTGCGGCCCTCGCTGTTCAGCAAGTCCATGGCGGCGTCGCGCACGTCGTCGATGGCGTCGTCGATATCGGTCATGGTCCGCTCCAGCTTGGCCCTGACAGGCTAATGGCCGGAGCGGATTGGAGTTCCGTCAGAAGGCAGAGCTTAGTTGCCGGTCGCCGCGCCGTCGGTGACGATCTCTTTCATCGCCGATTGCAGATAGTTTTGCGCGCCCATCAGCTCGATCAGCTTGTGCTGGTTTTCCAGGAAGTCGATGTGCTCTTCGGTGTCGGCCAGGATCTTCATCAGCAGGTCACGGCTGACGTAATCGCGGGTTTCCTCGCACTGGGTCACGGCGGCGGCGGTCGTCGCGCGGCTGTCCAGTTCCAGTTGCAGATCGGCGCCCAGGCATTCGATCGGATCCTCGCCGACCTTCAGCTTGTGCAGGTCTTGCAGGTTGGGCAGGCCATCCAGGAAGAGGATGCGTTTGATCAGCATGTCGGCGTGCTTCATCTCGCCGATCGATTCTTCGTAGATCACGTTGCCCAGGTGCGCGAGGCCCCAGCTTTCGAACATGCGGGCGTGCAGGAAATACTGATTCACGGCCGTCAGCTCGTTGGTCAGCACTGCGTTCAGCGTGCGCAGGATTGCGGGGTCGCCCTTCATGGCCATGGTCCTTGGTCTCGCCACGGCGCTATCGCCGTCTGTCGAGCGCAGCCATAACACAGTAGAATGGGCTTTGTTTATTTGCGAGTTCTTATCACTGCATTGAGAGTGCGAGTGACTGTCGGCCGCAGGCGAAGCAAACTATTCGGCTGCGAGTGCGAACGCTTCGCGGCTTTCCTGAATCATCTGACGCATCTCGCAGACGCATTTGGCGCACTGGGCCTGGCATTGGTTGCGCGCGAAGATGTCACGCGGACGGCAGGCGCCGGCCTCGATGGCTTGGGCGACATCACGCTGGCGAAGACCGTTACAGTTGCAGACGTACACGAGGCGCTACACGTTTCACTGACTGAGAATGGTTCGCTATAGCAGTCCTTAAGGCGATTGCAAGTCGTTCGCATGGCTCAGCTGCCGGTGGGCCGTTGACGGATCGTCGCGGGGGCAGGCAATGACGGACATGGCCCGAACACCTACCGTCCCCGAGCGTCCGCCCTGCCGGCTGTATCTGATCACGCCGCCCGCGATCGCCGACCTGAACGCTTTTGCGCAAACCCTCGATCAGGCCTTGGCCGCCGGCGACGTCGCGGCCTTGCAGATCCGGCTGAAGCCCGCCGACGAGGCCGCTATCCGCACGGCGGTCGAAGTGTTGGCTCCCATTGCGCGGCGTCATGATGTCGCGGTCCTGCTGAACGACCGGCCCGATCTGGCGCGGGCCACCGGCTGCGACGGCGTTCACATCGGTCAGGAAGACGGCTCTCTGGCCGAGGCGCGGCGTATCATGGGGCCAGACGCCATGATCGGCGTCACCTGCCACGACGACCGCGACCTGGCCTGGGACGCCGCAGAGGGCGGCGCCGACTACGTCGCGTTCGGCGCCTTCTATCCCACCGATACAAAGGAAACGGTGCATCGCCCGCCGCTGGATATCCTGACGGTGTGGCAAGAAACCGTCGAGACGCCCTGCGTCGCCATCGGCGGGATCACGGTCGACAACGCTGCAGAGCCTGCCCAGGCCGGCGCCGACTTCGTGGCGGTCAGCGCCGGGGTCTGGAACCATCCCGACGGCGCCGCCGAGGCCGTCAGGCGTTTCAATGAAAAATTGCAGGCCTGACTTCAGGGGATATTAGGAACCGTGTCGTCCTATTCCGACCTCTGATTGGTCGGAACCTGTCCATGATCCTGAGCCGCGCGCTCAACATCGACGCCCCCCACAGCGCCCCCGTCAAGGGCGTGATGGCGGCTGGCCATCGGCCCGGCCCCGTCGGCGCCGAAGGTCCGGACGGCCCCAATCCCCTTATTCCGGTGCTGACGGGCGTCGTCGTCGCCATCTTGGTCGCCCTGGCGATCGCCTATGCCCGTTCGGCCGGACTGGTGGCGGGCTTGTGGGGCGCCAGCGGGGTCGCCGTCGCCGTCTGGCTGCGCACCAGCCGTGGCCGCACCAGCGACCTCACCTTCGCCGGCGTCCTGACCGTCAGCATCCTGATTGGCGAGATCATCGCCGGCAATAAACCGCCGCTGGCGCTGGCCTTCACGATCGCCAACATGATCGAGATCGTCGGGGCTGTCCTGCTGGCCCGCCGGTTCTCGCCCACGCTCAACCTTTCCAGCCTGAACGGCGCGGTCAGCTTCCTGTTCTTCGCGGCTGTCCTGGCGCCGATCCCCGCCGCCCTGTGCAGCGTCCTGATCCTGTCGGTGATGGGCCAGGGCGACATCGTCTGGCAGGGCTTCCAGACCTGGTGGCTCGGCCACACCCTGGGCATCGCCGTGCTGGGGTCGCTGGGCATGTCGCTGACGCCTGCGATGTTCGCCCGCCTGCTGAAACCCAGGAAGCTGATCGAGGCCGTCGTTCTGATCGGCCTTGTTCCCGTCTTTTACTTTGTCGCCTTCACGGGCGACGTGCCGATGGGCTTCGTCCTGCTGCCGCTTCTGCTGGCCATTGCGGTACGGCTCGGCGTCGCGGGCGCCGCCTTCACCCTGGTCGTCATGAGCGTGCTGCTGGTCGGCAGCGCCATGATCGGAAACGGCCCCTATGCTCAGGGCGACCTGACCCACCAGGTTCTGATGGCCCAGATGCTGGTGCTGATCGGCTATATGCCCGTCCTGCTGGTGGCCTCGCTGCTGGAAGAGCGCGATCTTCTGGCGGAGCGCGCGCGCGTCGGTCGCGAACGCGCCGAAAAGGCCTCGGAGGCCAAGTCCCGCCTGCTCGCCAACGTCGCCCACGAGATCAAGAGCCCCGTCGCCGGCATCATCGGCATCGGCGATCTGTGGCGGCAGGGCCACCTGGGGCGGGTCTCGGCTCAGCAGGCCGAAATGTCCGACATGCTGGTCAAGACCGCGCGTCAGGTCGAAACCCTGGCCCACGATTTGCTGGACGTGGCGCGCGCCGAATCCGGGGCCGTCCGGGTCGACCTGCGGCCGACCGACATTCCGGGGCTGCTGGAAGACGTGCGCCGCACGTGCCTGCTGTGGCCCGACGCCGACCGGGTCGCCGTCGAGGTGGTGTGCGAGGGCGATGGCTTGATCGCGGTCGCGGACTCTCAGCGTCTGGCCCAGATCATCACCAACCTGACCAGCAATGCGCTGAAATACGGCGGTTCCGGCGGTCGTGTCGTCCTGCGTGCGCTTCGTCAGGACGACTGCGTCCGCATTGAGGTCAGCGATTTCGGCCCCGGCCTGTCGCCACAGAAGCAGGCGCAGCTGTTCGAACCCTTCAACCGCCTGGGGCTTGAGCGTTCGACGGTCGAGGGGCACGGCGTCGGCCTGGCCCTGGCCAAGCGATTGGTCGAGTTGCAGGGCGGCTCGATCGGCGTGATCTCGGCGCCGGGCGAGGGCGCCACCTTCTGGGTCGCGCTGCCCAAGGCGTGAGGTCGCGCTTGCGGTCGCGCCCCGGCCGCGCGATGGTCGGGCCATGCCCATGATCGCCCTTGCCGCCGCCCTCGTGATTTCCGGACAGGCGACGACGCCTCCGCCGCAGCGCGCCGGTTCCAACCTGACGCGAGACTTGAACAGCGCCCCGCCTTCCGCGACCCCGCCCGCCGCCTCCACCGCAGCGCCGACCCAAGTCCCGGCGCAGGCCCCGGCCCGGGCGACGAGCCAGGCCTTGCCTCCAATCGGCCAGACCCCCGCGGCATCGCCGCGTCCGGCGCCCGCCGCGTCATCCGCACCGCGCACGACCCAGGCCCAGCCGCCCATCGGCCAAAGCCCGGCGACCACGACGCGCCCGGCGACCGCGACACGTCCGCAAACGCCAGCCCCGACCACAGCGGCGCCTCAGGCGACCACGCCTCAACCGACAACGACCGCGCCTGCCGCAACCCCGCCGGCCGCCGCATCCGCGCCGGCGGCCTTGAACGCCGCCGCCATCGCCGCTCTGCCGTTCAGCATCCAGCAGCCCGCCGGCCTGACCATCACCCCGGCGCGCGCCGGCGCGAACGCCAGCATCTATCGCGTCCAGCGCGGCGACCAGACCCTGCTGATGATCTACGCCGGTCCGTCGTCGCAGTTTCCGATCTACGACGGCGAGACGGTCCGCGCCGGCGGCCGCGCCTCGGTCGTCGTCACCGAAGGCAGCCGCCGTCTGGCGATGGAGCATCTGTTTCAGCGCGCTGCGGACCCCAAGGAAATCCACGTCTGGATCGCCAGCGTCGAGGGCGCGGACCGGGATCTGGCCGAACGCATCGGCCAGTCCGTCGACGTCAAATAGGGCTCAGCCCTCGGACCACACCGCCATTTCGGTGCCGGACGGATCGGCGAAGTGGAAGCGGCGACCGCCGGGGAATCTGTAGATCGGTTTCACGATCCGGCCGCCGGCCGCCTCGACCTTGGCCAGCATGGCCTCGAGGTCGTGTGCGTACAGGATGGGCAGGGGCGCCTTGGTCTGATCGGCCTGATCGGCGTCGAACCCGCCGTCCAGACCCTGATCGAAGGCGGCATAGGTCGGGCCGTAATCCACGAAGGTCCAGCCGAATGCCTGGCTGTAGAATTGCTTGGTCGCGGGCAGGTTGGCGGCGGGGAGTTCTAGGTAGTCCAGCTTTCCGTCTTCACGCACGGTTGATCTCCTGAGTTGGGCGCCACCGGTCCCTTGTCTTGCACGCGCCCTCGACATGCGCAAACCTGCAAACGGTTCGCAGTTGCAGGAATCGAGCGATGATCGTGATGACGACAGGCCTGTCGGCCCTGATGGCCCTGATGCGGTGCGAGGCGCGTCCGGTCGAGCCGCCGCCGAGGCGCGACACCGATCGCGCAAACCCGCGTCCGCCCCGACCCAGGCCCTGATCAGCCGACCTGGGCGCGATGCCTCAGATGCGCGTCGGCCAGCACGCAGGCGGCCATGGCCTCGACCACCGGTACGGCGCGCAGGGCGACGCATGGGTCGTGACGGCCCTTGGTGCGCAGGTCCGTCTCTTCGCCGTCGCGGGTGATCGTCTGGCGCAGGGTCAGGATGGAGGAGGTCGGCTTGAACGCGACCCGCGCGGTCACCGGCTGGCCCGTCGAAATCCCGCCCAGCACGCCGCCAGCCTTGTTCGACAGGAAGACCGGCTGCTTGTTCAGGTCCAGCCGCATCTCGTCGGCGTTCTGTTCTCCGGTCAGTTCGGCGGCCTCGAAGCCGGCGCCGATCTCGACGCCCTTGGCCGCGTTGATCGACATCAGGGCCGCCGCCAGCTCACCGTCCAGCTTGCCGTACAATGGCGCGCCCCAACCCGCCGGAACGCCCGTGACCTCCAGCGCGACGATGGCCCCGACCGACGATCCCGCCTTGCGGATGCCGTCCAGATAGGCCTCCCAGTCGCCCACGACCTCGGTCGAGGCGGCGAACAGGGGATTGCCGTGGACGGCGTCGAAGTCGATCTGGTCCGGTGCGATCCGGTGCGGGCCGATCTGCACCACGCCGGCCCTGATCTTAACGCCGTCGCCCAGCACCTTGCGCGCCACGGCCCCGGCCGCCACCCGGCTGGCGGTCTCGCGCGCCGAGGATCGACCGCCGCCCCGATGGTCGCGCACCCCGTATTTGACCTGGTAGGCATAGTCGGCGTGCCCCGGCCGATAGGCGCGGGCGATCTCGCCATAGTCCTTTGACCGCTGGTCCTCGTTCTCGATCAGGATCGAGATCGGCGTGCCCGTCGTCACCGGCCCGTCGCCGTCGTCGAACACGCCCGACAGTATCCGCGCCGTGTCGCTTTCCTTGCGCTGGGTCACGAAACGGCTGCCGCCCGGCTTCCGCTGGTCCAGCCACGGCTGAAGGTCCGCCTCGGTCAGCGGGATCATCGGCGGGCATCCATCAACGACGCAGCCGATCGCCGGCCCGTGGCTCTCGCCCCAGGTGGTCACGCGAAACAGATGGCCGAAGGTATTGTGCGACATGGCCCCGACTTAGGCCGCCAGACGCTCCTGCGTCCAGACCCGCGTGAACCGCACCAGCAGGTCTTCGGCCGCCGAGGGGACATCGGACGACGGCTCCAGCGTCACGAACAGATGCCCCGCCGGCCGCGATCCACGCGCGGGCAGGCCCAGGTTCTTCAACCGCACCCGCACCGGGGCGGCCATGTCGGCGGTGATCCAGGCCGAGCGCGTGCCGACAGGGGTTTCGATCTCCACCCGCCCCCCGTCGGCCATCAGGCGACGCTCGACGGCCCAGGTCATGAACAGGTCGTCGCCGACGACCGACAGCCCGTCCTCGGGTCGGATCAACACCGACAGATAGAGATCGCTCCCGTCCGCCGCCTCGCGTCTCAGCCGCAGATGATCGCCGCTGCGCAGGCCCCTGGGCGCCGTGACCCGCACCGTGCGCGCGCCCAGCCGGACCTCGACCTGACCCCCGGCCAGGGCCTGCATCGGCGACAGCACCAGAACCGGCGTCGGCGCGGGCCGCGCGGTGGGCGCCGACAGGGCGGGGCGAGGGGGCTGGTGCGCCTGGATCAGTCGATAGGCCGCGATCACGCGCCGGAACCGCTCGGCGTCCCCGCCGGCCTGATCCGGCCGCGCCGCCTTCACCGCCGTGCGGAAGGCGGCCTTCAGCGTCGACGCATCGACATCGCCGTTCAGGCCCAAGATCGACAGGGCCTCGCGGACGCCGGACACATCTGAAATCGAAACAGGCCCGCTCATGCCGTCACCGTTCGCGCATCAGGGTCAATGGGCGGTTAACCCTGACGGCGACATGCCCGTTTTTGACCTCGATCATTCCCAGCCGAGCCAGCACCGACTACATCACTCGCATGACCGCATCCGTGATCCCGCCCAGCCCGTCGCGTGAGGAATACGCCCGCGACTACGCCGCCGCCCTGGCCGCCAATGGCGACGAGACCATCTTCGACCGGCCCGAACCCATCGGCCTGTTCGTCGAATGGCTGGCCGATGCGCGCGCGCACGAGCCGAACGATCCCAACGCCATGACCCTGTCGACCGTCGACGCCGACGGCCTGCCCGATGCGCGGATCGTTCTGCTGAAGGATGTCGATGCGCGGGGCTTCACCTTCTATTCGAACAGCGAGAGCGCCAAGGGCGTCGAACTGGCCGGTTGCGCAGCCGCCGCCCTGACCTTCCACTGGAAATCCCTTCGTCGCCAAGTGCGGGTGTGCGGCGCGGTCGAGCCGGTCACGCCGGCCGAGGCCGACGCCTATTTCGCCAGCCGCGCGCGCGAAAGCCGCATCGGCGCCTGGGCCTCGGACCAGTCCCGCCCCCTGTCGGATCGCACCGTGCTGGAAGAGGCCGTGGGCCGCGAAACCGCGCGTTTCGATGGTCAGGAGGTGCCGCGCCCGTCCCACTGGACCGGTTGGCGCGTCGTGCCGCGCTCGGTCGAGTTCTGGCGCGATCGCCCGTTCCGTCTGCATGACCGACTGCGTTTCGACCGCGACGGCGAGGCCTGGCGCTCAGGCCGCCTCTGGCCCTGACCCGCGATCAGTCGCGGAACAGCAGCGATCCGTCGCCGTAGGAATAGAAGCGATAGCCGTCGGCGACCGCATGGGCATAGGCCGCCTTCATCGTCGCCGTGCCCGCAAAGGCGCTGACCAGCATGAACAGCGTCGACTTCGGCAGGTGGAAGTTGGTCATCAGCACATCGACCGCCCGGAAACGATAGCCGGGCGTGATGAAGATGGCCGTGTCGCCGTGGAAGGGTTTGATCTCGCCGTCCTCGGACGTCGCGCTTTCCAGTAGCCGCAGAGAGGTGGTGCCGACGCAGACGACGCGCCCGCCCTTTGCATGGACGGCGTTCAGGGCGGCGGCGGTTTCAGGCGACACCTCGCCCCATTCGCTGTGCATCTTGTGGTCGGCAAGATCGTCGGCCTTGACCGGCAGGAAGGTGCCGGCCCCGACATGCAGCGTCACCGCATGGGTCGAGACACCCTTGGCGCGGATGGCGTCCAGCAGGGCAGGGGTGAAATGCAGCCCCGCCGTCGGCGCCGCAACCGAACCGTCATGCTCGGCGAACACGGTCTGATAGTCTGACCGGTCGCGGTCGTCCTCGGGTCTTTTGGCGGCGATATAGGGCGGCAGGGGCATGACCCCGACATCGCGGATCGCATCGTCCAGCGCCGGTCCCGCCAGGTCAAAGGTCAGGGTGATCAGCCCGTCTTCCCCCTTTGCCGTCACCGTCGCATCCAAACGACCAAGGTCGCAGGCGGCGTCGCTCGCGTTTCCGAACCGGATCCGATCCCCCGGCTTGATCCGCTTGCCCGGCTTCATGAAGGCGGACCAGACGTCGGGCGCGTCGCGGTGGTGCAGCGTCGCCTCCACCTCGACCGTCAGGGTTTCGCCCTCGGCCCCGATCCGCTGACGCACGCCCGACAGACGGGCGGGAATGACCCGCGTATCGTTGAACACCAGGGCGTCGCCGGGCTGCAGGAAGTCCGGCAGATCACGAACGATCCGGTCCTCCAGCGCGCCGCCTTTCACCACCAGCAGCCGCGCGGAATCGCGCGGATCGGCCGGGCGCAACGCAATCCGGTCTTCGGGCAAGTCGAAATCGAAATCGGCGGTCTTCATCGCGCGCTCTATAGGGGGCTCCGACGCGCCGCGCCACGCCGCGGCGCCCTGCCAGCGCATCGTTGGCGCCCCGCTATTTGATTTCCAACGGGTTTTCGCCTCCGAGCGGCGTCCAACCGACCGCGCCCCGGCCGTGTGGTAGACTGGCCGGCGATCTTTGACAGCGTAAGTTCAGGCGGAAGGGACGACCAAATCCCGCCCGCGCCTCACCCGGATGATGCCGCCAGATTAGACGAATTAGACACTTTAGACGGTGAATTCCCGTCCGCGGCCCAAGGACCCGCCGCCGCGCGATTAGACGAATTAGACTCTTTAGACGGTAAAATTTCCCGCCGACGTCTGATCTCAGCTGTAGCCCGGCGCGAACGCCCCGGCCCAGGCGCCATAGCGGTTCAGCGACAGGTCGCGGGTTTCGATCTCGGGCGCCTTGCCGTCGACCATGTCGGCCAGAACCCGCGCCGAGCCGCACGCCATGGTCCAGCCCAGGGTGCCGTGGCCGGTGTTCAGATAAAGCCCCGGAACCTTGGTCGCGCCGATCACCGGCGTGCCGTCCGGCGTCATTGGACGCAGGCCCGACCAGTAACTGGCGCCCGCCAGGTCGCCGCCGCCGGGGAACAGGCTGCCGACCGAATGGGCCAGGGTCTCGCGACGCAGGGCGGGCAGCGTGTTGTTGTATCCCGACAGCTCGGCCATGCCGCCCACGCGGATACGGTCGCCCAGGCGCGTGATCGCCACCTTGTAGCTTTCGTCCATGACGGTGGAGACGGGCGCGCGGTCTTCGTTCACGATCTTGGCCGTGATCGAATAGCCCTTCACCGGATAGACCGGCAGATCCAGACCCAGCGGCTTGGCCATCATCGGCGAATAGGAGCCGAGCGCCAGGATCACCAGATCGGCCGTCATGGCGCCCTTGCTGGTCATTGCGCCGGTCGCGCGACCGTCCGTCATCGTGATCGACTGGATCTCGGTCGCGGTGTGGAAAACCACGCCGCGCTCCGCCGCCAGCTTCGCCAAGGCGTTGGTGAATAGGAAGCAGTCGCCGGTCTCGTCATGCGGCAGGCGCAGACCCCCGACGAAATCGACGTCGGAGGCGGCCAGGCCCGGCTCGGCGGCGATGCAGCCGGCGTGGTCCAGCACCTCGCACGGGACGCCGGCGGCCTTCAGCACATCGACGTCCTTGTGCACGTCGGCCAGCTGCTTTTCGGTGCGGAACAGCTGCAGCGTCCCCTGCTGGCGACCGTCATAGGTGATGCCGGTCTCGCGGCGCAGCAGGTCGATCTGGTCGCGGCTGTATTCGGCCAGACGTACCATCCGGCTCTTGTTCAGCGCATAGCGGTCGTGGGTGCAGTTGCGCAGCATCGCGATGGTCCAGCGCACCATAGCCATGTCCAGACGCGGCCGCACGATCAGGGGCGCGTGGCGCATCAGCAGCCACTTCATCGCCTTGACCGGGATCGACGGCGCAGCCCAGGGCGCGGAATAACCCGGCGAAATCTGCGCGGCGTTGGCGAAGCTGGTTTCCAGCGCCGGACCGGCCTGCCGATCCACCACCGTGACCTCATGCCCGGCCTGGCTGAGATACCAGGCGGTTGTGACGCCGATGACGCCCGACCCAAGCACCAGAACCCGCATGTGACGTTCCCAAGCCCAATGTTGTTATTCGCCGCAAGCTAGCGCTGCATGGATCGACGATCCTGCCTGTTTGCGCAACGATCGGTCGCTGATAGACGTCTTACGCAATAATCTGCGGCTAAATGGTGGAAACTTGTGTCCCTGCTCGATCCCCTTGACCAGCGCCTCCTTCAACGGCTCCGCGCCGATGGGCGCATCAGCAATGCGGACCTGGCCTCCGCCGTCGGTCTGTCGCCTTCCGCCTGCCTGCGGCGCGTGCGTCGCCTGGAAGAGCGCGGGGTGATCCGGGGCTATGCCGCCGTCCTGGCCAACGACAGCGACGACGGCGTTGTCGCCTATGTCGAGATCACGCTGGAGAAGCAGACCGACGACCACATGCGCCGGTTCGAGGCGGCCGTCCGCAACCACCCGGAAATCCGCGACTGCTATCTGATGGCGGGCGAGGCCGACTACATCGTCCGCGCCGTCGCGCCCGACATCGCCGCCTATGAGGTGATCCACAAGGACGTCCTGTCGCGTCTGCCGGGCGTGTCGCGCATCCACTCCAGCCTGGCGATCCGCAACGTCCTGGCGGCCCGCGGCTGAAACGGGCTGAACCTTCCGGCCCGGTCGGGTGTTGTGGCGGCATGAAAGCCCTCGACCTCCTCCCATCCGCCCTCATCGGCGCTGTCGCCAGCGCCCGTTCCATGACCCCGATGGCGGCCCTCGCCACTGCCGAACTGGCGCACAAGCCGTTGCCCGGCCGCGTCTTCCTGCTGAACCGGCAGCTGTTCAAGTTCGGCGCCCTGGCCATGGGTATCGGCGAACTGCTGGGCGACAAGATGAAGACTGCGCCCGATCGCACCGTCTTCCTGGGCCTATTGGCGCGGGTCATGAGCGCGGGCATCGCCGGCGCCGCCCTGGCCCCGCGCGGCAAGGAGAAGTTGGGCGCCGGCCTGGCGGTCGGCACGGCCGTGCCGCTGGCCTATCTGACCCTCTCGGGTCGCAAGAAGGCCATGGCCCGCATCGGCCAGACCAAGAGCGGCCTGATCGAGGACGCCTTGATAGTCGGCGCCGGCGCCCTCGTCGTCGGCTTGACCGTCTCGCGGTTCAACCGCCGCTAGCCGCTCGACAGCCGGGCCCCGGCAGCGATAGGTGAGGGACGTTTTCGAAGGACCCCCGCCCATGATCACCCGCATCCAGCCCGGCGCCCGCATGAGCGAGGCTGTCGTCCACGGCGACACCATCTATCTGTCGGGCCAGGTCGGCGAACCCGGCGACGACGTGGCGACGCAGACCCGAACGGCGCTGGCCGAGATCGAGGCGCTGCTGGTCGAGGCCGGCAGCGACAAGTCCAAGATTCTGATGGCCCAGATCTGGCTGGCCGACATCGCCGACTTCGAGGCGATGAACGGCGTCTGGGACGCCTGGGTCGACACCGCCAACCCGCCGGCTCGCGCCACGGGCGAAAGCCGGCTCGCGTCGCCCGACTACAAGGTCGAGATCATCGTAATCGCCGCCAAAGCCTGATCGCGGTTGACCGGGCGGGATGCAGACTGCAAACCGCCGCCATGCTTCAGAACCTCGAAACCCTCGCCCGCGAGGCCAAGTCCTGGCCCTTCGAACAAGCTCGCAACCTGCTGGCCCATGTTCTGAAGAAACGGCTGGGCGAGACCGAACGAGCCGAAGCGCGCGCTCTGATCGACGCCGGCAAGGCGGATGAAGCCCTGGCGGCCTTTCCCGCCTTGCAGCGCCCGGTGATCCTGGAGACCGGCTATGGCCCGTCGGGCCTGCCGCACATGGGCACCTTCGGCGAGGTCGCCCGCACGACCATGGTGCGCAACGCCTTTCGCGCCCTGACCGGCGACCACTGGCCCACGCGCCTGATCGCCTTCTCCGACGACATGGACGGCCTGCGCAAGGTGCCGGAAGGCGTGCCGAACCCGGAGATGTTGCGCGAGGACCTGCATCTATCCCTGACGCGGGTGCGCGATCCCTTCGGCACCCACGACAGCTTCGGCGCGCACAACAATGCCCGCCTGCGCGCCTTCCTCGACAGCTTCGGCTTCGATTATGAGTTCATGTCATCGACCGAGACCTACAAGTCGGGCCGGTTTGACGCGACGCTGCTGACGCTTCTGGAACGGTTCGACGCGGTCCAGGCCATCATGCTGCCGACCTTGGGCGAGGAGCGCCGCGCCACCTATTCGCCCTTCCTGCCCGTCAGCCCGATCACCGGCCATGTCCTGCAGGTCCCGACCCTTGCGCGCAACGTCGAGAAGGGCACGATTACCTTCGAAGACCCCGCCGGCGAGCCGGGCAATCGCACTGAGGTGCCGGTCACGGGCGGCCATGTGAAGCTGCAATGGAAGCCCGATTGGGCCATGCGCTGGGTCGCGCTGGACATCGACTACGAGATGTCGGGCAAGGACCTGATCGAGAGCGTGCGCGAAAGCTCCAAGGTCTGCCGCGCCCTGGGCGGCACCCCGCCCGAAGGCTTCAACTACGAGCTCTTCCTCGACATCGAGGGCAAGAAGATCTCCAAGTCCAAGGGTAACGGCCTGACGATGGACGAGTGGCTGCGCTACGGCACGCCCGAGAGCCTGTCGTGGTACATGTTCCAGTCACCGAAGTCGGCCAAGAGCCTGCACTTCAACGTCATTCCGCGCGCCATCGACGACTATCTGGCCTTCATCGAGAGCTACAAGACCCAGGAGCCGGCCAAGCGGATCGACAACGCCGTCTGGTCGATCCACGCGGGCGACCCGCCGACCCACACGTCGCCGGTGTCCTTCGCCCTGCTTCTGAACTTGGTCGGCGTGGCTAATGCCTCGACCAAGGATCAGCTGTGGGCCTACTTCGCCAAATACCTGCCTGACGCGACGCCGCAGAACGAGCCGCTGCTGGATCGGCTGATGGACCACGCGCTGAACTACTACGTGGACTTCGTGAAGCCCTCGAAGTCCTATCGCCTGCCGGACGACAAGGAGAAGGCGGCGCTGCTGGACCTGGCCGAACGGCTGAAGGTGCTGCCGGCCGACACCACCGACGGCGAGCTGATCCAGAACGAGGTCTATGCGGTCGGCAAGGCCCACGCGTTCGAGCCGCTGCGAGCCTGGTTTGGCGCGCTCTACGAGGTGCTGTTGGGCGCCAGCCAGGGGCCGCGCTTCGGTTCGTTCGCAGCCATCTACGGCCTGCCGCAGACGATCGCCCTGATCGAGGCGGGCGCAAACGGAGAACTGGCGCAGGCTTAACCTTTTCGCTGAAGGTTCTGTTAGCCAGACCGCGCTATCGACGCCCGCGTCAAAGGAGCCGGGTGTGCGTTATCGAATCGATGAGGAGGCGCAGCTTCTCCATCTCGACCTGAACAGCGGCGTCTCGGCTGAGACAGCATTGGGTGAGGCGCTCGCAATCATCAAGGTTCGCCCTGATCTTTGGAGCTGGGACTGGATCGTCGAGGCTGAGACGACGCCGTGGGATGCGTCATTTGAGCAGATTGCTCGACTAGCCGGCGCACTGGACACGCCGCCGCAGACTGAGGTTTTGACTATGCTCGTCAGTCAGGATGCGTCATTGCATTTGTGGGCCCGCGTGATGGATTTTCAGTTTTTGCGCCGACGCCATGTCGTGGTGCGCTCCATCGAAGAGGCCCGCGCTCAGATTCACCGGCATCGCAAGCAGCCAAGATGAACGGAAAATAACGGCGAAGCTCCGGGAGCCTTCAGGTTCGTCCGTGCATTCTTCCCTCATCGGCAAACGCGCTGACAGGAGAAGAGTTATGTCGAACAAGATTTTCAAGACCGGTCTGGCCACCGCTGCCGCCTTGGCCGCCATGGTGACCGCCGCCCCGATGTCCGCCCAGGCTCAGGCCAACGGCGTGACCAACTGTGACGCCCCTGGCGGTCGCCAACGTGCAGGCGCTCTGATCGGCGCCGTGGTCGGCGGCGTGGTGGGCTCGAACCTCGCTCGCAATGAGCGTACGGCCGGCACCATCGTCGGTGCGGGCGCCGGCGCCGCCGCCGGTTCCTATATCGGCTGCAACCAGCAGCGCGCTCGTGCTGCTTCGGCCTCTAGCGGCGCCCAGTATCGCGCTTCTTCAAACCTGCGCATCCGCAGCGGCCCTGGCACCAACTATCGCCAAGCCGGCACGCTGTCGGCCGGTCAGCCCTTCACCGCCATTGGTTCGCAAGGCGAGTGGGTGCAGATCGCAGGCGGTGGTTGGGTGAACGCCCACTACGTCACGGCCAACTGATTGCAGTTCGCCGCTAATCGAAAGCCCCGTCCGGCACGCCGGGCGGGGTTTTTGCTGCGCGCTACTGGCTGACCCAGAGGATGCGGGCCATCCATTCGATCTCGCGTCGGGGCACGATCCTTGGGGGGTAGTCGGGATTGATTGAGGCCAAGGTGACGGCGCGGCTGGTCAGGCTGGTAACCTCCTTGGCCACGGTTTCTCCGCTGGTCAGGCGGGCGACGACGCGGTCTCCCCGCCGCACCTGCGTCGCTTCCTGATCCACGATGACGCGATCGCCTTCGCGATAGAGGGGCGACATCGAATCGCCAGTGATCTGAAGGCTGAACAGGGTGTCCTTGGCGCGCGGCAGGTCGGTCTGATCCCAGCCTTCGCCGACCGGCAGGCCAGCGTCGTCGAAGAAGCCGTCCTGACCCGCCTTGGCCAGACCCAGCAAGGGCACGCTGGTCGGCGCCTCCGGTGCGTCTTCGGCCAACACCGCAAACTCCGAAAGCGACAGGCCTGTCGCCTGAAGCACCAGCGTCATGCTCTCGGTCGAGGGCCAGCGCGGACGCGGCGGATCACCCGGCCCGAAGCGTTTTGACGGATTGAAACTCGTCGCATCCAGACCGGCCCGTCGCGCCAAGCCCGACGGCGTCAGCCCTTCACGCCGAGCCAAGGTGTCGACGGCCTTCCAAAGCTTGGTGTGGGATAGCGGCATGGTGTTCCAGCGACCGATTCGTCGCGAGAATAAGATCGAATGCTAGGAATTTCTACCTATCAACGCCGCCGCGCGGCGCTCTTGCCAAGCGTAGAACGTACCGACTGCGATGGAGATTATGATGAGATAACTGGTCAGATTGGTCACTGTGTAGAGAGACGCGACATGTACATTCTGGCTAGTCAGTCTCATGACTTGAGACATTACAGTAATCAACTGAAGACCTGCGGCCCAAACCGGCCATGCATGCTTGTAGCGCCAAGCTATGGCGCAAAACGCAAGCAACATACATATGTCGATGACGAGCAGACCAAAAGGTACGCTTCGAAATCCCTCATTCTGCTGCAAAACGAGCGACGCAAACCAGCCGAAAAGGTACGCGCCGGCTCCAAACTGTTCCGCTCTGTCCCCCTTCAAAAAGGCGAACAGAGCCATGCCGACCATGAAGACGGCACCAATAATCGCGTAGCTGATGTTGAACATGACAAATCGCCCCCGATGCATCGCTGCACGGAGGCGATATTGGCTGAATTAAAGCCAGTCCGAAATCTTGTTAAGCTAAGCTAACAAAGAATTCATGCGACGCGATGCAGGTGCGTCTTTGCGAGGGCAACCTTCGGGTCCAGCCAGTCGTCGGGCTTTGCAAGCGGGCCGGCGGCGTAGGTGCCGAAGCCGAGGCGGCGATGATCTTTCTGCAGCTCGGCATGGCAGGCCACGATGGATTCGCGGGCGGCCGAGAGGGCGGCGATCGTTTCCATGGCCTTGGCTTGCGACATCGTGCCGGAAACCGGCGACAGCGACAGAGCGGCGCGAGCGCCGATGAAGGATTGAACCAGCGTGGTCGCCTGGGTGATCGCGGCGTCGATCGCGAGTTCGGTAGCATGCAGATCGCCAGCAACGCTGGTGACGACTTCAGTGCGGTCCATGAAAGCCCCTCAAAGACAGGTTTACAAGAACCGTATGGTTATCACGTCTTAACCTTGTTTGGTAGAGCAATCTTTACCATATCGGCAATCGCGCGTTGAAGCGCCGCCGTAAGCACGGCTTTGAAACCCAACGAGAGCAAGAAGTCGGCGCGAATCAGCACGCTAGCGCGCGGTGATCAGTCCTGGTTGTCCAGTAGGAAGTGGGCGGTGAGAGACGCAATCGGGTGTTGACGTTCTTCCTGCCAGGCCTCCGCGTGCACATGGGCGACGCGACGACCCGCCCGGCTGATGCGAGCACGCGCGAAGACGTCGATCGGTCTGCCGGTGCGCAGATAGGCGACCGTGACGTTGATCGGGCGGGGCAGTCGGGGACCCGGAAAGCTGAGCGCCACCTGAGCCATCGCCGTCATTTCCAGAAGGGCGGCCGTCGATCCGCCATGCAGGGCGGGCAGCATTGGATTGCCGATCAGCTTGTCGTCGAAGGGCATGATGACGGTAACTTCGTCGCCGCTGACCAAGGTCTGAAGGCCAAGAAAGCGAGCGTAGGGCATGCGGTTTAGGATGTCGGTCATGCCGCCGCTCCTTTTGCATGGGGCGCCCGCTCGCGGGTCTGGTTGAGGATATAGGCGGCTTGCGCAGCGGCGACCGGATCGGCGGGATCGTCTTCGAAGGCCCAGGCGCGCACGAAGGCGATGCTCGGCGTCAGCCGGTAGCATAGGCCTTGGGCCAGCAGGTCCTGACGCGGCCTTGCCGCGCGCATGTAGTCGACGCGCAGATCCAAGGTGGCGATGGGCTGGAAGGCGTCCATCGCGGTCCACACCGCCAGGCCGCCGATATGATCCAGCAAGGTCGTCACAAGCCCGCCTGCGAAGACGCCGCTGTCGGGATCGCCGACCAGATCCTCACGCCACGGCACGCGGATGCGAGGCTCGCCATCGTGCAGGCCGTCGAAGGTGAAGCCCAAGGCGCCGGTGTGGGCGGCGCCGGCGGCCAGTTGCGGCAGGATGGTGGTCAGAAAACTCTCGTGCATCGTGCGGACTGAACCTGTTGCGCCGATTTTCGGGGTCATCCTCTATGGGGCGGCGACCCGACGGCGTCGAGAGCGTTACCGCAAGATGATCCGCCCCGAAGACCTGCTGCATCCCACGCCCGCCGGCCTCTACTGTCCGCCGGGAGATTTCTACATTGACCCGGTTCGGCCGGTGGATCGCGCCGTCATCACGCACGGCCACGCCGACCACGCGCGCGCCGGTCACGGAGCGGTGCTCGCGACGCGCCAGACCCTGGCGATCATGGCTGAACGTTATGGCGCGGATTTCACGCTGCAGCCCCAATCGGTGGAATACGGCGAGGCGACCGCGATCAATGGGGTCGATCTCAGGTTGGCGCCCGCCGGCCATGTGCTGGGCTCGGCCCAGGTCGAGGTGCGCTGGAAGGGGCTAATCATGGTCGTGTCCGGCGACTATAAGCGCCGCTGCGATCCGACCTGTGCGCCGTTCGACCCCGTGCCCTGCCACGTCTTCATCTCGGAGGCGACGTTCGGCCTGCCGGTCTTCAGCCATCCGCCGGCGGAGGAGGAAGTCGGGCGGCTGGTGCGGTCGCTGGGGCAGTTTCCCGAGCGGGCGCATCTGGTCGGCGCCTATGCACTGGGCAAGGCGCAGCGGATCATCCGCTTGCTGCGCGAGGCCGGATGGGACCGCACCATCTATGTCCACGGGGCGCTGGAGCGGCTGAACGCCTTGTACGAGAGGGAAGGGGTCGATCTGGGCCCGCTTGCCCCGACCCGTGATCTGCCGAAGAATGCGCTAGGCGGCGAGGTCGCCATCGCACCGCCATCCGCCATCCAGGATCGATGGGCGCGTCGGTTCGCCGATCCGGTCACGGCCTTCGCTTCAGGGTGGATGGGGGTGAAGGCGCGGGCGCGCCAGCGCGGCGTGGAACTGCCGTTGGTCGTGTCGGATCATGCCGACTGGAACGAACTGACCGCGACCTTCACCGAGATCAAGCCGGAGGAAATCTGGATCACTCACGGCCGCGAGGAGGGTTTGCTGCGTTGGGCCGAGATCAACGGGCAAAAAGCGAGAGCCCTGCGTCTGGTCGGCTACGACGAAGAGGACGAAGAGGCGCTGGATGTTCGTCCGGACTGACGATCAAGCGACGGCGCGACCGGATTGATCCTGCTTTTGTGCGCTTTCGTGAGCGGCGGAGATGGCGGCGTTCATCGCCATACGCAGGCGTTCGGGCTTGATGGGCTTTTCGACGACGGCGGCCATGCCGATCGAGAGATAGTGTTTGGCGTCTTCGGGGTCCGCATTCGCGGTCAGGGCCACGATTGGCACGCGGCCGACGGCGCCGGGCAGGGCGCGAATGGCCTGCGTCGCCTGAACCCCGTCCATCCGCGGCATCTTGATGTCCATCAGGACCAGGTCGTAGCGGCTTTCCTGAACGGCCTGAAGCGCCTCCAGGCCGTCCTCGGCCAGTTCGGAGCTGCAGCCGAACATCTCGCACAGCGCCTGGGCGACGACGCGGTTGGTGGCGTTGTCGTCGACGATCAGGATGTGCGGCGCGGATTTCAGGTCCAGGCCCGACAGATCTGACACGTTGGATTGCGCTTCCGCCTCGACGACGGCGCGGGGCGCGGTCAGGTCGAAGGCGAAGGTGGCGCCGCGTCCCTTGTTGTTCTCGGCCCAGATCCGGCCGTCCATCCGGTCGATGACCTGACGACAGATCGACAGGCCCAGGCCAGCGCCGTCGGGACCGGAACCGTGAACGAAGGGCTCGAAGATGGAATCGACGCGTTCCGGCTCGACGCCGGGGCCGTCGTCGCGAATGCGGGCTTCCATACGAATGCGGTCGCCTTCGACCCAGGCCTTGAGGCCCGCTTCGACCACGCCGTTGCGGGCGAACTTCAGCGCATTGCCGATCAGGTTGTTGAACACCTGCTTCAGGCGCATGCCGTCGATGACGGCCGCCAGTTCGGTGTCGCCTTCGTAGCCGACGAGCAGGGTCACGCCGTCCTGAGAGGCGCGCGGCTCCCACATCGACTGAATGTCGTCCATGACGGCGCGCAGGGCGGTAGGCTCGGTCTTCAGTTCCAGTTCGCCGGCCTCTGCCTTGGACAGGTCCACTGCGTCCTGGAGGATGCGCAGCAGGGTCTCGGACGAATCCACGATGGTCTGGACATGCGCCTGAGCCGCCGTATTCAACGGCTGGCGGCGGAGCAGTTCGGCGACGGCCAGGACGCCGTTCATCGGCGTGCGCAGTTCGTGGCTCATGATGGCCAGGAACTGGCTCTTGGCGCGGGCGGCGGCGATGGCCTGGGCGCGGGTGTCGCTGAGGATCGCGGCCTGTTCGGCCAGTTCGGCATTCTGCTCGCGCTGACGCGTGTTGACGGCCTGCAAAAGGGTGGCGGCGGTACCCACGCCCCAATAGGCGCCGTTTTTGGTGACGATGAAGCCGCGCAGCAGGGCGGCCGGCCCCCCCTTCAGCATGATGTCGCAAAAGGCGTCGATGCGGACGCCGGCCTCGACCACGGCCGGCTCGGGGTCCATGGCGAAGGTGATGGGGCGCAGATCGTAAAGGGCGTGGCCGAAGCGGGCGGCGATTTTCTGAAGGAAGGCGGTGCGTTCGACCAGGCCGACGGGACGGTCGCCATCGACCACGGGAATGACCAGCGTATCCGGCTCGCATTCAAAACGCGCCAGAACCTCGCAGCCGAGAGTCGTCGGCGCAACCGGCTTTGGACGCTCGGAAAGGGTCTCGATGGTCGGCATACTGCCTGGAACTCCTACTCATTGTGAGTAAAAGCCCGAATCGCTTGCGGATTAGTTAAGCGGCGTCATCCAAGACGCAAATCCGCCTTCTTTGCTCACGGGCGGGGTCTGGTGTATGAGGCCCGCCCGACCCATCTGGGTCTCCATCTCTTTGTGCATGCGCGCGGCCAAACGGCCGACCGCAGATTCGTCATGAGCGTCATCCTGGAAAAGACCTCCCCCACCGCTAGCAAGACGGCCCTGGTTCTGTTCTCCGGCGGGCAGGACAGCGCGACCTGCCTGGCCTGGGCGCTGGAGCGGTTCGTGCGGGTGGAGACGGTCGGGTTCGACTATGGCCAGCGCCATCTGGTGGAGATGCAGGCGCGTCAGGCGGTGCGCGAGGGAATGAAGACGGCCCTGCCGCAGTGGGCCGATCGCCTGGGCGATGACCATGTGGTGGACCTGACCGGATATGGCCGGATCGCTGAGAGCGCCCTGACCGCCGACCGCAAGATCGAAATGGACGCGCGCGGCCTGCCGACCACATTTGTGCCGGGCCGCAATCTGATCTTTCTGGTCGCAGCCGCGGCGCTGGCGGATCGGCGAGGACTGGAAGTCCTGGTCGGCGGCATGTGCGAGACGGATTATTCTGGGTATCCGGATTGCCGCCACGAGACGATGGAGGCGATGGCGCGGGCGCTGTCGCTGGGGCTGGACAAGCCGGTCGTCATCGACACGCCCCTGATGTGGTTGACCAAGGCCCAGACCTGGGAACTTGCGGACAGGATCGGCGGCGACACGCTGATCGAGCTGATCATCGAGGATAGCCACACCTGCTATCAGGGCGACCGGACGCATCGACACGTCTGGGGCTATGGCTGCGGGTCTTGCCCGGCCTGCGAACTGCGCGCGGCCGGTTATGACGAATGGGCGTCGGAGCGATGACCTATTCGGCCAAGGAAGTGTTCCTGACGGTTCAGGGCGAGGGCGGACAGGCGGGGCGGCCGGCGGTCTTCCTGCGGTTCGCCGGCTGCAATCTGTGGAGCGGGCGCGAGCAGGATCGGGCCAGCGCCGTCTGCACCTTCTGCGACACCGACTTTGTGGGCGTCGACGGCGACGGGGGCGGCAAGTTCGCCTCGCCGGATTTGCTGGCCGATCACGTCGCGGCGATGTGGCGCGGGCGTGACGGCGATCCGAAACTGGTGGTCTGCACCGGCGGAGAGCCCTTGCTGCAGTTGGATGCGCCGCTGATCGACGCGCTGCATGCGCGCGGTTTCGAGATCGCCATCGAGTCGAACGGCACGTTGTTGGCACCCGAGGGCGTCGACTGGATCTGCATCAGTCCCAAGGCCGATGCGGATGTGGTGCAGACGCGCGGGGCCGAGCTGAAACTGGTCTTCCCCCAGCCCAAGGCCATGCCGGATCGGTTCGAGCATCTGGATTTCGAACGGTTCTGGCTCCAGCCGATGGACGGGCCGGATCAGGTCGAGAACACCGCCGCCGCCATCGAATACTGCCTGACCCACCCACAGTGGCGCCTGAGCGTCCAGACCCACAAATACATCGGCGTCCGCTAATGCCCGTCTTCGAGATCACCAAACAGGCGACCTTCGACGCCGCCCACCACTTCCCGAACGAGCCCGAGGGCAGCATCTATCGCCGCATTCACGGCCATTCCTTCACGGTCGAAGCGACGGTGCGGTCCGAGGTGCTGGATGTCGAACACGGCTGGGTGGCGGACTTGGGCGCGCTGGACCGGGCGCTGAAGGCGGCGGCCGAAACTCTGGATCACGGCATGCTGAACGAGCACGAGGGACTGGAGCTTCCCAGTCTGGAAAACCTGTGTCTGTGGTTCGCCAAGACGCTGAAACCCGAATGGCCGGGCCTGTGCCGGGTTCAGGTGGCGCGGCCGACGATCAACGAGCGGTGCGTTCTAAGTCTCTGACCTAGCAGCGTTTGCCCTGACGTTGGCGCTGTTCGCAGCGCCGTTGTTCGCGTTCATAGTCGCGCTGTTCACGCTCGCGACGCAGTTTGGTTTCCTCGTCCGAGGTGGTGACGGCGTCGAAGCCGGCGCCGACGACCGCGCCGGTGGCTTTCGCCGTCCCGCCGACGACCGCAGCGGTCCCGCCGACGACGGCGCCGACAAGGCAGCCCTGCAGCATCAGACAACCGCCCAGCACGACGACGACTTGGGATACGGAAACGAGGCGATTTCGACGACGCATGGCGACACTCCAGAGATTTGGAATAGTCGTCGATAATGATGAATGAGGGCTGACTTCAGGCCGGACGTTGCGGCAGCAGTTTGCGGCGTTGGCGCGACAGGGCCAGCGGCGTTCCATCAGCGCCCCAGGCGATCGCCTCGTCCACCGTCCAGCCCAGGCCGAGGTCCAGCATCCTGAACTCGAAGAAGGCCCAGCCGTCCGGCGCGGTCTGCGGCGTTGGATCGGCCAGGATGTCGATGCGCAGATCGACGGTGGTCATGGCGGCCGGCGTCTTGGATGCGGTCCAGGCGGGCGGGTACAGCGCGTCCAGCAGGTAGCACAGGCCGACCTCATCCAAGGGCCGGCCGTCGGCCATCCGCATCCAGGTGCGCTCGATCACCGGCTTGCCCTCATTGCCGCCCAGGATGTTGGGCCCGCCGTCGAAGCGGTATTCGACGTGCTGGGCGAAATGCGGCGACATCGGCCCGCGTATGGTGGCCTTGGGGTCCAGTTTATCCAGCGGCGGAGGCGGCGCGTGCAACGGCGTCAGCGGTGCCGGCGCGGCGTCCAGCCCATAGGTGCCGGTGGCGTGGTGGGTCATGCGCCCGTCCTGCTCGGCCTCGACCGCGGCATACAGAACGTTGCGGCCGCCGCGCAGCAGGCGAGGGCGAAAGGCGACCTGTTCGCCGAACCTTGCCGCTGACAGATATTGGACCGACAGGGTCCGAAGGGGCGCGGTCAGCGCCAGTCCCTGTCGCATCGACTGAGCGCACAGGGCCGCCAGCAGCCCGCCGAACGGAAAGCCCTTCTCCGGCGTCATGCTCGATGGGCCATTCGAGAAATGACCCGGCACAGGCGCGGACAAACCGCCGTCGTCGAGGATCTGGAAGGTGAGGGCGGCGTCGAGGGAAATGGGCGGCGTCATTGCGCGATCCTGCGTCAGGCGAAGAAGCGGCGGAAGGCCTGATGACGATCTCCCGCCGAAGTCCAAGGAACAAGGCGGCGAACCGGGAGGCTCGCACGTCCGTTGCGAAACAAGACTGACTTGGAGCGTTCGGATTTGCAACCCTTGCCAAATGCCTGACGCAGCGTCACTTTCGCGCCTATGGGACGCACCGCCGACTACAGCCGCCAAAGCTGCTCCATCGCCGCCACGCTTGAGGTGATCGGCGATCCCTGGACGCTGCTGGTCATTCGCGACGCCTTCAACGGGGTCAGCCGGTTCGAACAGTGGCAAGACAATCTGGGCGTGGCGCGCAATGTCCTGGCCGCCCGGCTGAAAAGCCTGGTCCAGCATGGCGTGCTGGAGCCGCGTCTGTACTCAGAGCGCCCGCCGCGTAACGAATATGTCCTGACCGCCAAAGGCAAGGATTTGTACGGCGTTCTGGTCACCCTGCATGGCTGGGGCAACAAGCACGTCTATGGCGACGCCGACAGCGGCATCGACATGATCCACAAGACCTGCGGTCACTCCCTGAGCCCGCGCATCGCCTGCGGCTGCTGCGGCGAGATCGTCAAACCCAGAGATATGGTCCTGACCCGCGCCGAGAACCGGCCTACGGTCGGCGACGTGATGCCGAAGGAAGTGGCTTAGGGAGCTCAGCGACTGGTCATGAACGGTCTGATGGCGAGATCGCTGATCGCTACCGCAGTCGTCTCAGCGGTTGTTGCTGGGGCTTGGATCTACAAGGTGGAAGGCGACTGTAGGCGGTTGCTGGCAACCAGTTCCCAAAGTGATGTCGAGGTGCGCCGTACGAGCGCGGGCATCTGCTATCCTTGTCGCTTAGACGGCCCTTTGTATGATATCAGATATCGCCGTTGCGAGGGTGACGATCGCGCTTATCGCGCGTCGTAATACGGCAAGCTAACAACATACGAGCGCGTGGATGCACTGCTGACGCTTCCTGGCAGTAGGGCTGCTAGGATCGCAAGGTGTCACGCTCCGAACGCCTTCTCGATCTGCTGAATGTGCTGCGGCGGCATCGTCGGCCGGTGAGCGGGCAGGTCTTGGCCGAGGAGATGGGCGTCAGTCTGCGGACGCTTTACCGCGATATCGCCAGCCTGCAGGCGCAAGGGGCGACGATCGAGGGGGAGGCGGGGGTCGGCTATGTTCTGAAGCCGGGCTTCATGCTGCCGCCGCTGATGTTCACGCCGGAAGAGATCGAGGCCTTGGTGCTGGGGTCGCGTTGGGTGGCGGACCGCGCCGATCCGCGGATGCGCGATGCGGCGTTGGCGGCGCTGGGAAGGATTTCAGCGGTGTTGCCGCCCGATCTGCGCGACGAGATGGACACGTCGGCCCTGCTGGTGGTGCCGGGAGAGCCGTTCCCGGCGGATCGGGTCGATCCGGCCTTGCTCAGGAAGGCGATCCGTACGGAGCGACGGCTGAAGCTGTGTTACCGCGACGAGGCGGGGTCGGCGTCGGAGCGTGTCGTCTGGCCGTTCGCCCTGGCCTTCTTCGACCGGGTGCGATTGCTGATCGCGTGGTGCGAACTGCGCGGTGATTTCCGCAGTTTCCGCACCGATCGCATCGTCGAGGCGGAGGTAATGGAGGCGCGCTATCCGACGCGTCGCCAGGCGCTGATGAAGACCTGGCGCGAGGCGCATGAAAGATCGAGATCGGGCGACGGCTGCTGACGGAAACTGGCGGCAGCGAAGGCTAGGGTTCGGCGTGTTGGAAACACAAGGGGCTGGGCTGATGAGCGAGATCGAGGACATTATTCTGGCCGTCGCGGATCCGGAAATCAGCGCGCGCTTCTATGCCAACCTGCTGGGTTGTCGGCCGGTGATGGCGGGACCGGACCGGGCCTTGTTCAAGCTGACGTCGGGGCGGGCGCTGGGGCTGCTGCGGCGTGCCGGCGATCGGCGCGAGGTATGCGAAGTCGACTTTCCGCTGGAGGGCGCCGAGGCGGTGGATCAGGCGCATATCGACTGGTGGGATCGTGGCGCGCGCATTCTGACGCCGCCCACGAACGCCACGCCGGTCCGCAGCTTCGTGGCAGGCGATCCGGACGGCCATCGGCTGAGGGTCTATGCCGTCGCGGCGTGGGCGTGATCAGACCTCGGCTTCGAGCCGGTATCCGACGCCGCGGACATTGGTCACCAGACCGGCGGCGTCGGCGGCGTCCAGCTTGCGGCGCAGATGGCTGACGTGGCTGTCGATCGTGCGCTCCAGAACCGACTGATTGGGGAAGCAGGCCTGCATGATTTCACTGCGGCTGAAGACGCGCAGGGGCGTGCGGGCCATGTGGGCCAGGATGCGGAACTCTGTCAGTGTCAGGTCCAGACGGCGCTTGCCCGACGGCGTCAGGATCGCCGCCAGATAGTTCTCCAACTGCACTTCCAGGGGACCGACGCGCAGGGTCTTGGCGGCCCGACCGCCGCCGCTGCGTCGCAGGATGGTCTGGATCGAGGCCGTGACCTCGGCCGGCTTGAACGGCTTGGCGATATAGTCGTCCGCCCCGATCCGCAGCGCCTGCAGCTTGTCTGTGGCCTCGTCCCGCTCGCCGACCATGATGACGGGCGTTTCGCCGCGCCGACGCAGTTCGCCCAGCACATCCCAGCCGTCGCGCACGGGCAGGCGGACGCTGAGCAGGGCGAGATCGGGTTTGAGCGACGCATGCAGGTCGGCAGCCTGCTGGCCGTTGGCGGCGACGACGGTGCGAAAGCCGTCCCGACGCAGGGCGGCGTCCAAGATTTCGACGCCCTCGGCGGCGTCATCGGCGATCAGGATCAGGCTGCTCATGGCGTCTCCGAAAGCCGCCATCGCGCCAGATCGTCGCGTCGTCCAGCAAAACCGGACGGCTGCGGTGAAGTTTCATATCGCCGTCGCAAAGCCTTCACGCAGACGAAGAAAAACCCCCTCCCGCCAAGGCGGAAGGGGGCCAGTCGTTCGTTCGGGAGGAACGCTTAGTAGGAGGCGCGCAGCTCGATGCCGAAGGTGCGCGGGTTGTTGAAGTTGCCGTAGTCGCCCAGGGTGTTCCGGTTCGACGGATCGCGGCGATAGACGTAGGTCTCGTCCAGCAGGTTGCGCGACCACAGGGCCACTTCCAGCAGCGGACCGCCGTCGCGGGTCGTGATGTCGGCGATGGCGACGCGGGCGTTCACAACGAAGGACGAGTCGGCCTTGATCGCGAACTGCTCGAAGCTGTGGGCCGCATCGGCGTAGTTGGCGTCGATGTGCGCCTTCAGCGTCGCGCCCATGAAAGGCGAGTTCCAGTCGGCCGCGACGCTGCCGGCGTTCTCAGGCGTATAGGCGATGAAGACCTGTTGAACCTGGCCGTTGAACGGGTTGACCGTGTCCGGCACCTTGGCGTCCGTATAGGCGTAGGAGGCCGACAGGGTCAGGTTGTCGGTCGCCCGGAACTGACCTTCCAACTCGACGCCGCGGATTTTCGTGGTGCCCGGAGCGTTGATCGTTTCCAGCGTGTTGCGGGTCGAGGCGCCCTGGACGGTGACCAGGCTGAAGTCGATCTGGCTGTCGGTGCGGTCCATGGCGTAGACGGCGGCGTTCAGGCGGACGCGACGGTCGAACAGGTCGCTCTTTACGCCGATTTCGTAGGCCTTGACCTCTTCGGGATCGAACGAGCGATAGGTCAGCGAGCGCGAGGAGGCGCCGCCGGCGCGGTAGCCGGTCGAATACTTGCCGTAGATGTTGATGTTGTTGCTGACGTCATAGGCCAGGGTGACCAGCGGGTCGAAGCGATCGACCTTGGAGCTGAAGCGCCGCACGCCCCGCACGCCATCTACGATCGGCAGATCATTGTTCACCAACTCCAGCACGCCGTCCTTGTCGTCCCAGGTGTAGCGCCCGCCGACCGTCAGGTGCAGGGCGTCCATGCTGGCCGGCGTCCAGGTCGCCTGGCCGTAGATGGCCTTGGACTCCGAATGGGCGGTGGACTTGCGGTCCAGCGAGCGGAAGCCGCGGATCGTCGGGGTGGGGTCCAGGATGGTGTAGCCCGTGCCGTCGGCGTTCCACTGGTTCGTCGAGGGCGTGGCGGCGTCGTCGGACACCGTTTCCTTGAAGTAGAAGACGCCGCCGACGTAGTCGATGCTGTCGCCCAGCGAACCGACGGCCTGCAGTTCCTGGCTGAACTGATGCTGCCAGAAGCCGGCCAGCGAGTAGCGGCTGAACTTGCCGTTCGGGCCTGTAACCGGCGGGCGGTGCGCGCCGGCGATGTTGTCATACTGTTCGACGTCCAGATCGCGGTAGGCCGTGATCGAGCGGATTTCCAGCGAGTCGGTCGGGCGATACGACAGGTGCAGATCCATGCCGCGCGTGTCGTCGACGCTGAACTGCTGAGGCACGCCGATGTCGGCCTGCGTCATGCGCTTGGAGCCTTCGACCTGGACCAGGGGCGACAGGGCGCGGATGCTGCCCGAGGGAACCGTAGCCGAGGTGAACGGCACGACGGTCAGGCCGTTCGGGTTGAAGTTCAGCAGCTGGCTGTAGAACGGGGTGTTCTTGTCCTTGCTGATGTCAGCTGCGAAGTTGGCGGTGAAGTTTTCGGCCGGCGTCCAGCGCGTCTGGAAGCGAAGGCCGCGACGGTCATACTCGCCAAAGCCCGTCTGTCCCGGCAGGATGTTCTCGGTCACCGGACCCTGGACGGAAATGATGCCGTCGACCTTGAAGGCGAAGTCGCCCAGAGCGGGGAAGTCGACGTGCAGTTCGGAGTTGTAGGACTCCAGATTGCCGACGCCGGCGATGGCGCGCATGCCGAACACGCCCGTGGGCTTCTTGGTCACCAGCGACAGGGCGCCGCCTTCGGTGTTGCGGCCGAACAGGGTCCCTTGCGGCCCCTTGAGGACTTCGACGCGCTCGATGTCGAGCAGGGCGGCGGCGAGGCCATGCTGGCGGGCCAGATAGACGCCGTCGACATAGACGCCGACGCCTTGCTCACGGGCGGGCTGGTTGGCGTCGTTCGGCACGATGCCGCGGATGCCGATGGTCAGGGCGGACTGACGGGCCTCGAAGGTGGCGATGCGCAGGCTGGGGACGCTGCCGTCGGCCAGGTCCATCAGGCTCTGTACGTGGCGATCGGCCAGGGCTTCGGCGTTGACGACCGAGATCGAGATCGGCGTGTCCTGCAGGTTGGTTTCGCGCTTGGTGGCGGTCACGACGATGTCGTCAAGACCGGCCGGCTCGGCGCTGGCGGCCGTCGGCGCGGTCTGGACCGGCGCGGTTTGGGCGAAGGCGGAAACGGGCGCGGCGAGAAGGGCGGTCCCCAGCAGCAGCTGAAGGCGCAGTTTGGTCTGACGATGCATTTTTATCCCCTGCTTAGTCGGGGCGGGGATTACGCCGTCATTGCGATGCGCAGTTTACAGCCGTGCAACAGCCCGGTGCATCTTTGATGTCCGAGGACGCGTCAAATCTTCGATGCAGGTCCACGATAATTCCACATCGTCTCCACAATCGAACAGACGGAGCACGTCGGGTAACGCGCTCCGTCCTCGTGAAAGCTATTTCCTCACGTATTTGTCGAGGAAGGTCAGATAGGCGTCCTGGGCTGTGATGCGGTTGTCGCGGCGGGTGAAGCCGTGCCCTTCGTTCGGGAAGACGACATAGTCGACCGGCACGCCATTGGCGCGGACGGCGGCGACCAGTTCGTCGCTTTCGACCTTCAGCACGCGCGGGTCGTTCTCACCCTGCACGACCAAGAGGGGCTTGTTGATCCCTTCGGTGTGGAACAGCGGCGAGATGCGGCGGTGGCGCTCGGCGTCGGTGGCTGGATCACCCATCTCGTCATAAAGGGCGATGCGCTGGGCGCCCCACCAGGGCGGAATGGACTCAAGCGTTCGAACCCAGTTGGTTACGCCGAAGATGTCCACCCCCGCCGCAAAGGCGTCGGGATGGAAGGCGAGGGCGGCGGCGGTGATGTATCCGCCATAGGATCCGCCCATCACTGCGACCTGATCGTCGGCGACCCAGTCCTGCTCTCTCAGCCAGTCGCCGCCGGCGACGATGTCGCGCAAATCCGCCTCGCCGTGCTTCTTGTCGTCCAGATGGAAGAAGGTCTTGCCGTAGCCGGAGGAGCCCCGGTTGTTGGCGCCCAACACAGCATAGCCATGGTTCACCAGGTGCTGGACCATGGCCGAATAGCCGCGTCGGGTCTGGCCGCCGGGACCGCCGTGGACCAGCACGATGGCCGGGGCGAGATTTGCGGCGGACGCGCCCTTGGGCTTGTAAAGCACAGCGGGGATCATGACGCCGCCCTCGCCAGGGTATCGCACGATGGTGGCCTCGACGAGCGCGTTTTCGTCGATTGCGGGATTGAGGGCATGGGTCAGACGGGTGGCCCGCCCGGTGGTCAGGTCGGCGACGAAGACGTCGGCCGGCGAGGTGTCGGACGAAACGGTGAAGGCGATGGTCTTCTCGTCCTCGCTGAACCGGACATTGCCGATATCGCCGTCAGGCAGGCCGGTCATGGCGACAGGCTGGCCGGTCGTAGCGTCCAGCAGGGTCAATTCGGTCTTGGCGTCGGCGTTCAGGCCCGAGACGCGGTAACGCCCGCTGGGCGAATAGAAGACGAAGCTGACATCCCAATCCGCCTGGATAAGCGGCGTGTTCGCGCCGCTCGCCAGATCGTGGCGAATGGCCTGCTGAAACTCGCCGTTCTGGTCCGTGCCGATCAGCACGGCTTTCGAGTCTGGCGTGAAGTCGAAGGCGGTATAGGCGACATTGCCTTCGTGCGGGGTCAGCAGCTTGGGCTCGCCCGGTGCAGTCAGATCGACCAGATAAAGGTCGTTGTTGGCGCTGGTCAGCGCCTTGTCCAGCACCAGCCACCGGCCATCCGGCGACAGGGCGGCCGGTGAGAAACCGCCGGTGTTCTCGAACACCGTCCGATGCGCATAGGTGGTCGCATCATAGGCGATGACATCGAAGGCTGAGGCGTCGCGTGCGTTGGACGTGACGAAGAAGGTCTTGCCGTCCTGGCTCCAGCTCAAGAAGTCGGCCTTGACCTTGTCGCCCGGCGTCAGGTCGGTGATCGCGTCGTCCGGCGTCCGCACGAACAGATGGCTCAGCTCGTCGCCGCCGCCGTCCTGAGTGAAGAGGATGCGGGCATCAGAGGGGAAGTAGCTGACGGGATTGACCGCGCTCGTGGTCGAGGTGGTCAGCGGAATCGGATCGCCGCCGGCGATGGGCAGGGCGTAGGCATTGAAGACCCCCGTCTTGTCCGACCGGATCAGCACGGACTTGCCGTCCGGCGAGAACGCCTTGGCCCCGCCATAGCCCAGACCATACGAGACGGTGTCGAAGAACTGGGCCGCCGTATAGGTCGGCGCCGCCGGGCTTGTCGCCGCGGGTGCGGCGGCCTGCGCCATTGCTGCGGCGGGAAGGGCGGCCATCAGGGCCATTACGGAAATCAGGCAGGCGGTGGTGCGCATCGGAGCCTCTCATCGGTGGGATGACCGTAGGAGGCGACAGAACACCACGACGGATGCAAACTGTCTTCGATTTAATGGATCGTCGTTAGGCGACGACCGCCGTCGTGTCGCGGATGAAGCCGCCGCCCAGGACGCGTTCGGGGTCCGTCGGATCATACAGGGCGCAGGCCTGGCCCGGCGCGACGCCTTCTTCGCCGTCGTCAAAGACCACGCGGATATCGCCGTCGATCAAGGCCAGGCGGGCCGGCGAGGGCTGGCGGGTCGAACGGACGCGGGCAAGGACCGGGATATTGGCCTCGGCGGCCTCGACGATGGTCGCCTCTTCGCCCAGCCAGTTGGTTTCTTCCAGCGTCAGACTGGCGGTCAGCAGGGCTTCGCGCGGGCCGACGATGACGCGACGGGTCTCGGGCTCCAGCCGGGTCACGAACAGCGGCTCGCCCACGGCGATGTTCAGGCCGCGGCGCTGGCCGATCGTATAGTCCGTGATGCCCGCGTGCCGGCCCAGCACCCGTCCGTCCATATGCACAATCTCGCCGGCCTCACGCCCTTGCGGACGCAGGCGGTCGATCAGGGTGCGATAGTCGCCGGAAGGTACGAAACAGATATCCTGGCTGTCCGACTTTGCGGCGATCTTCAGGCCCAGTTCGGCGGCGACGCCGCGCACCTGTGGCTTTTCCAGATCGGCCAGGGGGAAGCGCAGATAGTCCAGCTGGTCTTGGGTCGTGGCGAACAGGAAGTAGGATTGGTCTCGCGAATGGTCGATCGCCTTGCGCATCTGCGAGCGGTTTCCGGCGACGGCGCGGCGGACGTAGTGACCCGTGGCCATCGCCTCGGCGCCCAGGTCGCGCGCCACGTCCAGCAGGTCGCGGAACTTGACGGTCTGATTACAGCGGATGCAGGGGACCGGCGTCTGGCCCTTTAGGTAGCTGTCGGCGAACTGGTCGATGACCGCATCCTTAAACCGGCTCTCATAGTCCAGGACGTAGTGCGGAATGCCGATCATGTCGGCGGCCAGACGCGCGTCGTGAATGTCCTGGCCCGCGCAGCAGGCGCCCTTCTTCTTCAACGCCGCGCCGTGGTCATAAAGCTGCAGCGTCACGCCGACGACGTCATAGCCGGCCTTGTGCAGCAGGGCCGCGACGACAGTGGAATCCACACCGCCGGACATGGCGGCCACCACGCGCGCGCCGACTGGCAGGCCGACCGCCGCCCGCGCGCTCTCGACCGCCGCATCCATGTCGGTGCGGGCGATGTCGGGAACGGGGCAGAAATCTTCGACCAAGGTCATTGCGGCCATTTAGTGCGGAACCGGCGCGATTTCGAGGCCCCAAACGAAAAGGGCCGCACCCGTCGCCGGATGCGGCCCTTAACGTCTTCGGGGAAACCCTCAGGAGCGGTAGCTCTGGATCCGCGTCGTGCGCAGACCCTGCATGCCCCATTTGTCGATGGCCTTCTGCCAGGCCAGGAACTCTTCGGCCGTCAGGCGATATTTCGCCAGGGCGTCGTCGAGGCTGAGCAGGCCGCCGCGAACGGCGGCGACGACCTCGGCCTTGCGCCGGATCACCCACCGGTCCGTGTTGGACGGCGGCAGGTCGTTGAGGGTCAGGGGCGTGCCAGTCGGTCCGACCACGTATTGTTCGCCTTTGCTATTAAGGCGTCGCTCTTGCAACATGGGCTTATGCCTCTTTCACCAACACCGTAGTGTCATGAAGGTAGGCGTCCCCGACTAAGGTCCGTTTAAGGGTCGTGGTGAAGGAACGGATAACTTCCGCCCCTCCCTGAACGACTCTGTAAACCTTGCTTGCGCGACGATTCATCGAGACTAACGCTTACTTACTCGCCGATCAGCGTTTGATGTTGATCAGCTCGGCCAGCATTTCATCGGCCGTGGTGATGATTTTGGACGAGGCGGAATAGGCGCGCTGAGTGGTGATCAGGCCGGTGAACTCGGCCGACAGATCAACGGTCGAGGACTCCAGCTGCTTGGCCGCGATCTCGCCCGCGCCGCCCGTTCCCGCCGCCTTCAGGTTGAAGGTGCCGGACTGAAGGCTGACGGCGTAGGCGTTGCCGGACACTTCACGCAGGCTGTCGGGGCTGGGGAAGGTGGCGACCGCGACCTGGGCGATGCGGCGCATGACGCCGTTGTCGAAGATGGCGGTGACGAAGCCGCCTTCGTCGATCTTGATCTCGCTCAGATTGCCGAACGCCGTGCCGTTGGTGACCGTCGATTGCACCACCGAGGCAGTGTTCAGCTGGCTGAGGCCGCCGGCCGAGGTGTTGAGGTCCAGCGTGACGGCTTGGGCGGCGATGCCGAGGCCGTCAGCCCAGGCCACCTGGCCGGCCGGCATGGTCAGATTGTTCGGATCGGACTTGCCGAAGTCCAGCGTCGCCATGGTGGGGTCGTCGAACAGACCCGTGCCTGCGGGCCAGGCCTTCATCGTGTCGACGTCCAGGCGACCCGACGGCGTGAAGGCGATCTTGCCGGTCTTGATCTGGCCGTTGGCGTAGGGAGCGCCTGCGATCACGTCGCTGGCCGGCACGGACACGATTTCCGCATACCAGATGTTCGGTTCGTCGCTCTTCAGGAAGCGGAGTTCCAGGTTGCGCTGGCCGCCCTTGGAGTCCGAAACCGGGATGTTCATCTTGAAGTCGGGCTTCACGCCGACGGGGTTGTCGTCGTCGGCGTTGTACATCGCCATGGAGTTGACCGACGGGTCGTATTTCGTCTTGGCGACGTTTTCGTTGCCCAGGCCGACGTCCGAAAGGTTGAGCGTATAGGCAGGGCCGCTGGCCGGCGTGAACTGGATCTGGGTCGGCGGTGTGCCGATCGCGGTCGCTGAGCCGGCGTTCGCGCCGTTGATGGTCAGTCCAGTGATGGCGCCGGTGGTCGGGTCGAAGGTCGCCGAGGCGTCGACCTTCTGCGAACCGGACTTGATCACCAGATCATGGCTGTTGGCGCCGGTGCGGGTGTAGCGGACCGACACGTCGTGGGTCACGGCCGGCGTCGCCGTATCGGACACGCCCTTGTAGGACTGGGCGCTGGCCGCGGAGGACGATTCCTGGCTCGAACGCAGGTTGGCGTTGATCTGGACGCGAGTGGTCGGTTCGGCGGTGCCGCCGACCGAGCCGATGTTGATCGAGCGCAGGCGCGACAGATCGGAAGGATCGGTCGAGATCTCGCCGTTGGAGTCCACCGGCCAGCCTTGAAGATACAGGCCGGCGCTGTTCTTCAGATAGCCCTGCTTGTCGACGGTGAAGGCGCCGGCGCGGGTGAACAGGCGGGTGTCGGTCGCGCCGACGTTCTCGGCCTGGGTCGTGGTGACGAAGAAGCCCTGACCGTTGACGGCGAGGTCGGTGCTGGAGGTCGTGCGCTGAAGCTGACCTTCCTGGCTGACATAGGAGCGGGTGTTGGTGGTCACGCCGCCGGCCGAGTAGCTGCCGCCCGATGCGGTCTGGCTGTTGACCAGGGTCTGGAACTCGCTGGCCGTGCGCTTGTAGCCGACGGTATTCACGTTGGCGATGTTCTGGGAGATCGCCGCCAGGGCGGCGGAGTTGGCGGCCAGGCCGGACACGCCGGCCAGCATTGCACTGTTGAGGCTCATGGAAGAACGCTCCTTAAATAGATGTCATCGGGAAGGCGGCGGATCGCATCATGCGGCCGCCTCCTCGTTGGGGACGTTCGGATTCTCCGTATCGTCGGTATCGTTGGCCGCCTGAGCCTTGATCTCGTTCAGCGAGATCACGGTCGAAAGCGGAAGGATGGAGTCGCCGATCACCAAGTATGGCGCGCCGTTGTACATCTCGACGCCGGTGACCCGGCCCTGGATCAGGGCTTGGGCGTCAACCTTGGCGCCGGCAGCGTCGGTAGCGGCGACCTTCAGCGTATAGACGCCGCCGTCCTCGGCCGTGCCGCCGTCCTTCAGCTTGCCATCCCAGGAGAAGGTGTGCAGGCCGGACTTCTTGTCCGGCGCGGCGCCTTCCCAGACCACGACGCCCTTGCTGTCGACGACCTGCAGCGTGGCCTTGTCGGCGTCGGCGCCTAGCTCGTAGGCCCAGGTGGCCTTGCCGTCGTTGAACTCGGTGGCGGTCCAGGCGGCGGTGACGCTCTTGCCGATGTAGTTGGCGGCGTTGTCCAAGCCGCCGCCGGCCTGGGCGGCCAGCAGGCTGGTCAGCAGGTCGTTCGTCAGCAGTTGCTGCTCCACGCCAGCCATCTGGGTCAGTTGAGCGGTGAATTGGTTGGAATCCAGCGGCGACAGCGGATCCTGGTTCTTCATCTGCGTGGTCAGCAGGGTCAGGAAGGTCTCGAAGTTCGAGGCCAGGGCCTTTGTGCCGCCGGTGACCCGGCCGGCTGCTGCGCTTGTGGTGACGGCGTCGACCATGGGGTCAGACCTTCAGATCGACGCGGTCAGGCGTCAGGGAATGATTGATCCAGGCGCCGGGCGCCGGGACGATGGGCATGTCGGCCTGGGCCGCAAGGCGAGAGCCGCCGGCGAACAGGGCGTTGCGCTGCTGCTGGCGCTCGAAGGCGCCGCCGCCCGCGGACGGATCGCGTTGCGAGAAGTCGAGCGCATCGCCTGCGACCTGGAAGCCGGCCTCCTGAAGCTGGCGACGCAGTTCGTCGGCGCGACCCTTCAGATCGGCGGCGGCGGCGGGGTTGTCGAAGGCCAGGCGAGCGGACAGCTGGCCGTCCTTGCCGATCTCAAGGCTGACATCGACGCGGCCCAGATCTTCGGGCGTCAGCACCATGTCGAACCGGGTCGAACGGCCGTCCAGTTTGCGAGCGATCTGTGCGGCGAGTTGAGCGGTGGTCTCGACGGTGGCGCGCGACAGGGTGGACAGGCCCTGAGCATGGCTGGACACGGCGGCCTGTTGAGCAGGCTGAGCATCGGTCGGCGCGGGGTTCGCAATCGGCGCATCAGGCGACGCTGCATCGGGCGCGGCGACGGCGGCGGTTGCGGGCTCGGCTGCCTTTGCGGATGGGGACGCCGGCTTGGCGGCGACTTGGATCACGGCGCTGGAAGGAGTGGCGTCTTCGGTCGTCGCTCTTTGAACCGCAGCAACGGCGGTTTCCCCGGTCTGGTCCAGCGCGCCATGGAGGTTGCCGCGCAGGGGTGCAGCGGCCTGCAGGGAGGTCAGCGGCTTCAGCGTGTCGGCCGGGGCAGCCTCTGTCGACTGTCCGAAAGCCGCTTCGGTGAGGGCTGCGACGACGTCGGCGGGGGCTATGGCGGAGGGCTTGGGCGTCGTTGCGTTGGCGGCGATCTGAACCTGAGCGGCCGGGATCTGAGCGGCCGCCAGGGACTGCGCTATGGGCGAGGGAGCGGCCGGTTTGTCGGTATTGGCGACAACGGTCTGGATCGTGTTGGCCGCAGCGTCGAAATTCGCAGGCACCGGCGGCGCTGCGTTGGTCGGACGAGGCGCTGCTTCGCCCGTTCCCGTAGCGGCAGGCTTGGGCGCGACTATCGGCTTCGGACCGTCTGTAGTCATCGTCGGCTGGGCAGGCGTGACCGAGGCCTCGGCGGCCTTGACTTCAGCCGGCTTCGCCGCGGCGGGAGAAGAGGTCGACGCTTCGGTCGTCAGGATTTCTGAGAGTTCCGAAAGGACTGCTTGAGCGCTCGCGGCCGTCAGGGCCGTCTTCGCTTCAATGTCCTGGTTGGCAGGCGCCGACGCAGTCTTGGCCGCCGTGTCAGTTTCAGCACGAGCATCTGTGGCGACCGTCGTCTTCATCGCCTCGGGCGCAATGAATGCGACTGACGCAACATCTTTGGGAGCTTGTGGATCGACAGGGATTTCCGCCGCGTCCTCGGAAACGGCCGACGAGCCCGCGACGACGATCGATTGAGCGACCGGAACGGCCGGCGTCAGTTGCGCGGCTGTAAACGGCGTTGCGGCGACGAGGTCAGGGGTATCGTCATCATTCGCGGCCGTGTCCGTGCCGATCTGCTGCTCGTCGGCAAGGGAAGGCTGAGCTGCGGAGTCTGCTATCTCGCCCAAGATCGTAGAGACGCTTTCGGTTGTCGGGGCCGGCGTGTCGGTGCCCGGCTCGGCCGTCATGGGCTGGGCCATGATGACGCCCAACGACCGAGCGCCCGTCAGACGGCCGGGCGTCATCCGTTCGACAGGCGCGCCGTGGACGCCCGCATTCAGCGCATCGGCGACCTTGCTGGAGAACAGGCCCGCATCGGCTGACTCTGCGCCCAGCGCGGCAGCCGACGTTCCGGTCGAAACCAGAGCGGCAGGCGCGAGCAGGGCGGAAGCGGTGGACATGGAAGCGCGGCGGCTTTCGTAAGGAGCGACGACGGCGCCTGCTGCGCCCAAGAGTTCGCCGCCCTCGACGCAAGGGCCGGGCCAAGAAAATAAGCGAGCAAAAACAATGCAAAGAATAGGGTCGAGGTCGACGGGTCCGCGGCGCGGCGGTCGTTATTGCCGCGCTCTCGCCACTTTTTGCCCGGCTTCGCACGCTGCCGATCAGTGACGCGCGGCATGCCCGCAATCCGATTGGCCCGACCTTTGCGCGTCTTTCCCATCATGACGGCCGCCCGATCAACGATCCTGTGGAAAAACAACGCTTTATGCGAGCGGGCGCGGCGCGTGGCTGGGCAAGAACTGCGCGTCGCGATGCAGCGGTTGCCGGGTAGGGTGGGGGAGACGCGTCAATGTCGCTGAACTCGATCATGAACATTGCGACCTCAGGGCTGAAGACCGCCCAGTCGCAGTTGCGTGTCACCGCCGACAATATCGCCAACGTCGATACGCCCGGATACATCCGCAAGGTCGCCGATCAGTCGGCCGCCGTCACCAATGGCTATGGTTCGGGTGTCGACGTCACGCGGGTGCGTCTGGCGACAGACCGTTTCCTGCAGGCCGCCAGCCTTAGCGCCGGGGCGGACGCCGCGCGCCAGACCGTGCGCTATGAACTGTACGACCAGATCCAGAACCAGTTCGGCGATCCCAGCAGCGACACCAACTTCTTCGCTCAGGTCGACAAGTTGTTCGCCACCTATGCGACACTGGCCGAAAGCCCGACGTCCTCGGCCGGGCGTCAGGACACGATCTACAAGACCCAGGCGATCTTCAATCAGGCCGCCGGCATCGCGTCACAGATCCAATCGGCGCGTCAGGAGGCGGACGGCCGACTGCTGAGCGCGGTCGAGACGGTCAATCCGCTGCTGGAACAGATCGCCAAGCTGAACAAGACCATCGCCGCCGGCACGGTGACGAACGAGGATGTGACGGGCGCCCAGAACGCCCAACTTGGCCTGATCAACGAACTGTCCAAATATATGGATGTGAAGGTCGAGGCGCGCTCGAACGGCGGCGTGACGCTGCGCACCAACACAGGCACGACCCTGGTGGGCGAGGGGGCGGCGACGCTGTCGTACCAGGCGGCTGGCACTGTGGACGCCATGACGGCCTTCTCGGACATCATGATCACCGAGCCCAGCGGCACGCGCTGGCCGCTGTTGGACGGCGTGTCGTCCGGTCAGATTCGGGGTCTGGTCGAGATGCGCGATGTCGATGCGCCAGCGGCCGCCGCCCGCCTGGGTGAGTTGACGGCCAAACTCGCGGACGAACTGAACCGCGCCCATAACGCAAACAGCAGCGTTCCTGCACCGACCACCTTGACGGGGCGCAACACCGGCCAGTCGCTGGAGAACGCCCTGACCGGCTTCACCGGCACGACGACCATCTCGGCGGTCAATGCGTCGGGCGTGGTGCAGGCCTCGGCCCGGATCGTCTTTTCCGGCGGCACAATGACGATCAACGGCGCCGCCGCGGATCCGACCACCTTCCTCAGCGTGCTGAACGCCCAGCTCGGCGGCACGGCGACGGCGAGCTTCTCGGACGGCCAACTGCGCCTGGACGGGGCGGGCGGAAACGGTGTGGCCATCGCCGACGACGCGACATCGCCCAGCACGAAGGGCGGGCGCGGATTTTCGCACTGGTTCGGGCTGAACGACCTGGTCGCCACGACGACGCCGACCTTCTACGAGACGGGCCTGACCCTGACGTCTCAGCATGGGTTCGATCCGGGCGAGAGCTTGACCTTGCGCTTTGCCGGTCCGTCTGGGGCGCGTCTTCGTGACATCACCGTGTCCGTGCCCGCCGGGACGGGAACGATGGGCGAGATGCTGGGCGCGCTGAACGATCCCATCACCGGCGTCGGCCGCTATGGCGCCTTCAGCCTGGATGCGGCGGGCAAGCTGTCCTTCAAAGCCTACGACCCGTCTGCGACGTCGATGAGCGTCGTGAAGGACAATACGACCCAAGATCCGTCCGGCGTTTCAATGTCGCAACTTTTCGGCCTGGGCGCGACCGGGTCGACGCGGGCGGGCGCCTATACGGTGCGCAGCGACATCCAGCAGGACCCCGGAAAGCTGGCCCTAGCGCAACTGAACCTGTCGGCCGCGGCGGGGACGCCGGCGCTGAGCAAGAACGATGGGCGCGGCGGCCTGGCGCTGGGGGATGTGGGCAAGACGAACATCGCCTTCGCCGCAGCCGGCGGCAACGCCGGCGGGACCAAGACCCTGTCGTCCTATGCGGCGGACTTTGCCGGCGAGATCGGCGGCAAGGCCTCGGCCGCCAAGACCCGCAGCGAAACGGCAAGCGCCCTGGCCAAGGAGGCGGACAGTCGCCGCACCTCGGCCGAAGGCGTGAACATGGACGAGGAGCTGGTCAATATGACCACCTTCCAGCAAGCCTATAACGCCTCTGCGCGCCTGATTCAGGCGAGCAAGGACATGTACGACGTACTGATCGGAATCCTGCAATGACGCGCGTCGCGACCCACGGGAACTACCAGTCGGCCTTGCTCAGCCTGATGAACGCGCAAGGCCGCGCGCAGCAGGCGCAGGAGCGGATCGATAGCGAGAAGATCGCCACCGACATGTCTGGCTACGGCCGAGGCGCCGAACAGCTGACAAGCCTGACATCGACCCAGGCACGGCTGGAGGGCTTCATCTCTACTGGTGAGGCCGTGAAGGCGCGGCTGAGCGCCCAGGATTTGGCCATGAGCCGCATCTACGAAGGCGGTAATGCGGCGCGCGAGGCCATTGCAAATAGCCTGGCCGCCGGGCGGATCGACAATCTGATGGTGGAACTCGGTCTGAACTATCAGACTGTGCAGGGGGGGCTGAACTCGGAACACCAGGGCTCGTACCTGTTTGCGGGCGGTCAAAGCGACATCGCTCCCGCCACGGCCGCGACCATGGCCGATTTGACGGCGGCGCCGTCCACCGCCGCGACCTTCGCCAACGACACCTTGAAGCAGAAGTCGCGCATCGACGAGAAGACCACGGTCGAGACCGGGTTTCTGGCCAGCGAGATCGGCGGGCCGCTGACTGAGGTGTTTCGCAACATTCAGGCCTTCCAGAACGGCACGGCGGTGACCGTCGGCGGCGTGACCTATACGCCAGCCGGCGCGGGCACGCTGACGGGACAGCCCGACGCCAACGTCACCGCGTTTTTGAAGGCGCAGATGGGCGAACTGGACAAGGCGAATGCGGGACTGACGAACCAGACGGCCAAAAACGGTCTGATCCAGAACCACGTCGAGACGGCGCTGGACGCCCAGGAAAATCAGAAGACCGCCCTGCAGAAGATGATGCAGGACAAGTCCGGCTATGATCCGGCACGGGCGATCACCGATCTGCAGATGGCGCAGGTGGCGATCGAGGCTTCGGCCCAGATCATCAACTCGCTGAAGAGCACGTCGCTGCTCAATCTGCTACGTTAAGTCGTCGTTTCAAAAAAGAAAACGGCAACGCTGGACCAAACATCGTTCTGGAACGTATCATGAACGATGGCCCGTCTCGATCTGCGTCGAAAACTCTCCGTTCTGGCTGACGCCGCCAAGTATGACGCCTCGTGTTCGTCGTCCGGAACGTCGAAACGAAACTCTGTTGGCGGCAAGGGTATTGGCTCGACCGAAGGCATGGGCATCTGTCATGCCTATACGCCGGACGGTCGATGCATCAGTCTGCTCAAGATCTTGCTGACCAACTTCTGCATCTACGACTGCGCCTATTGCATCAATCGCGTGTCGTCGAACGTGGAGCGCGCGCGCTTCGATGTCGACGAGGTGGTCGACCTGACGCTCAACTTCTACAAGCGCAACTATATCGAGGGTCTGTTCCTGTCGTCGGGCATCATTCGATCCGGCGACTATACGATGGAGCAGCTGGTCCTGGTGGCCAAGACGTTGCGGGAAGTCCACGATTTTCGGGGCTACATTCATCTGAAGCTGATCCCGGAGGCGGATCCGAAGCTGGTGGAAATGGCGGGACTGTATGCCGACCGCCTGTCAGCCAATATCGAGCTTCCGCGCGACGAGGCGCTGGCGCGACTGGCGCCGCAAAAGGATGTTGGGGTCATCAAGAAGGCGATGAGCCAGGTGCGCCTTGGCGTCGAGGCGGCCAAGCCGGCCAAACGTGAAAAGATCAAACCGCCGAAGTTCGCGCCGGGCGGCCAGAGCACGCAGTTGATCATCGGCGCCGACGGCGCGCCGGATACGGAAATCCTGGATCGCAGCGCCTCGCTCTACGGTGGTTACGGCCTGCGCCGCGTCTATTATTCGGCGTTCAGCCCGATCCCGGACTCCAGTTCGATCCTGCCGTTGTCCAAGCCGCCGTTGATGCGCGAGCATCGGCTGTATCAGGCCGATTGGCTGATGCGGTTCTATGGCTTCTCCGCGCCGGAGATCGGCGAGGGGGCATCGAATGGCATGCTCGATCTGGCGGTCGACCCCAAACTGGCTTGGGCGCTGAACAAGCGCGAGCAATTTCCCGTCGATGTGAACCGTGCGCCGCGAGAGATGCTGCTGCGGGTGCCGGGGCTGGGCGTGAAGGCGGTGGACCGGATCGTCTCGGTGCGCCGCTATCGGACCCTGCGGCTGGAGGATGTCGGACGGCTGACGCGATCGGTGGCGAAGATCCGGCCCTTCATTACGGCGCTGGACTGGACGCCAGGCGGTCTGACGGACGCGGCGGACCTCAAGGCGCGCGTGACCAGCCGAACGCCCGAGCAGTTGAGCCTGTTCTGATGGCGGTGGCGACGCTGGACGGTGAGACCGACTTCGACGGCTGGCGGAAAGCGGCGCGCGCGTTTCGATTGGCGGGTGTGGAGCCTGCGGCGGCGCGGTTCGTCGTGGCGGGGACGATGGAACAGGGCGGGCTTTTCGATCAGCCGATTGCCGAAGAGGCGTCGCCGACGCCGGATGAGCGCAGAGCTTTCAACGTCCCGAAAGAGTTCGTGGACCTAGCCCAGAACCTGATCCTGCATCGATCCGCTGACCGTTTCGATCTGATGTACCGGCTGCTGTGGCGGCTGAAGGATGAGCCGGACCTGATCAAGGTCATTTCAGACCGGGACGTCGCCGACGCGCTGGAGCGGGTCAAGAACGTCAGCCGGGCTTCGCACAAGATGAAGGCCTTCGTTCGCTTTCGCCAGGTGCATGACGATCTGGGCGAGGCCTGGGTGGCGTGGTTCGAGCCGCCGCATCGGGTTCTGGAGAAGACCGCGCCGTTTTTCCAACGGCGGTTCACGACTATGCGCTGGTCGATCCTGACGCCGGATGGTTCGGCCGTCTGGGATGGAGAAGCCCTGCGGTTCGGGCGGCCAGCGACCCGCGACCTGGCGCCCGCCGAGGACGAGATCGAGGATTTCTGGAAGACTTACTACGCCTCGACCTTCAATCCTGCGCGGCTCAAGGTGAAGACGATGCAGGGTGAGATGGCCAAGTCCTATTGGAAGAACCTGCCGGAAGCCGCCCTGATCCCGGAACTGGTCGTGGCCTCGTCGGTTCGGACCGAGACCATGGTCGCTACGCCGTCGCCTCAGCCCAATTCGCGTTTCGCGCGCGCCGTCGCGCCAGACGTGCATTTGGCGCGTCCCGACGCCGAGGCCGTGCCTCAAAATCTTGACGACGTCGCCAGCGGCGTTCAGGCGTGTCGCCGTTGCCCGCTTTACCGCGACGCGACGCAGGGCGTGTGCGGGGAGGGGCCGAAGTCGGCGCGTCTGATGATCGTCGGCGAACAGCCGGGCGATCAGGAGGATCTGGCAGGCCGCGCCTTCATCGGGCCGGCGGGACAGGTGCTGAACGCCGCCTTGGCCGAGGCCGGCATTGATCGATCCGACGTCTATGTCACCAACGCGGTCAAACATTTCAAACACGAGCCGCGCGGCAAACGTCGCCTGCACAAGACGCCGAATGCGGGCGAGGTTCAGGCCTGCCGCTGGTGGCTGGACTCGGAGCGAAGGTTGATCAAGCCGCAGGTCGTGCTGGCCCTGGGGGCGACGGCGAGTTTGGCGTTGCTGGGTCGCAAGCCGGCTGTGATGCAGGAACGCGGCGCGCCGATCGACCTGAGCGACGGATCGACCGCCGTACTGACGGTCCACCCCTCCTATCTGCTGCGTCTGCCGGACGAGGCGGCGAAGTCCGAGGCGAGACGGTTGTTCATTGAGGATCTGACGGCCGTGCAGCGTCGTATGAGGTGACGCGAGAACGAATCCCGTTCGGCCGCGTTTGGCATCAGCGCCAGCGTGACCGTTGGACGTTTCATCGGGGGAGGCGATCTCGACACGGTCGATCGACAAACATCCGCGCGAATGTCATCGCGCGTTGACATCGAATGCCGGCTTGACCATTAGCGCGGCAGGGATTTCGGCTGTCTGTTCAGAGCGTCAGGGGAAAATCGCGATGTCAGATCGGTCTTCAGGGGCGCGATGAACACGGCTGCATATGAAATCGTCGATAGTGATGGCGAGGCCCGTCTGCGCTTGACCGGCGACTGGACGACCACGGCGCTCGGTCGTCTGCCGACGGAGCTGAGCCGCGATCTGGAAGGCCGCGATATCGCCAGCATCGACACCTCCGATCTCGGTCGCTTCGATACCGCCGGCGCGCTGGCTCTGGTGCAGGCTTCAAGCGGCCGCCTGGCCAAGAGCCAGTGGAAGGATCGACCGGAGGCCGGTCGCATCTATCACATGATCGAACTGCTGGAGCGCCAGAGCGCCCCTGCGCCGAAACGCCCCAGCGCCTTCGTGCGCACCTTCGCCAAGATCGGCCGTGGCGTTTACGATTTCGGCGGCGAGGCCATGTTGTCGCTGGCCTTTCTGGGTCGGCTGATGGCCGCCGTGGTGGAAGCCGCCAAACATCCCGGCGGCATCCGTTGGCCGGCCTGGGTCAGTCAGGCCGAGCGCGCCGGGCTGGACGCCATTCCGATCGTCATGATCACCAACTTCTTCATCGGCGCCGTCATCGCTTTCATCGGCGTGGATTTGCTGACCGACTTCGGCGCCCAAGTGTTTGCGGTTCAGCTGATCGGCGTCGCCATGTTCCGCGAGTTCGCCGTGGTGATCGCCTCGGTCTTGTTGGCTGGACGTTCGGCTTCGGCCTTTGCGGCCGAGATCGGATCGATGCGGATGAACCAGGAGGTCGACGCTATGCAGGTCATGGGCGTCAATCCGTTCCAGGCCCTGGTGATCCCGCGCGTTGCGTCCCTGGTGCTGATGCTGCCGCTGCTGACCTTCATGGGCATGATCGGCGGTCTGGTCGGCGGTCTGGTCGTGTGCTGGAGCTCGCTGAATCTTGGTCCGTCCTTCTTCTTCCAGCGGCTCGTCGAGGACGGCACCATGGCCCAGCATCTGATGGTCGGTCTGGTGAAGGCGCCGGTCTTCGCCCTGGTGATCGCCGCCATCGGTTGCCGTCAGGGCATGTCGGTCGCCGGCGATGTCGAAAGCCTGGGCCGGCGCGTGACGGCCGCCGTGGTGCAAGCCATCTTCGCCATCATCTTTCTGGACGCCGTGTTCGCCCTGGTTTTCCTGGAGCTGAACATATGACCGAAGCACCAGAAAACCTGATCGAGGTGCGCGGCCTGTTGAGCCAGTTCGGCGAGCGCACCATCCACGAAAACCTCGACCTCGACCTGGTGCGCGGCGAAGTCTTGGGCGTCGTCGGCGGATCGGGCGCGGGCAAGACCGTGCTGCTGAACACCATCATCGGACTGAAAGAGCCCGAGGGCGGGTCGGTGAAGGTGCTGGGCTACGACCGTGCGACCCTGACCGACGATCAGTCGGCGGACATCGAGCGCCGCACCGGCATCCTGTTTCAGCAGGGTGCGCTGTTCTCATCGCTGAGCGTGTTGGAGAACGTCGCCTCGCCCCTGGTCGAGCACACCAAACTGCCCAAAGCGATCATCTATGAACTGGCCGAACTCAAGATCGCCATGGTGGGCCTCAAACCCGAGCATCATCACCTGAAGCCCGCCGAACTGTCGGGCGGCATGAAGAAGCGCGCCGGCCTGGCGCGTGCGCTGGCGCTGGACCCAGAACTGGTGTTTCTGGACGAGCCGACGGCGGGTCTGGACCCCATCGGCGCGGCCGCGTTCGACGATCTGATTCGGCAACTGGCGGACGACCTGGGTCTGTCCGTCTTCATGATCACCCACGACCTCGATACGCTCTACGCCATCTGTGACAAGGTGGCGGTGCTGGCCGACAAGCGGGTCGTGGAAAAGGCCACGGTGCAGGAGCTGGAAGGCTCCGACCATCCGTGGATCAAAGAATATTTCCTGGGGCCGCGCGGACGCGCAGCCACCAAGTCTGCCGCCTGAGGAGAGCGGATCATGGAAAGAGACGCACATTACGCCGCCGTCGGCATCGCCACCGTCGCCCTTCTGGCGGCTCTGGCGGTGTTCACCATCTGGCTGGCCCGGCTGCAGTTCAACAGCGACTATGACATGTACGACATCGTCTTCTATGGGCCGGTGAACGGCCTGTCCGAAGGCGGCGAGGTGCATTTCAACGGCATCCGCGTCGGTGAGGTCACTGACCTGAACATCGACACCAAGCGCGGCGACCAGGTCATCGCCCGTGTCCGCGTGGACGGCACGACGCCGGTGCGCGTGACCTCGCGCGCGCAGCTAGAGCCGCAAGGCATCACCGGCCTGAACTACATCCAGATCACCGCCGGCTCGCCCAACAGCGCCCTGCTGAAAGAGCAGTATCCGGATAATGTCGTGCCCGTGCTGCAAAGCCAGCCGTCGCCGATCGCTGAACTGTTGAGTGGTTCGGGCACGGTGCTGGCCCAGACCGTGGATGCGCTAAACCGGATCAACCGCGTCATGTCCGACGACAATATCCGCAGCTTCTCCACCAGCGTGAAGAACGTCGAAGCGCTCACGACGGAACTGGAAGCCCGCAAGGCCATCTTCCAGCAACTGGAAGACGCCGTGACCAACGCCAACGCCGCGGTGAAGGAATATCAGGCCCTGGCCGTCGACACGCGTCAGATCATCAATACGGACGGTCGCCAAGCCATCGCCAATATCAACTCGGCGACGGCGGAAGCACGCACGGCGATCGCCTCGGCCAACCGTTCGATCACTGGGCTGGAGCGTCCTTTGGGTGACTTTGCGACGACCAGCCTGCCGCAACTGACCGGCACGATTGAAGAGCTGCAAGACGCCACCCGGTCTCTGCAATCCCTGATCGACGACGTCCGCGCCAGCCCGCGCGACTTCATCGGTCGTCCGAAATCCAAAGAGCTGGAGGTGCAGCCGTGATCCTTCGTCCTGTCCTTCGACTGGCGGCGTCCGCCGCTGTCTTGGCCGCGCTGAGCGGATGCGCGCTGCTATCGTCGCCGGACCCGGTCCAGAACTATCGGTTCGGCTTGCCGATGGCCGCGCCGTCGGCGGTGGGCGACACGCCTGCGCCTCTAACGGTCTCGATCCGCCGCATCGAGTTCCCACAGGCGACCGGCGACGACAAGATCCTGGGCGTCACGGGTCTAGAGACGGCCTATATCGGCGGCGCACGCTGGGTGTCGCCGGCCTCGACCCTGTTCGACGACAGCCTGAAGGCGGCCTTCGCCAACCGCGCCGACCGCATTCGCGTGCTGGGTCGCCGCGAGCCGGGGACGCCGCCGCTGATCCTGCAGGTCACGGTCACGACGTTCGAGGCGCGATACGCCGCGCCGGGCACCGTGCCGGATGTCGTCGTGACCGCGCGGGCGCAGCTGCGCTCCACCCCGGAACGGCGCGCTGGCGGCGGGACCATTCGTCCCGAGGAAGGGCGCTCGGTCGAGCGGGTGTTCACCGTGACCCAGCCTGCCGGCGACAACCGCGTGTCCGCCATCGTCGCAGCTTTCGACACGGCGACGCGCGACATCAACACCCAGATCGCGGACTGGACGATCGCCTCCGCGAACTGAGGCGATCGAACGCATGATGCCGGGACGGCGGCGGTGGGGGACGTAGGCTTGCGGATGCGCTACGGTGCGCCGCGAATCTGCTCCCGGAGTTGTCATGAGTTTTTCCGCCACCGATGCGGCCTTCGAAGGCTTTCGGGTCGTCCGTCGGCATCCGATTGTCGCGGTCGCCTGGGGCCTGGTCTATCTGGCCGTCTATGTCGCCATGTTCGGCCTGGGCGCAGACAAGTGGGCCAGCCTGATGGCGGCGGGTGAAGCGCTGGAACAGTCGGCCAACCCGTCGATGGCGGAGTTTCAGGCCTTGGGTCAGACCTATGCCGGAGCCCTGATCTGGGCCGCGCCCATTGGCCTTCTGGTCGGCGCGGTGCTGAGCGCGGCCGTGGCGCGCTCGGTCTTGCGGCCGGCCGAGTCGTCGTGGGGCTATCTGCGCCTCGGTATGGATGAGGTCCGCGTTCTGGCGGTCAGTCTGATCGTCAGCCTGGCTGTCGGTCTGGCGTCTGGCGTCGGCATGATGGTGGTCGGCGCGGCCATCGGTTTCGGCGCGGCGTCGGGTCAGGCGCTGCTGATCTTGGCCGGCGTGCTGCTGATCTTCGCCGTCTTCGCCCTGATCGTCTGGCTGGCGATCAAGTTCAGCCTTGCGGTGCCGATGACGATCGATCGCCGCAAGATCACCATCGTGGAATCGTTCGCCGCCACCAAGGGGCATTTCTGGTCGCTGCTGGGCATGGCCGTGATCGCCATCATCATGTCCCTGATCGTCAGCATCCTGGGCATGATCATCGGCGCAGCCGCAGACCTAGCCACCGGCGGCATCCAGACGCTGGCGCGCTTCGACGGCGAGGGACTGGGTCAGATCCTGATGCAGGCCTGGCCGGCGATCCTGGTGTCGTCGATCGTCAACGCCTTCCTCGCCGCGCTGCAACTCGCGGTGCTGTATGCCCCGTTCGCAGCGGCCTGGAATGGGCTTCGAGGCGGTCAGTCGACCGACGTCTTTTCCTGACGATCAGGCCGACGCCTTCACCCTTTTCTTTTTGGCCGGAGCATCGACGGACCCGCCCAAGGCCGCCACACGCGCCTTGCGGCGGTCCTCGTGCCGATCCAGCACCTCCTTGAGGTATTTGCCGGTCCAACTGGCCTTGTTGTCCGCGACCTGTTCGGGCGTGCCCACAGCGACGATCTCGCCGCCGCCGTCGCCGCCCTCGGGACCGAAGTCGAGCAGATAGTCGGCGACCTTGATGACATCGAGGTTGTGCTCGATCACCACGATGGTGTTCCCGGCCTCGACCAGTTCCTGCAGCACTTCCAGCAGCTTGCGCGTATCCTCGAAATGCAGGCCGGTGGTCGGCTCGTCGAGGATGTACAGGGTGCGGCCGGTGGCGCGCTTGGACAGCTCCTTGGACAGTTTGACCCGCTGGGCCTCGCCGCCTGACAGGGTAGTGGCGGGCTGGCCAACCTTGACGTAGCCCAGGCCCACGCGTTCAAGCGTCAGCATCTTGTCGCGGATCGGCGGCACGGCCTTGAAGAAGGTCGCCGCCTCCTCGACCGTCATGTCCAGCACGTCCGAAATGGACTTGCCCTTGAACACGATCTCCAGCGTCTCGCGATTGTAGCGTTTGCCCTTGCAGACGTCGCAGGTGACATAGACGTCCGGCAGGAAGTGCATCTCGATCTTGATGACGCCGTCGCCTTGGCAGGCTTCGCAACGCCCGCCCTTGACGTTGAAGCTGAACCGCCCGGGGCCATAGCCGCGCGCCTTGGATTCCGGCAGGCCGGCGTACCAGTCGCGGATAGGCCCGAAGGCGCCGGTATAGGTCGCGGGGTTCGAGCGCGGGGTGCGGCCGATGGGCGACTGGTCGATGTCGATGACCTTGTCGAAATGCTCCAGGCCTTCGATCCGATCGAAGGGGGCAGGGGCCTCCGAGGCATTGTTCAGGCGACGCGCGGCGGCCTTGTACAGGGTCTCGATGGTGAAAGTGGACTTGCCGCCGCCCGAGACGCCGGTGATGCAGGTGAAGACGCCGACCGGGATTTCGCCGGTGACGCTCTTCAGATTGTTGCCGCTGGCGCCGCTGATTTTCAGCATTCGCTTGCGGTTGATGGGGCGGCGACCCTCGGCGGGGACTTCGATCTCGCGCTCGCCGGTCAGGTATTTGCCGGTCAAGGACTTGGGATTGGCCATGACCTGGGCCGGCGTGCCCTCGGCGCAGACCTGGCCGCCATGAACCCCGGCGGCCGGGCCCATGTCGATGACGTAGTCCGCGGTCAGGATGGCTTCTTCGTCATGCTCGACCACGAGGACCGAGTTGCCGAGATCGCGCAGCCCCTTCAGGCTTTCCAGCAGGCGGGTGTTGTCGCGTTGATGGAGGCCGATGGACGGCTCGTCCAGCACGTAGAGGACGCCGGTGAGGCCCGAGCCGATTTGCGACGCCAAGCGGATGCGTTGGCTCTCGCCGCCCGACAGAGTGCCGGAGGATCGCGACAGGTTCAGATAATCCAGGCCGACGTTGTTCAGGAATCGCAGCCGGTCGCAGATTTCCTTCAGGATGCGCCGGGCGATCTCCATCTGCTTGTCGGTCAGGTTCTCTTCCAGCGTCGAGAACCACAGATAGGCCTTGGAGATGGACAGGGTGGAGATGTCGGCGATGTCCTCGCCGCCAACCTTGACCGCCAGGGCCTCGGGCTTCAGCCGCTTGCCGTGACACGCGTTGCAGGGCGTCTCGGATTGATAGCGGGCCAGTTCCTCGCGCACCCAGGCGCTGTCGGTCTCGCGCCAGCGGCGTTCCAGGTTCGGCAGCACCCCTTCGAACGGCTTGGAGACCTCGTATTTTCGGGCGTTGTCGTCATAGACGAACTTGATCTTCTCCGACCCCGTGCCGTGCAGGATGGCCTTGTGCGCCTGGGCGGGCAGGTCGCGCCACGGCTTGTCCATCGAGAAGCCATAGTGGAGGCTGAGCGACTGCAGTGTCTGGGTGTAAAGCGGCGACGGCCCACGCGCCCATGGCGCAACGGCACCCTTGTGCAGTGTCTTGTCGCGGTCCGGGATCACCAGATCGGCGTCAAATGCCAGCTTGACACCCAAGCCGTCGCAGACCGGGCAGGCGCCGAAGGGGTTGTTGAACGAGAACAGACGCGGCTCTATCTCGCTGATCGTGAAACCCGACACCGGGCATGCGAATCGTTCGGAAAACAGGATGGAGCGCGGCGCGGTTTCACCTTCCGCCGTCGAGGCCCATTCGGCATTGGCGATGCCGTCGGCCAGACCCAGCGCCGTCTGTAGGCTGTCGGCGTAGCGCGCTTCCTGATCCGGCTTGGTGACGATCCGGTCCACGACGATGTCGATGTCGTGCTTGAACTTCTTGTCCAGCGTGGGCGCTTCGTCGATCGGATAGAACTGGCCGTCGATCTTCAGGCGCTGGAAGCCCTGCCGCTGCCACTCGGCGATTTCCTTCCTGTACTCGCCCTTACGGCCGCGAACGACGGGGGCGAGCAGCAGGATGCGCTCACCATCGGGCAGGGCGACCAGCTTGTCGATCATCTGGCTGACGGTCTGGCTCTCAATGGGCAGGCCGGTCGCCGGCGAATAGGGCACGCCGACCCGCGCCCACAGCAGGCGCATATAGTCGTGAATTTCCGTCACCGTACCGACGGTCGAGCGCGGGTTCTTGGACGTTGTCTTCTGTTCGATGGAGATGGCCGGGGACAGGCCTTCGATCAGATCCACGTCCGGCTTGCCCATCAGCTCCAGGAACTGGCGGGCATAGGCCGACAGGCTCTCGACATAACGCCGCTGGCCTTCGGCATAGATAGTGTCGAATGCCAGCGAGGATTTGCCAGACCCCGACAGGCCGGTCATCACCACCAGCTGTTCACGCGGAATGTCGAGATCCACGCCCTTGAGGTTATGCTCGCGGGCGCCGCGAACGCGGATGAAGTTATGCTTTTCGGTCATGCTGTCCGGAGAACGCGGAGGAGGGCCGGCGGGTCCGGCGCGACATCGCTATATGGGGACGAATTGCGTGATTGAAGCAAGAACAATGTAGGAACATTTCGGCCGGTGCATCAATCCGGCGTCCACACCTGCGTGGGCCGCACGAAACGCTCGCCCATGGCCAGACGCACGCCGCTGGCGTTTGCGACGCCCAGTTCCAGACTTTCGGCGATGCGACGGGCGCGTTCAACGAAGTGGTCGGCGGCGATGGGCGGGCACAGGGCGCGCGCAGTTTCGACGAACAGCTCCAGCCAGCGATCGAAATGCCGCGCATCGATGGGAAGGGGCAGATGTTTCGGCATCGGCCTGCCTTGATAGACGCCGGTGGACAGGGCGACCGACGACCAGAAAAGCTTCATCTGCGCCAGATGCGGCGCCCAGTCGGTGATCCGGTCCGCGAAGATCGGGCCGATCAGGGCGTCGTCGCGGACGCGGGCGTAGAAGCCTTCGACCAGGGCGTCGATCATGGCCTCGTCGATACCTGTCTCGTCTCGCAGGCGCTGGACGGCGGCCCCGCGCCGCGCGGCGGCGCTGGCGGGGTCGTCGATGCGGAAAAGGGTTTGCATGACGGCTGGTCTAGCGGGAGCCAGCCTATTGGTCGAGGAAGTCGCCGGCGTTGAACGACAGGATGCAGACAGCGTCTCCGCCCATCGCATCGGTCGAGCAGGAATCGACTCCGAACAGGTCGGCCTCGACCTTTGCGGTCGAGCGGAAGGTGCGGCCGTCACGCTGGAATGTCGATCCGATCTTCTCGCTCCAGGGAATCAAGGCTGTGGCGAAGGCGGCGGCCGGCGCACCCGTGCAGGTGAACAGGATATATTCTGCGCCGTCCCCGTTGTCCGCGCGACGATAGGCGTCGGCTGCGGCAGCCTGCTCCAGGCAGGCGGCATAGAGCCGTGCGTTGGGCGTCGGCGCCTGGGTCGGCACGGCGCTGTAATTCGGGGCAGACGGCCGCCGGTCCGGCGCAGTCGCGCATGCGGCGCAAGCCAGTGTGGAGACGATGGCGAGGGTGATGACGGTCTTCATGGTTGTCTCCTCAACGCCAAGCTTCTCACGCGGCCGTGTTCGACGCCAGACTTGCGCATTGCGGGATTACGACCCATCCTCCTTGTTCTGACGCGTTTTGCAGAAGGTTTGACGATCATGATCATCGCATTGGCCACCGGTTCCGCCCTGTCCGCCATGCTGCTCGTGATCCTCAATGCCAATCAGCCCAAGCCGAAACGCGTCCCCGTCCGCACTCGCGACACTCGACAAGGTCGCCGCTAGGACGCCGGACGGCGCCACATTATTCGACAATCTGAGCCTGACGTTCGGGCCTGAGCGAACCGGCATCGTCGGTCGCAATGGCGCGGGCAAGAGCACGCTGCTGCGCCTGATCTCGGGCGAAGCCGCGCCTGCCGAGGGTGCAGTCGCGCGAGCTGGAACGATCGGCGTGCTGGATCAGCGTTATGAGCCGGCGCCAGACGAAACCGTCGCGCGAACCCTCGGTGTAGAATCTGCGCTGGCTGTTGTGGCGCGGGTTTTGGCGGGGCAGGGAACGGCTGACGATCTGGCCGAGGCTGACTGGACGCTGGAGACTCGTCTTGACGAGGCCTTGCGAGAGATCGGGCTGCCTGACCTGGACCACGACCGCCTGACGTGCAGTCTCAGCGGGGGCGAGCAGACGCGGTTGCGGCTGGCGGGTTTGAGGCTGGCCCAGCCCGATCTGATCCTGCTGGACGAGCCGACCAATCATCTGGATGCGCAGGCGCGGGCGCTGGTCGCCGATGTCATCGCGCGTTGGGACGGCGGGGTCGTGGTGGTCAGCCATGATCGCAACCTGTTGCGCCGCATGGACCGAATCCTTGAGGTGTCGAGCCTGGGCGTCGCCAGCTACGGCGGCGGCTATGACGCCTATGTCGAGCGAAAGGCGCTGGAGCGCGAGGCGGCGACGCGGGATCTGGCCGAAGCCAAGCGCGAACTCGCGCGTGTCGGCGCGGAGGCTCAGCAGCGCGCGGAGGCTCAGTCGCGCCGTGACGCCGCCGGCCGTCGCAAGGCCGCCAAGGGCGATATGCCGAAAATCCTGCTGGGCGCCCGGGCCGAGCGCGCTGAAAACACGGGCGCGCGCGGCGGCTTGCTGGCCGAACGTCAGGCCGCGGCCGCGCAGGACGCCTTGGCCTCAGCCCAGGCGCGCGTAGAGCGAACGCGGACGCTGGCGATCCCGATGCCGACGACCGGCCTGCCAACGGGACGGACAGTGCTGACATTGGACCAAGTCGGTTGGGCGACACCTGAGGGACGGACGATCGTCGGGCCGGTCGACCTGAAGCTGGTCGGGCCGGAACGAGTCGCGATCACGGGACCGAACGGCGCGGGCAAGACGACCTTGCTGCGGCTGATCACCGGCGATCTGCAACCGACCACGGGCGCCGTCGATCGGCCTGTGCGTGCGGTGCTGCTGGATCAGGAGGTCAAGATCCTGAGCCCGGACGAAACCTTGGTGGAGGCGTGGCGGCGATTGAACCCGCAAGGGTCGGTCAATGACGCCCAGGCGGCGCTGGCGCGGTTCCTGTTTCGCAATACGGCGGCGCAGCGCCGGGTCGGCGAGCTGTCAGGCGGGGAGCGGCTGAGGGCGGGTCTGGCCTGCGTCATGACAGGCGCGACGCCGCCGCAGTTGCTGGTGCTGGACGAGCCGACGAACCACCTCGACCTGGACGCCATCGCGTCGATCGAGGAGGCGCTGAACGCCTATGACGGCGCGTTGATCGTGGTGAGCCACGACGTGGATTTCCTGGCGGCGCTGAAGATCACGCGCCCGATCGAACTCTGAAGTCGGTCAACCCCAGGCCTCGACGGCGCCCTTGCGACGGACCATCGACGGGCTGGACAGTTGGGTGCGCGGCTCGGCTTCAGCGCGGCCGAAGAGCCAGCCTTGGCCGTATTCGACGCCCGCCGCCTTGAGCTCGGCGGCGACGCCGTCGGTCTCGATCATCTCAGCAATCGTTTCCAGCCTCATCGAACGGCACAGTTCGACGATGCTGTGCAGCATGGCCTTGGACCGTTGGTCGGTCTGGATGTCGCGCACGATGGCTCCGTCGATCTTGACCGAATCCACGGACAGTTTGCGCAGATAGTCGAAGGCGGCGGCCCCTGCGCCGAAATCGTCGATGCAGACCTTGATACCGGCTTCGCGCAGCGCAGCCAGGCGACGGTCGGCGGCTTCGATGTCTGCAACGGCGGAGGTTTCGGTCACCTCGACCATCAGGCGACGGCGTTCCTCGGGCGCGCCGGCGGTCATGCGCAGCAACTGCTCGACGTAGGTGTCATCGCCCAGCGAGGCGCCCGAAACATTGATCGCCATCTTCAGAAGGCCGGCGCCGGGCTGGCGCATCCGCTTCAGCACCTTCTCCGCCACGGCGAGGTCGAACGACTCGATCATGTCCAACTCCTCGGCCATGCGAATGGCCTCGGCGGGTCCATTGTTGCCGTTGAAGCGGGTCAGGGCCTCGAAGTGGTGGACCGCGCGGGAGTCCAGATGGACGATGGGCTGATAATGGACCTGGAACTCGCGCGACTTGACCAGGCTGCGGAAAGTTTCAGCGTCGCGGAAGGTGCGCTTTAGCGAGTCCGCGAAGGCGATCTGCGGATTGGCGAGGCCGTCGCCCTTCAGACAGCCTTCGATGGCGAACCGCATGGCGCGCAGCACGCACAGGGAATCCGATCCGGGCGGCACGGGCGAGCTGAAAGCCTCGGCGCCCAGCGATAGGCCTTCGGCCCGACCGGCTTCCACGATCTCGGCTGCGATGTCGCGACGGTCGTTGGCGGGGCGCAGCAGGGCGAAGCGGACGCCGGTGACCTGCGACGCGCTCGACCCCTCGACGGCGGCGGACTGAAGCGTGGCCTCGATGCGGCGGTTCAGACGGTCGGCGGCGTCGCCAGTGACGTTCTCAAGCCCCGTGATGTCAAGGAAAGACAGGGCCAGGTCGGGATTAGACTCCAACACGCGCCCTGCGTCGGCCAGGAAATCTTCCGGCTCAAGAAGCGGGCGGGTTTCCAGATCCTCCAGCGCGAAGGCCGGGCCTTCGTAGGATATGGCGCAGGAGACGGCGGGCGCCATCTGCGGCAGGACGAAGGCGCGGAACGAGGCGCGGCGCACGCGGTCAGGACCGGCCGCCACAAGGATCGACGTCGCCGGAATACGCACACCGGCCTTCATGCCTTGCAGGGCGGTCAGGGTAGAGGCGCCGTCGTGCAGCAGATCGAGCAGGGGACGGCCCGTCCAGGTCGCGCCTGCGTCTTCGCCGGCCACGGCGCCCGCGCCGATCGCAAAGGCGACCACGCCTTTCGGATCCACCTCCACCAGGGTGTCGGCGGAAGCGAAGGCCAGGCCTAGGAGGCGAGTGGTCAGCGTCATGAGGCCATGCTGGCACACAGTCGCTTAAAAAATAGGCAATGACCCTTAGGACGCGAACCGTGATCTGCGAACGGCGAAGGGCCGTCCCTTCAGGCCATGCGCTTCAGGCCATTCGGTTCAGGGCGACAGCGCGTCCGTCGCCTAGCGAGGCGCGGCCGTCGGCGGCATAGGCGGAGGCGGGTGTGCGAGCAGCGGTGACCTCCGCCGCGATGGCGCGGACCAGACCCTCGGAGATTTGACGCGCGGCGTCGACGGCGCGGCTGTGGCGAGTCAGGGCCGCGTCGAACTCACGCGTGGCGTCGATCAGTGTCCTGCGGTCTTCCATCGGAGCGCCGCTTAGCAGCGCCGGATTGGCCTTCACATGGGCGGAATCGCGACGGTAGAGATTGGCCATCTCCTGGGTTTCCGACAGACCGGCCGCCACATCCTGAGGACGGCCATCGGCGAAAGCGGCTGTTTCGGCCCTCAGCCGCTCGGTCAGGCGCAAGGTCAGGGTCGTCAGCTGGCGAACGCGTGCCTGGGCCAGTTCAGTGTCGCTCATTGCCGGCCCTCCTGCATCTTCAGCATTTCGGCCATGACGGTGTTGCTCAGGCCGATGCCACCGGCCTTCACCGTGCTCTTGGCCATTTCGTCCAGCATGAAGCTACGCCATGTCGCCTCGCCCTGACCGCCGCCGAACAGGCCGTCGGTCGACAGGCCTTCGAACATCGGCTTCAGCATCTGCGAGATGAAGGTGGCCTCGAAGGCCTTGGCGGTTTCCGCGATTTTGTCACGGTTCACGGCCGTTGGGGCGGCCGCGGCGGGGCGCAGCAGATCGGCGGAGACGGTCAGGTCGGTCATGCTCACATCACTTCGATGTCGGCCTGCAGGGCGCCGGCGGCCTTGATGGCCTGCAGAATGCTGATCATATCACGCGGGCTGACGCCCAAGGCGTTCAGGCCGTTGACCAGGGTGGACAGGTTGGCCCCGCCGCCGACCAGCCGCATCTGGGTGCCCAGATCCTCTTCGACGTTCACCTGGGTCGAGGGCACGACGGCGGTCTGGCCCCGGCTGAAGGGCGCCGGCTGACTGACTTGCGGCTGTTCGTCCACCGATATGGTTAGGTTGCCCTGGGCGATGGCGACGCGAGAGATGCGCACGGCGTCCCCCATGACGATGACGCCGTTGACCTCGTCGATAATGACCTTGGCGGGGGTATCGACGCTGACGGCCAGGTTTTCGATCCGGCTGATGAAGCCCGCCATGCCCAGTTCACCAGGCGCGCGCAGGGCGACGACCGTGCCGTTCTCGGCCAAAGCCGAGCCTGGATAGGCGGCGTTGACGACGGCGGCGACGCGCTGGGCGGTGGTGAAGTCGGGGTTGCGCAGATTCAGGCGTACCTCGTTCATATTGGCCATCTGGAAGCCGGTCTCGCGCTCGACCAGGGCGCCCGAGGCGATGCGGCCGGCGGTCGGCACGCCGCGCGTCACCGACGACCCCGAACCGCCAGACGCCGAGACGGCGCCGGTCTGGACCGAGCCTTGCGCCACCGCATAGACCTGACCGTCCGCGCCTTGCAGGCTGGTGACAACCAGCGAACCGCCCAGCAAGCTTTTAGCGTCGCACATAGAGGCCACCGACACGTCGATGCGCGAGCCGGGCGTGGCGAATGCGGGCAGGTCGGCGGTGACCATGACGGCGGCCATATTCTTGGTGTTGGCGTTGGCCCCGCGAATGTTGACGCCCAGCCGCTCGGTCATGCCTTCCAGCGATTGGCGGGTGAAGGGGCAGTTGCGTAAGGAATCGCCCGTGCCGTTCAGCCCCATGACCATGCCGTAGCCGACCAACTGGTTGCCTCGCACGCCCTCGATGGCGGCGATGTCCTTGATGCGCGACTGCGACTGGGCCAACGCCGAGGTCGCGCCGCCGGCGACGACGAGCGTCGCGGCGACGGAGGCGATCAGGCGGGCAAGCAGATTTTGCATCGGTCAGGCGTCCACGCAACGTTACGCCGTCATCACTGCGAGGATCGTGCCGAAGAATTAACGACGTGAATTCAATGTCGGTCGGCCTTTGACGGTCAGAGAAGCGGCAGGATTTGCCGGGGCGTTAACCAAACAGTCACCGCCGCCCGTCATCCATGATTTCATGACGCGGAGCACCTGCACATGAAGGTTGTCGGCCCCAACGGCGTCAGCACGCCTGCCAGCACACGTCCTACGCGATCCGCCAGCGGCTTCTCGCTAGGGCAGACTGCGGCTACCCCTGCGCCTGCTGCAACGACCGCCAGCGCAGCGACGGGCGGGGTTTCTGACGTCTCGGCCTTGATGGCCCTTCAAGGGGTCGAGGGGCCGCTGGAAAAGCGACGTCGCGCGATCCGGCGCGGCAGCGGTCTTCTGGATCGCCTTGACGAAATCAAGCTGGCCCTGCTGAACGGCGACGCCGCCGAGGGGGCTCTGGACCGTCTGGCGCGGAGCCTGCGCGAGGAGCGCGCCGCCGACGACGACAAGGACCTGGGCGCCTTGCTGGATCAGATCGACCTGCGCGCCTCAGTCGAACTAGCGAAGGCGGAAATGCGCCGCAACCGCCCCTGACACGAAATAATCGTCTGACATCAGGCGGCTAAGCTTCGGCACTGAGTGACTTTTGCCACTGTCCGGCGGTTAGTCGCCCTATTTTCATCACGGAATCGAGAACCGCGTTGCCGCGACTCGACGGGCTGATTATACGGCCATCTACGCCACAGGGGGGCGTGTTAGAGAGCGTGAGATCGATGAGCGCCTTGGCGTCCGTTGTGTCCGACGAAACCGGCCCGTATCGGCCGTCTGACAGCGAGCCGTTCATGAACGAACGGCAGCAAGCCTATTTCAAGAAGAAGCTGCTGGCCTGGAAGGATGAGATCCTTCGCGAGTCCAAGGGCACGGTCGTCAATCTGAAGGCCGAAACCGAAAACCACCCCGATCTGGTGGACCGGGCGTCTTCGGAATCCGATCGCGCGCTGGAGTTGCGCACCCGCGACCGACAACGCAAGTTGATCTCCAAGATCGACGACGCGCTGCGCCGGATCGAGGATGGTTCCTACGGCTACTGCGAGGATACGGGCGAACCCATCAGCCTGGGTCGTCTGGAAGCCCGTCCGACGGCAACGCTGTCGGTCGAAGCCCACGAACGCCGCGAACGCGTTCACCGCGACGACTGAGGTTTAAGCCTTCCGCGCCTTGACTTCGCCGGGTTGCGGGGCGACCTAGCCGCCTCGCTTTCGAGGTCGTCTATCCATGTCCGTCAAGGTTCGTTTCGCCCCGTCGCCCACGGGTAAGCTGCATGTCGGCAATGTCCGAACTGCCTTGGTGAACTGGATGTTCGCCAAGGGGCAGGGCGGATCGTTTGTGTTGCGCATCGACGACACCGACTTGGCGCGCTCCACGCCCGAGTTTGAACAGGGGATCGAAGACGACCTGACTTGGCTGGGGATGCCGTGGGACGAGCGTTACAACCAGTCCAAGCGGTTCGATCGCTACGAAGAAGCGGCCGCCAGGCTGAAGGCGTCGGGGCGGCTATATCCCGCCTATGAGACCGCCGACGAGCTGGACCGTCGCCGCAAGGTGCAACTGTCGCGCGGCCTGCCGCCGATCTATGACCGCGCGGCGTTGGAACTGACCGAAGAGCAGAAGGCCGCTTACGAAGCCGAAGGGCGCCGCCCCCATTGGCGCTTCAAGCTGGATGGCAAGCGCGTCGCCTGGGAAGACTTAGCGCGCGGTCATGCGGAGGTGGACACCGCCTCGATGTCGGACCCGGTGCTGATCCGCGAGGACGGTCTGTTCCTCTACACACTGCCGTCGGTGGTCGATGACATCGACATGGCCATCACGCACATCATCCGGGGCGAGGATCACGTCACCAACACCGGGGCGCAGATCGAAATCTTCGAGGCGCTGGGCGCGCCGGTTCCGGGCTTCGCCCACATGCCGCTGCTTGTCGGCGCCGACGGCGCGGCCCTGTCCAAGCGTCTGGGATCGCTGTCGATCAGCGACATGCGCGACCAGGGCTATGAGCCGATCGCGATCACCAGCCACCTTGGCCGGATAGGCACCTCTGATCCGCTGGAAGTCGGCGCCTCGATTGAGGCTCTGGGACAGAGCTTCGCCTTCTCCAAGATGGGCCGTTCGCCGGCGCGTTACGATACGGCGGATCTGGACCGGCTGAACGCCCAGGCGCTGCACGTCATGGATTATGCGACGGCGCAGCCGCGTCTTCAGGCTCTCGGCGCCGATCTGGGCGAAGCCTTCTGGAATACGGTGCGGGGCAATCTGACGAAGTTCGCCGACGTCGCGGACATGGCGCAGATCGTCCGTGGTCCGATCCAACCGGTGATCGAAGATGCGACCTTCATTGAAACAGCGCTGCGTCTGCTGCCGGAAGTGATCGACGAGAACGCCTGGTCGGCGTGGACCTCGGCCGTCAAGGCCGAGACGGGCGCGAAGGGTAAGGCGCTATTCATGCCGCTGCGTCTGGCGCTGACGGGGCAGCAGCATGGGCCGGACATGGCGGCCATGGCGCCGCTGATCGGTCGCGAAACCATCCAGCGGCGTCTGAGAGGTGAGGCGGCCTAAGCCGCCTTAGGCATTCTAGGCGTTGCAGACAGCCAGTTCGTCTGCGCTCAGGGCGACGCCCTTGTAGGAGAAGGCGGTCACGGGACCGAACTTCTGAACCACGCGACGGCAAGCGCGCGTCGCGGGCTGTTCGGTGCCGCCCGCGGCGGTGCAGGTCGCGCCTTCGCAGGACCAACGAGCGCCGTCGATGATGGTGGCGCGTGCGGGCGCCTTGGCGGCGTCGGCCAGCGTCAGGCTGGTGGCGGCGGGGGCTTGGGCGACCGCAGGGGCGGCGGCGAACAGGGCGGCGGCGATCAGCAGAGCGCGCATTGAAAACTCTCCGAAATGAAGAACGGCGTCATGCCGCTGCGCTCCCATGTCAGTTTTCGATAAAAACTGTCAAGACGCGCGCAGCGGATTATGAGCGATGATCACTTATCGATGATCATGTTTCAATTGCGGCGCATCGCCGCCGGCCTGAACCTGCGCCATCGCCTCTTCGACGGTTTCAGCGACGGTCCAAGCGTCCAAGAACGACGGCGGCGTCATTCCTTCTGCGACGCTGTGCTTCATCAGGTCGAAGAAGCCATTCCAGAAGCCGTTCAGGTTCAGGAAGACGACCGGCTTGTGGTGCAGGTCCAGCCGCTTCCAGGACAGCAGCTCCACGACCTCTTCTAGGGTGCCGATGCCGCCGGGCGCGACCACGAAGGCGTCGGACTGGTCGTACATCAGTTGTTTGCGCTCATGCATCGAAGTGACGACGACAGTCTCGACGTCGTCGAACAGGCGTTCGCGGCTGCGCAGGAAAGCCGGCATGATGCCGACGACCCGGCCGCCCGCCTCATGCGCGCCACGCGCCGAGGCCCCCATCAGGCCCACGCCGCCGCCACCATAGACCAGCCGCCAGCCCGCCTCGGCCGCCACCTTGCCGAAGGCGTAGGCGGCTTCGGTATAGGTGGGATCGGCGGTCTCGGAGGCGCCGCAGAACAGGCAGACGGAAGAGCCGTCGAACGGCAGGAACGAAACGGGGGGCAGGGACATGGAGCCTCGAAGAAAACGAATAGGCGGCCTGGCCATGGCCAAACCGACGGCGCTCAAGCTAACACAGGCTCGAGCCGCTGGGTCGCCAGTCCTATATTGTAGAGGCGCAGGATGAAACGTCAGATGATGGTCGCGTGTGTCGCGGTCCTGGCTGCCGCAGCCTGTTCCGATCAGCAGGGCGGCGTGGCGGGGCCGACGGGGGCCGACGAGGCCTCGCCCTGGGTTCGCCCGCCCCAGATTGATGGCGTGATGCGCGACGGCGGCGTTCTGGTGCTGCGCGGCGGGGCGGGGCCCAATGCGCGCGTCGTGCTGCGTGCGCCGGATACTGCGGCCGTGGCGACGACGGCGGACGGCGCGGGGCGGTTCGAACTGCGACTGCCGCCTTTGAGCGGCGATGTGCGCTTTACGCCCGAGGTGCAGGTGGGCGAGGACGCCGCCGTCTCGCCTGAGACGCTGGTGGTGATCCAGGGCGGAGCCGGTCCCGTCGCCCTGATCGCAGCAGGCCAGCCGACTGTCCGGCTCGATGGCGGCGAGGGGCTGGATGCGGTGGATTCGGACGGTGCGACTCTAATGGCGTCAGGCCGGACGAATGGGGCGGCTCCCTCGGTCAATATCAACGGTGCAGATATGGCGCCGACGGCGATCGGACGCGGCCGCTGGCGGGCAGTCATCGGACAGTCGGGTGGGGCGACGATCACGGTGAATGGAAAGCGCTTCGACTATCCGGGCGCGGGGGCGACTGCGGGCTTCGTCGTCGAGCGGGCGGGGGCGGGCTGGCGGATCACATGGCCCGTCGATCCAGCGGGACGTCAGACGACCTGGCTGCCGGACTGAAGGCGCTTAACGATCTGGAAACCATTTCGGTTAAGGAATGGGCCGTCCTCAGGGACACCATCACCGAACCTGCTTGCAGCCCGGCGCCCCCGCCGGGCTTCTTTTTTGCCGGTCGATCAGCCCTTCCTCGGCGTGTCTTTGACCCTGTCGGTGCGATCACGGAACAGGGCGGCGCGGGCGAGCAGGATCAGGGTGACCGGCGTCGTGACCGTCAGGAACAGGCCGATCAGGATTTCGCGCGGCATGAAACGCCGCTCCACGGTCGTGAACCAGACGATTGACGCCAAAAGGACCAGGACCATGCCTAGCGTGGCCCCAAGCGTCGGGGCATGGACGCGCTCATAGAAGGTCTTCAGCCGAACCAGCCCAACCGCGCCCAGTAGCGAAAGGGCCGAGCCGATGACGGCCAGGGCGACGACTATGATGGCGGCCCATGCGGGAACGTCAGCTTGGGTCATTCAATCACCTCGCCGCGCATCAGGAACTTGGCCAGGGCCACGGTGGCGGCGAAGCCCAACATGCCGATCACCAGGGCGGCCTCGAAATAAAGCTGGCTGTTGGTGCGGATGCCGAACACCACCACCAGCAGCATGCCGTTGAGATAAAGGGTGTCCATGCCCAGGACGCGATCCTGGGCGCGCGGACCGTGAATGATCCGCCATGCCGCCAGGCCCATGGCGCAGATCAGCATCAGCTGGGCCAGACCCAGACCCCAGGTCAGCACCGCCGCCGTCATTCGAAAATCTCCATCAGCCGGCGCTCGTAGCGATCCTTGATCAGCCGCACCCAGGTCTCTTCATCCACGAGATCCAGCACGTGCAGCAGCAGACGGCCGGTGGCGGACTCATACTCGACCCACAGGGTGCCGGGCGTCGAGGTGATGATGATGGCCAGGACCGCCAGGCCATATCGGTCGCGCAGATCCAGCGGGATATGGATGAAGCCGGATGTGCGCTCATGCCGTCGCCGCCCCAGAATGATGTGCGACACCGCCCAGTTGGAGCGCACGATGTCGCCGACGACGTCGATGGCGAGGCGCATTATGGCCATCGGCGCCTTTACCCGCACGCGATCCACGCCCAGCGCCAACATGATGATCGGCGCCAGAAGGGCCAGCAGCACCGCGAGCGCCAGAGACGGCGGTGCGACCGAGGCGCTGAGGAGGATCGAGGCGACGAACAGGCCGAGTGAAAGGATGGGGTAGGGGAGGATGCGTCTCATCGCCCGCTCCCGCCCAACACCGCGTGGATGTAGCCTTGCGGGTCAGCCAGCCAGGCCGCCGTGTGGTCGGTGTAGATCAGGCCAGAGCCAGCGAAGATTGCCAGGAACACGCAGGCGCCAAGCAGGGCTGCGACCGCCGTCAGCTCGGCCGCACCCACCACGAATGCCGGCGCATCTTCGTCGCGTGTCCAGATCGCGCCGACGCCCAGGCGCGTCAGGCCGATCAAGGCGCCAAGACTGGATACGGAAAGCACGGCGACCAGCGTCCAGGCCGCCGCATCGCCAACGCCGACCAGGGCGCTGATCATCGACAGTTTTCCAACGAAGCCGGCCAAGGGCGGCAGGCCGGCGACCATCAAGGTGCAGATCAGAAAGGCGCCGCCCAGGGCGGCGACGGCCGCCGGAATGACCAGGCCCGGCTCGTTGCGCTCTTCGTCGTCGAACGGATCACGATATTCGTCATCGAAAACAGCGCGCGCCTCTCCGACATCGGATTCTCGCCCTCGCTGGAGAATCTCGGCCAGCAGAAACAGGGCTGCGCAGGCCAGAGTTGAGCCGATCAGGTAAAAGAGCGCGCCGCTGAGGGTCGCCGCATCGCCGACGCCCAGGCTGGCCAGAACGGTGCCGGAGGAAATCATCACACCGAACCCGGCGGCGCGCGACAGATCGCGAGAGGCGATCAGGCCGAACGTGCCGAACGCTATGGTCGCCATTCCGCCGACAAACAGCCAGGTCAGGCCAAATCCGGCGGAGGCGCCCGCGTCGGCGCCGAACAGCAGCAGACTGAGGCGGATGACCACGTAGACCCCGACCTTGGACAGGATGGCGAAGACCGCCGCCGCCGGCGCGCTGGCAGCCGAATAGGTCGGGGTCAGCCAGAACCCCAAGGGCCACATGGCGCACTTGATCAGAAAGGCCGTACCCAGCACCGCCGCTCCGATATGAAACAGTCCCAGGTCATCCACTGAGATGGTCGCAACCCGCGTTGCAACATCCGCCATGTTCAGCGTGCCGATCACCCCGTAGATCAGGCTGACGCCGATCAGGAACAGCAAGGACGCGGTCAGATTCACGGCGATATAGATCACGCCTGCCCGCACACGCGCCTCGCCCGACCCATGCAGGGCCAGTCCGTATGAGGCGGCCAGCATGATCTCGAAAAAGACGAACAGGTTGAACAGGTCGCCGGTCAGCAGGGCGCCGTTCACCCCCATGATGAGAAGCAGGAACAGGGCGTGGAAGCGCGGCCCCGCCCGGTCCCATCGCGCCAGGGCGAAGATCAGGGCGCATCCGCCCAAAACGCTGGTCAGCGCGACCATCATCGTCGACAGCCGGTCGGCCACCAGGACGATGCCGTAGGGCGCAGCCCACGATCCCAGGCGATAGACCCGCGCAGTATCGCCGCCGCCCACGGCGCCGTTTGCGCTTTCGTGCAGCAGAACCAAGGCCATGATCAGAATGGCGGCCATAGCGCTCAAGCTGAGCGCCGCCTTCAGCGTTCGGCGACGCTCGTCCAGCAGCAGCATGGCTGAGGCGATGATCATCGGCAGGACGATGGGGCCGATGATCAGATGGGCGTTCCAGTCGATCATGCGTCCGGCTCCTTGCCATCGACATGGTCGCTGCCGGTGATGCCGCGCGCGGCCAGAATGACAACCAGGAACAGCGCGGTCAGGGCGAAGCTGATGACGATCGCGGTCAGGACCAGCGCCTGCGGCGTCGGGTCGGTGTAGCGCGAGGGGTCGGAGACCTCGCCCGCCAGCACCGGCGGCGCGCCCGACCTCAGCCGTCCCATGGCGAAGATGAAGATATTGACCGCATAGGACAGCAGCGACAGCCCCATGATCACCTGGAAGGTGCGCGGGCGCAGCAGCAGCCAGACGCCAGAGGCCGACAGCACGCCGATGGCGAGGGCGAGAACCAGCTCCATCATGACGGCTCTCCTTCTTCGGCGTCTCTTTGCTTGGGCTTGCGCAGCGACTGGTGCGCCAGGGCGACGAGGGTCAGGACCGTGGCGCCCACGACCAGAACGACCACGCCCAAGTCGAACAGCACGGCGCTGGCCAACGGCACGCGGCCCAGGATCGGCAGATCGGCATACTGGAACCAGGACGTCAGGAAGGGATAGCCGAACAGCCACGATCCGAGCCCGCTGAGGGCGGCGATCACCAGGCCGGCGCCGATCCAGAAGATGGGCCGGATCGCCAGCCGCTCTTCGACCCAGCGAGCGCCCGAAGCCATATATTGCAGGATGAAGGCAATCGACAGGGCCACGCCCGCCGCGAAACCCCCGCCCGGCAGGTCATGCCCGCGCAGGAACAGGTGAACGGCGAGCAGGATGATGAAGGGGAAGATCCAGCGCATCACCACGCGGGGGATCAGCATGGTCTCCTTCAGCGTGTCGCCCTCCGATCGCGTCTCATGATCGCGGTCTGAGGCATCCTGCACGCTCTGCTGGCTGGGATTGGACAGGGTGTCGTCGGCGGGACGGAAGCGGCGCAGCAGGGCGAAGATCGTCAGGCCGACAATGCCCAGAACCGTGATCTCGCCGAAGGTGTCGAAGGCGCGGAAGTCGACCAGGATGACGTTGACGATGTTGCGCCCGCCCGCGTCCTTATAGGCGTGCTCGACGAAGAAGCGCGAAATCCCCTCGATCGATGGACGCGTCATGACGGCGTAGGAAATGGCCGTCAAGGACGCGCCGGCGGCGGCGGCGATGATCAGGTCGATACGGCGGCGGCGACGAGATCGCATCTCCATGGCCTGTGGCAGGCGAATGGTCTCCAGCCGTTTCGGCAGCCAGCGTAGGCCCAGCAGCAGCAGGACGGTGGTCACGACCTCGACCAGCAGTTGGGTTACGGCCAGATCTGGCGCCGACAGCCAGACGAAGGACAGGCAGCTGGCCAGACCTGCGCCGCCCATCAGAACCACGGCAGCCAGTCGGTGATATTTCGCCTGCCATGCCGCCGCGACTGCACAGCTGGCGCCGACCAGCCAAAGACCGGCGAAGGCCCAGTTTGACAGGGTCAATGTCGGCATGATCGGGCCGATGACCAATCCTGCGCCGATCGCCGCCAGCCCTCCCGCCAGCAGGGCGACCAAGACGATGGCCCTCAGCTGTGCCTGTTGTCGTGTGGCCCCCAACAGGCGAACCATCGCCTCCGAGCCCTTGAACAGGCCGGTCATGGTTCGCTCGAACAACCAGCCGCCGTTCAGACGCTTCCAGCCCCACGGTCCGCCGCGCGGATTGGCGTTGATGCGTTTGCCGAAGACGACATAGAGACCCACGCCGCCGGCGAGGGCGATAAGGCTCAGCACTAACGGAAGGTTGAATCCGTGCCACAGGGCCAGGCTGTAATAGGGCAGATCGAAGCCCAGCACCGAAACTGCGGCGCTCTTCAAGAACGGCCCCACCGTCACAGCCGGGAAGATGCCGACGACCAGACACAGCGCGACTAGCACCTCGACGGGGCGACGCATCCAGGCGGGCGGCTCGTGCGGGATGCGATCCAGCTCGGTCGGAGGCGGGCCGAAGAAGGTCGCGTGGATAAACCGCAGTGAATACAGAACGCTGAAGGCGCTGGCCAAGGTGGCCAGGGCGGGCAGCAGCATGTTCAGGCCGTGCGTATGTGCGCTGGCCACCGCCTCGGCCAGGAACATTTCCTTGGACAGGAAGCCGTTCAACAGGGGCACGCCCGCCATCGCGGCTGCGGCCACCATGGCCAGGGTCGCTGTAAAAGGCATGAAGCGGAACAGACCGCTGAGCTTGCGCATATCGCGCGTGCCGGCCTCGTGATCGATGATGCCGGCGGCCATGAAGAGCGACGCCTTGAAGGTGGCGTGGTTCACCGTGTGGAAGATGGCCGCAATACAGGCCAGCGGACTGCCTAATCCCAGCAGCAGCACGATCAGGCCCAGATGGCTGATCGTCGAATAGGCCAGCAGGCCTTTGAGATCATGCTGGAAGATGGCGCACCAGGCGCCGAGCAGCAGCGTCGCCAGACCCATGCCGCCGACGATCAGATACCAGCTCTCCGACCCCGCCAAGACGGGCCAGAAGCGGATCAGCAGGAAAATGCCTGCCTTCACCATGGTCGCGGAGTGCAGATAGGCGCTGACCGGCGTCGGCGCGGCCATGGCGCGGGGCAGCCAGAAGTGGAACGGAAACTGTGCGCTCTTGGTCATCGCGCCGAGCAGCAGCAGGATCAGCGCGGGCAGATACAGCCGGCTGGTCTGGATCGCCTCGCGTGACGCCAAGACGACATCGAGGTCGTAGCTGCCGACGATCCGCCCGATCAGGATCATCCCGACCAGCAGGGCGATGCCGCCCATGGCCGTCACCGTCAGCGCCATGCGGGATCCTTCGCGCGCGGCGGGGTTCTGGTGCCAATAGCCGATCAGAAGGAACGAAAAGAGGCTGGTCAGCTCCCAGAATACGACCAGCTGGATCAGATTGCCCGACAGCACCACGCCTTGCATCGCCCCCATGAAGGCCAGCAGGAAGGAGAAGAACCGCGGCACCGGATCCTTCGGCGACATGTAGTAGCGGGCATACAGCACCACCAAGGCGCCGATCCCCAGGATCAGGGCGCTGAACAGCCACGACAGTCCATCCAGTCGCAGCACCAGATTGACGCCCAGCGACGGCAGCCACGGGATTTCGTAGCGCAGCGTCTCCCCGTCCTGGAACATCGGCCATAGCGCAGCCAGACACCCCAGGCTGACCAAGGCCACGATCCAGGACAAGATGGCGGCCGAGGTGCGTGCGTGACGCGGCAAGCCGGACGCGACGATGGCGCCAAGGAACGGCAGGACCAGGATGACGACGAGAAGGAAGCTGATGGACATCGAGGCGGGGCGTCTCTCCTGGATCGTGAGGGATAGCTTTGCCAACGCTCAAGGTTGGCCAAGGTTCGCTATGATCTACGGGCAGGGGCGGGGTGCGTCAAAGCGACACCAGAGCGCGGCGCGCCCGCGCACAACAGCTCGGCCGCGGTGCGAAAAGGATCAGGTATTATGGAAAGTTTTCGACCTAACGCCTTGTCTGGCCTCAGTCTTTACCCCGAGTGGCTCCGCAGGTAGGATTCGAACCTACGACCAGCCGATTAACAGTCGGCTGCTCTACCACTGAGCTACTGCGGAACATCTGCTCGGGAGGCGGGCGTATAGCAGCGGCCGTTCTGATCTTGCAATGGGAAAACGAGCCAATCGAAACGATATTTATCGAAGATCCCGACGACCCGCGTGTTGCGGCCTACCGCGATATCCGCGAGCGCGATCTGACGGGTCGTCAGGGACTGTTCATCGCGGAAGGGGAGGTGGTGGTGCTTGGACTGGCGTCGATGGCGTCGCGCTGTCAGCCCTTGTCGCTGCTGCTGGCGGAAAAGCGCGTTGCGGCCTTGGGCGATGTCATCACGTCTCTGCCGTCCGCGACGCCCGTCTATGTTGCGAGCCAAGCCGTGCTGGACCGGATCGCGGGATTCGAACTGCATCGGGGCATTCTGGCCTTGGGCCAAAAGCCCGAGCCGCTGTCGCTGGACAAAGTGCTGGCGGATATCGGGTCGCAGGACGTGTTCGTCGTGGCTAGCGGGATCGGCAACCACGACAATGTCGGCGGCTTGTTCAGGAACGCCGCCGCGTTCGGCGCCACGGCGGTGCTGCTTGATCCGACCTGCTGCGACCCCTTTTACCGCAAGGCGATTCGCGTTTCGGTCGGCGCGGTGCTGCGCACGCCGTTCGTCGTGGCCGGCGCGACAGACATTATCGAGGCCCTGCAGCGGGCCGGCGTCGAGGTGTTGGCGCTGACGCCTTCGGCGACCGAGCGGCTTTCGGACTACAGGCGCGCCGGACCGGTCGCTCTGATGCTGGGGTCGGAAGGTCCGGGGCTGCCCAAGGATTTGATCGACCGTTGCCGGCCGATCGGCATCGCTATGGCGGGCGGGTTCGATTCGCTGAATGTCGCGGCGACCAGTGCGGTTGCGCTTCATCACCTGACGACGACGGCGCTTGCTGGAAGCTGAAAACGCGAAGGCCGCCCCGAGGGGCGGCCTTCGTCCGTATCGTCGCGATGGAGGCCTGACCGGGAATCGAACCCGGGTGCAAGGATTTGCAGTCCTCTGCGTCACCACTCCGCCATCAGGCCGCTTTCTGTCCCCGATTTCTCGGGGGCGGTCATCGCGAGGGGCGTTCGCTATCAGATCGGATTGTCCGCTGCAACGCACGGACCTATAAGCGCGCGAGTTTTCCTCCCGGATTATCGTTGAAGGCTGCCTTACAGATGGATTTCACCGCAGAGCGCAAGGCCATGGTCGACTCGCAGGTGCGAGTGAACGACGTGACGGATCGCGCGATTCACCTGGCCATGATGGCCGTGCCGCGTGAAAAGTTCTGCGCGCCTGATCGCGCCTTCGCCGCCTATTCCGAAGAATCGGTGGTGATCGCGGGCGAGCGCCGCCTGATGCCGGCGCGCGACGTCGCCAAGCTGCTGCAAGCCGCCGATGCACGTGAAGGCGAGAAGGCCCTGGCCATCGCCGCGCCCTACGCCGCCGCCCTGCTGGCCCGTATGCGCGTCAGCGTCACGGCTCAGGAATCGGACGACGCCGTTTTCGTCGTGGTCGGCGAGCCCCTGTCTGAAGCGGGCGTGGCGACCGTCGTCGCGCCGCTGGCTCAGCCGACCGGCGAAGGATGGGACCTGATCATTTCCGAAGGCGGCGTCGAGAGCCTGCCCGAATCGTGGGGCGCGGCCCTGCGTCCCGGCGGCCGGATCGTCGTGGTCGAACGCCGCGGCGCCATCGGCAAGGCGGCCCTGTATGTTCAGACGCGCGAAGGGCTGTCGCGCCGCGAACTGTTTGATTCGTCGCCAGCGGTCCTTGCCGAGCTGAAGCCCGCCCCCACTTTTGCGCTGTAAGACCAAAGAGACGCGCGGTTGCGGCGGAAATCCCGTTCGCAACCGTGAAGAAAACTTAACTGGCGTGTGGTTCGGTCAGGCCGCAGTTACGCTTGAGAAAACATTCGGGCGTTCTTCGGAGCGTCACGCAAGGACGGACAATGTTGAAACGCTCGCGTGTGCTGGCTTCGGCCGCTGTGGTCGCCGTGATGACTGGTCTGGGCGCGCCGGCCTGGGCCGAGACGCTGCAGGACGCCATCGCCCTGGCCTATCGGACCAACCCCAACCTGCTGGCCCAGCGCGCCAACCAGCGTGCGCTGGACGAGACGGTGGTTCAAGCGCGGTCGGGCCTGCGCCCGACCATCGGCGCCTCGGCCGGCGTCGACTATACCCGCAGCGACTTTCCCGCCGTGACCCAGTTCGTCGATACGAACGGCGACGGCATACCCGACACCCAAGTCACGACCTCATCGTCCGAAACCGAAGGCGCCAATGTCGGCGTCAGCGTCAGCCAGAATGTCTGGACCGCCGGTCGCACCTCGCGCGCCATTGATCAGGCGCGCGCCAGCGTCCTGGCCGGCCGTGAGAACCTGCGTGAGATCGAGCAGTCGGTCATGCTGTCGGTGATCCAGGCCTATGTGAACGTCACCCGCGACATGGAAATCCTGCGTATCCGTCAGGAGAACCTGACGGTGCTGCAACGCCAGCTGGAAGAAACCAGCGCCCGTTTCGAGGTCGGTGAGATCACCCGCACCGACGTGGCCCAGGCCGAAGCTTCGCAGGCGCAGTCCGAGGCCGACCTGGCGAACGCCCAGGCCCAGTTGTCCACATCGCGCGCCGCCTATGCAGCCGTCGTCGGCCAGTCGCCGGCCGATCTGGAAGCCGCGCCGGTCCTGCCGGAAGTGCCCAGCGACTTCGACGTCGCCATCGAGACCGCGTTGCAGCGCAATCCCGCTGTCCTGGCCGCAACCTATCAACTGCAAAGCGCCGAGGCCGCCGTTGCGGCCGCCCGTTCGGAATATCTGCCGTCGGTGCGCGCCACCGCCTCCTATGGCGGATCGACCAACGATCTGGGCGACCTCGGTGAACTGGCTGATCGCCGCAGCTTCACGGCCGGCGCCACTCTGTCCGTGCCGCTGTTCACCGGCGGCCTGAACCGCTCGCGCGTCGCCCAGGCTTTGGAGCGCGCCAACGCGGCCCAGATTGGCATCGAGGGCGAGCGCCGCACCGTGCTGCAGAACGTCAGCTCGGCCTACGCCCAGGTGCTGTCGACCCGCGCCACGGTCGCGGCCGGCACGGAAGCCGTTCGCGCCGCATCGGTCGCGGCCGAAGGCGTGCGCCAGGAAGCCCAGGTCGGTCTGCGCACCACGCTGGACGTGTTGAACCAGGAACTAGCGCTTCGGAATGCCCAGACTTCGGTCGCCAGCGCCCGCGCCGCTGAATATGTCGCCCGCGCCTCGCTGCTGGCCGCCATGGGCCAGTTGGAAGGCCCGGCGCTGAACCCGACGATCGAGGCCTATGATCCCGCTGCGAACTACGACCAGGTCAAGGGACGCGGCGGCCTGCCGTGGGACGGCGTGATCGAGACGCTGGACCGCGTGGCCTCGCCGCCGATCGTGACAACGCCGGACACCGCCGACGCGCCGATCGACGCTCAGCTCAAGGGCGAGGTTGTGCGCACGGCGCCGCAGAACTGACCGCGTCGAATACGGACGGAAACCGCCCGTTGATTCCGACGGGCGAAGATGCGACGACAAGGCACAGGTTTCGAGCGATCCATCGTTCGGCGCCCACCCCTTCTACCCAGGCCTCGCCCAAGGTTGCGCCATGACCGATCAGTCCGCCCAGGAACCGACCATGGAAGAGATTCTGGCGTCGATTCGCCGGATCATCTCCGAAGACGAGGCCCCGGCCGAGACGCCGGCCGCCGCGATGCCGGAAGCCACGCCTGAGCCGGTTCCCGAGCCGATCGCGGCCGAAACCGTCTTCGCCGCCCCGGTCGAGCCGACGCCGGAACCCGCCGCCGTCGAAGACGACGTGCTGGAACTGACCGACCGCTATGAAGCGCCGGCCGAGACCATCGGCGACCTGGACGTGGTCGAACATTCGCCCGCGCCCTATCAGCCCGAGCCTGAACCCGCGCCGGCTTACGAATCGGCTCCCGAGCCGGCCCCGGCCTATGACACTCTGGTCGGCGACAGCGCCGCCGCCAGCGCGGCCTCGGCCTTTGCGGGCCTGGCCGCCAGCTTCAAGAAGCCTGAGCCGGCTCCGTCGGCCTCGGGCGACCTGCCCTTCGTCAGCGGCAACACGGTCGAGGCCATGGTCGCCGAGATGCTGCGCCCGCTGCTGAAGGACTGGCTGGACAACAACCTGCCCGGCATCGTCCAGGCGGCGGTACAAAAGGAAGTCGAACGCATCGCGCGCAGCGCCTAGCCCTTCGCTTCAGCCCAGACTAATCCGAGGGGCGGCTCCTGAAGGGGCCGCCCTTTCGCATTTTGCAAAAGACCAGACGCCAATGCTTGAGAAGACTTTCGAACCCCAGGCCGCCGAGCCCCGCATTTACGCCCAGTGGGAAGAGAGCGGCCTGTTCGCGCCCCGCACCGACGGCACCGCCGAGGCCTATTCGATCGTCATTCCGCCGCCCAACGTGACCGGCAGCCTGCATATCGGCCATGCGCTGAACAATACGCTGCAGGATATCCTTGCCCGCTATCACCGGATGAAGGGCAAGGCGGTGCTGTGGCTGCCCGGCACGGATCACGCCGGCATCGCCACCCAGATGGTGGTCGAGCGTCAGCTGGCCGCCGCCGGCAATGTCGGCAGGCGCGACATGGGCCGCGACGCCTTCATCGAGAAGATCTGGGAATGGAAGGCCGAAAGCGGCGGGACCATCGTGCGCCAGCTGCGCCGCCTCGGCGCATCGTGCGACTGGTCGCGCGAGCGGTTCACCCTGGACGAGGGGCTAAACGCCGCCGTCCGCAAGGTCTTCGTGCAACTGCATAAGGAAGGCCTGATCTATCGCGACAAGCGGCTGGTGAACTGGGATCCGCATTTCCAGACCGCCATCTCGGACCTGGAGGTCGAGCAGCGCGAGGTCGACGGAGCCTATTGGCATTTCGCCTATCCGCTGGCCGACGGCGTCACCTATGAACATCCCATCGCCTTCGACGAGGACGGCAAGGCGACCGAGTTCGAGACGCGCGCCTTCATCGTCGTCGCCACGACCCGGCCCGAGACCATGCTGGGCGACACCGGCGTGGCGGTGCATCCGGATGACGAACGCTATGCCGGCCTGGTCGGCAAGTTCGTGACACTGCCGATCACCGGCCGTCGCATCCCCATCGTCGCTGACGACTATGCTGATCCGACCAAGGGTTCGGGCGCGGTGAAGATCACGCCGGCGCATGATTTCAACGATTTTGGCGTGGGTAAGCGCGCCGGCCTGCCGTCGCTGAATATCCTCGACGCTTTCGGACGCATCACCGACGTCGATACGCCCGACGTGCCCGCAGACTACGTCGGGCAAGACCGTTTCGCTGCGCGCAAGGCCATCGTCGCCCGCGCCGAGGAAGAGGTCTGGCTGCGCGAGATCGAGAAGACCAAACACGTCGTGCCGCACGGTGACCGCTCCGGCGTGGTGATCGAGCCGTGGCTGACCGACCAGTGGTACGTCGACGCCAAGGTCCTGGCCCAGCCCGCGCTGAAGGCGGTGGAGCAGGGCGATACGGTGTTCGAGCCCAAGTCCTACGAGAAGATCTATTTCGAATGGCTGCGCAACATCGAGCCTTGGTGCATCTCGCGCCAGCTGTGGTGGGGGCACCGCATTCCGGCCTGGTATGGCCCGAACGGCGAAATCTATGTGGCTGAAACGGAAGAGGACGCCCGCGAACAGGCGATGGCGGACTATGATTCCGAGGTCGCCCTGACCCAGGACGAGGACGTTCTCGACACCTGGTTCTCCTCGGCCCTGTGGCCGTTCTCGACCATGGGCTGGCCCGAGAAGACCGAGGATCTGGAGCAGTTCTATCCGACCAGCGACCTGGTCACGGCAGCGGACATCATCTTCTTCTGGGTCGCCCGGATGATGATGATGGGCCAGCACTTCATGGGCGAGGTTCCGTTCAAGCGCGTCATCATCAATGGCCTCGTCCGCGACGAGAAGGGCCAGAAGATGAGCAAGTCCAAGGGGAACGTCATCGATCCCTTGGGCATCATCGACGAGCTGGGCGCCGATCCCTTGCGCTTCACCATGGCGATCCTGTCGGGTACCCGCGACATCAAATTGTCGAAACAGCGGATCGAGGGATACCGCAACTTCGGCACCAAGCTGTGGAACGCCGCGCGCTTCAGCCAGATGAACGAGGCGCGCCGGGTGGCGGGCTTCGATCCCGCGAGCGTTGACCAGACAATCAACCGTTGGATCCGCGGCGAGCTGACCAAGGCCGAACGTGCGGTGTCGCAAGCCATCGAAGGCGGACGCTTCGACGATGCGGCGGGCGCCTTGTATCGCTTCGTCTGGAACGTCTTCTGCGACTGGTATCTGGAACTGGCCAAGCCTGTCTTCCAAGGATCGGACGAGGCCGCCACGATCGAAACGCGGGCCATGACGGCCTGGACGCTGGATCAGACGCTCAAGCTGCTGCATCCGGTCATGCCCTTCATCACCGAGGAACTGTGGGCCGAACTGGGCAAGGAGGGCCCGGCGCGCGACGGCTTGCTGATCGGCGCCGAGTGGCCGGTGCTGCCGTACGCCTTCATCGACGCCTCGGCCGAAGCCGAGATCGGCTGGCTGATCGATCTGGTGGGCGAGATTCGCGGTCTGCGCGCCGAAATGAACGTGCCGCCGTCGGCCAAGCCGCCGCTGGCCTTTGTCGCGCCCGACGCCGTGTCGGCTGAGCGAATCGCTCGCCATCGCGATCTGATTCTGACCCTGGGCCGGGTGTCCGAGGTCGGTTCGGCTGACGCGGCGCCGACAGGGGCTGTGACCTTCGTGTCCGGCGGTTCGACTATCGCCTTGTCCTTGGCGGGGATCATCGATCTGACCGCCGAACGGGCCCGTCTGGAGAAGGAAATCGCCGCCTTAGACAGCGACATCGGCCATGTGAACAAAAAGCTGGGCAATCCTAACTTCGTGTCTCGCGCCGCGCCGGAAGTCGTCGACGAACAGCGCGCCAAGCTGGCCGAGGCCGAGGCAGGCAAGGTCAAGCTACAGGCGGCGCTGGCGCGTCTGGCGTCGCTTTGACGCCCTGATGAAAGCAAGGCTGTGAAGACGCGGATTGATCAGCTTCTGGTCGCACGCAGTCTGTTCGACAGCCGTTCGCAAGCGCGCGCCGCGATCGAGGCGGGGCTGGTTCTGGCCGACGGCGCGCTCGTGCGGAAGGCGTCCGAACAGTTCGCGGACGACATCGCGCTGGAGGCCCAACCCGCCCACCCGTGGGTCGGGCGCGGGGCGCTGAAGCTGGACCACGCCCTGACCCTATGGCCCGTTCTTGTCGAGGGCAGGGTGGCGCTGGATGTCGGAGCATCGACCGGCGGCTTTACCGAGGTTTTGCTGACCCGCGGCGCGGCCAAGGTGTTCGCCGTCGACGTCGGCTTCGGCCAGATGCACCCACGGGTGTCGTCCGATCCACGCGTGATCAATCTGGAGCGCACCGATGCGCGGGACCTTACGGTCGATCTGATCCGGCAGCCGCCGTCGCTGGTGGTCTGCGACGCCAGTTTCATCAGCCTGATCAAGGTTCTCCCGGTCGCGCTGGATCTGGCGACGCCTGGCGCGGATCTGGTCACCCTGGTCAAGCCGCAGTTCGAGGCCGATGGCCCGGGCGGCGGCAAGAAGGGCGTGATTAAGGATGCGGCGGCGCATGCGGCTGCTGTCGAGCGCGTGCGCAACTGGCTGGAGGCGCTGGGCTGGGCGGTGCAGGCGACGACCGAAAGCCCGATCACCGGTGGCGACGGCAATCTTGAGTTCCTGCTCTGGGCGAAGAAGCCGGGCTAGGACCGTAACCCCAAAACGGGCTCAAGTAGGCAGCGGCCGATAGCCCCTGAAACAAAGAGAAACCGCCGGAGGATTGCTCCTCCGGCGGCTCCGTCACGTCGTCGATCGACAGGGGGGCTGAAAATTAATCGACGACGCGATAGCGGCCGTATTGGTCGGGGCAGGTGCGGACGTAGCGGGTGTCCGTACGACCATCGGGCAGACGGATCTGGCTTTCGGCCAGACGGCATCCGTCTGAATTCTGATAGGATTCGACCGGGCGCGAGCGGTCGTCGTAATAGCCACCACGGCTATAGGCATAGTCGTCGCGACGGTCGTAGTCGTCGTAGCGATAGCCTTGGTCGCCGGTGTAACGATCGTCGTAATAGCCGTAGCTCGGTTGGCTGTAGCCCTGGGCGTAATAGCGGTTCGAGCCATAGCTGCTCTGATAGCTGCGGCAGGCGTCCGAGCTGGAACGACCGACCTGCGACCCGACGACAGCGCCGAGCACGCCGCCCAGGATGCTGCCTTCCGTGCGTCGACCGCGTGCGGCCAGTTGCGAGCCGATGACGGCGCCCGCGCCGCCGCCGATCACCGCGCCGGCGCCGGTGCGGCCTTGGCGCTCACGCGCGCAAGGATCGTAATAGCGGCCGCTGTTGTAATCGTACGAGCGGCTGTAGGTGCCCGTGCCGTAGTTCTGGCTATAGCCGCTGCCGTAATAGTTCTGGGCCGACGCCGTGAGCGGGGCAGCCGTGACGCCGAACGCCAGGGCGGCGACGGCGGCGATCGATGTTTTCGTGAGACGCATTTTCCAACCCTCTGAGGACCGAACGGTTTTCCGTCAAACGTTAACGGCAAAGCCTCGTGTCTCGTTGCACTAGGATTTACGACGGCGAAGCTGAACGGCAATTGATCGGTTCGTTCATCTTCGTTCATGTTCAGCCGGTCCGCCGTTGTAGCCCCGTGGCTTGAGCGAAAGGGGACGCCCGGCTAGAAGCCCGCCGATGGACATCTTCACCATCGACCGCGTCGGCGGCCAAGGCGACGGCGTCGCCCAGACGCCGTCTGGCCCGGTGTTCGCCGGCCTGACCTTACCCGGCGAAACGGTGCGCGGCGTCGTCGTGGACGGTCGGCTGGAAGAGGTCGAGATCATCACGCCCAGTTCTGACCGGATCGCACCGGTCTCGCCCCAGTATGGCGACTGTGGCGGCTGCTCGCTTCAGCATTGGTCAGAAAAACCTTATCTGGATTGGAAGCGAGAGCAGGTGCGCCTGGCCCTGGCGCGCGAGCGGATCGAGACCGAGATCGAGGCGACGGTGGCGACCCCGCCGGCCAGCCGTCGCCGCCTGGCTCTTCATGCCCGTCGCGCCCAGGATGGACGGGTGGTGCTGGGCTTCAAGGCGCGCCGCTCCTGGCGGCTGGTCGAGGTGAAGGCCTGTCCGGTCGCTGATCCCCGGATCGTAGCGGCCATTCCGGCGCTGACGCAGGTCGCGGCCGCCTTTTTCGAACATCCGAAGTCCGCGCCGACCCTGCACGTCACTTGGACCTTGTCGGGGCTGGACGTCGATGTGACCGGGGTCGAAAGGCGCTCGGGCGGCGGCCTGTCGGCCGACGCCCAGATGCAGGCCATTCATGCCGCGCGCCGGGCCGATCTGGCGCGCCTCAGCCTGGCGGGCGACACCCTGGTGATGGCGCGCCAGCCCAAGGTGGCGTTCGGTACCGCGACCGTGTCCCTGCCGGCGGGCGGTTTCCTGCAGGCGGTCCCTCAGGCCGAGGCGGCGATGGTCTCTCGCGCGCTGACGGCGGTGAAGGGCGCCAAGAAGATCGCCGATCTGTTCTGCGGCGCGGGGACCTTCACCTTCCCGTTGGCCACGGTCGCGCCGGTGATCGCAGCGGACGCATCCAAGCCGGGCATCGATGCGCTGAAGGCCGCCGTCGGTTCGGCCAAAGGGATGAAGGCCATCACGGCCGAGGCGCGCGATCTGTTTCGTCGGCCGATGAATCCTTATGACCTGAAGGGATGCGACGCCATCGTGTTCGACCCGCCGCGGGCCGGCGCGATAGACCAGACGGCTCAGATCGCGGACACCAAGGCCGGCATCGTTGTGGGCGTGTCGTGCAATCCTCAGACCTTTGCGCGTGATGCGCGGGTGCTGATCGACGCCGGTTTCCGCCTGGAGACGGTAATGCCGGTGGATCAGTTCCTGTGGTCGTCGCACGTCGAACTGGTGGGGGTTTTCAAACGATGATCTTGGACGACACGAGCGAAGAGGACGGCGGCGGTTTCGACGCCGACGACTGGATGCGGCTGAAGCCGTTCACGGGCGCTGTGGCGACGCTGGACGACGTTCAGGCGAGACGTGCGGTGTTCGCCTTGGGCGAAACCGACGATCCGCGTCTCATCGTCATGGATTTGCCTCAGCCGGTCATCTGGTGGGATGAGGACGGCGAACAGGCGGCGGTGGCCGTTCAGGCCGAAAGCCATCTCGGCGCCGATGGCGAGGAGATGGAAATCCTCGGGCTGATCTTGCCGGATGGGGAGGGCGCGGTGGCCCTGATGGAGGATGTCGATCTGGTCGATGACACCGACCCCACCTGGCGCGATCTGGTCACGCGGGCCATCGATCCTTCGGCAGCCGACGACTAATTCAGGGCTGCGCCCACGCGAGTGACGAAATCCGGCTGCGAGGGGATGTCGCCGTGGTCCGCTCTCGCGAACACCAGACGCTCGACGTTCACGCCTCTCGTCCGAAGATCATGAGCAAGTTTGCGGCTGAGTGTGGGCGGCAGGGTCGTGTCGCGAGAGGCTTCCAACACGACGACCTTGCCTGAATAGCCGTCCAGCGTCGCGGGCACATCCACTGTCGTCAGGGGCTCGGCCAACTGAACGCGGACGATCGGCCGCCACAGACCGACCATTGAGTCAACAGCTGCGCGGGCGGTGGGTGTGGTCGCCTCCAGCACTACGGCGTCGGCGCGGATGACGCGCGCGGCCTCGGCGCAGATCGGGCCGCCCAGGGAATGCCCCCAGGCGATCAGCCTGCGGCCTTCGGCGTCGGCCTGGGCGCGGGCGGTCGCCGCGATGACCTCGCCGGCATCCCTGTAGGTCGCGAAGCTGGCCTGCCCCGGCGTATCGCCGGAGCCGGGATAGTCGAACATCAGCACATCGCCGAACGGGGCGAGTTCGGCCGCAACCTGCGCGCCCGCAACACCACGACGGAACAGATTGCCCCCGCAATACAGGATCAGCGGTGCGTCGGCGCGTCCCGTCCGCACGCGGGTTGCAGCGACAGCGCCTCCCGCAAAAGGCAGCGATAGGGTTTCAGCCCCAGGAATGGCAGGGCCGGGAGCCAAAATCAGCTTCTCCGCCTGAACCCGCGTGTCGGGATAGAAGAACTGCCCTTCAGGCACGCTAACTGTCATGCAGCCGGCCAGGATGGTCGACAGGAAAATGGCGACAGCGGCCGCCGACAGACGTTTGATCATGACATCCCCCCAGATAGGGCGACGCTAAACCGAAGGCGGTTGATCAGGCAATCTTGTCGAGCGGCGGATCGAAGAGGTCCAGCTGAGGCCGGGCATCTGCCGGCACGCGGAACTGGGTTTCGTCCAGCAGGCGGTGCGGCGTGTCGAGACCGTAGCGTTTGACGGCGGCCTTGAACCGCGTTCCGATCAGTTCGGCGACAGGGCCGGTTCCCTTCATCCGCTGGGACCAGTCGGCGTCATAATCCTTGCCCCCACGTGTCTGGCGGATCAACGACATGACGCGCGCGGCGCGATCCGGGCGGGCGTCGGCCAGCCATTCCCGAAACAGATCCTTGATCTCAAGGGGCAGACGCAGGGTGACATACATGGCCCGCGTGGCCCCGGCCTTGGCGGCGGCTTCCAGTATGGCTTCCAGTTCGTGATCGTTCAGACCCGGAATGACGGGGGCGAAACCGACCCCGACCGGACAACCGGCGTCTGCCAGGCGGCTTATGGCTTCCAGCCTTTTGGCGGGAGTCGAGGCGCGGGGCTCCATCGCCCGCGCCAGACCACGATCCAGGGTGGTGATGGAGACGAAGGCCGAGGCCAGCCCTGCCTTGCCCATCGGGCCCAGAATGTCGGCATCGCGCGCGATCAACACCGACTTGGTGATGATGCTGAACGGATGCCTGAATCTTTGCATGACCTCCAGGATCGCGCGCGTCGACTTCAGATCACGTTCAACCGGCTGATAGGGGTCGGTGTTGCCGCCTATGTGGATGCGCTTGCATCGGTATCGGGGTGCGAGGAACGCCTGTTCCAGCAGACTTGCGGCCTGGGGCTTGAAGAAGATCCGGCTCTCGAAATCCAGGCCCGGGGATAGGCCCATCCAGGCATGGTACGGACGGGCGTAGCAGTAGATGCAGCCATGTTCGCAACCTTTGTACGGGTTGATGGAGCGGTCGAAGCCGATGTCCGGACTATCGTTCCGGGCGATGATGGTGCGGGCGTGTTCAGGGGTGAGGGTGGTGCGTAGCGGCGCGGCCTCGGCGTCGTCTTGCGTCCAGCCGTCATCGAACGACTGGTGCTGCTCAGGCTCGTAGCGGCCGCTGGCATTCGAACGCGCGCCTCTTCCCTTGGCGGTTTCCATGGGAAGGACGATGCGACATCATCTGGAACAAAGCAAGAACATTTGTTCTCGCGATTTTGGTCTCAGTCGGGGCCGATGACCATGCAGGTCACGCGACGCGCGGCCAGCGCCTCGCAGGCGGACTTTGCGCCGGTTTCGGTCAGGCCGACGAAGCGCGAGCGATACCAGTCGCCCGCGGTCTGGACGTTGCGTTCGGCGGTGGCGAACTGATCGCGGAAACGGCGGTTGACCTCGGTCAGCCAGTCGGTCGCCACCTTCTCTTCGCGGAAGGCCCCGACCTGCACTGCCCAGCGCCCGGCCGGCGTTCTGGGCGCGGCGCGGGCGGGTTCCCGCGTTGTGGACGACGCCGAGCGACGGGGCGTGGTGGACGGCGCGACAGCAGCATTGGCCGGCGCGCCGTTCAGCGAAGCGGTGACATTGCGGGGCGCACGCGGAGCGGCGGAGGCGGCCGGCGCCGAACCAATGGGCGGCAGCGTCGCGGCGGCCCGCTGGCTGGCTGCGCGCTCCGACGGGGCAGGGGCGACGCGGGTCGGCAGGGCGGCGGGCGCCGGTGCGGCCGTATAGGCGACAGCGGAGGATTCCGCGCCGACGCCGTCCTCGTCGTCATTGACCGAAGCATAGGCGATCGGGGCGTCGGCGATTGCCGACCCGACGCCGAACCCGCGCTGCTCGAAGAAGGTCTGCGCCACCTGGATCCGCTCGCCCTGGGCGCGGCGGCGCTCGACCTCGAAGCCGGTGTCCATGAGTTCGGCGACGTGGGCGTTGCGGCTGGCGGTCGAACGGCCGCCCAGGACCACGGTGATCAGGCGTCGTCCGTCACGCACGGCCGAGGCGGCGAGATTGTAGCCCGAGGCGTTGGTGTAGCCGGTCTTCATCCCGTCATAGCCGCGCCCGGTCGGCAGCAGGCCGTTGGTGTTGCGATAGTTGCGGCCGTTGTAGGCCCAGTCGTGAAGGCCGAAATAGCTGTAATACTGAGGGAAGTCGCGCATGATCGCGCGCGCCAGAATGGCCTGGTCGCGCGCGGAGGTCACCTGACGTGCGTCCGGCAGGCCGTTTGCAGTGTGGTAGCGCGTCTGGGTCATGCCCAGCTGCGCGGCCTTCTGCGTCATCATATTGGTGAAGCGGGCTTCCGATCCGCCGATGTGCTCGCCGATGGCCAGGGCCATGTCATTGGCGGACCGCACGGCGGTGGCGCGCATGGCGTTGTCGAGGGTGATGGTCTGGCCAGCGGCCAGGCCCAGCTTCGACGGCGGCTGGGACGCGGCGCGTGGCGAGATCGTCAGCACGTCGTTCACGTTGGCCTTGCCCTGAGACAGCGCCTCGAACGTCAGATACAGCGTCATCATCTTGGTCAGGGACGCTGGATAGCGACGGCTGTCGGCGTTGCGCGCGAACAGCACCTCGCCCGTGGCGGCGTCGATCACGATGGCGGCGTAGCGGCTGTTCTCCTGGGCCGAGTAGGCGGTCTGGGCCTCGATCGGCCTGACGTTCGCGCCCAGAACCAGCGAAAGCGCGAGGACGGCGAACAGGCCACGGCGGAGAAAAGCGATCATGGGCGGGACAACCCCGCGGTGAGCAGGGTGCGACAGGCCCCCCGGCTGTCACGAACAAACAGCTAGCATAGGAAGCGCGGGTTTCGTGGTGGTTAACCGCGCGTCAACGCAAATTTGACCGGCCGATCAAGGTTATCGCCGATCATATTGTGCATTGCACAAAACGCTTGAAAAGCCTTCGCACTTGCAGCATATTGTCGGTCTGCGAGATCCCCTCGCGTCATTATTTCCGCCCTCAGGTCCGTCCCCAAGGGCCTTATACCGGAGAGACGATCATGGCCGACGCCGCTGAAACCGTGAAGAAAACCGCCGACCAAGCCGCCGCCGCTGCGACTTCGGCCGCCGCCAAGGTCAAGGCGCAAGCCGAAACCATGCAGGCTGCCGGCACGCAGGCCTTCCGTGAAGGCATCGACAAGTCGACGGCCTCGATGGCCGAGCTGAATGCGCACAGCAAGAAGACCCTGGAAGCCATGGTCGAGTCGGTCACCGTCGCTCAGAAGGGCGCCGAGGCCCTGTCGCAACAGGCGCTGGGTTTCGCCAAGTCCTCCTGGGAAGACGGCGTCGCCGCCTCCAAGGAACTGTCGACCGCCCGTTCGGTGCAGGAGTTCTTCGAACTCCAGACCGCCTGGGCCAAAAAGTCGATGGAGCGCTATGTGGCCGAGCTGACCAAGACGAACGAGATCGTCACCGCCACGGTCAAGGACAGCATCAAGCCGATCAACGAGCGCGTCACCGCCTCAGTCGAAACCTTCCAGGCCGCTCGCTAATCCCGCGAACCGCCTGAAGAATCGAGAAGGCCCCGGAGTTCGCTCCGGGGCCTCTTTGCTGTCAGGGCAGGGCGGAATGGTCGTAGCTGAAGACCCGCGCCAGCTTCCACTCGGCTCCCTCCTGTTTCCACATCTGCGTGAAGCGGGCGCGTCCGACGCGGGTTTCGGGTCCGTCGCCCTGGCGTTCGTAGAAGACGTGCTCGCCCGTTTCGACCGCGCCGTAGTTGTTGATGGGATAGACGGCCAGACCGTCCCGCACAGCCTCGCGCCGGGACCGCCAGGCGTCGGGCGCGCTACGGTCCTGACAGCGCACGGCGTATTGCGCGACAAAGCCCTCGGCGTCGGTGGCCACCCGTCCGCCGCGGTCGTCGAAAAACTCGAAGTCGTCGGTCAGCATGGCCCGAAGCCCAGCCGGGTCGCAGCCTTCGAAGAAGACTGCGAAAAGTTTCGCGTCGGCCGCCATGACGGCGGTTTCCAGCGGCGTAGGCTGGGAGAGGGCGGCGAGCGAAAGGGCGGCGACGAGGGCGGCGGGCATGGCGATCGGGAGCTGTTCAACTTGAGGCGCTCAACCTGAGCCGTTGACCGCCTGCGATCACGTGAAATCTTTGTCAGACGCCCTTCACGAAAGCCGTGACTGGACGCCGCTTCAATTCAGGCCATCATTCCCTATCTGAGAGCCAAGACGACTCCCCGATTACGGAACACGAATGCCCATACAAAGGCCCGGTGAGACCGGCGGCGGTCAAGGAACCGCCGTCGTCACCGAAACAAAGCCGAAGCTGCAAAAGCCCTCGCTCTATCGAGTGCTGATTTTGAACGACGACTATTCGCCGATGGAATTCGTCGTCTATGTGCTGGAGCGGTTCTTCCAAAAGAGCCGGGAAGAGGCCACCCGCATCATGCTGCATGTGCATCAGCATGGCGTCGGCGTCTGCGGCGTCTTCACCTACGAAGTCGCCGAGACCAAGGTCGCGCAGGTCATCGAGACGGCGCGCCGCCACCAGCACCCTTTGCAATGCACGATGGAAAAGGACTGAGAGGAGCCTCCCTATGCCTTCATTTTCCCGTCCTCTCGAAGAAACCCTGCACCGCGCGGTGGGATACGCCAATGCGCGCAGGCACGAGTACGCGACGCTCGAGCACCTGCTGCTCGCGCTGATCGACGATCCCGATGCGACCGGCGTCATGCAGGCCTGCAACGTCGATCTGTCGGCGTTGAAAGCGGCGCTGACCCTCTATGTCGACAACGACCTGGCCGCCCTGGCCACCAGCGACGGCGAGGACGCCAAGCCGACCGCCGGCTTCCAGCGCGTGATCCAGCGCGCGGTGATCCACGTCCAGTCGTCCGGCCGCGAGGAAGTGTCCGGCGCCAACGTTCTAGTCGCCATCTTCTCCGAGCGCGAGAGCCACGCCGCCTACTTCCTGCAAGAGCAGGACATGACGCGTTATGACGCGGTCAACTTCATCGCCCACGGCATCGCCAAGAAGGCGGGCGCCAACGAGGCCCGTCCGGCCAAGGGCGCTTCGCCCGAAGAGGCCGAGGATGCTTCCGCCGTCAAACAGGGCGGCGAGGCGCTGGAAGCCTATTGCGTCGACCTCAACGAGAAGTCGCGCCAGGGCAAGGTCGATCCCCTGATCGGTCGGCAGGCCGAGGTGGATCGCTCGATCCAGATCCTGTGCCGTCGGACCAAGAACAACCCGCTTCTGGTGGGCGACCCCGGCGTCGGCAAGACCGCCATCGCCGAAGGTCTGGCCCGCAAGATCGTCAACGGCGAAGTGCCCGACGTCCTGAAGGACGCCACCATCTACTCCCTCGATATGGGCGCGTTGCTGGCCGGCACTCGCTATCGCGGCGACTTCGAGGAACGCCTGAAGCAGGTGGTCAAGGAACTGGAGAACCACGACAACGCCGTGCTTTTCATCGACGAGATTCACACGGTGATCGGCGCCGGCGCGACCTCGGGCGGGGCGATGGATGCGTCGAACCTGCTGAAACCGGCCTTGGCGTCCGGCACCCTGCGCTGCATGGGATCGACGACCTACAAGGAATATCGCCAGCACTTCGAGAAGGACCGCGCCCTGGTGCGTCGCTTCCAGAAGATCGACGTCAACGAGCCGACGGTCGAGGATACGGTGAAGATCCTGAAGGGCCTGAAGACCTACTACGAGCAGCACCACAAGGTCCGCTATACCGACAGCGCCGTGCGCACGGCGGTAGAGCTGTCGGCGCGCTACATGACCGACCGCAAGCTGCCGGACAAGGCGATCGACGTGATCGACGAGGCCGGGGCGTCGCAGATGCTGCTGACCGAATCCAAGAGGAAGAAGGTCATCGGTCAGAAGGAAGTCGAGGCCGTCATCGCCAAGATGGCCCGTATCCCGGCCAAGTCGGTGTCCAAGTCTGACACGGAAAGCCTGCGCGAGCTGGAAACCGATCTGAAGCGCGCAGTCTTTGGTCAGGAACAGGCCATTGAACAGGTGTCGGCGGCCATGAAGCTGGCGCGGGCGGGTTTGCGCGATCCGAACAAGCCGATCGGCAGCTTCCTGTTCAGCGGCCCGACCGGCGTCGGCAAGACCGAAGTCGCCAAGCAACTCGCCGCCACCTTGGGCATCGAGATGCAGCGCTTCGACATGTCTGAATATATGGAGCGCCACACGGTCAGCCGTCTGATCGGCGCGCCTCCCGGCTATGTCGGTCACGACCAAGGCGGGCTTCTGACCGACGCGGTCGATCAGCATCCGCACGCCGTCGTGCTGTTGGATGAGATCGAGAAGGCGCACCCGGATGTCTACAACATCCTGCTGCAGGTGATGGACAACGGTATGCTGACCGATGCGGTCGGCAAAAAGGTCGATTTCAGGAACGTCATCCTGATCATGACCACCAATGCCGGCGCCGCCGACAACGCCCGCGCCTCCATCGGCTTCGGCCGGGGCAAGGTCGAGGGCGAGGACGACAAGGCCATCCAGCGCCTGTTCGCGCCGGAGTTCCGCAATCGTCTGGACGCCATCGTGGCCTTCAAGCCGTTGCAGGCCGACACGATCCGCTCGGTGGTGACCAAGTTCGTCCTTCAGCTGGAAGCCCAGCTGGCGGACCGCAACATCACCATCGAACTGACCGACGAAGCCGCCGACTGGCTGGCCAAGAACGGCTTCGACGAACTGTATGGCGCGCGTCCGCTGGCGCGGGTCATCCAGGACTCGATCAAGAAGCCGCTGGCCGACGACATACTGTTCGGCCGCCTGACGCGCGGCGGACACGTCAGGGTCCAGCTGAAGGACGGCAAGATCGACTTCGACATCACGAGCGCCAGCGCGCCCGCGAAGGCCGAGGAAGAAGAGACGGCCTGATCACCGAAAGGGTGATGGCGAAAGGCCCGGCTGGAAACAGCCGGGCCTTTTTCTATGTGGCTTTGTAAGGCGACAGTTCCTCGGTCATCGCCGCCATCTCGGCCTGCATCGCCGGGCGTTCGCCTTCCAGATAGCGGGCGACGGGATCGCGCAGGGCGGGGTCGGCGATGAAATGGGCGGAATAGACGGGGGAGGGCAGGTAGCCGCGCGCGATCTTGTGGTCGCCCTGGGCGCCGGCTTCGACGCGGGATAGGCCACGCGAAATGGCGAAAGCGATGGCCTGATAATAGCAAAGCTCGAAGTGCAGGAACGGCACGTCTTCCAGCGTGCCCCACTGACGACCGTAAAGCGCGTCTCGGCCGATGAAGTTCAGAGCGCCGGCGATGGGCGTCTCGCCGCGAAACGCCATGACCAGGGCGATCCGGTCGGCCATGGTCGCGCCGATGCGACTGAAGAAGTCGCGTGTTAGATAGGGCCGGCCCCATTTGCGGGAGCCGGTGTCCATGTAGAAGGCGAAGAAGGCGTTCCAGTGGGCCTCGGTGATGTCGGCGCCGGTCAGGACGCGGATATCCAGATCGGCCTGGGCGTCGCGGCGCTCGCGCTTGATGGTTTTGCGGCGGTTGGCCGACAGGGCGGCCAGGAAATCGTCGAAGGTCCGATAGCCGTTATTGCGCCAGATAAACTGGATGTCCTGGCGCGGCAGCAGGTCCGCCTCGGTCATGGCGGACCAGTCGGCTTCGGTCGGGAAGTTGACGTGCAGGGAGGAGACGCCCAGCCGTTCGACCAAGGTCACCGCCCCCTGGATCAGGGCCTGACGCACGGTGGCGGCGTCGGCGTCGGGATAGTTCAGGAAGCGCGGGCCGGTCGCGGGCGTAAAGGGCACGGCGCCCAGTAGCTTGGGATAATACCGGCCGCCGGCCCGTTCGTAAGTGTCGGCCCAGCTGTGGTCGAAGACATATTCGCCCTGGCTGTTGCCCTTCAGATAGAGGGGCATGACGCCCAGCACCGCGTTGTCTTCACCCCTCAGGGCCAAGTGGCGTGGGGCCCAGCCCTGGCGCGGCGCGGCGCTGCCCGAGGCCTCGCACGCATGCAGGAAATCATAGGAGACAAAGGGATCGCCGGTGGGCCGCGCGCACGCGTCCCAAGCCTCACGGCCGATGTCGGCGATCCCTTCGTGAACCGAGATCTGAAAGATCAGCGGATCTCCACGATCGCATCGATCTCGACGGCGAAGCCGAGCGGCAGCTTGTACACGCCGACGGCCGAGCGGGCGTGCTTGCCTGCGTCGCCGAAGACCTCGACCATCATGTCCGAGCAGCCGTTGATGACGGCGGGAATGGCGGTGAAGTCGGGACCGGCCTGAACGAAGCCGCCCAGTTTAACGATGCGGACCACTCGGTCCAGATCGCCATCGCAGGCCGCCTTGATCTGGGCGATCAGGTTCAGACCGCACAGACGCGCGGCTTCCAGGGCCTGCTCCGGCGTCACGTCGACGCCGACCGTGCCCTTGATCCCGCCGTTCGCGTCGTTCGACAGCTGGCCCGAGATGGTGACCTGATTACCCGAGCGGACATAAGAGACATAGCTGGCCACCGGCTTGGCGGGTTCCGGCAGGGTGAGGCCGAGTTCGGCAATGCGGGCTTCGATGCTCATGGGGGCTCCTGTTTATCTGGGCGCGGTTTAGCGCGGGGCAAGGGCGGCGTCACCCGTTCGGCGCGCTTTAAAGGTTCGCCAACCGCGCCGTGTCATGGTGCGATCATGGATATGCATCTGACCCCCGACGTCGCCGCCTTCCATGCCGTGCTGCCGCGGTTGTCCCCCGACGACCGCGCGCGCGTGGACGCCGCCGCAATCCCGGCCGCGCAGAAGGCCGCCGAGGCCGCGCCGCATTGGGACTTCGAAATGCCGGCCAAGGCGGTTGATGCGCTGTTGGGCGCTGATGCGTCGGACGATGTGCGTCGCGGCCTGGTCGCCGCCTGGGCGCTGCAACTGCCCGACCGTGCGGCGGCGATGAACCTGCCGGCCGAGGTCATGGCCCTCTATCCCTACTGGATCGAACAGTTGGCGGGTTTTCTGGAGAAGGCCGAGGGCGACTATGTTTTCGACCACTGGTCCAAGGACGTGCGCTTCACCCTGGCGCTCAGCGTGCCGGGCGCGAAAAGTCAGGTGATCGACCTGTCGTCGCCGGTCGGGCCGGGCCAGATCGTCAAACACGTCCGCGACGGCTGGGGCGTTAAACCGCTGTTCCGCTATCTGGCGGCGGGCGCCAAGCGTGAGCCTTGGCTGGAGGTTCACACCGAGAGCCGCTGGCTGCGCGGCTTCAACGAGGATGGCTGGAACGAGGCCTGGGCGACAGGGGCGGAACTGTGCCGCGCGCGGCCCGAACTGGCCGGCATGATCGGCTCCAGCTGGTTCTACGACCCGCCCCTGACCGAGATCAGCCCTCGACTTGCGCACCTGCGGCTCAACCCGCTGAAGGGCGGCGCCTTCATGGTCCACCAAGGACCGGGCGAGATCCACACCGAACGGGCGGCGACGGCGTCGGCGTCGCGCAAGGCGCTGATCGACAGCGGGGAATACACTGCCCGGTCATGGCTGATGATCTGGCCCCGCAAGGAGCTGATCGCCTGGGCTGATCGGCGCAAGGCCGCCTGATCCCTCAGGCTGTCGCCATCCGCCACGCCGCCACGACCGGTTGAATGTCCAAGTCGGCCGCGCTTGCCAGTCGGATCAACCGATCGATGTCCTCCGGACGGCAACCATACGGCGTCGGGGCGTCGCTGACGTCGTGGCCATAGGCGATCAGCCAGCCCTTGGATGAAGCCGTCTGCGCCACCAGCGCCTCTAGGTCGTAGCCGGGCAGACGACGGCTCTCCAGGCCGATGGCCTGCAGCAGATTGCGATCCGAACGCCCGGCGTTGATCCCGTCGCGCACCCCACGCCCGCACAGGAAACGGCGGTCGATCACGGCTTTCGATCCCAGGGCGCAATCCCCGAACGGATAGGCGAAGGTCTGCATTTCGTATCCGTCCAGCCGCTCGGCCACCCAGGCGGCGTTGCGGGCCAGGCTGGCGTCCAGTTCGGTCGGCGACAGGGTCAGGGCCGAGACATGCTCATAGGTGTGGCATCCGACTTCGTGCCCGGCCTCATGGAGGGCTTGCAGATGCTCCACCTCAAACTGGGGCAGGTTCAGATTGCGACCGCCTGACAGGCCGCCGCAGACATAGTAGGTCGCTTTGACCCTGTGCTGGGCCAGAATCGGTCCGGCCTCGGTCCAGGCCGATGCCGGGATGTCGTCGAACGACAGGCTGAGGACGCCGCGCGCGGGCCGCACGTCGGCAGGACGGACATCGAGATAGCGGCCGGCGCGGCGACGCATCTTGTCGAGAAAGGCGCTCATGCCCGCCTTGTCGCACGGCGGGCTTAAGGCCGGGTTTCAGACCGTGACGGGTTGGGCGGTCAGACCGCGCACGCCGAAGACACGGCGATAGCGTTCGATCTCGACGGGATCTCCGACCGCTTTCGCGGGATTGTCTGACAGTTTGATGGCGGGGCGACCGCCGGCCTCGACCACCTTGCAGACCAGGGAGATCGGCTCCAGCTCCGGCGCATAGGCGGGCGAACAATCGCGGAGATCATTGGTCAGATTGGTGCCCCAGCCGAAGCTGAGCCGAGCGCGGCCGTGGAAATGGGCGTGGGTCGCCTCGATCCCGTCGATGTCCATCCCGTCCGAGAAGATCAGCAGCTTCTCCCTTGGGTCTCGCCCATGCGCGCGCCACCAGTCGATCAGGCGGTCGCCGGCCGGTATGGGCGGGGCCGAGTCCGGCCGGAAACCGGTCCAGTCCGCGACCCAGTCCGGCGCCTGCTCCAGAAACGCCTCGGTGCCGAAGGCGTCGGGCAACACGATCAGCAGATTGCCCGCATAGTGCCTGCGCCATTCGTCCAGCACCGCATACGGCACCTGGGCCAGCGCTGCGTCGTCGGGCGCCAGGGCCGCCAGAACCATCGGCAGTTCGTGGCCGTTGGTGCCGATGGCTTCCAGGTCGTTCTCCATGGCGTGCAGGACGTTGGACGTGCCGATGAAGGATTTGCCCAGCCCCTCCTTCAACGCCTGAATGCACCAGCGTTGCCACAGGAAGCCGTGCCGCCGCCGCGTGCCGAAGTCGGACAGGGCGAGGTCGGGCAGAGCGCGAAGCCGCTCGATCTTGGACCACAGCCGCGTCTTGGCGCGCGAATACAGGATGTCCAGTTCGAACCGGCCCAGCCGTCGCATTCCGACGCGGCAGCGCAGCTCGTTCAGGATCGCCAGCGCCGGGATCTCCCACAGCGTCACCTCGGCCCAGGCGCCGGAGAAGGTCAGCACATACTGCCCGTCCTGAACCGACAGGTCGTAGTCTGGCAGGCGATAATCGGTCAGCCAGGCGATGAAGTCGGGCGAGAATATCTGCTTCACGCCATAGAAGCTGTTGCCCGCCAGCCAGACCAGTTCCTTGTTGGTGAAGCTGAGGGATCGGGCATGATCCAGCTGTTCGCGCAGCGCGTCGATATCGATCTCGTCGGCCAGACGCACAGCCTTGGTGCGGTTGATGACCTGGAAGACGACCGGAACGTCGCGATGCTCGCGCCAGATCATCTGCAGCATCAGCAGCTTGTAGAAGTCCGTGTCCAGCAGACTGCGGACGATCGGGTCCAGGCGAAAGCCATGGTCATAGGCGCGTTTGGCGAGATCCATGCCCTGTCCTACGGCTTCAGCGCACGGCCCGCCACCACTGCGTCCTTGCCGAACTTTTCGCGCAGCACGTCGATGGCGCGCTCTGTCTTCAAGGCGCGCGTCTCACTGGTTTGGAACAGGCCGGCGGGCGCGTCCTCCGCGTCCTGCACGTCCGCCATGCCGATGCCGATCAGGCGATAGGGGCGGCCCAGCTCCGGCTTCAGCAGATCGCGCCCCGCAGAGAACAGGGCGCGCGCCGTCTGCACCGGATCGGGAAGGGTGACGCGTCGGGTCACGATCTTGAAGTCGGTGCGGCGCAGCTTGAGCACCAGCACCCGGCTGGCGACCCCGTCGCGCCGGGCTTTGGACGCCAGCTTCTCGCACAGGGGCCATAGCTCGGCCTCCAGCGCTTCGGCCGACGTCAGGTCTTCGTTGAAGGTGGTTTCGGCGCTCATCCCTTTGCGATCGCGCTCGGGGTTCACGGCGCGCGCGTCGCGGGCGTGGGCCAAATCGTGCAGGCGCAGACCGGATTCGCCGTAGCGTTTGACCAGGTCGCGCACGTCGGCCCGCGCCAGATCGCCGATGGTCGAATAGCCGTCGCTGCGCAATGCCTTGCCGAATACAGGCCCGACGCCGGGCAGGGCGGTGACGGGTCGCGGCGCGAGCAGGGCCTGGGCGTTGGCGGCGCCGACGACGGAGAAGCCGCGCGGCTTGTCCATCTCCGACGCCATCTTGGCCAGGAAGCGGTTGGGGGCCAGGCCGATGGAGACGGTCAGGCCGGTCTCGTCCTCGATCTGTTTCTGGAACCGGATCAGCTGCAGCGCCGGCGGGCCGCCGTTCAGTCGCTCTGTGCCCGACAGATCGACCCAGGCCTCATCCAGCGACAAGGGCTGGATCAAGGGCGTCATCTGTCCCAACGCCCCCAGAATGCGCTGCGATTCGAAGACGTATTTGGTGAAGTCCGGCCTGATCACAACGGCCTCGGGACAGGCCTTCAGCGCCTTGAACATGGGCATGGCGGAGCCGACGCCATACTGACGCGCGACATAGCAGGCGGTGGAGACCACGCCGCGCTTTCCGCCGCCGACGATCACCGGCTTGTCGCGCAACTCTGGCCGGTCGCGCTTCTCCACCGAGGCGTAGAAGGCGTCGCAGTCCATGTGGGCGATCGACAACTGGTCCAGTTCGGCGTCTGCGACCACGCGCCGAGATCCGCACGCCGGACAGCGGTTCTCGCGCGGCCCGGCGGGATCTTCGCCGGTCCACAGGCAGTCGCGACAGATGGCCTTGATGGCCACGCTTAAGGTCTCCGTAAGGTTGGCTTCACCCCAACTTAAGACTGGGCGCCTACGAATGCGACCAACGAGGCGTCCAGCGTTCGAGGGGCGCGCAGGTCAGGTGATGATGTCCAAGAAAGTCCTCATCGTCGAGGATAACGAGCTGAACATGAAGCTTTTTCATGATCTGCTCGATTCCCAGGGCTATGAGACCCTGCAGACCCGCGAGGGCTTGCAGGCGCTCGCCTTGGCGCGCGCCCATCATCCTGACCTGATCCTGATGGATATCCAGTTGCCCGAAATCTCGGGCCTGGAGGTCACCAAATGGCTGAAGGACGACGAGGAGCTGAACCACATCCCCGTCATCGCCGTCACCGCCTTCGCCATGAAGGGCGATGAGGAGCGGATCCGTCAGGGCGGCTGCGAGGCCTATATCTCCAAGCCGATCTCGGTCATGCATTTCCTCGAAACCATCCGGCAGCACCTCGGATGAGCGCCCGTATCCTCGTCGTCGACGATGTGGACGTGAACGTCCGCCTGCTCGAAGCCAAGCTGACCATCGAATATTACGATGTGCTGACCTGCAACGACGGCCTGTCGGCCCTGACCATCGCCGCCGAGCACCAGCCGGACCTGATCCTGCTTGACGTCATGATGCCTGGCATGGACGGGTTCGAGACGTGCCGACGGCTGAAGGCCCAAGCCGAGACGCGCCATATCCCCGTTGTACTGGTCACGGCGCTGGACGGGCGCGAGGATCGGATCAAGGGGCTTGAGGCTGGCGCCGACGATTTCCTGACCAAGCCCATCGACGACGTCATCCTGTTCGCGCGGGTCAAGTCGCTGACGCGGCTGAAGCACGTCATGGACGAACTGCGCGAGCGAGAGGAAAGCGGCCGTCGCTTGGGCGTCGATTCGGACAATGCCGCGCGGCTGCGTAGCGAGGGCGGGCGCGTTCTGATCGTCGACGACGACCAGCGTCAGGCCGAGAAGATCGCCCAGGAACTCGGCGGCGAACATCGCGTCGCCATCGAAACCGATCCCGAGGCGGCGCTGGTCGCGGCCAAGGGCGCGCTGGATTTGATCATCGTCAACGTCGCCGCCGCCAGCTTCGACGGCCTTCGGATCGTCGCCCAGGCCAAGTCGGGCGATGCCCGCCGCGCGCCGATCCTGGCGATCGTGGAGCCGACCGAACGGCCACGCATGATCAAGGCGCTGGAACTGGGCGCCGCCGACATCCTACCGCGCCCCGTTGATACCGAAGAACTGTCGGCGCGGGTTCGCACCCAGATCCGGCGCAAACGCTACACCGATTTCCTGCGCCAGAAGCTGGACAGCAGCATGGAAATGGCCGTCACCGACGCCCTGACCGGCCTGCATAACCGGCGCTACATGACTGGCCAGCTACAGGCGCTCGTGGGTCGTGCGGCCCAGGGCGGCGCTCAGGTGGCCGTGCTGGTTCTGGACATCGACCACTTCAAGTCGGTCAACGACAGCTTCGGCCACGACGCCGGCGACGAGGTGCTGGTGGAGTTCGCCGTGCGCCTGGCCACCAATGTCCGGGCCGTGGACCTGCCGTGCCGCATGGGCGGCGAGGAGTTCGTGGTGGTCATGCCGGGCGCCAGTCTGGAAGACGCCGGCCGCGTCGCCGAACGGATTCGCCGCGACGTCGCCTCCGCGCCGTTCCGCGTCATGGGCGGCAAGGAGCAGATCACCATCACCATCTCGATCGGCGTGGCCGCGACGACCGGCGACGGCGATACGCCCGAAGGCCTGCTGAAGCGCGCCGACGAGGGGGTCTATGAGGCCAAGGCCGCGGGCCGCAACCGGGTCATCGCCAAGGCGGCGTGAGCCCACCTCGAGACAACGAAAAACGCCCGGCTGGAGACCAGCCGGGCGTTTTCAATTCTCAGCGGATCAAGGACTTACTTGATCTTGCCTTCCTTGAACTCGACGTGCTTGCGCACGACGGGGTCGTACTTCTTGACGACCATTTTCTCGGTCATGGTGCGGGCGTTCTTCTTGGTGACATAGAAGAAGCCGGTGTCGGCCGTGGAGTTCAGGCGGATCTTGATGGAAGCCGGTTTGGCCATCGGAATTACCTCTGCGACGGCGAAAGCCGCTTAAAATAAGAGGCGCGGAACATACTCAGGATCGCCCCAAAGTCAACGGGCGCGATGCCACGTTGATGAGGCGGAACGCACATATAGTCTAACCGCATGAAAATCGCATCCGTGCTGGCCGCTGCGGCCCTGATGTCCTTGTCGTGCGTCGGCGTCGCTACGGCCGATCCGGCTCAGTCCCAGGACGATTTCCTGGCGCGGTTGAACGCCCTGTGCGGCCAACGATTCGAAGGCCGGGTCGTCACCACCGACGCCGCCGACGCCAAGTTCGCCAGCGAGCGGCTGGTCATGCAGGTCCGCGACTGTTCGCCGGATGAGGTGCGTATTCCCTTCGCCGTGGGGTCGGATCGTTCGCGCACCTGGGTCGTGACCAAGACCGACACGGGCCTTCGGCTGAAGCACGATCATCGACACGCGGACGGCACGACCGACGTGCTGCACTGGTATGGCGGCGACACGGTCAAAGCCGGCACGGCCGAGCGTCAGGAATTCCCTGTCGACGCCGAATCGATCGCCCTGTTCAATGAAAACGACGCGGCCGTCTCGACCACCAATGTTTGGGCGATGGAGGTTCATCCCGACCGAGTGTTCGCCTACGAACTGCGTCGTCCCAACCGGCATTTCCGCGTCGAGTTCGACCTGACCAAGCCGATGGCCGACTAGGGTCAGATGGCGCGCCAGGCCTGGATCGGCCGCACTGTGGCGCAGGCGGGGCCGCCGTCCTTGGCGCGCCCGGGCAGGACGACTTCCAGCACCTCGCCTTGGCGCGCCTGGGCCAGCAGATCGGGCGGAATGTCGTGGACGTCGATCTTGGCGCGTCGGCTCCATTCGCTGGCGTGCTGGCCTGCCGACGTGCCGATCGCGATATAGACGAACCGCCGCGTTGCGCCCTCGCGCCGTACGAAGGGGCCGGTCAGGCGGCCATCCTCGGACAGGGTGACGGGCGCGTCGAAGCTGATCGGGCCGTCGGCGGCGATGCGCGGCTCGACCGGCATGTTCGCCTTGTCCTGCAGGCTGTAGGCGACGCCCGCGACCGGATTGGCGATCGTCAGGCGCAGGGTGATCCCCGTTCCGGCCATGTCAGTCCCTGTGTTCGACCGTGTGCCGACCCCGCACCATCCGCACGAAGGGCAGGGGGCGGTTCGGGTGTTCCAAACGCTCGGCCAGTTCACCCAGCACAAACCGGGTGATGGCGGGCAGGTCCAGCGCGCGCGCCTCTTCCAACGGCAGCCAGGCGATCTCGTCCAGTTCACCCGACCCTGCGGTCGGCTCCGGGCTCAGCAGGGCCTCGGCCGGGGCCATGAAGAACCGGGCGTCGAACCGCCGGGTCCGGCCGGGAGGCGTAATGGCGCGCGCTATATAGGACAGGACCGACAGATCGGGCAGGGCGCCCGCTTGGCGATACTCACGCCACGGACCGGCGACGGAGGCGGGGGGCGCCGGCCGCCCTAGAATGAGCCCTGTCTCCTCGAACGTCTCGCGCACCGCCGTCAGGGCCAGGGCGCGCGCACGGCGAGCGGGCAGTTCGCCTTCCAGTCGCCGCGCAACCTCGCCCGACAACTTACCCGTCGAAGCGGCGGTGAAGTCGCTGCGATCGATCCGCCCACCCGGAAACACCCACTTCGACGCCATGAACACATGGCCCGGCGCGCGACGCCCCATCAGCACCTCGGGCCGATCGCCGCCGCGCGTCAGGATCAGCGTCGCCGCATCCTTCAGCCGCTGAGCCCCGCCGACACGCGGCGCGTCGGCCAGATCCTGAGCGGCGTCGAAGGGGGTCACTTGCGCTTGCCCTTCCTTACACCCCTCAGGCCGCCGGAGGGTTTGGAGCCGTTGCGGGGCTTGGGGCCGCCGGGGCGGTTCTTGCCGCGCATCGGCGGGCCGTCGCCGCCGCGTCCGCGAATGCCATACCGGGGCGCGGGGGCGTTGGGATCGCGGGGTTCGGGCTCGCTGAGCATTTCGAACACCAGGCCGCCGGTAACGGGCGTGGCTTCGCGCAGCTTGACCTCGACCATGCGGCCCAGGGTGAAGCGTTTGCCGGTGCGTTCGCCGACCAGGGCGTGGGCGCGGTCGTCATGGGTGAAGTATTCGCTGCCGAGCGTGGAGACTGGCACCAGGCCGTCCGCGCCCGTGTCCTCCAGACGAATGAACAGGCCGAACCGCGTCACGCCTGTGATCCGCCCGGCGAAGGTCGCGCCGACGTGCTCTTCCAGATAGGCGGCGATGTAGCGATCCATGGCGTCGCGCTCGGCGGCCATCGACCGGCGCTCGGTCATGGTCACGCCCTCGGCGATGGCCGGCAGTTCGGCGATCTCGCGGTCGGTCAGTCCGTCCTTACCCAAGCCCAGCGCCCGGATCAGGCCGCGGTGGACGATCAGGTCGGAATAACGCCGGATCGGCGAGGTGAAGTGGGCGTAGCGATCCAGGTTCAGGCCGAAGTGGCCGATGTTCTCAGGAGAGTAGATCGCCTGCATCTGGCTGCGCAGGACCACCTCGTTGACGACATCGGCGTGTTCGGTGTCGCGCGTTTCGTCCAGCAGCTTGTTGAACCGCTTGGTCGTGCCGGGCTCGCCCTTGTTCCAGGGCTTGCCGATGGTCGACAGGAAGTCAGCCAGGTTGAAGATCTTCTCCTGGCTGGGCGTATCGTGGACGCGGTAGATCAGCGGCGTCTTCTTCTGCTCCAGCGTTTCGGCGGCGCAGACGTTGGCCTGGATCATCATCTCTTCGATCAGCCGGTGCGCCTCCAGCGAAGCGCGCTTTTCGATGGAGGCGATGCCGCCCCCTCCTTGTTCATTGGCGGGCGCCATGCGGATGCGGCGTTCGGCCGATTCGATCTGCAGCGGGCTGCGCTTCAGCCGGCCCTTTAGCATGGCGTGATAGGCGTTCCACAGCGGATAGAGGATCGCCTCCATGATCGGGCCGGTCGTGTCGTCAGTTTGCCCATCAATGGCGGCCTGCGCCTGCTCGTAGCTGAGCTTGGCGTGCGACCGCATCAGGCCGCGCACGAACCGGTGGCCGGTCTTTCGGCCGTCCTTATTGAAGACCATGCGCACAGCGAGACAGGCGCGGTTCTCGCCCTCCTTCAGGCTGCATAGGCCGTTCGACAGCACCTCCGGCAGCATCGGCTCGACGCGGTCGGGGAAATAGGTCGAGTTGCCCTTGTCGCGCGCCTCGCGGTCCAGCTGGCTGCCGGGGCGGACGTAGGCGGCGACGTCGGCGATGGCGACCCAGACGATCCAGCCGCCTTCATTCTTCGGATCCTCGTCGCGCGCCGCATAGACGGCGTCGTCGTGGTCGCGCGCATCGGCGGGGTCGATGGTGATGAAGGGGACCTCGCGCAGGTCTTCGCGCCCCTTCAGCGTCGGCAGGGCCTGATCCTCGGCCTCGCGTTCGACCGCTTCGGAGAAGCCGGTCGGGACGCCGTGGGCATGGATAGCGATCAGGGAGGCGGCGCGGGGGTCGTCTTCCTTGCCGATGTGCTCCAGGATTTTGCCGCGCTTGGGGCCGTAGCGTTGGTCGCCCTTTTCAATCGCGGCCAGGACCAGGTCGCCGTCACGCAGGTCGCCGGACTGGGCCTGGGGCACCAGCAGGACGTCCTTGGAGCGGCGGTCGACCGGCTCGACGCGTGTTTCGCGCGCCGACTTGCGGATCACGCCAAGAACGCGGTTGGAGCCCACGTCCAGCTTCTTGATCAGCCGGGCTTCCCAACCCTCCGCGCCGCGCTGGAACTTCACCAGCACGCGGTCGCCCAGGCCAGGGGCGGCCTTGGACTTGTCGGGCATCAGAATGGCGCGCGGGGCGTCCGGACTGGCCTCGACAAGGCGCACATACAGTTCGCCGTCCCCGTCGCGTTCGATCACATCGGCGACGCCGACGGGGGGCAGGGCGCCGGCTTCGGAAAAGCTCTTGCGACCGCGTTTGCCCAGTCGCCCTTCGGCTTCCAGCTCGCGGATCATTTCGCGCAGGGCCCGGCGGTCACCGCCTTTCAGCCCGAAATGGCGCGCGATGTCGGTCTTCTCGGCCGATCCGGCCTCGCGCAGAAAGGCGACGAGGGTGTCTTTGTCGGGCAGACCGGCGGGCGGCCTATTGGATGATTTGGTCATTATGTCTTTCGTAGCGCGGAACCGCGCCCTTGAGTAAATCTTGAGGGGTCAAATCTTGCGTGAGTTGACCACGTGACGGCGGGGCTTCAGCTTCCGCCCGCCCCGAATGGAGTTTTCGATGTCCCTGACCGCCCCCGCCCTGAGCGCGACCGTCTCGTCGCCGCTGGATCTGATCGGCAAGACGCCGATGGTGGAGGTGACGAAGATCGACACCGGCCCGTGCCGCCTGCTGCTGAAGCTAGAGTCCCAGAACCCCGGCGGTTCGATTAAGGACCGGATCGCCATCTCGATGCTAGACGCCGCCGAGCGCGAAGGCTTCCTGAAAGAGGGCGGCACCATCGTGGAGGCGACGGCGGGCAATACCGGCCTGGCGCTGACGCTGGTCGGTCGGGCCAGGGGATATAAGGTGCTTCTGGTCATCCCGGACAAGATGTCCAAGGAAAAGATCCAGCATCTCAGGGCGATGGGCGCCGATGTTCGTCTGACGCGTTCGGACGTCCCGCATGGCCATCCGGAATATTACACAGACATGGCCGAGCGTCTGGCCCAGGGCATTCCCGGCGGCTTCTACGTCAATCAGTTCGCCAACGCCGCCAACGCCGAGGCCCATGTGAAGACGACAGGTCCCGAAATCTGGGAGCAGACGGGCGGCGACATCGACGCCTTCGTCGCCGGCATCGGCTCGGGAGGCACCATCACGGGCGTGGCGCAGTTTCTGAAGAGCGTTGGCTCGAAGGCCCAGATCATCTTGGCCGATCCGGTCGGCTCGACCCTCGCCGGCATCGTCAACGACGGCGTGCCGGGGCCGGAAGGCAGCTACTCCGTCGAGGGAATCGGTCAGAACTTCGTGCCCGACACGGCGGACATGAGCCTGATCGACAAGGCCTATTCGATCCCCGACGCCGAGGCGATCGCCACGGCGCGCGAACTGTTGCTGAAGGAAGGTATTCTGGCTGGATCGTCCTCGGGCACCCTGATCGCCTCGGCCCTGCGCTGGTGCCGCGAACAGACCGAGGCCAAGACCTGCGTCACCTTCGTCTGCGACACCGGGGCCAAGTATCTGTCGAAGGTCTATAACGACGCCTGGCTGGCCGATCAGGGCCTGGGCGAGCGCGAGCTGCACGGCGACCTGTCGGACCTGATCAACCGCAAATACGAGAAGGGCGATGTCGTCGTCGCCGGGCCGGGCGATACCCTGGACACCGCCTTCAAGCGGATGAAGGGCGCCGACGTATCGCAACTGCCGATCATCGAAGACGGCCGGCTGGTCGGGATCTTGGACGAAAGCGACCTGATCCGCATCATGAACACTGACGAGATCACGCGGAAGGAGCGGTTCGCCAAGCCGGTGGCCTCGGCCATGACCCGCGATCTGGACACGCTTCAGGTTAATGAGCCTCTGGACGCTCTGATCCCTGTCTTCGACCGCGACCGGGTGGCCATCGTGTTGGACGGAGAGCGGTTCGTCGGCCTGATCACCCGCACCGACCTGATCAACCACCTCAGCCTGAACCGGTAAGTCCATGAGCGACAAGAAGAACAGCCAGGGCTTTTCGACCCGCGCCATCCATGCGGGCCAACATCCTGACCCGACGACGGGCGCGGTGATGACGCCGATCTACGCCACCTCGACATACGCCCAGGAAAGCCCGGGCGTGAACAAGGGTTATGAGTATGCGCGGGGCAAGAACCCGACGCGCGAGGCGTTCGAGGCCTGTATCGCGGACCTCGAGGGCGGCACGCACGGGTTCGGCTTCGGCTCGGGCATGGCTGCGACCTCGACGGCGCTGGAGTTGCTGGATGCGGGCGATCACATCGTCACGGGCGACGACCTGTATGGCGGCTCGTGGAGGCTGTTCGAGCGGGTGCGTCGGCGAACCATGGGGCTGGACTTCGCCTATGTGGACCTGAGCGACATCGCGGCGGTCGAGGCGGCGATCACGCCCAAGACCAAGATGCTGTGGGTCGAGACGCCCACCAATCCCCTGATGAAGCTGGCCGATATCGCCGCCCTGTCGAAGGTGGCCAAGGCGAACGGTCTGCTGCTGGTCGTGGACAACACCTTCGCCACCCCCTTCTGCCAGCAGCCGCTGAGCCTGGGGGCGGACGTGGTGATGCACTCGGCGACCAAATACCTGAACGGCCATTCGGACATCATCGGCGGCGTGCTGGTGACGGCCGACGCCGAGTTGGCGACGCGGATCAAGTTCCTGCAGAACTCGGTCGGCGGCATCATGGGGCCGTTCGACGCCTTCCTGGCCAACCGGGGGCTGAAGACGCTGGCGCTGCGGATGAAGGCGCACTGCGAGAACGCGCTGACCATTGCGCGCTGGCTCGAGGCGCGCGCGGGGATCGCCAAGGTCATCTATCCCGGCCTGATCGCCCACCCGCAGCATGAGCTGGCCGCGCGCCAGATGAGCGGCGGTTTTGGCGGCATGGTGACGGTGATACTGGACGGCGATCTGGAGCGCACCAAGCGGGTGCTGGAGCGGGTTCAGGTCTTCACCCTGGCCGAGTCGCTAGGCGGGGTCGAAAGTCTAGTGAACCACCCGGCCATCATGACCCACGCCAGCGTGCCCAAGGAGGTGCGCGAGGCGGGCGGCGTGACCGACAACCTGATCCGGCTGTCGGTCGGGGTCGAGAATGTCGAGGACCTGATCGCCGATCTGGATCAGGCCCTGGGCTGATCTCAGCTGGAGGGAAGGGCTGTCTGGTGTCCGGTGACAGGTGGCAGCTTCTTCTTGGGGGCGGCGCGCTTGACCGGGGCCTTTGCGGGCTTGGGCAGGGCCGCGCGGCGAGCCATTTCGGTGTCGATGACCGGGATGATGTCGCTGGCGGCCATGACCTGGGTCGAGGCGCCGTGTTCGACCAGGCGGGCGGCGTTGGCGCGCAGCGTCGTCAGGTCGGCGTCGGTCATCGCGGGGATCATGTCGGCGAGCGGGGTCATGTCGGCATCCGTATGCAGAAGCCTCAGGGCTGGCGCGACAGGCGCCAGCCCTTCAGCTGATTGAAGGCGATTTCCACCGTCACGCGGTCGCCCAGCAGCGAGACGCCCGTCTGGGCGCCCAGCGAGGGCAGGACCGTGATCAGGTGGCCGTTGTCCAGGCGAACACGACGGCCGCCGAGCGGCATCAGTTTGATGACCTCGCCGTCGAAGGCGATCACGTCGGCCCTGGTTGGGGCCGGCTCATTCGTGTTGGACGCTTGGAGCGTGTCCTACTCCGCCGCCGTAAGGCGACCGGCGGACTCTTTGCCGGAGCGCGAATCGCGCTCGATTTCGTAAGAAATCTTCTGGCCTTCGTTCAGCGAGCCGACGCTCGAGGTTTCGACGGCCGAGGCGTGGACGAAGACGTCCTTGCCGCCGTCATCAGGCGCGATGAAGCCGTAGCCTTTGGTGGGGTTGTACCATTTTACAGTGCCGGTAGCCATTTGGAGACCTCCGTCTGGCGTTGACCGCAGGGAGGGATCCCTGGTCGGCCTGTCGGGTCTGAATGGGATCGGCTTTTGGACCTCGGTGCGTGATGCAAAGGGAGCAGCGGCGTTACGCAGAGAGATCGACCAAACCTAGATGGGCGCCCGACAACCGTTACGCAAGGGGCTGGCGATCAGAAGGCGTAGGCGACCTCGGCGACCAGGGCGTCCTCATATTGTTCGCCGAAGGTGTGGGCGTCCGTGTCGTAGTAGCGAAGGTCCAGCTCTAAGGCGTCGGTGAGGGCGTAGGTCACGCCGGCGTTCCAGCCGGTGTAATCGGGCGCGCCGTTCTGCTCGCGACGACCGACGGCGACTGTGCCGGTCAGCTGGGGCGTGAAGTCCCAGCCCAGGCGGCCCTCGACCCAGGTGAAGCTGTCGGTCGAGCCGGCGGCGTCGGGCGAATACTGGACCTGCAGTCGCGCGCTGGCCGGGCCGATCGAGCGGCTGGCGTTGCCGGTGATCTCCCAGGCGTCCTGATCATAGCCGGCTTCGGCGTCGAGGCGGTTCTTGTAGGCGACATTGAAGTCGAACCGATAGCCGAAGGCCTCTGGCTGATAGCCGACCACGAACTCGGCCTCGACGTTGGAGCCGCCGGCCTGGATCGTCTGGAAGCCGGGGCCGACGTAGAACAGGCCGTCCGCGCTTTCCCAGGTCGCCGAGCCGAAGGCGTAGCCGTCGTTGCCGGACTTGGACGCGTCCTTGGAGCGGTTGTCCGTGCCCGCGCCCAGTTCGAAGGACCAGGCGTCGCGCGCGGACGTCGGGGCGGATCCAGGCGCTGACTGGGCGGCGGCCGGCAGCGCAACGGCGAGCGCGGAGACGGAGAGGGCGGCGAGGATGGTCGTGCGGATCATGGGGGCTCCAGCGCGAGAGAAGCGGATTTGCGCCGCCTTTAGCGTGCTCCGGCCTTGATGGCGAATTCCTCCGTGGCCTGAGCGAACTCTTGTCGCAGGCGCGCGACCAGTTCGGCGGTCGGCAGGACGTCGTGGATGGCGCCCGCGCCCTGGCCGGCGGACCAGACGGTCTTCCAGGCCTTGGCCTCGTCGCCCATGTCCAGCTTGTGCTCTGGCAAGGTCTTCGGATCGATGCCGTTTTCGATCAGCGACTTGCTCATGAAGTTGGCGGGGATGCCGGACACGGCGGGCGTGTGGACGATGTCGGTCGCGCCGCTGTCGATGACCATCTGCTTGTAGGCGTCGGCGGCCATGGCCTCGGTCGTGTTGATGAAGCGCGTGCCCATATAGGCGAAGTCCGCGCCCAGCATCAGGGCGGCCGCCACGTCCTGACCCGTCGAAAGCGCGCCCGACAGGATGATGGTCCCCTTGAAGAAGTTGCGAACCTCATTGACCAGGGCGAAGGGGTTGATGATGCCCGCATGGCCGCCCGCGCCGTTGGCAACCAGGATCAGACCATCGACGCCCGCCTCGGCCGCCTTTCGCGCATGGCGAATGTTGGCGATGTCATGGAAGACCTGACCGCCGTAGCCATGGACCGCGTCGACCACGTCGCGCACGGCGCCCAAGGAGGTGATGATCAGCGGCACCTTCTCCTCGACCGACACCATCATGTCGGCCATCAGCCGGGGGTTGGTCGGGTGGACGATGTGGTTGACACCGAAAGCCGCGGCCTCGGGCTTCAGCCGGCCTTTGATTTCATGAATCCAGTCGCGATAGCCCTCGGTCGTGCGCTGGTTCAGCGACGGGAAGGTGCCGATCACGCCCGCATTGCAGGCCTCGACCACCAGATCCGGTCCGGACACCAGGAACATCGGCGCCGAAATGATCGGCAGGATCAGACCTTTTTGCAGCGAAGCGGGAATGGCCACGGGCGTCTCCTTTGGTTGTCTTTCGCTACGCTTAGCGGGCTGTCGCCGGGGAAGGCAATCGCGGGGATTTCAGACGGTGGCGCGAAAAAATGAGTCTAATTCGTCTAATCTCGGGTCGGGGGCGGGGTGAAATAGGGCGGTGGCCGGCGTCGGGTGAAAACCGGCCATCATACGGCGGTTCGGGCGTAGGGTCGGTCGATTGACGCTGGTCGCGGCGAAGGCGTTGAAAGGGCGAGAGAAGCCGTCCGGGATTAGGACGGCTGGCTGATCGCCTTCCTTCTCCCGTTGGGAGAAGGTGGCCCGGAGGGCCGGATGAGGGTCGGTCGGTTGGCCAGATCGCGCCATCCGACCCTCACCCTTTCGCGCAATGACGCCGGCTGACGCCGCCGTGCGCTCAAGCCCTCTCCCAATGGGAGAGGGAAGTGCAGCGGGGGAGGATTTTCATCTGAGCGGCAAGCGCCTAAATGCCCGGCATGACCCACTACACCGACAACCTCAGCCAGCTCGGCGCCCAAACCGCCGCTCCGACCAGTCCCGAGACGGCGGTGCTGGAGCGGGTGCCGAACCCGCATGCGGACACGCTATATCTGGCCCGGTTCACGGCGCCGGAGTTCACCAGCCTGTGCCCGGTGACGGGCCAGCCGGATTTCGCCCACATCGTCATCGACTATGCGCCGGGCGACTGGCTGGTCGAATCCAAGAGCCTGAAGCTGTATCTGACCAGCTTCCGCAATCACGGCGCCTTCCACGAGGACTGCACCGTCGCCATCGGCCGTAAGCTGGCGGACTTGCTGGAACCCAAGTGGCTGAGGATCGGCGGATACTGGTATCCGCGCGGCGGCATCCCGATCGACGTCTTCTGGCAGACCGGTGCGCCGCCCGAGGGGCTGTGGCTGCCGGACCAGGGCGTGCCGACCTATCGCGGGCGGGGATAGTCAGAGGTCGCGCGGCCGCCGTTCAGCGGCGGGCGCGTGGCGATCAGGCGCTTAGGGCCACAGGCGCAGCCTGGTCAGGCCAGGCGACAGGAGACAAGGCTTCCAGCGCCGGCTTCGCCAGCAGATAGCCCTGCATCAGATCGACGCCGAGATCGCGCAGGACATCATGTTCGGCCAGGGTCTCGATGCCTTCGCAGACGGGCTGGATGCCCAGGTCCCACAGCATGTTCAGCGTGTTGCGCACGATGGTGCGCTTGACCGTGTTGGTGTCGATGTCGCGCACCAGGGCCATGTCCAGCTTGACGATGTCGGGCTGGAACAGGCTGAGCAGGCCTAGACCCGCATAGCAGGCACCGAAGTCGTCGATGGCGGTCTTGAAGCCCATGGCGCGATAGGATCGCAGGATGTTCAGGATGTGGTCGGTGTCCATCACCTCGCTCTCGGTGAACTCGAAGATGATCCGATCCACCGGGAAGTTGGTGCGCATCGCCGCCGCCAGGGTGGCGCGGATGCAGGCGCGCGGCTCATAGACGGCGTTGGGCAGGAAGTTGATCGACAGGCTGGCGCCGCCCGCCGTCATATCCAGACCGGCGGCGAGATCGATGGCGGTCGTGCGGCACAGCTGATCGAAGGCATAGCGGTTGTCGTGGGAGATATGCGACAGAACCTGACCCGCGCCCCGGCCGTCCTTGCCCCGCACCAGGGCCTCGTAGGCGAAGACCGTCTGGGTCGTCACATCGACGATCGGCTGGAACGCCATGGTGATCGGCAGGTCAAACCCCGCCCCATCCTTACAGCCTGCGCAAGACATAAGCTTCTCCTACTGGCCGGCAAGTCTAAGGCGGCAGGCGTTAAAGACTGATGTCGAACAGGAAATTCGCTCTCGGGTTCCTTTAATGCGGTTGAAACTCCGCAGCGCGGGAACGGTCCGCTCTTGAAGTTTTTCGCTGCGCCGTCACGGGTAATGCGATGAACCACGCACTTCCGCTCGAAGCCTGGGGGCGCCGTCTGATGACGCGGGCCGAGGCGTGGGCGGATCGGTCGTGGGCGCGGCGCAAGGCCTATGAGTTCTTGTGGTTCGGGCTGAAGCAGGGGTGGGCGTGTCTGTTCGGGGGGGCTGATGCTGGCCTTGATCCTGGGGACGTTTCTGCTTTGGCCGGAGAGGGCGCCGGTGTCCCGTTACGATTTCCTGGCGGTCGGGGCGGTGGTGATCCAGGCGGCGATGCTGATCTTCCGGCTGGAGAGCTGGGAAGAGGCGCGGGTGATCTTCCTGTTCCATGTGGCGGGGACGATCATGGAGCTATTCAAGACCGCGCACGGGTCGTGGGTTTATCCAGAGGATAGTCTGCTGCGGATCGGGGCAGTGCCGTTGTTCTCGGGCTTCATGTATGCGGCGGTCGGCAGCTATATCGCGCGGGTGCAGCGCATCTTTCATATTCGGGTGCGGAGGTATCCGCCGCTGTGGACGACCTGGGTGCTGGCGGCGGCGATCTACGTCAACTTCTTCGTCCATCACTGGCTTCCGGACGTGCGCATCGCGCTGTTCATCGCGACCGCCGTTTTGTTCGGGCGGGGATGGTTCTATTTCACGGCGGACCGGAAGCGGCGGTCGATGCCGCTGCTGCTGGGTTATTTCCTGGTGGCGCTGTTCATCTGGTTCGCCGAGAACCTGGGCACGCTGGGGCGGGCCTGGGTGTATCCGGGGCAGGCGGACGGGTGGGAGATGGTGTCCCTGGCCAAGCTGGGCAGCTGGTTCCTGCTGATGATCATCTCGGTGGTGCTGGTCTCGTTGGTGCACCGACCGGAAGAGGAACCTAGCGGCCCTGCAGCGCTCCGCGCATGACGGCGGACTTGCGGCTCATGCGGGCCTTCACCAGGCGATAGATCACGGCGACGATCAGGATGGTCACGGCGAGGGCGCCGATCAGAAGGGTGGGGCCGTGGGCCTCGCTGAGGACTTCCATCTTCGCCAGGCCCTGGGCGGCGAGATAGCCCGGCGCCAGCATGGCCAGCACCCAGACGATCCCGGATGTGACATTGCCGAACTGGAAGGCGCGCTGACGCATCCTGAGCATGCCCAGGGTCAGCGGCACGAAGGCGCGCAACGGACCGAAGAAGCGGCCGACGAAGATCGACATGACGCCGTAGCGACGGCAGTACAGGCGCGTCCAGGCGATGCGGCGGCGGTGCGCCTTGAACATCGGGCGCTGGAGGAAGCGCACGCCCAGTCGACGTCCGGCCCAGTAGGAGATGGCGTCGCCGATCACCGCGCCGATGACGCAACCGACGATGACATTGACGGGGTCCAGCACGCCGGCCGCGATCAGGCCGCCCGCCGCGACCAGCAGGCCGGTGGCGGGCACGAAGGCGCCGACGACGGCCAGCGATTCGACGAACACGACCAGGCCCAACATGACGCCGGCCCACATATGGTTGCGGGCGACGAAATCGCCCACGGCTTGCAATAGGGAATCCATACGAAGGCCTTGGGGGAGGAAGGCGGGGTAGGTCGAGGTCAAACCGACGTAGGGCGACCTTATGTCACCCGCTTACGGCAGGCGTGTGACCTTGGCGGCCAGGTCGGGACGGGGGCGTTCCAGCGCGGGTTCGTTCAGGGTGCCGATGTGGATAAAGCCGGCGACGCTCTCGCCCTCGGTCAGGCCGAACAGGGCGGTTGCCTGGGGGTCGTAGCTGTACCAGTCGGTGATCCAGCTGGACGAATAGCCGAAGCCGGAGGCGGCGTGTTCCAGGTTCATGCAGACGGCGCCGGCCGACAGGTGCTGCTCCCAGATCGGCTTGGATCCTTCGACCGGCGTCGAGACGACCAGGATGGTGACGGGCGCGGCGGTCAGTTTGGCGAGCACGGCCTGATCTTTGGCCGGGCCGTTGCGCAGTTCGACCAACACGGCGAGGCGGGCGGCGATGTCGGCGCGCGATTGCGGACCCAGGACCACGAACCGCCACGGAAACAGCTTGCCGTGGTCGGGCGTGCGGGCGCCCAGCGTCAGGATCTCGTCCAGTTCGGCCTCGGACGGGCCGGGCGCGACCAGGGCCTGGGCCGGGGCGGAGCGCCGCTGGGCCAGGCGGTCGCGGAAATCTTTCGACGGAACGGGCGGGGGCAGGGGTTCGTTGAGGGCGACCATGCCGTCTAGCTAGGCTTTCATCCCCGTCTTCGCCATAGGTGTCCTGTGCGCAAATCCGACGAACCGAAATGGGCCGAGGGGCTGGCGAAACCGCCGGCGTGGCGCAGCGACGGAACCGAGACGGTGTTCGACAGCCCTTGGATGGCGCTGACCCGGCATCCGGCGACGGCGCCGACCGGGATGAAGGCTGACTATGCCGTCGTGCGGTTCAAGAACGTCGGGACCGGCGTTTTGCCCGTGCACGACGACGGGACGGTGACCCTGGTGGGCCAGCAGCGGTTCGCCCACGCTAACTACAGCTGGGAAATGCCCGAGGGCGGTGCGCCGCTGGATGAGGATCCTTTCAACGGCATCCGGCGCGAACTGGCCGAAGAGGCGGGATTGCAGGCCGAACACTGGCTGCCGGCGCTGAAGGTCGAGATGTCGAACTCCATCACCGACGAGATCGGCATGACCTGGATCGCCTGGGGCCTGTCGCCCGCGCCGATCGATCCCGATCCCACCGAGATCATCGCCGTGGCGCGGGTGCCGTTCCTGGATCTGCTGGACGAGATCGGGCGGGGAACGGTGCGCGACAGCCTGACGGTGGCGACAGCCTATAAAGCCTATCATATGGCGATGAACGGCGAACTGCCCGAGGCGCTGGCGCGCGCCTTGCTGGGGCGCGTATGATGTCGCCGAAGGAGCTGGTCATGGCCAAGCTGGAAGTCGTTGCGGAAACCGAAATCGACAGCGTGTGGCGTCAGCTGCGCGCCTCGGCCGAGGCGGCGTCGCGCGAGGAGCCGCAGCTGGGCTCGCAGATGAATGCGGTGATCCTGTCGCACGACGACCTGGCGGGCGCGCTGAGCTTCCAGATCGCGCGCAAGCTGGCGGACGGCGAGATGAGCGCCATGTCGGTGCGCGAGGTCTGTCTGTCGGCGTTCAAGGCCGATCCGTCGATGGTCGAGGCGGCCGAGGCGGATCTGCAGGCTGTGGCCGAACGCGACCCGGCGATCCGCAACCTGTTGCAGCCCTTCCTGTATTTCAAGGGCTTCCAGGCCCTACAGGGCTGGCGCGTGGCCCATTGGCTGTGGGGACAGGGGCGCGAGACGCTGGCCTTCCACTTCCAGAGCCGGATCTCCGAACTTTTCCAGCTGGACATCCATCCGGCCGCGCGGCTGGGCAAGGGGCTGTTTCTGGATCACGGCACGGGAATTGTCATCGGCGAGACAGCGGTGGTCGGCGACGATGTGTCGATGCTGCATGGGGTGACCCTGGGCGGCACGGGCGCCGAGCGCGGCGACCGCCATCCCAAGATCGGCAAGGGCGTCCTGCTGGGCGCCGGGGCCAAAGTGCTGGGCAATATCCACGTCGGCGACTACGCCAAGGTGGCGTCCGGCTCGGTGGTGCTGAAGGCCGTGCCGTCTGGCTGCACCGTGGCGGGGGTGCCGGCCCGGCTGGTCAACTGCCCGACCAACGCCGAACCGGCCCGCACCATGGATCACACCCTGGCCGATGTGGTGTACGACTTCGTCATCTGAGCCGACGCTTCACAGGGCGATCCTGAGCGAGGCGCGGACGCTGCGCGGGGCGCCGGGGTAGATCCACAGGGCGCTGTAGGAGCTGGCGGCGTAACGCTCGTCGAACAGGTTGTCGACCTCAACGCGGGCGGTGACCTGGGGCGTCAGGTCGTAGTCCAGCGCCGCCTTGGCCTTCCAATAGGCGGGCAGTTCGGGCGCGCCGAGCGCCAGGCCGCCGGCCCGGTCGCCGACGTAGGCCGCGCCGGTCATGAATGACCAGGTCGTGCCGTGGATGGTGGGGAAGCGACCGATCACGAACAGCGAGCCGGAATGTTCGGGCACGTTCAGCACGGCGTCGGTGGCGAATGCGCTGTCGTCGGCCTTCGCGTCGGTCCAGCCGTAGTTGGCGACCACCTGCCAGGCGTCGTCGATCTTCAACGCGCCGTCCAGCTCGATCCCGCGCGTCGTCAGCTTGCCCACCGGAGCCAGGAAGTTGGGATCGACGGGATCGGTCGTCAGAATGGCCGACTTCTCGATGTCGAAGACGGTGGCGGCGAGGTCCAGTCCGTCCCAGGCCCCGGCCAGGCCGATCTCATAGCCCTTGCCATCCTCGGGCGCGAAGCCGGAGCCGTCGCGGCCCGTGCCCGAGTTCAGCACGAACGATTGACCATAGCTGGCGTGGGCGGTCAGGTTGTCGTTCAGGCGATAGCGGGCGGCGAAGCGGTATTTCAAGGGCGTGTCGCTGGCCTCGCCGACGGCGCCGGTGCGGTTGTTTCGGATGGTCTGGTCGTAGTCGTCGAACCGCAGCCCGGCCAGCAGGCTGAGACGATCGTTCACCTCCCACAGATCCTGTGCGTACAGGGTGACGACGTCGCGCGTTTCCAGATTGTCGGTGAAGGGCAGGGGCGTCGGCGGCGTGACCGCGCCATAGACGGGATTGAGGACATCGATCGGATAGGGATTGGCCGCAGTCGGATTGATGCGCAGCCACTTCTCGCCATAGGTCAGCTGATAGGCCTTCACCCCGAAAGCGAGGTTGTGAACGCCCAGCCCCGTCTCGACCACGCCGTTCAGCTCGAGCCGGGCCGACAGGTCCTCGACCGAAAAGTCGCGTCCGCGACGCTGACGCCACAGCTGGTCGCCGACCAGGCGCGACTGATCGCTGGACAGACCCTTCAGCGAGCCGCCGCGCCAGGCGACGCCGCCGTTCAGGCTCCAGTCGTCATTGATCCGGTATTCGCCGGTGATCTGATGCCGTTCGTTCCGGAAGCGGGTCACGCCGTCGCCGGGCTCGCCGTAGTAGTTCGAGGGTGGCAGGAACAGGGCGTCGCCGTTGATCGCCGGCATCCCCCGGTCGAACAGGGTCGTGAAGGTGGTGAACTCGCCCACATAGGTCAGGCGCAGGTCGTCGGTGGGACGCCAGGTCAGGGACGGCGCCACCACGGTGCGGTCCAGGCCGACATAGTCGCGCCAGCCGTTCGAGGTCTCGCCCGCCACCACAAGCCGTCCGGCCAGGGTGTCGTTGATCGGGCCGGTCACGTCCAGCTCGCCGCGACGCAGGCCGAATGATCCCACCGTGGCGGTGAAAGCGGCGGCGGCGGCGAAGCGCGGGGTCTTGGAGACGATATTGATGCGGCCCGCCGGATCAATATCGCCGAATAGGGCGCCGGACGGCCCCTTCAGCACCTCGATCCGCTCGGACGTCGCCGGGTCGCGGGGCGGGGCCATGCCGCGATTGGCCAGAAAGCCGTCGACATAATATTCCGCCCCGCCGTCGGGCGTGCCCAGGAAGCCGCGGATGGCGAAGTTGTCCATGACGCCGCCGCGATTGTTCTGCTGGCTGACGCCGCTGACCAGTTCCAGCGCATCAGCCAGGCGCGTCGCGCCCACGGCCTTGATCAGATCGTTCTCGATAGAGCGGCTGGACGGCGACATGGCCTCGGTGATCGATCCTGCGCCCAGGGTCAGATCACGCGGCGCCGAGCGGCGGCCCAGAACGACGATCTCCCCCACCGTCTCAGGCTCGACCGCCTCGACAGCGACGGGGGCGGGGGCGTTGGCGGCGACCAGCAGGCACGCGCTGGCGCAGCTCAGAAGGAGGGACAAGGCAGGCTCCGTTTGAAATGTTATACTGTATCGGCTATCCGCTTCCGCCTGATGATGTCAACCGCTGCAACGCTTGTTCCCGCCTCCGCTTCTTCGACTGCCGCGCCAAGCCGCGCGGTCGGTCGGATCCGATCCATCGACGCCCTGCGCGGGCTGGTCATCCTGCTGATGCTGGTCGATCACGCGCGGGAGTTCTTCTTCATCCACGCCCAGGTCTCGGACCCGATGAATGTGGAGACGACCTCGCCGGCGTTGTTCTTCACCCGGCTGTCGGCCCATCTGTGCGCGCCGGTGTTCGTGGCGCTGACGGGGTTGGGGGCCTGGCTGTACGGAAACAAGCAGGCGCGCGGCGGAAACGGAGCCGGCGCGGCATCGGCCTTCCTGCTGAAACGCGGTCTGTTTCTGGTCGTGCTGGAGCTGACGGTGGTCAACTTCGCCTGGACCTTCTCGATGACGCCCGAGTTGATCTATCTGCAGGTGATCTGGGCCATCGGCCTGTCGATGATCGCGCTGGCGGCCCTGGTGCATCTGCCGCGCCCGGTGTTGATCGCCGCGGGGCTGGTCATCGTTCTGGGTCACAATCTGCTGGACCCGATCACCATCGCGGCGGGACAGCCGGGACATGCGATCTGGGCCGTGCTGCATGATCGCGGATTTATAGACTTACCTTGGAGCGGTCAGGCGAGGACCTCCTATCCGCTGCTGCCGTGGATCGGCGTGGCGGCCCTGGGCTACGCCATCGGGCCGTGGTTCGCAGGCGAGCAGAAGACGCGGCTGAGGCGGCTGGTGCTGATCGGAGTGGGCGCGCTCGCCCTGTTCGTCGTGCTGCGGGCGATCAATGTCTATGGGGATGCGCCGTGGGCCGTGCAGGCGACGCCGATCCAGACGGTGATGAGCGTTCTGAACCTGACTAAATATCCGCCGTCGGCCGACTTTTTGCTGCTGACGCTGGGGATTGGCGCGCTGATCCTGGCGGGGCTGGAAAGAGCGCCGGAGCGGTTGGTCGGCGTGCTGGCGGTCTTTGGCGGAGCGCCGCTGTTCTTCTATCTGATCCACCTCTATGGGCTGCATCTGCTGAATCTGGCGGCCCTGATGCTGTTCGGCGCCAATCAGGGCGAGGGCTTCGGCGTGCCCGGCGTCGGCTGGGTATGGCTGCTGGCGGCCGTGGTCGCCGTGCCCTGCTGGTTCGCCTGCCGCTGGTTCGGCGGGGTCAAGCGGCGCAGTTCGCAATGGTGGATGAAGTATCTCTGAGACGGGAAAATGCGCGGCGCCAGTTTCCCTGAACCGCCGATGTCTCTAGGGTCCGCCGCCAACGTCCAGACCATGAGGCCCCCCGTGAAAGACACCGACCTGAAGCGCATCGAGGCGCACCTCAAGCGCACCTTCAACACCGGCGGCATCATCGTGAAGGCCCGCCCCAAGCAGAATGACTCGGCCGAGGTCTATGTCGGCGACGAGTTCATCGGCATCGTTTTCGAGGATGAGGACGAGGAAGGCTCGTTCATGTTCGAAATGGCGATCCTGGCCGAAGACCTTCCGGCCTAAAACGCCGACCGATCCAACCGCCCGGCGTGAATGCGCCGGGCGGTTTTCGTTTGCGCCGACCCGTTCAGCGATGCGGGCCGGTCAGCGCGTCGGGGCCGCGCGTTCGAGGCCATACAGCGCCTCGACGATGTCCTCGGCCTTTTGCTGGACCAGTTGCTGGGCGTCGTGGACGCCGCGATTGTAGAAGGCGCCGCCGATCTCCGTGCCGATGAAGTCCAGCAGCATCTCGGCCGGAAGCTGGCCGAGTTCCTGATCCAGTTCGCGGGCGAAGTAGTCGCGCAGTTTGGCGGTGATCGCCGCGCGTTCTTCCTTGGAGAACTCGATCGGTTTCATGCGACCTCCGCCAGGGCTTCTTCGGCGGCGACCCAGGCGGCTTCGGCGGCGGCCAGATCGGCCTCGGTCTTGGCGCGGGCGCGGGTCAGGCCTTCGAGGGCTTTGGGATTGCTGACCGAGGCGGTGGCCATGTCGTCGTCGATGCGGGCGATCTCGGCCGTCAGGCGGGTCATGGTCTCCTCGGCCTTCTTGACCGCATGGCGCAGGGTCGAGGGCGAGGGGCCGGATCGCTTCTTGTTGCCCCTATCGTTCGCGCCGCGGGCGCTCTCTGCTTGAGGGGCGCCTGAGTTCGCCTTGGCCTCCTCCTTCTTGATCTGGCTAGGCTTGGCGATGGCCTGTTTCGCGCGGTCGAGGACGAACTTGGCGTAGTCGTCCATGTCGCCGTCAAAGGGTTTCACCGTGCCGTCGGCGGCCAGCCACAGGCGATCCGCCACCATTTCCATCAGCGAGCGGTCGTGGGTGATCAGGATGACGGCGCCGTTGTAGTCGTTCAGCGCGTCCAGCAGCGCGCGACGGCTGTCGATATCCAGGTGGTTGGTCGGTTCGTCCAGGATCAGGACGTGGGGCGCGTCCATCGCCACCATGTTCAGCAGCAGCCGCGCGCGCTCGCCGCCCGACAGGCTGTCGACCGTGGTTTCCTGCTTTTCATAACCCAGGCCGAACTGGGCCAGTTTGGAGCGGCGGGCGCTTTCGGGCGCATCCGGCATGGCGCGGCGGATGATTTCCAGCGGCGTGTCGGTCGGGTCCATGGCCTCGATCTGGTGCTGGTGGAACCAGCCGACGCGCATCTTCCTGTCGCGGTGAAGCTCGCCCTCGGACACGTCCAGAGCGCCGGCGATCATCTTGGCGAAGGTCGACTTGCCGGCGCCGTTGACGCCCAGCAGGCCAATGCGGTCGTCCAGGTCCATGCGCAGGTTCAGATTGCGCAGGATCGGCTTGCCCGGCTCATAGCCGACATTGGCCCGCTCCAGCCGGATCAACGGCGGCGCCAGCGGACGCGGCGGCGAGGGCAGGGTGAAGGGGGCGACGCGTTCCTCGATCGTGGTGGCGACCGGCTGCATCTTCTCCAGCCGCTTCATGCGCGACTGGGCCTGGGCGGCCTTGGAGGCCTTGGCCTTGAAGCGATCGACGAAGGCCTGAAGGTGGGCGCGCTCGGCGTCCTGCTTGGCCTTGGCCGACAGCTGCAGCCGGGCCTTTTCGGCGCGGGCCTTTTCGAAGGCGTCGTAGTTGCCGGTGTAGAGGGTCAGGGTGTGGTTCGCGAGGTGCAGGATATGGGTGCAGACCTCGTTCAGCATCTCGCGGTCGTGGGAGATGATGAGGGCGGTGTGCGGGTATTTCTTCAGCCGCGCCTCCAGCCACAGAGCGCCTTCCAGGTCGAGGTAGTTGGTCGGTTCGTCCAGCAACAACATGTCCGGCTCGGCGAACAGGGCGGCGGCCAGGGCGACGCGCATCCGCCAGCCGCCCGAGAACTCCGACATCGGCCGGGCCTGGTTTTCCTGGTCGAAGCCCAGACCGACCAGGATTTCGGCGGCGCGCGCGGGCGCAGCGTCGGCGTCGATCTCGATCAGGCGGGACCAGATCTCACCCATCTCTTCCGGTTCGGCGGTCTCAAGCCGGCCCAGCAGGGTGTGGCGTTCGACGTCGGCCTCAAGGATGGTGTCGATGACGCTGACGGGGGTCGCCGGATGCTCCTGATCGACCGAGCCGATACGGGCGGTCTTGGGCAGGCTGATCTCGTCGCCGGCGGCGTGAAGTTCGCCCAGGATCAGCTTGAACAGGGTCGACTTGCCGATGCCGTTGCGGCCGACCAGGCCGACCTTGGAGCCGGGCGGCAGGCTGACGGAGGCGTCCACGAGAAACTTGCGGCCCCAGGCGTTGAAGGTCAGGTCGGTGATCTGGAGCATTGCGGCGAAGGTTCTTCGATTGGTCGGCGTCCCTCAATCGGCAGGTCGCCATGCGGCGTGCGTCAGGGATGCAAAAAGGGACGGTTGGAAACGCGGGAGGTGGTCGCTATAAGCCCGCGACACTCAATCTCCCAACAAGAAGTCAATTCCCATGACCGAACGTACCTTCTCGATCATCAAGCCCGACGCCACGCGCCGCAACCTGACCGGCGCGATCAACGCCGTGATCGAAGGCGCCGGCCTGCGCATCGTGGCCCAGCGTCGCGTCAAGCTGACGACCGAACAAGCCAAGAAATTCTACGAAGTGCACGCCGAGCGCCCGTTCTACGGCGAGCTGGTCGAGCAGATGACGGCCGAGCCGGTCGTCGTTCAGGTGCTGGAAGGCGACAACGCCGTCGCCGCCTATCGTGAAGTCATGGGCGCCACCAACCCGGAACAGGCCGCCGAAGGCACCATCCGCAAGCAGTTCGCCCTGTCGATCGGTGAAAACTCGGTCCACGGTTCGGACAGCCAGGACAACGCCAAGATCGAGATCGCCCAGTTCTTCACCGACGACCAGATCGTCGGCTAAGGCGCTCAAGTTGCGAGGAACCGCGTTCCGAGCGTAGCGCGAGCACAAGGCGCTCAAGTTGCGAGGAACCGCGTTCCGAGCGTAGCGCAAGAAAGAGGAGCTATGTGAGAGCGAAGCCTCTCGCATAGCGTGACTATATAGGCCCGCGCCCGGAACCGGACGCGGGCCTTGTCGTTTGGTTGTTATTATCTCGTTCGTCTCCCGGAGAAGACCCATGAAGACCATGATCAAACTGGCCCCCGTCATCGGCGTCGTGGCCCTGCTGGCCGCCTGCGGCCAGACGATGGAACAACGCGCCGCCACCGGCGCCTTGGGCGGCGCCGTCGCCGGTCAGGTCATCGGCGGCAACACGGGTTCGACCGTGGCCGGCGCCGCCATCGGCGCCGTCGCCGGCGCGGCGACCAAGCCCCGCTAAATCAGGCTCAGTCTGGGGCGAAAGCCCGGATGACAAAAAGGCCCGGAGCGTTCGCTCCGGGCCTTTTCTACGTCTGACGTCCGGCGCCCTTACCAGATGCGGGCGCGGGCCTCGGGCGCAATATACTCCTTCTGGTCCGGCGAGACGCCGAAGGCCGCATACCAGGCTTCGATATTGCGCGGCGAGGTCGCAGCGCGCACCGGGCCGGGCGAGTGCGGATCGGTGGTCAACTGCTCCTTCAGCGCCGCCTCGCGCGACTTCTCGCGCCAGACCTGCGCCCAGCCCAGGAAGACGCGCTGATCGCCCGTCAGGCCATCGATGACCGGCGCCGGCTGGCCGTTCAGAGACTTGTGATAAGCGTCCAGGGCCAGCAGCAGGCCGCCCAGGTCGGCGATGTTCTCGCCCATCGTCAGGTCGCCGTTGACGTGCACGCCGGGGATCGGCTCCAGCTTGTCATAGATGTCGCCCAGCACCTTGGCGCGCGCCTCGAAGCGGGCGGCGTCTTCCGGCGTCCACCAGTCGCGCAGCACGCCGTCGCCGTCCGACTTGCGGCCCTGATCGTCGAAGCCGTGGGTGATCTCGTGGCCGATGACCGCGCCGATGCCGCCGTAGTTGACGGCCGGGTCCGCGTTCGGATCGAAGAAGGGCGCCTGCAGGATGGCGGCCGGGAAGACGATCTCGTTGCGCGGCGGGTTATAGTAGGCGTTCACCGTCTGGGGCGTCATGCCCCATTCCAGTGGATCGACCGGCTTGCCGATCTTGCCACGCTTGTAGGCCCATTCAAAGGCCGACGAGCGTTCGACGTTGCCGTACAGGTCGTCGGCCTTCAGCTCTAGGCCGTCATACGAGCGCCATTTGTCGGGATAGCCGATCTTCACGCCGAACTTGGACATCTTGTACAGGGCTTGTTCGCGCGTGGGCTCGCTCATCCAGTCCAGGGTCTTCAGCCGCTCGGTCATGGCGTCGCGGATGTTGCCGACCAAGGCCTCCATCTGGGCCTTTGACGAGGCGGGGAAGTGCAGGCGAACGTATTCCTGGGCCAGGACCTCGCCCAGCTGGCCGTCGACCAGGGCCACGCCCCGGTTCCAGCGGGGACGGTTTTCGGGCTGACCGCGCAGCGTCTTGCCGCGGAAGTCGAAGCGGGCGTCGACGAAGGCCTTGGACAGATAGGGGCTGGCCTGATCGACGACGTTGAACGCCTGCCAGGCCTTCAGGGTCTCGATTGGGGTGTCGGCGAACACCTGGGCGATAGCGGGAATGGCGGTGTTTTCCATCAGCACCAAGGTGTCGACATCCGACACCTGGGCGCCGGCCAGGAAGCCGGCCCAGTCGAAGCCGGGAGCCAGGGTCGCCAGGTCCGAGGCCTTGGCCGGGTTGTACAGCTTGTCGATCTGGCGACGCTCGACCGTCGTCCACTGCTTGTCGGCGACCTTGGTTTCGAAGGCCAGGATGTCGGCGGCGGTTTTGGCCGGGTCGGCCCAGCCGATGGCGGTCAGGGTGGTCGCCAGATAGGCCAGATAGGCCTCGCGCTGGGCGGCGAAGTCGGCCTTCAGATAGTAGTCGCGGTCCGGCAGGCCCAGCGATCCCTGACCCAGGTAGGCCGAGTTCAGATTGGGGTTCTTCAGGTCTTCGAACACGTCGATGCCGAACAAGGAGCCGCCGAAGCCCGAATGGCTCTCGCCCATCAGGCGCGCCATGCCGGCGTGGTCGGTGACCGCCTTGACGGCGGCGAGGTCGGCGGCCAGCGGCGTCGCGCCCAGCTGCTCGATCTTCACCTCGTCCATGAAGCTGGCGTACAGGGCGCCGACCTTGCGGGCGTTCTCGTTGGCGGGATTGGCGGCGCTGGTTTCGATGATCGATTTCAGCTGGGCCTGGGCGTTCTCATACAGGACGTCGAACGGGCCGAATCGCGACTTGTCGGCCGGAATCTCGGTCGTGCGCAGATAGGTCCCGTTGGCGTATTCGTTGAAGTCGTCGCCGGGCTTCACCGAGGTGTCGCGACCGGCCAGATCAAAGCCCCAGGCGCCGAAGGGGCTGTGGGCCGCGCCGGCTGTGCCGTGCGAATGCTGGGCCGAAGCGTCCTGGGCCGAGGCCGCGCCGCCGGTCAGAGCGACGACGATACAGGCCGAACAGGCGGCCATCAGACGAATGCGAGTCATGGATGAAGAAGGTCCCGATTGAGGTCGGGCGCACCATTGCGCCGGTGCGGCGGTCTGTCGCATGACGTTTTTGTAATCTTCGCGCCGCTAAGGGCGGAGAAGGTCTCGGCAGAAATCGGACAGCACCTGCGGGTAAAGCTGATGCTCCGCCGTCTTGACCCGTTCGGCCAGGGCCTCAGCCGTGTCGCCCTCTACGATCGGCACGCGCGCTTGGCCCAGGATCGGGCCCTCGTCCACGCCCTCGGTCACCAGATGGACCGTGCAGCCGGCCTCGGCGTCGCCGGCGGTGATGGCGCGGGCGTGGGTGTCCAGACCCGGATAGAGGGGCAGCAGGCTGGGGTGGATGTTCAGCATCCGCTCGCGCCAGCCGCCGACCAGCCAGGGCGTCAGAACGCGCATATAGCCGGCCAGAGCCAGAACCTCGGCGCCAGCGTCGCGCAGGACGGCGTCCACCGCCCGCTCATGCGCCTCACGGTCCTTGCCGAACGGTTTGTGCGCCACGGTCGCCGTCGCCACGCCCTTGGCCGCCGCGATCGCCAGGCCGCCCGCGCCTTCGACGTTCGACAGCACCAGCACGACCTCATAGCCGCTGTCCGGCGCCTGACCGGCGTCGATCAGAGCCGCCATGTTGGAGCCCGCCCCCGAGATCAGGACGGCGACGCGGACGGGCGGGGCGGCTTGGGGCGACATGGCGCCTCGCATGACGGGGCGGGCGACCATTGGCAAGTTTCAAACGCGATCCGCCCTTGTTGTCGGCTGGATTCGGGCGTTAGCGTGTAACGCCGACCGCATGGCGAGGGGTCGTGGGTCGGCGCGTACAGGGGACTATCGCATGAAGAGATTGATCTGCCTCGCGGCCATCGCCGCGATGCTGGGCGCGCCCGTGGCGGCGCTGGCCCAGGAAAGCGGGACCAACAGCAGCAGCAACAATGGCGGGGGCGCCGCGATGCGATCCGCAACCGACCGGTTCCGCAACGCCAACGCCGAGGCGATCGAAAAGGACTGGGCGCGCGCACCGGTCGAGGAGACCGAAGTCACGACGGCCCATTCGGTCAACGCCCACGGCAAGACGCTGCGCTACAAGGCGACGGCGGGCACGCTGACGATCCGCGATGACTCGGGGATGCCGACCGCCAGCCTGTTCTACACCGCCTATAGGCTGGACGGTCAGCCGGTTGGGACGCGGCCGGTGACCTATCTCTACAACGGGGGACCAGGCTCGCCGACCGTGTGGCTGCATATGGGCTCGTTTGGGCCGATGCGGGTCCAGACCGATGAGCCGACCGTGGTGCGGCCGGCGCCCTTCGCCTTCGGCCCGAACGACCAGACTCTGCTGGATCAGACGGACCTGGTTTTCATCGACATGGTAGGCGCGGGCTTCTCGCGTCCGTTGGGCGAGACGCCGGGTTCGACCTTCTGGGGCGTGGACGGAGACGCCGACGCCTTCGCTCGCGCCATCATGCGCTACACGACCAAGTTCAGCCGTTGGTCCAGCCCGAAATACATTATCGGCGAATCCTACGGCACGCTGCGCACCGGTGCGGTGGCGTTCCAGCTTGAAGATCGCGGGATGTCGCTGAACGGCGTGGTGCTGCTGTCGTCGATCATGAACTATGGCGTGCGTCAGCCAGGCTATCCGCAGAACTTCGTCACCCTGTTGCCGACCTATGCGGCGACGGCCTGGTATCATCGCAAGCTGACGAATCCGGCCGCGACGGTCGAGGAACAGGTCCAGCGGGCACGCGACTTCGCGTTGGGACCGTATGCCTCTGCTCTGGCCAAGGGGCACATGATCTCTGACGCCGAGCGCGCCGATATCGTGCGTCAGATGAGCGACCTGACCGGCCTGTCGACCACCTTCATCGACAACGCGAATATGCGCGTGGATCTCGGCGCCTTCCGCAAGGAACTGCTGCGCGACCGGCGCCAGACGATCGGGCGGCTGGACACCCGCTACATGGGTCTGGATGAAGATGCGGCGGGCGGCGAGCCGGAGGATGATCCGTCCAGCTCGGCCGTGACGGGGGCCTATTTCGGCATCTTCCGCGACTACGTGGCCAATGAACTGAACTACAAGACCGACGTCGAATACCGAATGTCGGCGCGGGGCCTGCCGGGCTTCAACTGGAACTGGAGCCACCGTCCGCCGGTGGGAGGGCCGCAAACCACGCCGAACACGGCCATCGATCTGGCCACGGCGATGCGACGAAATCCGTATCTGAAGGTGATGTCGCTGAACGGCTATTATGACGCCGCCACGCCCTTCTTCTCGACCGAGTTCGATCTGGCGCAGATGATGCTGGAGCCCAGCCTGCGGCCGAACCTGGAGTTCACCTACTATGAGGGCGGGCACATGATGTACCTCAGCCACGACGCTCTGGTGAAGCTGCACGCCGACCTGTCGCGCTTCTACGCCGAGACGGCGAACGGCGGGGTCCGGTAAGCCCCGCGGGACCTGGGGGCGGCTTAGGCCGCTTCCAGTTGTCCGCAGACGAAGGCGACTTCGCCGGCGTTGAGCAGGGCCGCCAGCACCGGTTCGGCGTTCTCGGGCGCGACGATCAGGATGAAGCCGACGCCGCAATTGAAGGTGCGGCGCATCTCATGGTCGCTGATGCCGCCGGTTTCGGCCAGCCACTGGAAGACGGCGGGCATGGGCCAGGCGTCCCAGTCGAAGCGGGCCTGCAGACCCTCGGCGATGCAGCGGGGCGGGTTTTCGATCAGGCCGCCGCCGGTGATGTGGGCCGCGCCCTTGACCAGGCCCGCCTTCATGATCGGCAGCACCGGCTTCACATAGATGCGGGTGGGCTCCATCAGGGCCTGGGCCAGCGAACGGTCCTTGGCGAAGGGGGCGTCGTCGCCCCAGGCCAGTCCGGACTTCTCGACCACCTTGCGCACCAGAGAATAGCCGTTGGAGTGCGGGCCGGTGGAGGCCAGGCCGATGATGACGTCGCCGGCCGCCTGGCGATCCAGATAGGGCAGGGCGTGACCGCGTTCGACGGCGCCCAGGCTGAACCCGGCCAGATCGTAGTCGCCCTCGGTGTACATGCCCGGCATTTCGGCGGTCTCGCCCCCGACCAGGGCGCAGCCGGCCTGGCGACAACCCTCGGCGATGCCGGCGACGACGCGGCGGGCGGCGTCGATCTCCAGCCGGCCGGTCGCGTAATAGTCGAGGAACAGCAGGGGTTCGGCCCCTTGGGCCAACAGGTCGTTGACGCACATGGCGACCAGGTCGACGCCAACGCCGTCATGACGGCCGGTCTCGATGGCGATCTTCAGCTTGGTGCCGACGCCGTCCGTGGTGGTGACGATCAGCGGATCTTCGAAGCCGGCGGCCTTGAGGTCGAACAGGGCGCCGAACCCGCCCAGCGAGGGCTCCGATCCGGGGCGCGCCGTCGATTTGGCCAGCGGCTTGATATGTTCGACCAGCATTTCGCCCGCGTCGATGTCCACGCCCGCATCGGCGTAGGTCAGACCGTTTTCGAGAGGCTTTTGGGTGTCGCTCATGGGATCTCGGGCCTGAATCGGGGCGGAAATGCAGCGCGGCTCTTGCCACAGGTAGGATGCGCGGGGCTATAGCATCGGAATGACGCCGATCACCACCACCGAGGCGCTGGCCGATTTTTGCGCCCGCGTAGCCACAGCCCCCTTCATCACGGTCGACACCGAGTTCATGCGGGAAACGACCTATTGGCCGAAGCTCTGCCTGATCCAGGCGGCCTCGGCCGATCACTCCGCCATCATCGACCCGATGGCGGAGGGGCTGGATCTGGAGCCGTTCCTGGAGTTGTTGCGCGACGAGAAGATCGTGAAGGTCTTCCACGCCTGTCGCCAGGACGTGGAAATCTTCGTGCGCCTGGGGGCCATGCCCAAGCCGATGTTCGACACCCAGGTCGCCGCCATGGCCGCCGGCTTCGGCGAACAGGTCGCCTATGATTCGCTGGTGCGGCAGATGCTGCGCATCGAGGTGGACAAGGGCAGCCGCTTCACCGACTGGGCGCGCCGGCCGTTGTCGGAGAACCAACTCGTCTATGCGCTGGGCGACGTGACCCACCTTGCGGCGCTTTATCCCAAGCTGCGCGACCGGCTGCAGAAGGAAGGCCGGCTGGAGTGGGTGATGTCGGAGATGGAGAGCCTGACCGATCCGGCCCTCTACGACACCAATCCGGAAAACGCCTGGAAGCGGCTGAAGCCCAAGAAGTTCTCGGCCAAATATCTGGCGGCGTTCAAGGCCGTCGCCGTCTGGCGCGAGCGGGCGGCGCAGGAGCGCGACCAGCCGCGCGGCCGCATCCTGAAGGACGAGGGCATCGACGAGATCGCCCAGCAGACGCCGACGGATGTCGAGGCCTTCAATCGCCTGCGCTCGGTGCCCAAGGGTTTCGGCGGTTCGCGCCTGGGTCTGGAACTGGCTGAGGAGCTGAAGCGGGTTCTGGCCGATCCCGAATCGCATGCGCCCGAGATGGAGCGCCCCGCCCACCGCCAGCCGGCCCCACCGTCGGTGGTGGAACTGTTGAAGGTGCTGCTGAAGGCCAAGAGCGACAACGCCGGCGTGGCCTCCAAGCTGATCGCCACCGTGTCGGACCTGGAAAAGATCGCCATCAGCGACGATGCCGACATCGACGCCATGAAGGGCTGGCGCCGCCAGATCTTCGGCGAGGATGCGCTGAAGCTGAAGCGCGGCGAGATCGCCCTGGTGCTGAACGGCGCGCGGGTGGAAGTCGTCGAGATCGAGTAGGGGCCGCTTAGCCTAAATCTTCAGCCCCAGGTCCATCGCCTCGGCGAGGGCCTTGGCGCGCTTCTTGGTCTGTTCCCCCAAGAGGACGTCGGCGTAGCCTTCGGTCGCGGTCAGACGCAGGTCGCCGCCTTTGACCTTGGCGGTGGCGTTGGCCATCAGCTGGGGTGAGCGCCCGGACAGGTCGCAGGCCAGACGGATCGCCAGGCCGATGGCGCGGGCGCGTTTGGCGGCGGCGGCGTCGAGCAGGCGGTCGATGACCTCGGGCTGCGGCGTGGCGGGCGCGCCGCCGTACCGGGCGTTCATCGCGCTGGCCAAAAAGGCGCGTTCGGTATGGCTGATGCCGGCGACGGGCGCGCGCAGCACCTGGTCGAAGACAAGCTCCAGCCTGTGATCCGGGTGCAGCCGCGCGCCCAGGTCCGCCAGACGGCAGGCGGCGCTGACCAGAACGGCGTCGCGTTTTTCGCCGAAAACCTCGGGAAGGGCGGCGACGATTTCGGAAATCCAGCCGTTCAGCGCGCCGGGCAGGGCGGGGGCCACACCCTGGCGACCGCCCAGGGCGGTGCAGCCGGCCAGCAGCGGATCGGCCGTGCGCGTCGCCTCGTCCAGCGTCTCGAACAGCAGGCCCTCGCGCACGCCCCAGGCCGACATCTCGATCTGTTTGAGACCGAGATGTTTGATCAACGCCTCCAGCACCAGGCCGGCGTAGGGCAGGGTCTCGGCGCGCTTCTTCGATACGCCGGGCAGTTTGGCCAGGCTGGCCGCCGACTGTTGCGCGACCAGACGCGCGGTCTCCAGCGCCTCATCGGCCGACATCTGATATTGATGCACGACCTTCAGCGGATAGGATTTCAGGCCCATCTGGACCTGGGCCAGGGTCCGCCAGGCGCCGCCCACGGCGTAGAGGCGCTCGCTCTTGAACTGGCCTGCGACCGGTTTCAGGGCCTGATCGATACGGGCCTTGATGCGCTCGGCGTCGAAGGCCTTGCCGTCAGCCAGAGCAAAGGGACCCAGCGGCAGGGTCAGGCCGTTCTCGACGCCGTCTCCGTTCAGCCGGGTCAGCTCAAGACTGGCGCCGCCCATGTCGGCCGAGACGCCGTGGGCCAGGGGCGCGCCGGCCAGCACGCCCATGGCCGCGTATTGGGCCTCTTCCTCACCCGACAGGACGCGGATCTGGAGGCCGGTCTCGGCGGCGACCCGCTCACAGAACTCCGGCCCGTCCAGGGCTTCGCGCACGGCGGCGGTGGCGGCGATCAGGGTCGCGTCAGGCCGCACGCCTTCCAGCACGGCCGCGAAACGGCGCAGCGCCGTCATCGCCATGACAACGCCCTCGGGCGACAGTTTGCGTGTCGTCGGCAGGTCGCGGCCCAGGCCGGCCAGAACCTTCTCATTATAGACGGTCCAGATCGCACGGCCTTCCAGCCGGTAAAGAACCAGGCGAACCGAGTTCGAACCGATGTCGATCGCGGCGATGTCGCGGTCGGTAAGCGTGATGTCGGGCATCAGCGTCCCGGACGCTCGTAGCGCAGGACGGCGGGCAGGCTCTTGGCCTTGCGGCCGCGCCCGGACAGGCTGGGGTTGGTCATGAAGTATTTGTGGGCCGAGAAGGGCCGCTCAGGATCGGCGGGGGTGACGCGTGTATAGCGCCCTTCGGCGTCCAGCACCCAGCTTTGTGCGTCGTCCTTCAGATTGGCGACCATGATCTGATCCAGCACCTGGTCGTGGACGGTGGCGTTGCGGATCGGCGTCATCAACTCGACCCGGCGATCCAGGTTGCGCGTCATCCAGTCGGCCGAGGAGATGAAGACCTTGGCCTTGTCATGCGGCAGATCCTTGCCGTTGGCGAAGCAGACGATGCGGCTGTGTTCCAGGAAGCGGCCGACGATCGACTTGACCCGGATATTCTCCGACAGACCCGGCACGCCGGGACGCAGGCAGCAGATGCCGCGTACGACCAGATCGATACGCACACCCCACTGGCTGGCCCGGTAAAGGGCGTCGATGATCTCGACGTCGACCAGGGCGTTCAGCTTGACCCAGATGGCAGCGGGCTTGCCCATGGCGGCGGCCGACATCTCCTTGCCGATCAGTTCGATCAGCGTGGCCTTCATGTTCAGCGGCGAGACGACCAGGGCTTCGAGGTGGTCCGGCGTCGCATAGCCCGTGATGTAGTTGAACACCCGCGTCGCATCGCGCCCCAGCACCGGGTCGCAGGAGAACAGCGAAAGGTCGGTGTAAACCTTGGCCGTAACGGGGTGGTAGTTGCCGGTGCCGAAGTGGCAGTAGGTGCGCAAGCCCTCGCCCTCGCGCCGGACTACGACGCTGACCTTGGCGTGGGTCTTGTATTCGACGAAGCCGAAGACGACATGGACGCCGGCCCGCTCCATCGCCCGCGCCCAGCGCAGATTGGCCTCTTCGTCGAAGCGGGCCTTCAGTTCGACCAGGGCGGTGACGTTCTTGCCGTTCTCGGCCGCCTCGATCAGGGCGGCGACGATGGGGCTGTCCTTGGAGGTGCGGTACAGCGTCTGTTTGATGGCGATGACATTGGGATCGCGCGCGGCCTGACGCAGGAACTGAACCACCACGTCGAAGCTCTCGAACGGGTGGTGGATCAGCAGATCCTTTTCGCGAATGGCCGCGAAGACGTCGCCACCATTGTCGCGGACACGTTCGGGATAGCGCGGCTCATAGCCCTTGAACTTCAGGTCCGGGTGGCCGCCGGGGATCAGGTCCGACAGCTGGGCCAGACCAAGCATGCCGTCGACTAGAACCACGTCCTGGGGCGCGGCCTCCAGCTCGCCGACGATGAAGTCGCGCAGATCGACAGGCATGGACGCCTCGATCTTGACCCGCACTACCGAGCCGAGACGACGCTGCTTCAGCGCCTCCTCGAACTCCAAGACCAGGTCCTCGGCCTCTTCCTCGATCTCGATGTCCGAGTCGCGGATCAGGCGCAGAACGCCCTTTTCCTGAACCTCGCAGCCGGGGAACAGGTGGTCGATGAACAGCAGCAGCACGTTTTCCAGCGTGATGAACCGCTTGTGCCCCGGCGTGGAGCGGCCGTCGGTCGGCAATTCCCAGAACCGGCGCACTTGGGTCGGCACCGGCACCAGGGCGTAGAAGGTCTTGGTCTCGCCCTTGCGCTTTAGTTTCAGCGCCAGGGAGAAGCCGAGGTTGGGCAGGAAGGGGAAGGGGTGCGCCGGGTCGATGGCGAGCGGCGTCAGGACGGCGAAGAGCTGGTTCAGGAACTCGGGTTCCAGACGCTCCTTCTCGGTCTTGGTGATCTTCTGGCGATCGACGATTTCGATACCGGCGACCGTCAGTTCCCTCTTGAGCTGACGCCAGCGCAGCTGCTGTTCGGCCATGAGCTCGCCGGCAGCGATGTTGATCTGCTCCAGCTGTTCGGCGGGGGTCAGGCCGTCGGCGGACAGGACGCGCAGCCGTTCGCGCAACTGACCCTTCAGGCCGGCGACGCGGGTCATGAAGAACTCGTCCAGGTTATTGGCCGAGATGGACAGGAACCGCAGCCGCTCCAGCAGGGGGTGGTTGGGGTTGGCCGCTTCTTCCAGAACCCGTTCGTTGAACGCCAGCCACGAGGTTTCGCGATTGAAGAACCGGCTGGGCGAGGCCATCAGCTCTTCGCTCAGCGCCAGTTGAGGGGCGCGAGAGGCGGGAACCTCTTCGCCTCGGGTGTCGTCATGGATCGCGGCGTCGGTCATGATCCGGTTCTCGCGCGCGTGTGTGACGGCCGCAAGCGGGCACCGAGAAAATGTCGCGGGTCAGTCGCCGGCGGCGTCCATGGCGTCCAGCACCTGACGCGCCAGAACGCGTGTGACCGGGCGGTGGAGTGCGTCCAGACGTTCGACCACCGCAGCGGCGGTCTCGGCCGAGCGGTCCAGGCGTCGAACCAGATAGTCGATCACGTCGTCGGATGGGGTGATGCTGCGTTCGGCGAAGCGGGCGCGCAGGATGGCCGACAGGACCGCGTCGTCGGGCGCGGCGATGGCGACGGCCCGCACGGCGTCCAGCCGCGATCGCAGATCGGGCAGATCGACTGACCATTGGCGCGGGGCCGAACGCGACACCAGCAGCAGAGCGCCGCCGCCGGAGTTGGCCAGGTTGATCAGATGAAACAGGCTTTCGTCGTCGGCGTCCGCCGCGCGGTCCAGCAGGACCGGCCGGCCTTCCAGTTCCAGCGGATCGATCAGCGCAGCCTCGGCGCCGTTCAGCGGCACAGCGCCGACACGCTCGGCCCAGTCGGCGGCGAGGCGGCTCTTGCCCGACCCTGGCGGGCCGTGCAGCGCCAGCACCGCGCCCACGCCGTCGGGCCAGCGGGCCAGAACGCGCACGGCCTCGGCATTGCTGTCGGACGTCACGAAGGCTTCGCCCGCAACCGGCCGCTCCAGCGGCAGACGCAGCTGTTCGGTCGTGGTCGGGGGCAGGGCGCTCAGCGCGGACATGCGCCTGTCATAGCAGAGGCCGGCGTTAACCGCGTCAGGCCCGCGCTGTTGGTTGCGGGGAGCGAACCGCGCCCCTGTGGATGAAATCAGGCGAATTCGGCCAGGGCGGGGTTCAGCTTGCCGGCCTTGAACTCCGTCACCGTGTAATCGGCCAGGCCGTGAACCTGGAACGGATCGTCCTTCAGCAGGGTCTCCAGCTCTTGCTTGGTTCCGCCGCTGCGCACCACCAGAATGCCGCCGGTGCGCGGGACCATCGGCCCGGCGGCGATGATCAGGCCGCTGGCGACATGCTGATCCAGCCACGCGCGATGCTCGACCGTCCGCGCCTCGATGGCTTCGATGGGCTGGGTGTAAGTGATGGTGACGATGAACATGGCGGCCTCGGGCGGGATGGAAGCGTCAGATATCATGCGCGGCGGCAGGCTTTGCAACGGCTGAAACCTTGACTTTCCGGGGCGATGATGCGCCCTACGCCGCTTCGATTTCGGGCGCCGACGGCGTCGGATTCCACCGCCCAGAGACTCCAGACGGTTCGTTTCATGCACGCCTATCGCTCTCACACCTGCGGCGCCCTGCGCGCCTCCGACGCCGGTTCCGCTGTTCGCCTGTCGGGCTGGGTTCACCGCAAGCGCGACCACGGCGGCCTGCTGTTCATCGACCTGCGCGACCACTACGGCCTGACGCAGCTGGTGCTGCACCCCGAGACGCCGGGCTTCGCCGCCGTCGAACGTCTGCGCGCCGAGAGCGTGATCAAGGTCGATGGCGAGGTGGTCGCCCGCGACGCCTCGGTGGTGAACCCCAACCTGCCCACGGGCGAGGTCGAGGTGCGCGTCCAGGGCGTCGAGGTGCTGTCCGAAGCCGCCGAACTGCCGATGCCGGTCTTCGGCGATCAGGAATATCCTGAGGATATCCGCCTGGCCAACCGCTTCCTGGATCTGCGCCGCGAGCGACTGCACAAGAACATCGTGCTGCGCTCCAAGGTGATCTCCTCGATCCGCCGCCGCATGGTCGATCAGGGCTTCCTGGAGTATCAGACCCCGATCCTGACGGCCTCGTCGCCGGAAGGCGCGCGCGACTTCCTGGTGCCGTCGCGACTGCATCCGGGCAAGTTCTATGCGCTGCCCCAGGCGCCGCAGCAGTTCAAACAGCTGCTGATGGTGTCGGGCTTCGATCGCTATTTCCAGATCGCGCCGTGCTTCCGCGACGAAGACCTGCGCGCCGACCGTTCGCTGGAGTTCTATCAGCTCGACGTCGAGATGAGCTTCGTGACGCAGGAAGACGTCTTCGCCGCCATCGAGCCGCTGATGCACGGCGTGTTCGAGGAGTTCGGCGAGGGCAAGCCGGTCTCTGCCATCGACGGCGTCCATACCTTCACCAACGACTTCGGCGAGACGTTCGAACACAAGGGTTTCGAGCGCCTGACCTATGCCCAGTCGATGGCCTGGTATGGCTCGGACAAGCCGGACCTGCGCAATCCGATCAAGATGCAGGTGGTGACGGATCATTTCCGCGACGGCGGCTTCGGCCTGTTCGCCAAAATCCTGGGCGCGGACGACAAGAACGCAGTTTGGGCCATTCCGGCGCCGACCGGCGGCAGCCGCGCCTTCTGCGACCGCATGAACAGCTGGGCGCAGGGCGAGGGCCAACCGGGCCTGGGCTATATCTTCTGGTCCGAAGACCAGGGCGCTTGGGGCGGCCCGATCGCCAAGAACCTGGGTCAGGAACCGACCGAGGCCCTGATGTCTTCGCTGGGTCTGGGGCAGGGCGACGCCGCCTTCTTCGTCGCCGGCCTGCCTGCGACCTTCGCCAAGTTCGCCGGCCTGGCCCGCACCCGCGTCGGTACGGAGTTGAAGCTGGTGGACGAAGACCAGTTCAAATTCTGCTGGATCGTCGACTTCCCCATGTTCGAATGGTCGGAGGAAGAGAAGAAGGTCGACTTCAGCCACAACCCCTTCTCCATGCCGCAGGGCGGGCTTGAGGCGCTGGAAGGTCAGGATCCGCTGACCATTCGCGCCTATCAGTACGACATCGTCTGCAACGGCTATGAGCTGTGCTCGGGCGCGATCCGGAACCACAAGGCCGAGATCATGCTGAAGGCGTTCGAGATCGCCGGCTATGACGCCTCGGTGGTCGAGGAGCAGTTCGGCGGCATGCTGAACGCCTTCCGCTTCGGCGCGCCGCCGCACGGCGGCCTGGCCCCCGGGATCGACCGCATCGTCATGCTGCTGGCCGGCGAGACGGCCATCCGCGAGGTCATCGCCTTCCCGCTGAACCAGCAGGGCGAGGATCTGCTGATGAACGCCCCGACCGAGGCCGAGGAGCGCCAGCTGAAGGATGTCCACATCCGCACGGCGCTGCCGATCAAGGTGTGATCGGCGAGGTCTGATCAAAGACGAAGAAGGGGGACGCTTCGCGGCGTCCCCCTTTTTTTGCGCTCGCGCCCAGGGCGAGCACGATTGCCTGCAACCGCAAACCGGGATTTACGTTCGGATCGGACGTTAATCTTTCGGTAACCAAATGCGACGCGCCATTCGACTGGGTATCTTCATCGGCACCGTGCTGGGCATGAGCGCCTGTGCGACCCAGTATGACGCCAACGGCCGGACGGTTTCGGGCGCTTACGGCTCGGTCGAAGCCGGGCGCACGGGCTGAGCGCAAAGGAAAACGTGGCGCTGGTCGCGATCCTGCCCTAATGTAGCGCTGCGGACGCCGTCTGTCGCGCCGCGTCGGTCCCCAAAACCCCCTAGATGTTACTCATCGCTATTGCTGTCGTTCTGCTCCTGGTGGTGCTCAACGGCTTGTTCGCCATGACTGAATTGGCGGTCGTCTCCTCGCGGAAATCCAAACTACAGGCGAGGGCGGAACGAGGCGACCGGGGGGCCAGGGCGGCGCTGAAACTGTCGGAAGAACCGACTCAGTTCCTGTCCGCGGTTCAGGTGGGCATCACCCTGATCGGCATTCTGGCGGGCGCCTATGGTCAGGCGACCATCGCGGGCGAACTGGATCGCATTCTCGAAGTCGCCTTCCCGGCGCTGGCTCAATATACCGAATTCTTCGCCACGGCCCTGGTGGTCGTGTGCATCACCTATGTCTCGCTGATCATCGGCGAACTGGTGCCCAAGCGCCTGGCGCTGATCTTCCCCGAAACGGTAGCGTCCAAGATGGCCGGGCCGATCTCCAAGCTGGCGATCGTGTTGAAGCCGTTCGTTCTGCTGCTGACCGCCTCCACCTCGGGCATCCTGAAGCTGTTGGGCGTCAAGGATCGCGATGGCTCGGACGTGACCCAGGAAGAGGTGGCGACCATCCTGGCCGAAGGCACTTCGGCCGGCCTGATCGAGCCCGAAGAGCAGGTGATGATCGAGGAAATCCTGCGCCTGGGCGACCGTCCGGTGCGGGTCGCGATGACCCCGCGCCACGACGTGTTCTGGATCGCCCTGGACGACCCCGAAGAGATGCTGCGCGAAGAGATTCGCACCTGCCCCTATTCGCGGATCGTGGTGGCGCGCGAGAGCGACGTCGATAATCCGCTGGGCGTGGTTCACAAGAAGGATCTGCTGGACAGCCTGCTGACCAACGGCAAGTTCGACATCGAACCGCTGGTCGCCGAACCGGCTTTCATTCCCCAATCGACCTCGGTGTTGAAGGCGCTGGAGATCCTGAAGGGCTCGCGGGTCCACATGGCCTTTATCGTCGACGAGTACGGCGCCTTCGAAGGCGTGGTGACAGCGACCGACATCCTGGAAATGATCGCCGGCGACTTCAACGAAGGCCATGACGAAGAGCAGGCCTGGATCCATCAGCGCGCCGACGGCAGCTGGCTTGTCGATGGTCAAACGGACCTGGACGAATTGGCCGACAAGCTGGGCGAGGACTTTGGCGAGCATGAAGGCTTCCACACCGTCGCTGGCCTGATTCTGCACCAGATCTCGCGCGTCCCGGACGAAGGTGAAGTGCTCCAGGTCGGCCGATTCGAGGTCGAGGTCGTGGATATGGACGACCGCCGCATCGACAAGCTGATCTTCAAGGAACTGGTGAAGGCACAGGACGAGCGGGACGCCATCGCCGCGCATCTGGAAGACTGATCGCAAGTGTCACATCGCCCTTGAAATGGCGGGCGGTGTCGGGCATACGCCCCCCTCTGGCGAACGCACGGACCTTTCGGGTTTGCGCGGTTGTCTAGGAGTTTAGCTCAGCTGGTAGAGCACCGGTCTCCAAAACCGGGGGTCGTGGGTTCGAGTCCCCCAACTCCTGCCAATCCCCCCTGTCGCTTCCGGATGGGACTTCCCATCTGGGGCGACAGGAACAATTGTGTGAAGAGCAACTGATGGCCAAGGCCAAAACTCCCGGCAAGCGGCCTCAAGGCAGCGCGAAGCCCCAGATGGGCGCCAAGCCTCAGGCGGCCGGCGCCGCCGCCATCACGGTCGATTCGCCCGAGCCCAAGAAGCCCCGCACCAGCCCCGGCCAGTTCCTGAGCCAGGTGCGCGCCGAAGGCCGCAAGATCGTCTGGCCCAGCCGCAAGGAGACCTGGATCACCTCGGTGATGGTCTTCATCATGGTCATCATCGCCTCGATCTTCTTCTGGATCGTGGACACTGGCCTCGGCTACGCCTTCCGCTACATCATCGCTCTCGGATCCTGAGAAAGACGCGCCCATGACCGATGCAGCGCCCGCAAAGCCCGCCAATCCGCGCCACAAGTGGTACATCGTCAACGCCTACTCGAACTTCGAGAAGAAGGTCGCCGAGCAGCTGCGTGATCAGGCCAAGCAACAGGGCCTGGAAGACGCCTTCTCCGAAATCCTGGTTCCGACCGAGGACGTCGTCGAGATCCGTCGCGGCCGCAAGGTGAACTCGGAACGCAAGTTCTTCCCCGGCTATGTGCTGGTGAAGATGGAAATGACCGACCAGGCCTATCACCTGGTCAAGAACACGCCGAAGGTCACGGGCTTCCTGGGCGCCGCGGGCGGCACCAAGCCCCTGCCGGTCTCCGAGCGTGAAGTTCAAAACATCATCGGCGCCGTGGAAGAGGGCGTCGAGCGTCCGAAGCCCACCATCCGCTTCGACATCGGCGAGAAGGTCAAGGTCATCGACGGCCCGTTCGCCAGCTTCGACGGTTCGGTCGAGAGCGTGGACGAAGAACACGCCCGCCTGCGCGTCGCCGTGTCCATCTTCGGTCGCGCCACGCCGGTCGAACTGGAATACGCCCAGGTGGAGAAGGTCGCGGGCTGAGGCTCACGCACCTGTCGATATTTAAGCCGCGTCCGAAAGGGCGCGGCTTTTTCGTTTGGCTGATCGCCTTCCAGACGCCGTCATCCTCGGGCTCGACCCGAGGATCAGACGTAGATCGGGCTGGGCGTCACCCCAGGCGCAAAGCGGCGGAGGATCCGGTCCTCGGGTCAAGCCCGAGGATGACGGAACAGGTGAGAGGGCAAATCCCTGCGTTGCCTTTCCATCCCCCCTCTGTTACACGCGCGCCTTCGCTCGGCGGGCCTTGGGTTCGTGGAGCGTCAAATCCGTGGGAGGCAGCCATGCCGCAACCACGGCTCACCGGTCCCGGATCACGTCCGGGGTCATTCATAGGAGAGACCAATGGCCAAGAAGATTCTCGGCTATATCAAGCTGCAAGTGCCGGCCGGTTCGGCCACGCCTTCGCCCCCGATCGGCCCGGCTCTGGGTCAGCGCGGCGTGAACATCATGGGCTTCTGCAAGGAGTTCAACGCGCGCACCGAGAAGGAAGCCAAGGGCACCCCGCTTCCGACCGTGATCACCGTCTATCAGGACAAGTCGTTCACCTTCATCACCAAGACGCCGCCGGCGACCTGGTACCTGAAGCAGGCCACGGGCCTGAAGTCGGGTTCGAAGCTGGTCGGCCGTGAAGTCGCCGGCAAGATCACGCAGGCGCAACTGCGCGAGATCGCCGAAAAGAAGATGAAGGATCTGAACGCCAACGACATCGACGCGGCGGCCAAGATCATCGAAGGCTCCGCCCGCGCGATGGGCCTCGAAGTGGTGGAGGGCTAAACCATGGCCAAGCAAACCAAGGCCTTCAAGGCCCGCACCGGCGTGACCCAAGACCTGCTGCCGTTCTCCGACGCCATCAAGCTGGCCAAGGAAAACGCCAAGGCCAAGTTCGACGAGTCGCTGGAAATCTCGGTCAACCTGGGCGTCGACCCGCGTCACGCCGACCAACAGGTCCGTGGCGTCGTCAACCTGCCGTCGGGCACCGGCCGTGACGTTCGCGTCGCTGTCTTCGCCAAGGACGCCAAGGCCGCCGAAGCCACCGCAGCCGGGGCCGAACACGTCGGCGCCGAAGATCTGTACGAAAAGATCGCCGGCGGCTTCATGGAGTTCGACCGCGTGATCGCGTCGCCGGACATGATGGCCCTGGTCGGCCGTCTGGGTAAGGTGCTGGGCCCGCGCGGCCTGATGCCGAACCCCAAGGTCGGCACCGTGACCCCGAACGTGGCCCAGGCCGTCAAGGACGCCAAGGGCGGCGCCGTCGAGTTCCGCGTCGAGAAGGCGGGCATCGTCCACGCCGGCATCGGCAAGGTCTCGTTCACCCAAGACGCCCTGGAAGCCAACGTGAAGGCCATCGTGGACGCCCTGGTGCGTTCCAAGCCGTCGGGCGCCAAGGGCACCTATGTGAAGCGCATCAGCCTGTCCTCGACGATGGGCCCGGGCTTCAAGGTCGACCCGGCCTCGCTGGGCGCCTAAGTCGAAAGACAAGCCATACGGAAGAACGGCGGGGAGCGATCTCCGCCGTTTTTTTCTTGCCCGGATCAGTAGGCGGCGGTGAAGCGGGCGCGGCTGTGCTTGGGGTTCTCCAGTTCGTCGACCATGGCGATGGCGTAGTCGGAGAAGCCGATCTTGCTGTCGCCATTGGCGTCCACGACCAGTTGGTCGGTCCCGGTGCGATAGCGGCCCAGGCGCGGCGTTTCCTCGATCAGGGCGGCGGGGGAGAAGAACGTCCAGTCGATGTCGGTCTCCTGACGCAGGTCGTCCAGGAAGGTCAGGCCGCCCTTGGCGATGGGCTTCCATTCGGCCGGAAACTGCGGCGTGTCGAACAAGAGGACGCCGGGCGCGACCTCCAGGCTGGCGGCGCCGCCGGTGACGAGCAGGCGCGGGACGCCGGCGGTCTTCAGCGCGCCAAGGATCGTAGCGGCGGGAACATCGAAGTGCAGGGCGCTGATGACCGCGTCCGAGCCTTTGATCAGGTCGGCGAGCGCGGCGGCGTCCGAGGCGTCGCCGGCGACAGGCGTGACGCCGGTGGCGCTCAGAATCGCTTCCGGCTTGCGGGCGATGGCGCTGACCGTGTGACCGCGAGCGGCCAGTTCCTTGGTGATTTCCGAGCCGGCGCGACCGCTGGCGCCGAGGACTGCGACTTTCATGGAAGGCTCCTTTGGGTATCCAATGGATACCAGGTGCGATATGGGATGCGCCTATGCAAGACGGCACCTCTCAGACACCTGGTTACCTTCAAGAAACCTGGCTGCGAGGCGATGTGTTCGCAGCGAACTGTCCGACGCGGCAACTGCTGGACCGCATCGCCGACAAATGGAGCACCCTGATCCTGATCGTGCTGGGAGAGGGGCCGATCCGCTTCAACGCCCTGAAGCAGCGGGTCGATGGGGTGTCGCAGAAGATGCTGAGCCAGACGCTGAAGTCGCTGGAGCGCGACGGGCTGGTGTCACGCTCGGTCGTGGCCACCGTGCCGGTGTCGGTGACCTATGCGGTCACGCCGCTGGGCCGGACCCTGATGGCGGCGATGCAGTCGATGATCGACTGGGCCGAGACCCGGATGCCGGACGTCGCGGCGGCGCAAATGGCCTACGATCAGCGATCCCCCGACACCCACTGACTTTTTTATCGCCTGCGGCGAACGGCCACGCTCGACCCGCGTTCCTGTCGCGACCTTGAAGGGGGCGACATGTTCGGACTGGAAAAACTGATGGGCGAAAAGCCCGGTGTGGGCGGCCACGACCCGTGGAAGGGTCGTCTCGCGTTCGGCGCCATCGTGCTGGTGGCGGCCTATTTCGCGGTCCAGCTGATCGTGACGCTGCAGACGCTGTGGCTGCTGATCTTCGGGGCTATCGTGGTGTCGGTGATCCTGCGCGCCCTGGCCGATCCCATCGTGCGCTGGCTGAAGGCGCCGGACCCGCTGGCCGTCTTCCTATCGCTGCTGATCGTGGTCGCGGTCCTGGCGGGGATATTGACCCTGTTCGGAACCCAGATCACCGAACAGGTCGTGGCCCTGTCCGCCGTGGTGCCGCAAGGCTGGGAGCAGGTTCAGTCCTGGATCCAGGCCCAACCCTATGCCGCACAGCTGTTGGAGCAACTACAAGGGCTGGGCGGCCGTGCCGGTCAGGCGTTGCAGGTCGCTCAGAAGTTCGCCCTGGGCTTCGCATCGGGCGTCACCACTCTGGTCCTCGTCGTGGTCGCAGGCGTCTTCCTGGCGATCGAGCCCGCCAAGTCGCGCGAGGGGCTGCTGTCAATGCTGCCCATGGATCGGCGGCCGCGAATGCGCGAAGTGCTGAACAGCTGCGGGAAGGCGCTGAAAGGCTGGCTGAAGGCGCAGCTGTTCTCGATGGTTCTGGTCGGGACACTGACAGGGATAGGTTTGGCCATCATCGGCGTGCCGTCGGCGCTGGGGCTGGGTCTGCTGACGGGACTGGCGCAGTTCGTGCCGATCGTCGGGCCCATCGTCTCCACCGTGCCGGCCGTGCTGGTCGGCGCCACGCAAGGGTGGCAGACGGCCCTGATGACGCTGGCGCTGTATGTCGTTGTGTCCCAGCTGGAGAGCAACTTCATCACGCCGATGGTGCAGAAGAACGTCGCGAACCTGCCCGTCGTGCTGGGCATCTTCGCCGTCGTGGGCATCGGCACCCTGTTCGGGCCGCTGGGCGTGCTGTTCGCCACGCCGCTGGCGCTGGTGCTGCACACCTTGATCACCATGCTGTATCGTCAGGACGTGCTGGGCGATCCCAAGGCCAAGGCGCCCGGCGAGAAATAAATGGGACCGTCCGTGGTCTGACAACTTGACGCAGCCGTCGTGATCCCGTTTCGAGGGCGGCCGCGACCAGCAGACCTGGAACCAGACGTGAAGATTGGGCGAGCGCCAGCACGAATCGTCAGGACCGCTCAAGCGATGGGCGAGGGCTGAGGCGTGGCGCAGGCCCGGTCGAAACGCACCACCCGCTCCGAGACCCGGCAGGTCGCGGCCCTGCCGTGGCGGCTGGAGGACGGCGAGCGTCGCATCCTGATGATCACCTCGCGCGAAACGCGACGCTGGGTGATCCCCAAGGGCGGGCGGATGGTCGGCAAGAGCGATCCCGAGGCGGCCGCTCAGGAGGCGATGGAGGAGGCGGGGGTGAAGGGCGACGTCGACACACAGTCCATCGGTGTCTTCCGCTACGCCAAGGGGTTGAAGGACGGGGGCGTGCGCCCGTGCGTGGTGTCGGTCTATCCGCTCGAAGTGTTGATCCAGATGGGCGCCTGGCCCGAAGCGCATCAGCGCGAGCGCCGTTGGATGAGCCTGAGCGAGGCGGCGGATCTGGTTCATGAGCCCGACCTGGCCGCGCTGATCCGCGACTTCGACGCCACGCCGCTCGAAGATTGAGCAACCGTCGGTCGAATTCGACTGGCCTGCAGGCCTGAGCTTCCCGATAAGAGGGCGGGGGAGGCCATCATGATCATCTCACGCACACTGGCGCTGGCCGCGTCGCTGGGTCTGGCGCTGGGTCTGAGCGCGACAGGCGCGCGCGCGCAGACGGCGGCTCAATCGGAAACAGTTGTCGTCACGCGCGTCGAGCCTGCGCCGCAGGATGCCGGCCTGGCCCGCCGCAGCGCCCTGGCGCGCGAACTGATCGATCTGTCCGTCGGACCGAACTTCATGAAGGAGTTCGAGCGCGTCATGGTCGCGCAGATGGGCGAACTGGATAAGAAGGGCGGCGAAGAAGCGATTTGGGTCCGCACCAACATGCCGTCTATGGCTAGCAGAATGATCGAGCGGTTCATGGATGACTTGGCCCCGATTTACGGCTCCGTCTTCACTGAAGAAGAACTTGTCGCTCAGATCGCATTCTATCGCACGGCTGTCGGGCGCTCTGTCGCAGCCAAGACGATATCCTTGAGCATGGCCTCACAGGAGGTCGAGACCGCAGCGATGACGAACCTTCTAGAGGAGTTCGAGAGCAAATACTGCGCCCGGTTCGACTGCGGCGAGGCCGAACAGACCGGCGCCAAACCCAGCCGGCGTTAAGCCGGGTTGATTTCCAACGACGGCGCCTGTAAGAGCGCCGCTTCCCGTCGGAGGTTCATCTTCTGACGGTCCTGTCCGAGAACTTCGGGGCGTGGGGGTCACCCATGCCATAACTGTCAGAGAGCCCTCTGACGCCGTGGGGAGATGGGGACGCGACCTTGCGCTGTCAGCCCGCATTCCGGGATGGACGCCGTCAGACGCATCCTTCGGACAATACGACCGGCCCGACGTTTCGCAGCGATGCGACGCGCTTTGGCCAATCCGTCGTCGGGAATAAGCCCGGCGGCGAATACCAAGACTGGAGACCGCAATGGATCGCGCTCAAAAAGCCGAGTCTATCGAATCGCTCAAGGGCGTTTTCGCCGACGCCGGCAGCGTGGTCGTGACCCACAACCTGGGTCTGACCGTTGCGGAAATGGAAGATCTGCGTGGCCGTCTTCGTAAAGAAGGCGGCGCGTTCAAGGTGGTCAAGAACCGCCTGGCGCTGAAGGCGCTCGAAGCCGAGGAAGGCAGCGACTACCACAACCTGTTCAAGGGTCCCGTGGGCATCGCCTATTCCGAGAACCCCGGTACGGCCGCCAAGGTCGCCACCGAGTTCGCCAAGGCCAACGATCGCTTCAAGATCGTCGGCGGCTTCATGGGCTCGACCATCGTCGACCAAAAGGGCGTGGACGCACTGTCCAAGCTCCCGACGCTCGACGAGGTTCGCGGTCAACTCATCGGCCTGCTCAACGCGCCTGCGACCCGTATCGCCGGCGTGCTGCAAGCACCCGCCGGTCAGCTGGCTCGCGTGTTCAACGCCTACGCCACCAAGGAAGCCGCGTAAGCGGCCCAGCCTTTCATCTCTGCATCACTCTCTAAAACCAATCCTCCGAAGGAAAACTGACAATGGCTGACCTCGCCAAGATCGTCGAAGACCTGTCCGCTCTGACCGTCCTCGAAGCTGCTGAACTCTCCAAGCTGCTGGAAGAAAAGTGGGGCGTCAGCGCCGCTGCTCCGGTCGCCATGGCTGCTCCGGCCGCCGGCGGCGGCGCTCCGGCTGAAGCTGCCGAAGAGCAAACCGAATTCACCGTCGTCCTGGTCGACGGCGGCGACAAGAAGATCAACGTGATCAAGGAAGTCCGCGGCGTCCGTTCGGACCTGGGTCTGAAGGAAGCCAAGGACCTGGTCGAAGGCGCTCCGCAGAACGTCGTCGAGAACGTCTCCAAGCAAGCCGCCGACGAAGTCGCCAAGAAGCTGACGGAAGCCGGCGCCAAGGTCCAGATCAAGTAAGATCTGACTTTCGGCATTTGCTGAAGATCGGAAAGGCCCGGCGGGAAACCGCCGGGTCTTTTCTTTTGGGGCCTACCGCGCGGAGCGCTGTTGAGGCCCTTGGCGGACATCTTAGTTATCTGACTGCGCGGACGGATAGGTAAGCTTCCTGTTCAACATGCTGAGCGTCGCTAAATATCTGGTCGGTCAATCCGCGAACGGGTTCGTAGGGCCGCCAGCCATTGCGCCTGTTGCGGTAGGCCATCGCTTCTTCTTGTGTTGATGCATAGAAGGCTTCGACAAAGCGAGCATCGGGATCCCGGAGACGATCCCACGCCTCACTGACGGCAGCGCACTCTTGTGAGTTCGCTGTTTCCCAAATCTCAAATCTCAGCAGAGCCATCGGCCGGTTCTTAGCGGAGCGAACGTGCGGCGAAAAAGGCCCACAGGGCGTCGTTGTCGGCGACCCAGCTGTGGCCGCCGCCGGCGGTGATGCGGCCCACCACGTCCGCGCCGTCGCGGCAGGCTGAGTAGCCCTCTTCATAGATCTTGTCGGCGATCCAGCGGGTGTCTCGCACATGGGTGCAGCCGTTCAGCTGGGCCCAGCGCTGTTCGGCGGCGTGCATGGTGTAGCTCCAATAGCCTGCGCCGCCGCCCTGGATCGGATTGGTCGTGTCGGCGTCGCCGGCGAAGGCGATGACCGGCATGGGGCGCGAAGGGCGGCAGGTGGCGGGATCCGGCTCCTCCGGGCGGTCCTTTCGGGGATTGCCGGCGCGCAAGCCGACGACCGGGGCGATGGCGGCGAAACGGTCGGCGGCGACGCAACCCAGCCAGGACGCCATCCGGCCGCCGCCCGACAGGCCCGTCGCATAGACGCGGCTGTCATCGACGCAGCCCTGGTCGGCCAGATAATCGATGGCCCCCGTCAGATAGGCGACGTCGTCGGCATCGCCGGGACCGGGGACTGCGCCGGTGACGGTCGGCACGCCGGGGATGTTCCAGACGAAACCTTGATCGATCGGAATGCCGGCATCGGGCGCGGCGACGATGAAGCCGTGCCGATCCGCCGCCTCAGCCAGGCCGGAAGACGCCAGCATCTTCTCTCCCGTGCCGCCGCTGCCGTGCAGCAGGAAGACCAGAGGCGCCGGCTTTGCGGGGTCGAAACCAGCAGGCAGGTGGATCCGCATGGTGCGTCCGCTGAGGCCGATGGCGACGGCCTGGGTCGCGCCCGCCTGTCCGACGTTGCAGGGGCCGGCCGCCTGAGCCGACGGGCTGAAGATCATCAGGCCCATCAGGGCGGCGAACAGACCGAACCAAGGCTTCATGCGACGTCATCTCCGCTGATCGAGGCCGAAAGGGTGGGGTGTTTTCGGCTTCGAGGCCAGTCTTGAGCGGCGCCGTGCGGCTTCCCATCTGTGGACACCCCAAGACGGAGCCATCCCCTATGAAAATTCTGCTGGTGCTGACGTCGCACGACCAACTCGGCGACACGGGCAAGAAGACCGGCTTCTGGCTGGAAGAGCTGGCGGCGCCCTATTACGCGCTGAAGGACGCGGGCGCGGAGCTCGTGCTGGCCTCGCCCAAGGGCGGTCAGCCGCCGCTGGACCCCAAGAGCGACGACCCCGACGCCCAAACCGACGACACGCGCCGGTTCAAGGCCGACGCCGAAGCCCAGGCCGCCCTGGCCTCGACGGTCGTCCTGTCTTCGGTGAAGGCCGAGGATTTCGACGCTGTCTTCTATCCCGGCGGCCACGGACCGCTGTGGGATCTGGCGAACGACGCTGACTCCATCGCCCTGATCGAGGCCTTCGCCAAGGCGGACAAGCCGACCGGCTTCGTCTGCCATGCGCCCGGCGTGCTGAAGTCTGTGAACGGGCAGGATGGCAAGCCGCTGGTCAACGGCCGCAAGGTGACCGGCTTCACCAACTCCGAAGAGGAGGCCGTGGGCCTGACCGACGTGGTGCCGTTCCTGGTCGAGAACGTGCTGACCGCCAACGGCGGCGACTACTCCAAGGGGCCGGACTGGGGCTCCTATGTGCTGACCGACGGCAAGCTGGTGACCGGGCAGAACCCCGGCTCGTCGCACGCGGCGGCCGAGGCGTTGCTGAAGCTGTTGAAGTAAGGGGCGTGTCTCCTCCCCGCACTGCGGGGAGGAGACGCCTTCAGCGCCGGCGGGGCGCGAGGATGTCGGACAGGCGATCCGGCTCGCCTTCGATCCGTTCCAGCCGCGGGTAGCGCAGGCCGTCGTGGTAGGCGAAGGCCACCGTGCGGAAGCGATCGCCGGATTTCAGCAACAGTTCGATCGGGGCGTCGGTCCCTTTCGCCGCCGTGACGGCGTCGCGCAGGACCTCGGCCGAGCCGGCCTTGCCGTTGACGGCGACCAGGCTCCAGCCGGCGCCGAGGCCTTGCTCGAAGGCGGGGCCGCCCCAGCGGATGTTGGTCAGCTTGTCGCCCGACAGGGTGAAGCCGAGCGAATATTGGAAGTCGTTGGCCCAGCCGCTCTGGACCGACTTCTCCGCCGCCGAGGGCGTGTCGGTGTAGGTCAGTCGCCAGCCGCCACGCTCGATCCCGGCCAGCGGCGCGCGGGCGTCGGGACCGACGGCGTCCAGACGAGTGCGCAGGAAGGCGGCCCAGTCGTGGGGATAGACCGCATTCAGGGCCGCGACGACGTCTTCGAAGGTGTAACCCTGAGGCGCCCATTCGCCGTCGTCGTGACCGAAGAAGCCCTTGGCGAAATCATCCAGCGACTTGCGGCCATTGGTGCCCTCGCGGATCATGGTGTCGGCGTCCAGCCAGACCAGCAGGCTTTCGCGGTAGTAGTCGCCGGTGCCGCGCATCCACGAAGTGAACTGGCCCGGCACGCGATAGCCCAGCAGATTGTGGTTGTTGGTGTCCTGCAAGGCGCGCCACTGGCGGCCCGGCTGCTGGTCGTAGAAGGCGGCGACGCTGGCCAGGGTCGCCAGGGCCACGTCCTTGGAATGCAGCCTCGAACGGGCGGCCAGGACATCGCCCCAGTATTCGGTCTGACCCTCATAGACCCATAGCAGTGTGTTCTGGGTCGGGACGTTGTGGTTGGCGGTCAACTCGTCCGCCGGACGCATGAACTTGCCGTTCCAGGAGTGGGTGTATTCATGGGGCAGCAAGCCCCGGTCGCCGGCGCTCTTGGTCCAGTTGGTGAAGAAGTCGGGCGCGCCGGTGTTCTCGGACGAGCGATGATGCTCCAGCCCGATGCCGCCCATCTGATCGGTCAGGGCGAACAGGAATTCGTAGTTGTCGAAGTGACGGGCGCCGAACAGGCGGTCGGCCTGCTGAACCATGTTCTCGAACAGTTTCAACTGGTCGTCGGTGGCGGCCAGACCCTTGGCCTCGTCAGCCAGGATGTTCAGGTGGACGCGCTCGCCGCTGGGGTCGATGTCGACGCGGCGGTAGTGCGCGCCCGCGAAGATGGGGCTGTCGATCAGGGTGTAGAGGTCGGTCGGGGCGAAGGCCGCCACGTCGCCGTCCTGAGACGCCGTGGTCAGGGCGGTGCCGTATTTCCAGCCGGCGGGCAGGACCACCGACGGGGCGATCTGGATCTGGCGGCTGAAATAGCCGGCCGGATAGAGGATGGCCTTTTCCCACTGCAGATTGACCATGGCTGGGGTCATCAGCACGCGCCAGTTGGAGGCGTCCGGTTGGGTCAGTTGCTGGAACTGCACCTCTATGCTGGTCACGCGCGCCGGAATGTCGAGGTGGAAGGCGTAAGGGTCCAGCGTGTCGCGCAGCCACTCGATCCGCTGGCCGTTGGCGGTGACGGTCAGCCCGGACAGCAGTTGGATTGGGCCGGTGGCGGCGTGGTTGCCGGGCAGGAACTTCGGATAGAGCAGGGTCAGCGGGCCAGGACCGGCGACCGGGATGGTCTGGCTGACGCGGATGATGCGGCGGTCCAGGTCGGTGATGTCGGCGCGGTACTGGATCACGCCCGGATAGGGCTTGTCCTGCGGCGCCGGGATGGACGGCTGGGCGCGGGGCAGGGCCAGCGGCGCCTGGGTCGCATCGGCGACGATAGGGGTCGACTGGAAGCTCTGGGCCAGAACTGGCGAAGCGGCGGCCGTCATCAGGACGGCAAGGCAGGCGGCGGTCAGGCGGGTACGCGGCATTCGGTCATCCGGTTCGACGAGGGAGCCGCACCGTCGGGGGCGAGGGGCGATGCGTCAAGCGTGGCGTTGTGTCTCCTCCCCACGCAGTGAGGAGGAGACGTAGGTGTTCGGCGTTTTATCGCCGACGCGGCGTCAGGATGTCGCCCAGGCGGTCGGGCGTGTCGGGGATGCGTTCCAGGCGGGGGTAGCGCAGACCGTCGTGGTAGTCGAAGACGACGGTGCGGTATTGCTCGTCATCCTTGACGATCAGGGTGATGGGCGTCGACGGATCCTTGGCTGCGGTGACGGCCTCGGTCAGGCGTTCGGCGCTGGCGGCCTGCCCGTTGACGGCGACGATCTCCATCCCGGCGGCCAGGCCCGACTTGAAGGCCAGGCCGTTCCACTGGACGCTGCGGATCTTGTTGCCTTCGCCGGTCTGGAAGCCCAGCGAATAGGTGAAGTCGTTGCGTTTCAGCTCGGAGTACAGAGTCTTCATATAATCGGTGGGCTTGTCCGAATAGGCCAGCCGCCAGCCGCCGCGCGCCAGACCGTCCAGTGGGGCGCGGGCCTCGGGGCCATCGGCGTCCAGTCGGGTGCGCAGGAAGGTCGCCCAATCGTTGGCGACGACGCCGTTCAGGGCCGCGACCACATCCTCGAACGTATAGGGGGCGGGCGTGTAGCTGCCGTCCTGGACGCCGTAGAAGGCGCGGGCGAAGTCGTCGAGCGACTTCCGGCCGCCGGTCTTCTCCCGGATCGTCGTGTCGACGTCGAGCCAGATCAATTGGCCCTCCGAATAGTAGTCCTCGTCGCGCTGCCACGACAGCCAGCCCTTGGGCTGGCGCTGGCTGATGATGGGGTCGTTGGTCGTGTCCTGCATCGCGCGCCATTCGCGGCCGACGCGCGTGTCGAACGTCGCGGCGGTCATGGCCAGGGCGTCCATCGCCTGTTGCTTGCTGAGCAGGCCCGAGCGGGCGGCGATCACCTGGCCATAGTACTGGGTCTGGCCCTCGTAGACCCACAGCAGGCTGTTCTGCAGGGGGCTGTTGAAGTTGGGCACATACTGGTCGGCGGGGCGGCGCCATTTACCGTCCCAGGAGTGGTTCATTTCGTGGCTGAGCAGGTCGCGATCGGACAGGTGGGTGTCCCAGCCGGTGAAGAAGGCGGGATCGACCGAGTTTTCCGAACTGCGGTGATGCTCCAGCCCGATGCCGCCCAGCTTGTCCGTCATGGCGATCAGGAAGTCGTAGTGGTCGAAATGGCGTGCGCCATACAGCCGGTCCATCTGGGCGACCAGATTGCGCAGGATCTGGATCTGCTCGTCGGTGGCGTTCAGGCTGTCGGCCTTGTCGGCGACGATGTTGGCGCGAACGGGCGAGCGGCCGCCGGGATCGAGGTCGATCTGGCGATAGTGGACACCGGCGAAGACCGGGCTGTCGATCAGCACTTCCAGATTGACGGGCTTGAAGGTCTGGACGTCGCCAGCCTTGGTTTCGGGCTCCAGCGCCGTGCCGAACTGCCAGCCGGCGGGGAACTTGACCGTGGGCTGGACCGTGATGTTCCGCGACCAGTGGCCGGCGGGATAGAGCAGCATCTTCTCCCACTGGATGTTCAGCATCTCGGGCGTCATCGTGATGCGGCCCTGATTGCCGGTCGTCGGCGACAGGTGCTGCAGGGTGATGTTCAGCGCCGTCGCACCGGCCGGGACGACCACGTGGTAGGCGAAGGGATGCAGTGTGTCGCGAACCCACTGCACCCGCTGGCCGTTCGCGGTGATCTCGATGCCGGCCAGCTGCGCGATGGGGCCGACAGGGCCGTGGTTGCCCGGCAGCCACTCGGGGAAGAACAGGGTCATCGGTCCCGCCTGGGTGACCGGGATCGTTTCCTTCACCGCAAAGATGTGTTGGGCCAGGTTGGTGGCGTCGACATCCAGGGTGATGACGCCGGGATAGGCGACATCCCGCGCTTCCGGAATCGCGGGCAGGGGCGCAGGCAGGGCGGGCGGCGTGGTCGAGGCCTGCTGCGCCAAGGCGGCCGGGGCGGTCGAGGCCAATAGGAGGGCGAGGCCGAGAGGGGCGGCGCGCAGGCAAGAACGGATCATCGAGGACTCTTCAGGCGACTGGGGGAGCCGCGACAGTCCGACGCAGGGTGCAAGGCGTCAAGGTCGAAGCCGTTGACAATCTTGCGTTCGCCGCCGGGCGGAACGGCCTGTCCCGCTTTTCCGTTGATGCCGCGCACACGCCTTGATCCGGCCCGAAACCGGGTGCGGAATGGCGTCGCTTTACGCTTGCCAGTCTCGGATGCCCCAGTCTCGGATGCCCATGAAGACCCGATCGATCGTGCTCGCCGCCGCCTTCGCCCTGTCGGCGTGCGGCAATCCCTCGAACTCCAGGGCGCAGGAGGGCGAGTTCGCCCAGCCGACGCGCACCGCCCCGGCCGATGCGGCGGGGATGAAGTCCAGCTTCGCACCGGTGGTGCGATCCGCCGCGCCGGCTGTGGTCAATATCTCGGCGCGCAGCGTGCAGCGGGTGCAGGCCGATCCCTTCTTCCAATTCTTCGGCGGCGGCATTCCCCAGGCGCGGGTGGCGGAATCGGTCGGTTCTGGCGTTATCGTCCGTTCTGACGGGATCGTGGTGACCAACAACCACGTCATCGACGGCGCCCAGCAGATCAAGGTCGTGCTGAACGATCGGCGCGAGTTTCCCGCCACCGTCATCCTGGCCGACGAGCGCAGCGACATCGCGGTGCTGAGGCTGGAGAACGTCAGCGACCGCCTGCCGGTCCTGGCTATCGACGATCAGGAAGAGCAGCAGGTCGGCGATCTGGTCCTGGCCATTGGCAATCCGTTCGGCGTAGGGCAGACGGTGACGAACGGCATCATCTCGGCCCTGAATCGGACCGAGACCGGCATTTCCGACAGCGGCTCCTTCATCCAGACCGATGCGGCCATCAATCCCGGCAACTCGGGCGGGGCGCTGGTGGACATGGATGGCGACCTGATCGGCATCAACACCGCCATCTTCTCGCGCTCGGGCTCCTCGGCCGGGGTGGGGTTCGCGGTGCCGGCGGCCATGGTCAAGCGGGTCGTCGACAGCGCGCTGGGCGGCGCGACGGCTGTGGTTCGGCCGTGGCTGGGCGTGAAGGGCGATACGGTCACCGGCGACATCGCCGGCAGCCTGGGCCTGAGCCGACCGCAGGGGCTGGTCGTCACCGACGTCTACGCAAACGGTCCGGCCGCGCGCGCCGGCATTCGTCAGGGCGACGTCATCACCGCCGTCGATGGTCAGGAGATCAACGACCAGAACGGACTGAACTACCGCGTCGGCTCGCGCAATCCGAACGATCAGGTGCAGGTGTCCATCCTGCGCGACGGTCGGGCTCAGACCTTGACGGCGCGGGTTCAGACTCTGCCGGGCGACGCTGATCCGAAGCAGGGGGTGACGATCCAGTCTGGCCCCTTCGCCGGCGCCGAGGTCGTGGCGCTCAGCCCTGCTCTGGCGGACCGACTGGGCGGCGATCCGTTTGCGACGGGCGTCATCGTGACCGGCGTGTCCGGCCGCGGCTATGCGGCGCGCGCGGGCTTCCGCCAGAACGACCTGATTGTCAGCATCAATGGCCGCGCCATCGGCTCGGCCCGCGATGTGGAGGCCGCCAGTTCCGGTCGCGGCCCGTGGGAGGTCGTGGTCAACCGGGGCGGCCGTCAGATCCGCGGCGTGCTGAGATAGGTCGTCACGCCTTCGTCGGCCCGCCGATCGACCAGGTGTGGCCGAAGGGGTCGCGCAGGACGCCGTAGCGGTCGCCCCAGAACTGATCGGCCATGTCCAAGACGGGTTCAGCGCCGCCGACAGTCATGGCGCGCGTCCACCAGGCGTCGGGATCGGCGACCTGAAGATGCAGGGTGACGCCGGCTGGGCGGACATCCTGGGAACCGCCGTATTCCGGAAACTCGTCTTTCAACATGACGCTGGCGCTGTTGATCCTCAGGTGGGCGTGCATCAGTCGCTCGCCATCATCGGCCAGTCGACGGTCCAACACCTCGGCGCCGAAGGCGATGATGTAGAAATCGATCGCCGCAGAGGCCCCGCGCGACGGGATGGTCAGGTGCGGCGTCACGCCAGAAGTCGGACCCTGGTTCGGATTGGCGTCGGTCATGGGGCGGTCTCCGTGGCGGTTCGCCATACTAACGCGTGAAAAGCCTTTGGCGAACGCCTACATAGGTCGCACCCATGAGCGACCTGTTTGAAGCCTCCGGCATTCTGCCCCCCGACGCCCCCTTGGCCGACCGCCTGCGTCCGCGCACGCTGGACGAGGTGGTCGGGCAGGATCATCTGCTGGGGCCAGGCGGGCCGATCCGGCGCATGATTGAGGCCGGGCGGCTGGGCTCGATGATCCTGTGGGGACCGCCGGGGACGGGCAAGACCACGATCGCGCGCCTGCTGGCGCAGGCGGCCGGCTATGAATATCAGGCGATCAGCGCGGTGTTTTCGGGCGTCGCCGACTTGAAGAAGGCGTTCGAGGCGGCGCGGATGCGGCGTGCTGCGGGACGGAGCACGCTGCTGTTCGTCGATGAGATCCACCGCTTCAACCGCGCCCAGCAGGACGGCTTTTTGCCGTTCGTCGAGGCAGGCGTCGTGACCCTGGTCGGGGCCACGACGGAAAACCCCAGCTTCGAGCTGAACGGCGCCTTGCTGTCGCGCAGTCAGGTCTATGTGCTGAAGCGGTTGGACGACGCGGCATTGGATCAGCTGCTGAGCCGGGCCGAGACGCATATGGACCGGACCCTGCCGCTGACGCCGGAGGCCCGGCAGGCGATGCTGGCCCTGGCCGACGGCGACGGGCGGTATCTGCTGACCATGTCGGAGGTGCTGTTCGACCTGCCTGAGGGCGAAAAGCTGGACGTGCAGGGACTGGCCGGCGTGCTGCAACGCCGGGCGCCCGCTTACGACAAGAGCCGAGAAGAACACTATAACCTCATATCCGCCCTGCATAAATCGGTTCGGGGATCCGACCCTGACGCGGCGCTCTATTGGCTGGCGCGCATGCTGAACGGGGGGGAGGATCCGCTGTATCTGGCGCGACGGATCGTGCGGATGGCGGTCGAGGACATCGGCGAGGCCGATCCGCTGTCGATCCTGGTCGCCAACGCAGCCAAGGACACCTACGACTTCCTGGGCAGTCCCGAGGGGGAGTTGGCCTTGGCGCAGGCGGTGGTCCACTTGGCGACGGCGCCCAAGTCGGTCGGGGTCTATGAGGCGTTCAAGGCGGCAAAGAAGGCGGCCTATGAGACGGGCTCGCTGATGCCCCCCGCCCATATCCGCAACGCCCCGACCAAGCTGATGAAGTCGCTGGGCTACGGCAAGGGCTATCAATACGACCCCGATACGCCCGAAGGCTTCTCGGGCGCGAACTTCTTCCCAGACGAAATGGAACGCCGCACCTTCTACAAGCCCAAGGGCGAGGGGCACGAGGAGAAGGTCAAGGCGCGTTTGGAACGCTGGGCCGAGATGCGGGCGCGGATGGCGGTGGACGGCGCTGTGGACGCGGCGGGCGGCTGACCTCTAGAAGCGCCCGATGTCCGAACGCCAACCCGTCGCCCTATCCCAAGACGAAATCGCCGCCGTCCGGTCGTGGGTGATCCACGAGGATGCGCACGTCATCGCCTTTTCCAAGCCGCCGGGACTGTCCAGCCAGGGCGGGCGGATCAAGGCGCATACACTGGACGATCTGCTGTGGGCGTTCGCCCGGTCCAACGGCAAGCGGCCGGAACTGGTGCACCGGCTGGACCGAGACACCTCGGGCGTGATCCTGGCGGCCAAGACCAAGCCGGCGGCGAGTTTTCTGGGTAAGGCGTTGCAGATGCGGCGTTTCAGAAAACAGTATTTGGCCCTGCTGTCGGAGGCGCCTGAGCCCAAGGCGGCGACCATCGACGCGCCGCTGCGTCGCGAAGAGATCGGGCGCGAGAGCTATATGCGGGTCGTCGCCTTTGACGCGCCGGGCGCGCAAGGGTCGCAGAGCCGCTATCGGACCCTCGCCGCGGGACCGGAAGGGGCCGTGGTCGAGCTGGAGCCGCTGACAGGGCGGATGCATCAGTTGAGGGTGCATATGGCCCATATCGGTCGGCCGTTGATCGGGGATGTGCGTTACGGCGGCGCTCTGACCACGCCCGTTGGACCTGCGCCGCGTCTGATGCTGCACGCCGCCAGACTGAGCTTTCCGCATCCCGTGGGCGGGACGACGACGGTTGAAGCGGCGGCGCCCGAAGATTTCGCGAAGCTGAGGACGGCGCTGGGTCTTTAGGGCGCGGGCGCCTCAGGGAACGACGTGCGCGTTTTGGCGCTATGTCGTTGAAAGGATACCTCTGATGAAGCGTCTCGCCCTCGCCCTGACCGGCCTTTCCGCCCTGGCCCTGACCGCCTGCGCCAGCTTGGCGCCCTATGGCGCCCAGATGGGTCCGAACGGGCAGGGGTATTCCGAGCAGCGGATCGAATCCAACCGCTATCGTGTCACCTACAACGGCGTCGGCGCGGCGGGCCGTGTCGCCGATTGGGCGCTGGTGCGCGCCGCCGACCTGACCACCGAACAAGGTTACGACTGGTTCGAGGTGACGCAGAGCTGGACCGATGGTCGGCCGGGTGGCGCAGGCGGCGTCAGCCCGAGCGTCTCGATCGGCGGCGGCAGCAGCCGATATGGGGGCTATTCGGCGTCCGGCGTCGGCGTGGGCGTCGGTCTGAACTTCAGCGGACCGCAGCCGACCTCGACAACGCTGGAAGTGGTTCTGGGACGCGGCCAGAAGCCCGATCGTCCGAACGCCTATGACGCACGTTCGGTGCAGAGCTCCATCCCGCGCTGACCATCGCTTTCGGCGCGGGCGGCGTATATATCGCCGCACGATGACACGTTTTCTTCTCGTTGCAGCAGGTGGGGCCATCGGCTCCATGGCGCGCTATGGCCTCGGCCTCGCCGCCGGGCGGCTTGCGCCCAATGCCGGCTGGCCCGTGGGCACCTTCGCCGCCAATGTCGCCGGCGGTCTGCTGATGGGTTTGCTCGTCGGCTGGCTGGCGTTCCGGGCCGGGGCGCAGCAGGAGATGGTCCGCCTGTTCGCCGCCGTCGGCGTGTTGGGCGGGTTCACGACCTTTTCGTCCTATTCGCTGGAAGCGGTGCAGATGATCGAGCGCCGCCAGATCGGCCTGGCCGCCGCCTATGTGATCGGCTCGGTGGTTCTGGCTATCGCGGCCCTGTTCGTCGGCCTGATGGTTGCCCGCCGCGCCTTTGGAGTTCCCGCTTGACCGATCAGCCGCCCGCAGCCGATGCGCCCAAACGCGAAGTCCTGACGATCTATGTCGCCGAGGATGAGGACGGCATCCGGCTGGATCGCTGGTTCCGCCGTCGCTGGCCGCACCTGTCCAACATCCAAGTGCAGAAGATGGCCCGCAGCGGCCAGATCCGCGTGGACGGGGCCCGCATCAAGCCCGAAGGCCGACTGACTGCCGGCGCCGCCGTGCGCGTGCCGCCGATCCCGGACGACACCTCTCGTCAGGCGGGTGACGCCCACACCCTGTCCGAAAAGGACATCGCCTTCGCCAAGTCGCTGGTGCTGTATGAAGACGACATGGTCATCGCTCTGAACAAGCCGCATGGCCTGGCGGTGCAGGGCGGGACCAAGACGAGCCGTCACGTGGACCGTCTGCTGTCGGCCTGGGGCGAGGGATTGGAGCGACCGCGCCTGGTCCACCGGCTGGACCGCGACACCTCGGGCGTCCTGCTGCTGGGCAAGGGGCCGGAGGCGGCCAAGCGACTGGCGGGCGCCTTTGCCCGTCGGCAGGCCAAAAAGACCTACTGGGCCATCGTCATCGGCAATCCGAAACCCTATACGGGCCAGATCGACATGCCGTTGAAGAAAACCGGCATCAACGATTTCGAGATGATGCGACCAGCCGAGCGCAAGGATCCGCGCGCCGAACCGGCCGAAACGGCCTTCTCGACCATCAGCCGCGCCTCGCACCGGGCGTCATGGATGGCCCTGCGCCCCTTCACCGGACGGACGCACCAGCTGCGCGCCCATATGGCGGGGATCGGTCACCCCATTCTGGGCGATCCGAAATACGGCGACGAGAAATCGCGTGAACTGTCGGGCCCCCTGAAGCTGCAACTGCATGCCCGCAGCATCGAACTGGATCACCCACGCGGCGGCGTTCTCAAAGTCACCGCCCCCTTGAGCCCCGAGATGAAAGCCGGCTTCGCCCACTTCGGCTTCTCCGAGGACGAGGCCGAAGACGATCCCTTCCTGGGTGTGAAGAGACTCCGATGAGCCATATCCCGCCGCTCGACCCCATGGTCGCCGCTCGCAAAGGGTTTCGCGAGACAGAAGATCGCATCTCCCGCTTCTGGACCGAGGCGGAAGTCGGGCCGCATGCGGACGGGGGCTGGGCCGTGCTGTTGGATGGGCGCACGCCGAAAACACCGGACAAGGCGGCGCTGGTCTTGCCGACGCAGTCTGCGGCGCAGTTGGTCGCCGACGAATGGGCGGCGCAGGGCAAGTTTCTGGATCCCTCGACTATGCCGGCGACGCGCTTGGCCTCGACCGCGATCGACCGGATCGGTCAGGCGCGCGAGCCGGTCGCGGACGAGATTGCCGCCTATGCCGGATCGGACGTGGTCTGCTATCTGGCTGATCATCCGACGCCGCTGGTCGAACGGCAGGCGCGGGAGTGGGGGCCTTGGCGCGATTGGGCCGCGCGCGAGATGGGTGTGGTGCTGGAGCCGGTTGAAGGCATCGTGCATCGGCCGCAGTCGCCTGACGCCATCGCGCGGGTCAAGGCGCATGCCCTGTCGCTGGACGACTTCCGCCTGACCGGACTGGCGACGGCTGTGCCTCTACTGGGGTCGGCCGTGTTGGCCTTGGCGGTGGAGCAGGGGGCGTTGGATGGCGGGGCGGCGTTCGACCTGTCGCGGATCGACGAGCTGTTTCAGGAAGAGCAGTGGGGCGTGGACGCCGAGGCCGCCGAGCGCACCGAGGCGCGCCGTGAGGAGGCCCAACTGCTGGACCGGTGGTTCAGAGCGCTCGGTTAGGGCGCTGGAGGTGTCGTCGAGGCCGAGATCAGCATCGCGCGTTCCTGATTGGTCAGGTGACGCCAGCGACCCTCGGGCAGGTCGCCAAGTTTCAGCGGGCCGATGCGGATGCGGTAGAGATCCACGACCTCGAGCCCGACCAGTTCGCACATGCGGCGGATCTGGCGATACTTGCCCTCGGTCAGGACGAAGCGAAGGCGTTGCGGTTCGATCTGGGTGACGCGGGCGGGCTTCAGGGGCTTGTCGTTCAGCGACAGGCCGTGGCGCAGCTTGCTGAGCTTGCCTTCGGTGATCTGGCCTTCGACGACGACCAGATATTCCTTGTCCAGCTCGGACGCCGGGCCGATCACCGCCTTGGCGACGACGCCGTCCGACGACAGAAGCAACAGGCCGCGCGAATCCTCATCCAGCCGACCGATGGGGGGCAGGGAGGCGTCGCGGGCAGGCGTCTCACCCTCGCCGATACGATTGGGCGTCTTCAGCAGTCGCACGGCCGGGATCTTGCCGGGATCGGGCTGGCCCGAGACGTAGCCGACCGGCTTGTGCAGCACCAGGGTCATGCCCGTCGCTAAGGCCGCCTGGGCGGTGTCGTTCAGGGTCAGGGTTTCGCCCGGTTGAATCTTTCGGCCGGCGTCGCTGATCGTCTCGCCATCGATGGAGACCAGACCATTGGCGATCAGGGTATCGGCCTCGCGCCGCGAACAGACGCCGGTCTGGCCCAGCCACTTGTTCACGCGAACGGGTTCGTCGCCGTCATAGGTGCGGGTGAAAGCCATGCGATTCCGTCGTCCAGTCGATGCGGCTGTCTAGAGCCGGGCGGGATCGCGAGCAAGCGGGCCGCCGCTTTCAGGATTAGTAGGGCCGGTCCGTTTGAACTGATAGGTTGATCCGGCCGGGATCGTCACTATATCTGACGGCATTCCACAAATGAGCCAGAGTGCGGGACGACACGCGTCGGACCCGTCGATTTTCATTTTTCTGGTCATCGGCGTGGGTGGTTCGACAGCGTCGCTTGTCGGATCTGGATCAGTATTGAAACATCTCTAGGAGACGTCTTGTTCGCTCAAAACAAATCTTCCGCAGGCCCTCGTCGCACCGGTTACAACCGTCCTGTTCCCACCCGTCTGCGCATGGGGCTGGTGATGCGGCGTGACATGGCGTTCGGCGAGTTGGGCGACGTGGAGGGCGCGTTGCGGGCCGAAGGCGTTGGCTTGGCCCCGATTTCGACGGGCGACGCCAGTTTGATCGCCGGCGGCGTGACCGTGCTGGCCACCGCAACGGCCAAGGACATCGCCGAAGGCCGTCTGAAGGGTCTGGTCGTTCCGGGCGGCTCGACGGATGAGGCGTCGTTGGCGGCCGTGCGGTCGCTGATCGACCTGGCGCGCGCCAACGGTCTGACGGTCATCGCCTTCGCGGACGGCGTTGCGCTGGCGGCCGACAGCTTCGGCTTATCGGCCCAGGCCGAGGGCGCGGTGTTCAAGGACGGGGGGGTGACCCTCCTGAACGAGCGGGCCGAACTGTCCAAGCTGGTCGGCGCGATCGTCTGATCAGACGGCGCGGAACAGCAAAATGAGGTTGTTCGCCGGCATCTGAACCCGCAGCGTGGCCGCAAGGCCATGCGAGCGGGCTAGGGCCTCGACCGCTTCGCGATCACGCAAACCCCATTGCACGTTTCGCGCCTTCAGACTGGCCTCGAAGGCCGCGTTCGACTCCGCCAGCGGAACCTTGGCCTCGCGGTAGGGGCCGTAAAGCGCCAGCAGGCCGCCGGGCCGTCGCAAGACCCGACCGGCCAGATCCATCAGCCCCTCGGTCGCCGACCAGGGGCTGATGTGCGTCATGTTCGCACAATACAGAGTGTCAAACGTGTCGGCTGGCCATGTCGTGGGGTCGCCGGCGTCGAGCGCCAACGGCGGTTTCAGGTTCGACAGATCGAGCTGGCGGCTCCAGGCGGCGATGCTTTCGCGGGCCTGATCGCTGGGGTCGCTGGGCGTCCAGTCCAGATCCGGCAGGGCGGCGGCGAAGGCGGCGGCGTGTTCGCCCGATCCGGACGCGATCTCGAGCACCGATCCACGCGCCGACAGATGGGCGCGGAGCACGCGAAGAATCGCCTCGGCATTGCGCCGCGCAGCGGGCGATGTCAGTGCGCCGTCCGGCAAGACGGTGATGGAGTCCAGGCTGTTCATTCGTCCTAAGTATCGTCGAAACGCGACGAACACATCTGCGATTTCTCACCGCGAAAGGCCGGTTGTTTGTGCATTTTTTGCGCAACTTGACGATCCCCGAGGCCCGGCGCAATTCGCTTGTAACAGTGCGTGATCGTCACGCTCTGAAGGCCACGACGGCGTCAGATCGTCGGACCTTTTCGCTCAGGAGACGCCCTTGTCCATTCTCACTACGCCCGGATTGCGCCCGGCGCCCACCGCCCATGCCGGGCTGATCGCCTGGATCGAGCAGATCGCCGCCCTGACCAAGCCCGCCAAGGTCCATTGGTGCGACGGCTCCGAGGACGAGAAAGAAGCCATTACGGCCGACCTGCTGGCCAAGGGCACGCTGAAGGCGCTGGATCAGACCAAGCGGCCGGGCTGCTACTACGCCGCCTCCGATCCGCGCGACGTCGCGCGCGTGGAGAGCCGCACCTTCATCTGCTCGGACGACAAGGCTGACGCTGGCCCGACCAATAACTGGGCCGATCCGATTGAGATGCGCGCCCGTCTAGACGGTCTGTTCGACGGCTGCATGGCCGGGCGGACGATGTATGTCGTCCCGTTCTGCATGGGCCCGCTAGGATCCGAGATTAGCGCCCTGGGCGTAGAGATTACCGACAGCGGCTATGTCGCCCTGTCGATGGGCGTGATGACCCGTATGGGTAAATCGGCGCTGGATCAGTTGGGCGATAAGGGCGTCTTCGTGCCGGCCGTCCATACGCTGGGTGCGCCGCTGGCCGACAGTCAGGCGGACGTGCCCTGGCCCTGCAACGACGACAAATGGATCGTGCATTTCCCCGAGACGCGGGAAATCTGGTCCTATGGCTCGGGCTATGGCGGCAACGCCCTGTTGGGCAAGAAATGCTACGCTCTGCGCATCGCCTCGATCATGGCTCGCGATGAGGGATGGCTGGCCGAGCATATGCTGATCCTGAAGCTGACGGATCCGAAGGGCCGGGCGAAATACGTCGCCGCCGCCTTCCCCAGCGCGTGCGGCAAGACCAACCTGGCCATGTTGCAGCCCAGCCTGCCGGGCTGGAAGGCCGAGACCATCGGCGACGACATCGCCTGGATGCGGTTCGGCGACGACGGGCGGCTGTATGCGGTCAATCCCGAGGCCGGATTCTTCGGCGTCGCGCCGGGCACCAGCCGCAACACCAATCACAATGCGCTGGAGACTCTGGCCTCCAACACCATCTTCACCAACACCGCCCTGACCAACGATGGCGACGTCTGGTGGGAGGGGCTGACGAAACAGGCGCCTGAGGGCCTGACGAACTGGAAGGGACATCCGCACGATCCCGCGTCCGGCGAACCCGCCGCGCACCCCAACGCCCGTTTCGCGGCGCCCGCCAGCCAATGCCCGGCCATCGCGCCGGAATGGGAAGATCCCAAGGGCGTGCCGATCGACGCGATTCTGTTCGGCGGTCGTCGCGCCAGCGCCGTGCCGTTGGTGACCGAAGCCTTCGATTGGGAGCACGGCGTCTTCATGGGCTCGACCGTGGCGTCCGAAGGCACGGCGGCGGCCGAGAACAAGGTCGGCGAACTGCGCCGCGATCCCTTCGCCATGCTGCCGTTCTGCGGCTACAACATGGGCGACTATTTCGCCCACTGGCTGAAGATGGGGCAGGGGCGAGACGCCTCCAAACTGCCGCGCATCTTCTTCGTCAACTGGTTCAGAAAGGATCAGGACGGCCGCTTCGTCTGGCCCGGTTTTGGCGACAACGTTCGTGTTTTAAAATGGATCAGCGAGCGGATCGACGGCGAGGCCGAGGCGGTTGATACGGCGGTCGGGCGCGTGCCGTCCGTCTCCGCGTTGGACCTGTCAGGCCTGGACTTGACGCCGGCGCAGTTGTCGACCCTGTTGGACGTGGATGCAGGCGTCTGGGCCGAAGAGGCGGCATTGATCCCCCACTTCTATCGCCAGTTCGACGATCGACTGCCGACTGCCCTGTGGAACCAGCACGCGGCCCTGGTCGCGCGTCTGGACGACGCCGGCGCGGCCTCGATGGCGGCGGAATAGGCGAAAGCCATCTTGCAATAGGGACGTTGCGGGTCAATCAGACGGCTTGTGACGTCTTCCTCTCCCATCGTGATCGTCGGCGCTGGCGTGCTGGGCCTCTGCACGGCGTTTGAACTGCATCGGCGCGGCCGTGCGGTGTTGGTGGTCGATCCCGGCGAGGTGAACGCCTCCCTGGTGGCTGCGGGGATGATCGCCCCGGCGATGGAATCAGCCATCGAAGACGTGTCGGTTGATCGCGCGCAGCTGTTTCGGGCGGGACGCGACCTGTGGCCCAAGTTCGCGAGGGTGGCCGGCATCGCTCTGGAGCGTCGACCCGCCGAATGGCGAGGCGGCGATGTGGAGGTGATTGAGGCGCGGTTGCGCGCGCTGGGCTTCGACGCGCGGCGCGATGGCGCCAGCGTCACGACCGACGACGATTGTCAGGTCGAGCCGCCACAGGCTCTGGCGGCGCTGAAGCAGGCGCTGGGCGCGGCTGTGGTGGCCGGGACGGTAACAACGATCGCCCGCACCGATGGCGGCTGGCGGCTCAAAGTCGGTGATCGATGGCTGGATGCGGAGGGGGTCGTGCTGGCCACCGGCGCCGGTGACGCCATCATTGGTCTGCCCGAGACCGCGCGCCGTTTGATCGAGGAGATTCAGCCGATCGGCGGACAGATCGGTGTGACAGCCGGACATCTTGTCGATCATGTTGTGCGCGGGCCGGGCGCCTATGTCGCGCCAATGGCCTCGGGTGCGGTCATCGGAGCGACGATGGAGCCTGGGCGGCGGGATACGGCGCCGGATGCCAAGGCGTCCGAACGCCTGACCCAGGCGGCTTGGGCTGCGCTGGGTCGGTCGCCTGAGCCGCTGTTTATCGAATGGCGCGTCGGCATTCGCGGCGCGACGGCGGATGGCCTGCCGCTCGCGGGCGCGGCGCCCGGCGAAGAGGGCCTGTTTATGGCCTTGGCGCCGCGTCGAAACGGCTGGCTGCTGGGGCCCTTGGTCGGCGCCGTGGTCGCCGATGCGATCGAGGGGCGGACGGCGTCGCCACACGCCCGCGCCCTCGACCCTGGTCGGTTCTAGCCTTCCATCGCGAACCGGACGGTGAAGTTGACGGTCGCGCCGTCGACAGGCCGGCCGTCAACGGTGCGCGGGTTCATGCGGAACGACCGCGTCAGGCTCTGCGCGGCGCGGCCGAAGCCCTGGCCGCTCGGTGTTTCGCCCACGACCCGGCAGCCGTTCAGGCCGCCGTCCGCATTGACCACGCAACTGAGCGTCGCCGAACCCGGCGTGCCGTTCTCTGCGGCGCGGGTCGGATAAGCCCGCGCCATCTGCGCCGCCGAAGGCCGGCTGGCCCAAGTTGGATTGTTGATCACCGACGGCGGGCGCGGTGGCGTCTCGACGGTTGCCGTGCCGCCCTCGACGCCGGTGGGAGCGACGCTGATGGTCGGCAGACCGGGTTGAGCGGTCACGACGCCGGGCTCGGGCGGCGTCAGCGGGATCGTCTGCACCGTCGAGGGCACGGGGATCGCCGACTTGTGAATGGGCGTTGGCGGCGCCGCCGTTTCAGGCGTGGGCAAGGGCTTGGGTTTGGGCGGCGCCATCATCACCGAGACCGGCGGGTCGAGGATGTCGTCAATGGGCGCCGCACTCAACTCGAACCTCTGATTATAAAGCGCCACCCCCGCCGCAACGTGCAGGACGACCGAGACGCCGATGGCGCCCAGCATCCAGCGCGGGATGGGTTTCTTGCGTTCCCCGAAGTCGATCGGGCTGATCAAGCCGGGACCACCGGCAGCACGGATCATCATAACGTCACTCCCTCGTTCACCGCCCCCGCAGCGCCCGTAACTGGAAGTTGAGCGCGCAGGTTGTGGCGGCTTTACGGCGAAGTTTTCCCGTTCGACGAAGGTCGAGGCGTTAACGCGGCCGTTAAGAATTAAGAGTTGGTTAACTACGTTCGCCGACCCTTCGCACATGGGTGTCGGAGCGATTCCATCGACAGGCGGAGTAGAGGCGGCCATCCGGCGCGCGTCGAACGCCGTTGGCGTGGACTATGACTTCCTGGTCAAGACCGCGCGGCGCGAGAGCGCGATGAACCCGTCGGCCAAGGCCCCGACCTCGTCGGCCGCCGGCCTGTTTCAATTCATCGAACAGACTTGGCTGGGCACGGTCAAGCAGCACGGGGCCCAACACGGCTACGGCCAATACGCCGATCTGATCCATCGCGGGTCGGACGGACGTTGGCGCGTCGAGGGTTCGGCGCGTAACGTGGTGCTGGACCTGCGGTTCGATCCCCATGCGGCCTCGACCATGGCGGCTGAGTTGACGGCGTCCAATGCCGCCTATCTGCGCGGACGTACGGGCAAGGAACCGGGCGCAGGCGATCTGTATGCGGCTCATTTCCTGGGGCCGGCTGGGGCCGCCGGTTTGATGGAGGCGATGGATCGTAATCCGGGCGGCAGCGCCGCAGCGCTGTTCCCCGACGCTGCGCGGGCCAACCGCAGCATCTTCTATCGCAATGGACGCGCCGCCACGGTCGCCGAGGTCCACGCCAATCTGCAGCGCACGGCAGGCGAGGGCGCACCCGCCGCCGGAGCCGGCGAGACGAAATACGCCGTGCCGAACCTGAGCGACAAGGACCAGATGCTGGCCGCACGTCTGGATCGGCTGAAGCAGGATCAAGGCCTTCTGGCGCTATTGCTCGGTCAGGATGGATCGTCCAGCAGCGGCTTCGGCGGCGCTTTCTCGCCAAATGGCAAGGAATCGACCTGAGTCGTCGCATTGCAACCGATGGTAAACCGCCCGTTAAGCATGGCAGTCTCATTCTGGGATCAACGTCCGATTCCATCACGAGCCGTCCATGACCGCCTTCCGCGCCCGCCTGACAGAAGTGGACATTCGACGCCTGATCAAGGCGACGGACGACGATGAGCGGGCCGAAGCGGCGCACAAGCTGTGCCGCAACATGGAGCGCGCGGAACTGAATGAGGACGACCGGGCGGCGGCGCAGAAAATCCTGCGTCTGCTGGCCAATGACGCCGCCGAACTGGTGCGTCGCGCTATGGCCGTGACGCTGAAGGCGTCCGATCTGATTCCCAATGACGTGGCGCGCAAACTGGCCGGCGATCTGGACAGCATCGCCCTGCCGATCATCGCCTCGTCGCCGGCGTTCAGCGACGAGGATCTGATCGAGATCGTGCGCGCCGGATCGGTCGTGCGTCAGGTCGCCGTGGCGGGGCGGGCGCGGGTGTCGCGCGATGTCGCGACGGTGCTCGCGGCCGAAGGCTGCGAGCAGTCGGTTCGCACCTTGGCGGCGAACGACAACGCCGACCTGTCCGAAGGCGCGCTGGCGACCGTCGTGGATCGTTTCACCGAAGCGGCTGAAGTCCTGACCGCCGTAGCCTATCGCCAGGTCCTGCCGCTGCATGTGACCGAACGGTTGATCCAACTCGCCAGCGAGGCGGTGCGCGAACATCTGATCAGCCATCACGCTGTGGCTCCGGAAACGGCGATCCGTCTGGCCCAATACTCTCGTGAGCGGATGACGGTCGATCTGGTCGATCAGGCCAGCGTCAGCACCGATCTTGCGGCTTTCATGGCCCAGTTGAACGCCCGTCGCGTCCTGAACGCATCGCTGCTGCTGCGCGGACTGGCGCGGGGTCAGATGGCGATGTTCGAATATGGGTTGGCCGAACTGGCCAACACGCCCCATCACCGCGCCTGGCTGATGGTGCATGACGCCGGTCCGCTGGGGCTGAAGGCCATCTATGACCGCGCGGGTTTGCCGCCGCGCCTGTTCCAGGCCTTCCGCGCGGGCGTCGACACCTGGCGTGCGCTGGCGGCGGAGGGGATCGATACGTCGAGCGCCTATTTCCGCGATCAGATGCTGGAGCGGTTCCTGACCCAGCGTCCGGCCGTACTGCGCGACGATCTGGCCTATCTGATGGAGCGGCTGGATCAGTCGCCGTCGCTCAGCCTGACCGCCGCCAACGCGGCCTGATCCTGAGAGCCTGATTCACGGCATCGACGAGATCGCGAAGCGATTTGTTTCGACCGATCAGGCTCAAAGAAAAAGGCCCGCCGGAGACGACGGACCTTTCGCAAACGGCTGGAGGGACTTCAGCCTGCGAGGTGATCTGCGACGCGCGCTTCCAGGGTCTCGGCCAGGGCGCGGCCGGTCGGATGTTCGTCGGTCTTGATCTGGTCGCGGACCACGGCGCGGATAGCGTCGATGTGGGCGTCCAGAATGGCGATGGGCGCGGTCATGCGGCGATCAGCGTCGTCCAGCATCTTGCACAGCGAACCAGCGATGCGCGTCACCAGCGGATATTCATAGGTCGTGCCCAAGCCCTTCAGATCATGAGCGCGGAAATATAGAGCCTCTGCGGTGACGGGGGTGTAGCCCTGCTCACGGATGTCGGCCTGCGCCTTGTCCAGCTTGACGATCTCGTCGTTCAGCCACTGGCCGAACTGGGCCGACATGGCTTTCAGCGCCTCCTCTGCACGAGCGATGGCGTCGGCGTTGATGCCGAAGCCGCCGCCGACCTTGAGCCGCAGCGAGTTGGTCGGAGGGGTGATCTGCGCCGGATTGCTCATGGCGGGCTCCATAGGACGTTCACGCCAAGATACGGTAGCGGGCTTAAGAAGCCGTGACCGATCAGTTGGCGAACTGTTCGGCCATCACGCGTTCGTCGAACGACCGGCCCGCATCGAAGAGCATGGTCAGGGTGACGTCACGACGCTCGCGCACCTCGACGCGGGCGACACGGCGGACCTCGAAGTTGTCGGCGGTCGCCGAGACCGGGCGTTTGTCGGCCTCCAGAACCTCGAACCGCACCTTGGCGCCGTGCGACAACAGCGCGCCGCGCCAGCGACGAGGTCGGAAGGCGCTGATCGGCGTCAGGGCCAGGATGCGGGCGTCCAATGGGATGATCGGGCCGTGCGCCGACAGGTTATAGGCGGTCGATCCCGCAGGCGTCGCGACGAGGCAGCCGTCGCAGGACAGTTCTTCCAGCCGCACGCGCTCATCGACGGTGATGCGCAGCTTGGCCGACTGGCGCGTCTGGCGCAGCAGCGACACCTCGTTGATGGCCAAGCCGGTGTGGACCTCGCCGCTTTCGGTCCAGGCATCCATCTGCAGCGGGTGGATGACGGTCTTTTCGGCCGACGCGATCCGCTCCAGCAGACCGTTCTCGTCGTAGTCGTTCATCAGAAAGCCGACGGAGCCGCGGTTCATTCCATACACGGGCGTGCGCTGGCGCAGGTTGCCGTGCAGGGTTTCCAGCATCTGCCCGTCGCCGCCCAAGGCCACGATCACATCGGCCTCGTCTTCGGGCACGGCGCCATAGCGGGCGATCAAGGCCTTGCGCGCCGCCTGGGCTTCGGGCCGGTCGCTGGCGACGAAGGCCAATCGGGGCGACGACGGCAGGGGAGAGGAGCTTGACTGAGTCACTTGGCGACGTGGCCCGAGCAGGGGCGCAGAGTCAAACGGTCGCGGGCCTGTGCATCATCTGATGGAAGGCGCGAGAGGCGGCGTGCGCGCTCATCGGCGTCGCCTTCCAGCCGCCGTCGGCAGGCATTCCGCCCGAAAGCTTGCGCACCTCGACCAGAAGGGAGGCGAAGACAGCCTTATCCACGCCCACAGCGATGCAGGCCAGGTAAAGCGGCTCGGCGGTCGGCGCGCGGATGGCGTGATGCACCTGAGCCTCGCTGAAGCCGCCCAGGGCCGCCAGGGTTTGTTCGAACAGTTCGAAACGCTGTTCTCGTAGCGCGCGGACCAGCAGACCGGGGCGCAGCTGGCCGGCGGCTTGAAGTTTTTCCACCAGTCGTCGTTCCGCGTCGATGCGTACGCGATCCTCGGTCATCCGGGCGGACATGGCGCGCCATTCCGGGCTGCCGGCAGCCTTCGCCGCCGCGTCCTGAACCGCCGCATTCAACTGGGCGTCGTCGATGCGGAAGCGTTCGCCGATCGACTGACGCAGAGCCTGGCCGACCCATTGATAAAGCTGCTGAGCCAGTTGTTCGTTCAGCCTGGGGTGACGCGTCAACGGCGCCCGTAGGCCCGCGATGCGGCGCGAATGATCGACCAGCTTGCGCATGGCGTCTTCGCCAATGTCGGCCGTACGGTTGGACGCCAGCGCCGTCATGGTGACGGGTTCGGCGCGATCGACGATCGTGTCCACGACCGGCCGCGCCAGCTGCGGGCGCCGGGCGACGGCGATTTGATGCTCCAGCGTCGCCTCGATCAGCAGGCGTATCAAGTCGGCGTTTTGAAGAAGCGGGCTGGAGGTGATGACCGGGCGGGCGATCTCGATCTCATCCAGCGCCAGCATGTTGACCAGCGCAGGCGGCGCCCAGTCGACGCCCGCGATCCGTTCGGACAGGGCCAGTCGAATATCCCGCTCGGCCTGGGCTGTCAGAGCGAGGAAGATGTCGCTGAGCAGCGGCGCGACCTTGGGCGGCGGCGGATCGGATTCACACAACGAGGTGACCTTCAGCAGCAGGCGCTGACGGTCGTCGGCCGAACGGCTGCTGGCCAGCGCCAGAAGCTCAGACACAGTCCGGTCGTCCCAGGCGTCGCGGGGCGGCTCCAGTTGAACGACAGACAAGGCGGCTCCCCGAACCGGCGACGATGCTTAACCATATGCTTGCGTGATGAAGACCGGGTTAAGCAAGGCCGCTGCGGGGAGTGACGTCACGTCAACGGCGGCCTTGTCGGCTTGACGACGCGACCGCGCGGGGTGACGGTTTGTAAAAGCCCATCCAGAGGCAGGAGGAAATCATGGCGGACGGAACCAGTCCCTCGATCAAGTCGCGCGTGTCCGAAGCCGAATGGCAGGTCCGTGTGGAGCTGGCGGCCCTCTATCGGCTGGTCGCCTTGAACGGTTGGGACGACATGATCTTCACCCATATCTCGGCGCGCGTGCCCGGGCCGGAGCATCATTTCCTGATCAATCCCTACGGCTTTTACTTCGACGAGATCACGGCCTCTTCGCTAGTGAAGGTCGATCTGGAGGGGAACATCGTCCAGGACACGCCCTATTTCATCAATCCGGCGGGCTTCACGATCCACTCGGCCGTCCACGCCGCGCGCGAAGACGCCAAGTTCGTCATCCATCTGCATACAGTGAACGGCGTGGGCGTCGCCGCTCAGGCCGAGGGTTTGCTCCCCGTCAGTCAGAACGCGTGTTTACTGCAGCATCAGGTTGCGTATCATGGGTACGAAGGGTTGGCCCTGAACCATGACGAACGCGAACGTCTGGTCGCCGACCTGGGGGACAAACCGCTGATGCTGCTGCGAAACCACGGCACGCTGGCGGTCGGGGAAACGGCGGCTCAGGCATGGATCGGCATCTTCTTTCTGGAGAGGGCCTGCGCGCAGCAGGTTGCGGCGTTGTCTGGCGGGCGCGAGCACATCTTGCTGGCGCCGGACGAAGCGCAGGCCGAGACCAAGGAGCAGGGGCGCGGCATTGGGTTCATCTCGTCGCTGGCCTGGCCGGGCGCTCTGCGACAACTGGATCGCAAGTCGCCGGGCTACGACGCCTAGTTCCCGTCGTCGCCGGGGCGCTGGTCCTCGCGGCATTGACGCCGGCTGAAGTCGTCGCCGGCGCCTGGACCCAGCCGAAAGGCAAGGGCCAAGCCATCGTCAAATATGAGCGGCTGAGCGCCGACACAGGTTTCGACGCTGGTGGCGAGGAGCGTGATCTGCGCGGCCAGCGGCGCGACGCGACCTTGGGTCTGTTCGCCGAATACGGCGTGTCGGATCGGCTGACGCTGCAGCTCAAGGCGGACTGGCAGGACGGCGAGGACGCCTTCGTCGACTACAGCGGACGCGGCCCAATCGAAATCGGTGCGACTTGGCAGGTCTGGCGCGACGACCTGAACGCCGTCAGCCTTTACGGCGGCTATACCCAAGCCGGGGAGGGGCGCAACGCCGGCTATGCCGCGCCGGGCGTAGGCGATCACGATTGGGAGGCGCGAGTTTCGGTCGGCCGATCCCTTGGCGAGATGGGCGAGCGCTGGGGAATGGACGGCGCATTTGTCGAGCTTCAGGCCGCACGCCGTCTGCGGGACGGCTTGCCGGATGAAACCCGCATCGACGCCACGGCGGGCGCCCGGATCGGCGAGGATTGGATGATGCTGGGCCAGGCGTTCGGCGGCGCGGCCGACGGCGGCGCGCGCTGGCTGTCCTTGGAAGCCTCGGTGGTGCGTGATTTCGGCGCCTGGAGCTTGCAGGCCGGATGGAGACAAACCGTCGCAGGCCAGGAGATCCCCATCAGCAGCGGGCCCGTTCTTTCGATTTGGAGACGATTTTAGGCAAGATTTCCTCGACGGAAAATGTGATCCGGCACGTTACTGATACGTAACATTGCGCGCACTTCATTACCCGGTAATGCATGCGGCGTCCCCCTGACCGAGAGACCCCCGCGTGATCAAACGTCACTTCTTCCTCGTCGCCGCCGCCGTCCTGCTTGCCCTGATGGTCGTCGCCGCCATCGTCAAAGTCTCCGCTGGAGACGAAAAGAAGGCGGCAGGGCCGGGCGCGGGGCGCGGACGCGGGGCGCAGCAGGTGTCCGAGGCCGTCGTGGCGCAGCGACCCTTCTCGGATCAGATTCGCGTTTTGGGCGTGGCGCGCGGCGAGCGGTCGGTGAACGTCACCTCTTCGACCACCGAACTGATCACCCGCGTCCTGTTCGCGGACGGCCAGTACGTCTCGGCTGGCGCGCCACTGGTCGAACTCCAAGCGCGTGAAGAAGACGCCGCCATTATCGAGGCTCGCGCCAACGTGAATCAGGCCCAGCGTGAATACGATCGCTACAAGGCCCTGGCCGACCGGGGCGTCGCGCCCCAGGTCATGCTGGAACAGGCCGAGACCGGGTTGGAAACCGCGCGGGCGTCGTTGCAGGCGGCCCAAGCGCGTCGCGGCGATCGGGTAATCCGGGCGCCGTTCTCCGGGCGCGTCGGTCTGACGACGGTGACGCCCGGCACGTTGATCAACCCGGGCGCGGTGATCACGACGCTGGACGACACCTCGACGATCCGCGTCGATTTCCCCCTGCCTGAGCGCTATCTGAACCTGCTGCGTCCCGGCGCCCAGCTGACGGCGACGGCAGACGCCTATGGCGACGAGCCGTTCACTGGGCGGATCGCCCTGATCGACACGCGCGTCAACGAAACGACCCGCGCCGCAACCGCGCGCGCGGAGTTCCCCAACCCCGGCGGTCGGATCCGTCCCGGCATGCTGATGCGTGTGGCGGTCCAGCAGGGCCAGCGTCAGAGCGCCGCCGTGCCCGAGTCGGCCGTGCAATATGAAGGCGCCGGCGCCTTCGTCTATCGCATCGCGCCCGGCCAGAACGGCTCCACCGCCCAGCGGGTCGAGGTCGAAACCGGGGCCGTCGAGAACGGCTTTGTTGAAATCCTGTCCGGTATCGAGGCGGGCGACCGCATCGTCGGGTCGGGCCTGAACCGTATTCAGCCGGGCGCGCCGGTCAGCGTGGGCGGCCAGGGTCGCAAGTCGGGCGCCGCCAAATGATGCTGTCCGACGTTTCGGTCCGGCGGCCTGTCTTCGCGGCCGTCGCGGCCACCGTGCTGTGCGTCATCGGCGCGGCGGCCTTCTTCTTCCTGCCCGTGCGTGAACTGCCCGACGTCGATCCGCCGATCGTGTCGGTCAACACCAGCTACGCCGGCGCCTCGGCCGAGGTGATCGAAAGCCGCATCACCGAGCCGGTGGAGCAGCAGATCGCCGGCATCCAGGGCGTCGAACGCATCAACTCGACTAGCCGCGACGGACGCTCCAACGTGAACATCGAGTTCTCGCTGGACCGCAACATCGACGACGCCGCCAACGACGTACGCGACCGCGTCAGCCGCGTGGTCGGCCGCCTGCCGGACCAGGCCGACCCGCCTGAGGTGGCCAAGGCCGATTCCGACAGCCAGCCGATCATCATCGTCTTCCTGCGCTCGACCAGCATGAACCGGCTGCAGCTGACCGATTACGCTGACCGCTATCTGATCGACCGGATGGCGACGGTGCCCGGCGTGGCCCAGGTCAACATATATGGCGAGCAGCGCTATTCGATGCGCATCTGGCTGGATTCCGCTGCCATGGCGGCGCGGGGCCTGACGGTCAACGACGTCGAGACGGCCCTGACGAACCAGAACGTCGAACTGCCCGCCGGCTCGCTGGAATCGACGGACAAGGACTACACCGTCCGCGTGGCGCGCACCTACGCCCTGCCGGAAGACTTCCGCCAGTTGCCCATCGGGACGCGAGGCTCAGCCTCGGCCTCAGCGACAGTCGCCACGGGGACAGGCAGCGGCTCTTCAGCCATCATCCAGGGGCAGCCGACTTATGTGACGCGCCTTGGCGACATCGCCCGCGTCGAGGAGGCGCCGGAAGAAGACCGGCGTCTGTTCCGCGGCAACGGCATGGATCAGATCGGCCTGGCCGTGACCCGTCAGGCGCAATCCAACGACCTCGCCATCTCGGACGGCGTCCACAAGATGATCGAGGAAATCCGGCCGACACTGCCGCCGGGCGTGACCATCGAGGTCGGATCCGACAACTCGGTCTTCACTTCGCACGCGATCGACGAGGTCTGGATCACCATCGGCATCTCCATGGCCCTGGTGGCCCTGGTGAACTTCATCTTCCTTGGCAGCCTGCGAGCCGCGCTGATCCCCTCCATCGTGGCGCCGATCTGTCTGCTGGCGACCTTCATCGTCTTGGCCCCGCTAGGCTTCTCGCTGAACCTGTTGACTTTGCTGGCCCTGGTTCTGGCGATCGGCCTCGTGGTCGATGACGCCATCGTGGTGGTCGAGAACATCCAGCGCCGTCTGGATCTGGGCGAGCCGCCTCTGGTCGCCGCCGAACGCGGCGCGCGCCAGGTCTTCTTCGCGGTCGTGGCCACCACCATCGTCCTGCTGTCAGTGTTTGCGCCGCTGCTGTTCCTGCCGGGCTATGTCGGACGTCTGTTCGTCGAACTGGCCGCAGCGATCGCGGCGGCCGTGGCCTTCTCCGCCTTCCTGGCGCTCAGTCTGTCGCCGATGCTGGCGTCCAAGATCCTGCGCCCTGCTCATGGCGGCGGCTGGGTGGCGCGCAAGGTCGACTGGGGTATGGACCGGCTGAAGTCGTCCTATGGCCGGTCGCTGGAGATGCTGTTGGGCCGTCGCATCGCCGTGATCGGCGTCGGCGCCCTGATCCTGCTCGTCGCCGCAGGGGCGGGCGGCATCTTCCTGACCCTGCCTAACGAATTGGTGCCGGACGAGGATCGCGGCCGGGTCACGGTGCGCGTCGCCGGGCCCGAGGGCGCGGGCTTCGACTATACCCGCAAGATCATGCTGGGGCTGGAGCCTCTGCTGGCTGAATACAAGACGAGCGGCGAGGCCGACAGCTATCTGGTGTCCGCGCCCGGCTTCGGCGGCGGCAGCTTCAACTCCGGCAACGCCGTCCTCACGCTCGCCGACTGGTCCAAGCGCGACCGCTCGGCGGCCGAGATCGCTCAGGAACTGAATGGCAAGCTGCGCGGCCAGACGGGCGCCCAGGTCAACGCCTCGACCCCCGGCGCCTTCCAGCGCGGCGGCGGCAACTCCAACTCCATCGAACTGATCGCGACCGGCAGCGACTACCAGCAGATCTACGCCTGGCTCCAGCCGATGCTGGCCGCAGCCCAAGCCAATCCTGGCTTCTCGCGTCCACGCCTGAACTATGAGCCGAACTCGCCGCGTCTGCTGGTCGATGTCGATCCGCAGAAAGCCGCCGCGCTGGGCGTTTCCTCCCAGTCGATCGGCCGCACGCTGGAGACAATGTTTGGCTCTCGCCGCGCCACGACCTACATCAAGGGTGGTCAGGAATACGATGTCATCCTGCAGACCGAGCGCGACAATCGTCGCGAGGTCGCCGACCTGGAAGCCCTGTATGTTGCAACCGGGGGCGGCCAACTCGTGCCGCTGTCGGCCGTGGTCACGACCAAGACCAGCGGGGACACGCCGGACCGTCGCCGTCTGGATCGGCAGCGCGCGATCTCCCTGCAGGCCGACCTCAATCCCGGCACCACGATCGACGACGCGATTCAGTTCCTGAACGCCGAGGCGGCCAAGCAGCCGCAAGGCGCCGTCGTCACCCAGTGGGGTGGGGCGGCGCGCGATCAGCAGGAAGCGGGCGGGGCGGTGTTCGCAGCCTTCGGTTTGGCGCTGTTGCTGGTCTTCCTGGTTCTGGCGGCCCAGTTCGAGAGCTGGATCACGCCTGCGGTCATCATGTTAACGGTGCCGCTGGCGGCGGCGGGCGGGCTTTTCGGCCTGCTGATGGCGGGCTCCAGCCTGAACATCTACAGCCAGATCGGCCTGATCATTCTGATCGGCGTGGCGGCCAAGAACGGCATTCTGATCGTCGAGTTCGCCAATCAGCTGCGCGACCAGGGGCGCTCGATCAGGGAGGCGATCATTGAGTCGTCGTCCTTGCGTCTGCGTCCGATCATCATGACCTCGATCGCAACCGCCTTTGGCGCCCTGCCGCTGGTGCTGTGGCAAGGCGCAGGCGCCGGCAGCCGTCAGACGATCGGCGTAGTGATCTTCACCGGCGCCATCTTCGCCACCGTCCTGACCCTGTTCGTGGTGCCGGTGATCTATGGTGTCCTGGCGCGCTTCACCAAGTCGCCGGAATGGACCGCCCGCAAGATCGAGGAGTGGGAGGCTCAGGAACTGCGCGAAGGCGGCCCCAAGGAACTGCCCGAGGTCTGACGGATCAGGCGGCGGGCGCCGCCTCCGGCTTGTAGCCCGTCTCCACCTTCAGGAAGGCGATGACGTCGCGGCGATCCGCGGCGTCGGGCAGACCGGGGAAGGTCATCTTGTTGCCGGGCAGGAAGGTGCGCGGGTTTTCAAGCCAGTGGTCCAGCTTCTCGGCGTCCCAGGTGAAGTTCGCCGTGCGCATAGCGTTGGAATAGTTATAGCGCGGACGGTCTCCCGCCTTGCGGCCGAACACACCGTACAGGTTTGGCCCCGCCATGTCCGGGCCGCCTTCACCGATGGTGTGGCAGGCGCGACAGCGCGCAAACGCCCGGCGCCCGTTCTCGAGATCGCCCGCATTGTAGGGGGCGGGCAGGGAGGCCAGAAGCGTCGCCTTTTCCGCATCCGTCAGCACGTGAACCGGCGCGGCAGGCGTAGTTGTGGACGGTTCGCCCTGACCACAGGCGGCCAACGCCAAAAGAGGGGCCAGAAGAAGGGGGGCGACGAGGGCGTGGCGGGGCATGGCGGCTTCCTGTTTGCCTTGTGATAGCGCAACGCATCGGCGCGGCAATTGGTCAAGCTGTCCTGCTGGACGTAGGCCCCTCGCACCTGATAATCAGTGTCAAAGAAACGCGGAGCCGTTGGGGAGCGGCCTCGCCCGTGCGAGCGTAGAATTGACCGACACCATAAAGTTGAGCCAGGCCCGACGCGGCGATCGCGGCGTCATCGTTCAGGTGGGCGCCCATTGTCACCATCAGGGCGAGGCGGTCGAGTTGGAACGCCGTCTGCTGGAACTGGGCTTCGTCGAAGGCGCGCAGATCGAACTGCTGCATGAAGGTCTGTTCGGACGCGACCCGATCGCCATGAAGGTGGACGACATGCGCGTGGCCCTGCGTCGTCACGAGGCGGAAAGCCTGTCGATCCGGCTGGGCGCCGCCTGATGGACATTGCGCTGAAGACGGCTCGCGTCGCGCTGGTCGGCAATCCCAACAGCGGCAAGACGGCTCTGTTCAACGCCCTGACCGGGGCTCACCAGAAGGTCGCCAACTACGCCGGCGTGACGGTGGAGCGCAAGGAAGGCCTGATCCGCGCCGCCTCGGGCCGCACGATGTCGGTGCTGGACCTGCCCGGCACCTATTCCCTGCGCGCGCGCAGCCCGGACGAGGAGGTCACGCGCGACGCCGTCCTGGGGCGATTGGCCGGCGAGACGCCGCCCGACGTGGTGGTCTGCGTCGCCGACGCCACCAATCTGCGCCTGGTCCTGCGCCTGATTCTGGAGCTGAAGGCCGTGGGACGGCCGATGGTTCTGGCGTTGAACATGTACGACATCGCCCAGCGCCAGGGCCTGCGCATCGATTTGGAGCGATTGCGCGCCGAACTGGGCGTGCCGATCATCACCACCGTGGCCACGCGCAAGCGCGGCATCGACGATCTGGTCGCCGCCATCGAGGACCAGGCCGCTGTCGCGGCCGTGACCGAAAGCCAATGGCGCAGTCCGGACTCCGCCGAGCTACGAGCCGCCGCCCGCGAAGCCGAGCGGATCATGAAGGCCTGTGTCCGGCCGCCTGAACGGCCCGACACCCTTACCGGCAAAATCGACTCGGTGCTGCTGCATCCGGTCGGCGGGCTGCTGATCCTGTTCGCCCTGCTGTTCGTGATGTTCCAGGCCGTGTTCAGCTGGGCCGCGCCCGTAATGGACGGGATCGAGGCCGGCATCGCCTGGTTGGGCGGCTTGGTCGCCAACGTCCTGCCCGACGGTCTGCTGCAAAGCCTGATCGTTGACGGGATCATTTCCGGCGTCGGCAGTGTGCTGGTGTTCCTGCCGCAGATTTTGATCCTGTTCCTGTTCATCATCGCGCTGGAAGATTTCGGCTATATGGCCCGCGCGGCCTTCCTGATGGACAAGATCATGGGCGGGGCGGGGCTGCACGGCCGGGCCTTCATTCCGCTGCTGTCCAGCTTCGCCTGCGCCATTCCCGGCGTCATGGCGGCGCGGGTGATTGATTCCCGGCGTGACCGCCTGACCACCATCCTGGTCGCCCCCCTGATGACCTGCTCGGCGCGCATCCCGGTCTATACGCTGATCATCGCCGCCTTCATTCCGAACGAGACGGTCTGGGGCTTCGCCAACCTGCAAGGCCTTGTGATGTTCGGCCTCTACGCGGCCGGCATCGTCAGCGCCCTGATCGTGTCCCTGCTGATCCGCAAGGTGTTCTGGCGCGGCGCGGTCGAGCCCTTTATGATGGAGCTTCCGGCCTACAAGACGCCGGACCTGCGCAGCGTGGGCTTCAACCTGTGGCTCCGGGCTAAGATCTTCCTGAACCGGGCGGGCCGCATCATCCTGCCATTGGTAATCATCTTGTGGGTGCTCTCGACCTTCCCCTATCCGCCCGAGAATGCGACCTTGCCGGCCATCGACTATTCGTTCGCGGGCATGATCGGCCGGGCGCTTGAGCCGATATTCGCCCCTATCGGCTTCAACTGGCAGATGGTCATCGCCCTGATCCCCGGCATGGCGGCGCGTGAGGTCGCGGTGGCGGCGCTGGGCACGACCTACGCCATCGCTGACGCCGAAAATGCGACGGGCCTTCTGGCGTCGACCCTGGCGTCGCACTGGTCGTTGGCGACGGCCTTGTCCTTCCTGGCCTGGTACATCTTTGCGCCCCAGTGCGTGGCGACCTTGGGCGTCGTGCGGCGCGAGACCAACTCACTGAAGTGGACCTGGATCATGATCGGCTACATGTTCGGTCTGGCCTATCTGGCGTCGCTGGTGACCTATCATGTGGCGGTGGCGCTCGGAGGCGGTTAAGCCTGAGCGGTTCGCCGCCTTCGGGACGTCTTGATGAATCCTGTACTCGCCGCCGCCGTCATGGGCGGGCTGGGCATGATCGTCGGCAGCTTCATCGCCGCCGTCAGCGTTCGCCTGCCGCGCGACGAGGACGTCGTCTTCGCGCGCTCGCGGTGCCGGGGCTGCGATCAAATACTACGCCCTTGGGAGCTTGTGCCGGTCTTTAGCTGGCTTGGCTTGCGCGCTCGGTGTGCGCGATGCCACACCCGAATTTCGCCGCGTTATCCCCTGATCGAACTGGCGTCGGCCGGTATCGGCATCTGGGCCGGCCTGTGGGGCGCGACAGGCGGCGCCTCGACATTCATGATCGCCGCCACAGCCGTTCTGGGTTGGCAGTTGTTGCTGATCGCCATCGTCGACGGCGAACACTTCTGGCTGCCGGATAGTCTGACGCTGCCCTTGATCTCGACAGGGGTTACGGTCGCCCTGATTCTGGATTGGGGCCTCGGTTTTTCCCATCTGATCGGTGCGGCTGTCGGGTTTTGTGGTCTGTGGCTGGTCGGTTGGCTCTACCAACTCGTCCGAAAGCGTCAGGGACTGGGGGGAGGCGACCCCTTCCTGTTCGCGGGGGCAGGGGCCTGGGTTGGCTGGATGGGCCTGCCCAGCGTGCTGCTGTGGGCCTGCGCGGTCGGGCTCAGCGTGGTCTTCGGCATTCTGGTGGTCCGGCGCAGCGTCAGCGGATCAGAGAAGCTGCCTTTCGGCGTCTTCCTGGCCGTCGGGATCTGGATGACCTGGCTGTATGGGCAGTTGGGCCTCTAACGTCCGGTCGTCAGCTTGACGATAATAATGGCCGCCGTATCCAGAATGGCTTCGGGCGTATCGGCCCGTCGCAGAAGATCGAAACTGGCCGCCGTCGATTCGGCGATCGAGGCGATCTGATACGAGGCCAGCCGCGGACTATAGTCCTTGGTATGCAGGCCGCTGGCGTGGGCTTGGGCCACGCGACGTTCGATGGACAGGTGCAGCCGGCGCAAACGGCGCACCCGGCTTTCGACGAAGGCGGCGTCGCCATTGTCGGCCAGCATATGTTCGACACGCAGCACCTGACCGTGGCTGCGCCAGATGGCCATCACATCCAGAATGAAGGCGCGCGCGATGACGAAGGCCTTGTCGCCCGGCCAGTCGGCCTGGAAATGCGCCGCCAGCCCCTGAAAATCCGCTGCGGCGACCTCGCACAACGCCAGAACAGGTTCTTCGACCGTCTTGAAATAGGTGTAGAAGTTGGAAGGCGATACACCAGCGGCCGAGGCCAGATCGGCGACGCGAATTTCACCGTAATGCCGCTCGTTCAACAGGCGTTGGGTCGCGTCGAGGATCGCCTGGCGGGTTCTGCCGCCTCGCGCACCGATCTTGTGGCCCAGCTTGTTGGTTGTGTCGGCCATGTCCCCGATGGTCGAAAGGCGTGGTGCCGGCTGCAGGAATCGAACCCGCGACATCCAGTTTACAAAACTGGCGCTCTACCAACTGAGCTAAGCCGGCCCGCATTTGCGGTTTCGCTCTTATGTCTAGGCCTTGGCCGCGACGCAAGACGATGCTGCGCTGCAAACGGACAAAACGCGCCAATTCAACGCCCCCGACGTCAGCTAGATCATAATGTCACTGTGTCGTAGGGCCGATGGCGGAGAGGGTGGGATTCGAACCCACGGTACCCTTCCAGGCACGCCGCATTTCGAGTGCGGTACATTCGACCACTCTGCCACCTCTCCGCGGCGCCGATATCGCTTGGTCGAGCGAGGGGCTTCTCTAGTCGGAGCCGCAGCGCTTCGCAACCCGTCTGTGAAAGAAATCCGACGCTATCTTTGCGCGGGCAAGGACAGGCCCGGCGCGGCGCCGGTCTGGGCGTCCACGCCCTTGAATCGAAACAGTTCGGCGGGTCGGCCGCCCGTGGTTGAGGAGAGCTGTCCGGTCGGTTCGACGAGCCCTGTGCGCTCTACGCCGCGTCGGAAATTCTGCTTGTGCAGGCTCAGGCCCGACACGGCCTCGGCGCCCGCCTGGAGTTCAGACAGGGTGAAGACGCCGGGAGTCAGATCGAACAGGACCGGGCGGTATTTCAGCTTGCTGCGCAGACGGCCAAGCGCCGTCGCCAGGATGCGCCGGTGATCCGAGGACATGATGCGTCCCGGCATGGGCTGTGTGGGTGACAGGTCGGCGTCGCGCCACGCCTCGGCGACCAGACGCGCCTCGTAGAGGAGTTCGTAGCGCTCCAGGACCCGCTCCTCGTTCCAGCGGTGATCGGCCGTCAGGGCGAACAGGGCGCGGGCGCGGGCCAGGCGGTGCTCGTCGCCATCGGCCCAGGCGTGCAGGCCTTTCGTGATCTGAGTGTCTTGGCCGCCGCGCCGGTCTTCCCAGGGAAAGAACTCGAACACGGCGTCCCAGCGGGCGTCGTGGGTCTGGCCTTCCGCGGCGTCGGGCGTCAGGGCCAGATAGCCGACGGAGACCTCTCTGTGCCGGCCAGGACCGGGGGTGGCGCGCGGCGAGGCGCGGCCCGCGTCGCCGAAGGTGTAGAGCTGTTCAACGAAGCCGAGCCGAAACCCGGTCTGGGCGGTCACGAAGTCCCGCAGGGCGCGTTCGAAGGTGCGGTCACGCACGGGATCGAAAGGCCCGAAGGGCAGGGCGCGTGAACCGTCCTCGGTCGGGGTCGTCAGGACGACGGCCTGTCGGTCTCTCAAGGTCATCACGACCGCCGACAGACCGATGCGAACGCCATCCTCCGCCCCCTGAGTCATCGCTTTATTCCGTGTGCCAGGCGTCGTCGGCGGGGATCAGACCGACGGCTCCCGCCAGGACGCGGTAGCGTTCCAGATAGCGGGCCTGGGCGACCGGCGCGGGTTGAGGTTCGATCGTCAGGCTGTAGCCTTCGGGCGGGCTGCCGAAGAAGCCCAGAGATTCCTTTTCGGTGAAACCCGCCAACTGAGTCGCCTCGAAGAAGGCGCAGGCCTTGTCGGCCTTCTTGATCAGGGTCTTGATCGTTTGCGGCGTCTTGGGCGGCAGGCCGTAGCGCAGGTGGATCGCGGCTTCCAGCTTGGCCTCGAAGTCCTTGTACCCGGCGCCGAGCGCCGCCTTGAACGGCGAGATCATGTCGCCGATGACGTATTCCGAGGCGTCATGCAGCAGGGCCGCCAGACGCCATTTCGGATCCAGGCCGGGCTTGATGTGGGCGGCGATCTCTTCGACCACGCACGAGTGCTGGGCGACCGAGAATGCGTGTTCGCCGATGGTCTGACCGTTCCAGCGGGCGACGCGAGCCAGCCCGTGGGCGATGTCCTCGATCTCGATGTCGAACGGCGACGGGTCCAGCAGGTCCAGGCGACGACCGGACAGCATGCGCTGCCAGGCGCGGGGGGCGTTCTTCTTGTTGGGGCGCTCGGCCAAATCGCGTGTCCTGATCGCTTGTCGGCTGGTCAGGTGACGCAAAGACACGCCGGGATCAAGCGGGAGGGACCAGACGGCGAAGGAAATCGCCGCGTCAGCGTCCGACATTCAGCGTAACCAGTTCCTTGGCGTCGTCGAAAATGCCGTCGTTTCGGCGATCCTTGGACCTGACCACGGCGATGACGATCGGGCCGCCGCTGGGGCCGCGCGCCTCGAAGCCGACCTGGCGCCAGCCCGCATCGCCGGGCTGATCGTCAGCCAGGATATAGGTCATGCGCGTCGCCGCGCCCGGCGCACGGGTGCGCACGCGAGTGGAGTTGTCGTTGGCGTCCACGCTGACCGTCGAGGTTTCGGTGCGGACGTTTTGTCCGTCCTTGGACTGGATGTTGATGCCACCGATACGGACGCTGGCGTTATCGCCCTGGGTCTCGATCTTCAGGCCGGGCAGGCGGACCGAGGCGTCCTCGCCGCGCGTCTTGATGTCGACCCCAGGCGCCTGGACGGAAGTCGTATCGCCTGCCTCGATCGATGGCGGAGGCGGCGGCGCATCTCCGGCCCCGGGAGCAAGGCGCGCGACCGTATGGGGCAGATCGGCGCTGGCGCGCGCTTCGAAGTCCCGCAGGACGTCATCGACGGAACGCCCGTCCAGCTTGACCAGATGCAGCACGACGTCGGCGCCCTTGGGGCCGCCATAGACGCAGTTCGCGCCGCCCGCCGCCGCCAGGCCCTTTCGTGTCAGGACGCCAAGATTGTCTGGGCATTGCAGGGCGTCGATCACCTTCAATACGCCCGCGCCCTGATCGTCGCTGGAGGAGGTGGTGGTGATGCGGACCGAGTTGTCGCCGTCGCAGGCGGCCAGGCTGGCGCTGAGGGCTAGATAAAGCAGGACATGACGCATGGTCGAACCTCTCTTGGCTCCCATTCTGCGCGCTGTGGTCGCACGATCCAGTGAAATCGCGGTAATCACAGGGTCAGCCGCCGGGGCGCGAGCCTTCGCGGCGGTTCAGGAACGCCAGGCGTTCGAACAGATGCACGTCCTGCTCGTTCTTCAACAGCGCGCCATGCAGCGGCGGGATCAGCTTGTTCGGCGTCTTCTCGCGCAGGGTCTCTGCGTCGATGTCCTCGACCAGCAACAGCTTCAGCCAATCCAGAAGCTCTGATGTCGACGGCTTCTTCTTCAGGCCCGGCGTATCGCGGATTTCGTAGAAGGTCTTCAGCGCCTCGGACACCAGGCGCGGTTTGATGCCGGGGAAGTGCACATCGACGATGGCCGACAGGGTCTCGGCGTCGGGGAAGCGAATGAAGTGGAAGAAACAGCGGCGCAGGAAGGCGTCGGGCAGTTCTTTTTCATTATTGGAGGTGATAATCACGATGGGGCGCACTTCGGCGCGGATCGTCTCGTCCGTTTCCTGGACGTAGAACTCCATCCGATCCAGTTCCTGAAGCAGGTCGTTCGGGAACTCGATGTCGGCCTTGTCGATCTCGTCGATCAGCAGGACGGGGCGGGCAGGGGCGGTAAAGGCCTCCCACAGCTTGCCCTTCTTCAGATAGTTGCGCACGTCATGGACGCGCTCCTCGCCCAACTGGCTGTCGCGCAGTCGGCTGACGGCGTCATATTCATAAAGTCCGTTATGGGCCTTGGTCGTGGATTTGACGTGCCAGGTGATCAGCGGCGCGTCGAAGGCCTTGGCGATCTCATAGGCCAAGACCGTCTTGCCTGTGCCGGGCTCGCCCTTGATCAGCAGGGGACGCTCCAGTGCGACCGCGGCGTTCACCGCGACCTTGAGGTCGCTCGTCGCGATATAACGGTCCGTGCCTTCGAAACGGCTCATAGAAAAACCCACTCCATGTTTCCACGAAGTGGGTTAGCGGATCGCCTGCGTCGTGAACAGCGATCAGGTGATGCGCTTGGCCGAGACCGGATCACTGGCGGGGAAGGTCTCTTCCAGGCCTTCATCGACCAGAGCTTCCTGGCGGCTGTCGGACTTGTCGATCTTGTCGAGCTGGTCCGGCACGCCGTCCTGCGAGGTCGTGCGCTTGGCGTGCGGGGCGTCGGGCGACGCGTCGTGACGGGCTTTGTCGTCGGTCATGTCATTCTCTCCTTATCGAGCCGGAGCGTCTTGATCGCCGTCCGGGCCGTATCCCAGATCCGTGATGTCGTCATCCGAGAGCCGTTTCGCCTCCCAGTGGGCGGCGCTGGCCTGTGCGCCGCGTTCGTTTTCCATCAGGCCCGAATAGACGAGCTCGACTTCATCTGGTGCTGACGGGGGCCCGCCTTCGGCGTCGATCTGATCGCGGTTTTCGCCATCGACGCCCAACAGGGCGTCGGCTTCGCGTTCGATGCCGTCGAGGGCCAACTGGTCATCGAGATCGACCTCGGCGTCCTCGTCGAAATCCTCTTCGTCGGCGTCGCCTTCGGCCTGGGTCACGTCCAGCACCTGGTCGGCTTCATCCAGCAGAAATTCGCCGTCGCCCTCGTCGTCCAGATGGGTTTCGTCGAACGTCTCAGACTGTTCCTGATCGTCCTGATAGTCGTTGTCCGGCATCGTCGTCTCCTCTTCGACAAGCCAACGCAACGGCGACGATACGCGTTCCAGCGGATCGATCTCACAAGGGATGGTTAACTGATGCCGGGGTAGAGTCTGATTCACTCGGAGCTGTCGTGCGCGACCGGCTCGACCACGACTGGAGTACGGTCCTCAATGGCCTTGAAGCTGTCGCTGAAACCCGGCGAGAAGTTCGTTCTGAATGGCGCCGTGGTCCAGAACGGCGATCGTCGCGGCGTGCTGATCCTCCAAAACCGCGCCAGCGTTCTGCGCGAGAAGGACATCATGCAGGCCGAGGACGTCACCACGCCCGCACGCCGCATCTATTTCCCGATCATGATGATGTATCTGGACGAGAGTTCGGCGTCGAAGTTCTTCGACGAACTCGCTCTGCGGATCACCGAATTCATGGGCGCGACGCAGAACCCGGACATCCTGGCCGAATGCGTCTCGGCCTCGCGTCATGTGCTGGCGCGCGAATACTACAAGGCCCTGATGTCGGCGCGTAAGATTGTCGAGTATGAAGAGAGAGTGCTGAATGTCGCTTCAGGCCTACACAGCGGCGACAGCGAGGGCTGAGAGCCCGCGCGACCTGGAGTACCGTCTGTTCGGTCAGGTCACGCGCGCTCTGGTTCACGCCTCGACCGTCGACGAGTCCGACATCGCCACACGTATCGACGCGCTGGACTGGAACCGGCGTCTGTGGTCGACGCTGGCCGGCGAGTGCAGCGATGCAGGCAACGCTCTGGGCGCTCCGATGCGTGCTCAGATCATTTCCCTGAGCCTGTTCATCAATCGCCATTCCTCTGCGATCATGCGAGGTGAAGAGAACTTTCAGGATCTGATCGACATCAATCGCATGATCATGCAGGGCCTGTCCGGCGGGGCGTCGCCGACGCAGTAGGTCGGCACGCGTTCACGAAAGCGCGAAGCCCATTGGCGCAAGGCGTTGAGCCGTCTTATGTTTCACCTCCCTGTTCAACAGTCGAAAGGAGGTGATCCAGTGTCTCATTGTCATCAATCGCGAGCGGCGACCGCGACCCTGGCCCTCGGAGAGGGTCTGGTCTGAGCCTTTCAGACTGAGTTGCGGCCGGACCGTTAGCGGTCAGGCAATGAAGGGTCGCCGGGGAAACCCGGCGGCCCTTTTTGTCGCCGTCAGTGCAGCAGTTTGGCGAACCAGCCGGTCACGTGCTGGGCCACCTCGACCACCGTCGCCCAGATCAGGAACAGATAGAGGGCGCTGGCTGCGGTGCCGACGACGCCGAGCAGGATGGCGACCCCGTCGCGCTGCATCATGCCCAGGGCGAACAAAACAAGGGCGATGCCGGGCAGGGCGTCTCCAAATGGGATGGGCAAGGCCATGATCAGGGCCAACACGACACAGACCAGGCCGGTGAAGGTGTCGGCGACATCGCCGGTCAGCAGCGGCAGGCGCGGCCGGGTCAATCGTTCGATGGCGCGAACCATCTTCAGGACGCTCATGCCATTCGGGCGTCTGCGAACGGCGCGCCTCACGCCGTCGGAAAAGATGTAGCGGCGCCCGGCGATCCGCACCTTTGCCGACAGGACCCAGCGGCGTAGCCAGGCCGGAGCTGCGAACGGCGTGGCGATCAAGGAATTGTAGGCGGCGCGTGACACCGAGGCCTTCAACATCCATCGCGGCAGCCACACGCTCTGTCTCTGAAAGGCCAGTTCAAGAGACATCAGGATGATCGGCACGGCGAACACCGCCTTGCCGCCCGGCGGCCACGGCAGGAGCGCCAGTAGAGACAGGATCAGGATCATGGCCCCGAAGCCGCGCTCGCCGAACGACGCGACCAGTTCGGCCATGGTCAGCTTGGGTTCTGGGGCGTGGCCGAGGTCTTCAAGGACGTCGGAAAACCGCCGCAGGTCGTCGTTCGGAGGCGGTTGGGCGGGCATCAGGCGGGGCGCTCGGCTGGAGATTGCGCCCATCTAGGCGGTCGGCGCGCGGATCGCCACTTACAGAACGGACAGGCGATCAGATAAATCGACTGTGTCTCAGTCCTGCACGTGTTCGGGTTTGCCCTTGCGCTTGGTTTCGGCAAGGTCTTCCAGCTGCTGTTCCGTCATGGACTCAACCATGGACTTGGACGCGCCCTTCAGCTTCGACTTCGGCGTGTCTCCTCGCTTGGCCGACAGGGCGGCGCCGGCGGCCTTCTGCTGAGCGGCGGATTTTGCGGGCATGGTCTGTCTCCTTGCGCGGAGACAAGCCGTCAGCCGCCCAGCAGTTCCCGCTATCGCCTAGAACGGCCATTTACTGGGCAGGGAGAAGACATTTTCGAAAGCTTGATCGGTAAGAGTCAAAAATCTCTCTTCTTGCTCTTTCAGCTCTTGAATCAATGCGCGCTTAGTGCGCCGCTCAGCATCCTTTCGTTGGGATGTCATAAGCGCGACAAAATTCTTATCTGCGACCGCATCGGATGTTAGAAGTTCCAGAGTCTTTAGTTGCTCGACAAGTGGATGATGGGCATCGTATTCATGTGTGTGACGGTGGCGGGCATATAGGATACGATCGGATTGCTTTTTGTAAGTGGCCATCGCTTTTTTAATATCTGCCTCTAATCCAGCAGCACAGGGGCTTAACTTAAGCAAATCAACGAGATTTCTAAGCCGTTCTCTAGCGGTATATTGACTATCCCAACTTTGAATGAAAACGATATGGGCTCGTTCTGATAAGGGGAGCGACGCCAGTCGAAGTATGACTTCTCGTGTTGATGCTGAGCTGATAAGCGCTTGCCTTGCCATGACGAAAGAGAAAGCAAGTCTTTTAAAGCGGTATTCTCCCTGAGAATCAGAAAACGGATTTCGCTCTTTGGCGCCGCTTTCAGACAGAAGGTCCTCGTTGAACGCGGCTTTCATTTCAGGTGTCGGCACTACACCGCTAACTGAATCGAGTAGTGCTTGCTGAAAGCGATCGAAGGTCGGACCTTTGTTCACCCGCCCAGCAGTTCCCGTCCGATCAGGAAGCGGCGGATCTCGTTGGTGCCGGCGCCGATGTCATAGAGTTTGGCGTCGCGGACCAGTCGTTCAACCGGCCATTCCTTGGTGTAGCCGGCGCCGCCTAGGGCCTGAACGGCCTCCATCGTGACCTTCACCGCATTTTCGGACGCCAGCAGGATCGCACCCGCCGCGTCGTAGCGCGTTGTCAGGCCGGCGTCGCAGGCACGGGCGACCGAATAGACATAGGCGCGGGCGCTGTTCAGGGCGACGTACATGTCGGCGATCTTGCCCTGCATCAGCTGGAATGAGCCAATCTGCTTGCCGAACTGTTTGCGGTCGCGAACGTAGGGCAGGACCACGTCCAGCGCGGCCTGCATGATGCCGAGGGGGCCAGCGGCCAAAACGGCGCGCTCATAGTCCAAGCCGCTCATCAGCACGCCGGCGCCGCCGCCCAGCGGACCCATGATGTTTTCTTCGGGCACTTCGCAGTCCTCGAACACCAGTTCAGCGGTGTCGGATCCACGCATGCCCATCTTGTCCAGCTTCTTGGAGACGCTGAAACCCTTCATGCCCTTTTCGATCAGGAAGGCGGTGCAACCCTTTGATCCCGCGTCCGGATCGGTCTTGGCATAGACGACGAGGGTGTCGGCGTGGGGGGCGTTGGTGATCCAGAATTTGGTGCCGTTCAGGACGTAGCGATCGCCCTTCTTTTCAGCGCGGGTGCGCATCGACATGACGTCGGAACCTGATCCGGCCTCGGACATGGCCAGCGAGCCGACATGTTCGCCGCTGATCAGCTTGGGCAGATATTTCTGCTTCTGCTCGGCCGTGCCCCAGCGCCGAATCTGATTGACGCAAAGGTTGGAGTGGGCGCCGTAGCTCAGGCCGATCGAGGCCGAGGCGCGCGACACTTCCTCCATCGCCACAACATGTTCGAGATAGCCCAGGCCAAGGCCGCCGAACTCTTCTTCGACGGTGATTCCGTGCAAGCCCAGTTCGCCCATCTCGGGCCAGAGCTCGCGTTTGAATTCGTTCTTTTCGTCGATCTCGGCGGCCAGCGGGGCCAGGCGATCGGCGGCCCAGCGGGCGGTGGTGTCGCGGATGGCGTCGGCGTTATCGCCAAGGCCGAATTCCATGGATTGGGGCGCGAAGGGAATGCTCATGCGCTAGGGCGTAGCATCGCGCACGGCCTTCCGCCAAGCGCTGTCAGACGCGGTCAGCCCGTCCCCAGCGCCGATAGCAGTTGTAGCCCGACACCCCCAGGCAGGCGGCGGCGACCAGGATCAGGACCCAGGCGACCGTGGCGGTGTCGCTGCTGTTCGATATCGACGCGCGGCGAAAGGCGGCCATGGCGACGCCGAGGCACAGGGCGCCTAGGCCGCCCATGATGACGAAGGTCAAGGTTTCCCCCAGGCCCGAACGCCGCTTGGCCCGAGCGCGGGCCACGACGTCACGCATGCTCAGCACGTCTTCGCTGGCTGCCGCATCACCCTCGATGGCCGGTGCGGCGGCGCTGTCGCCGGACGTGGCTTCGGCCAGTCCCGGCGCGGTCAGCACCACGCTGGCTTTCTGCGCACCCGCGAAGCCCGACGGCGTCTCCGGCTGTTGGGTCTCGACCGAGGCGTGGATGTCGTTGGCGGCGATGATCGGCGCAGCGACGGACACGGTCTCCGATTGCCCGGTCAGCGGCACGACGTCCGGGACCGGGCCGACAGCCGTCGCGGCATAAACGGCGTGCGGCTGAGTCACCGTGGTCGCTTGAGCCAGCGCCACGTCGTCCTGGGCCGGGAAGGGGGCGACAGCCTCATCCAGGGCGCCGTCCACGGCGGGCAGGGCCGGCTCGTCCGTCTCGAAAGGAGACGGCAGGGGCGCTGCGAGAAGATCCGCCAAGGTGACCGGCGCGCCGGGTGCGGCGTTGAACAGCGCGTGTTCAGCCGAACGACGGCGGGTTGGGGTCTCGGCTGCGGCTTCATCGGCCCAGGCGCTCATGGAGGCGGACGCCTGACGAGCAGATCCTGCATTCAACTGCTCGACCACTTCGGATGCGGCGAACCTGTCTGCGCCGATGGAAAAGGCGAAACTGGCCAGGGCGTCGAACTGATGCTGGGTGAGGGCAACGCGGACATGATCGGTCACGGCCTTCACGACCGGGATCAGGTCGTACTGCATTAGCAGTTCGGCCTCGGCCTCGGACACCCTCGCGCCCTCGCGAGCCGACCGGGTGTGGCCATAGCCGATGACCCAGCGACCGTCGCTGCGCTGCATGGCCCGAGGCCGGAAGCCTTCGAAACTCTTGATCAGCAGGACGCCCTCGCGGGACACCTTGCTGGGTTTGGGGAGGACGTCAGACACAGTTGACCCAATTGGAAACAGGCGCGCGGCGCTCGCACCGCTCCCAGCAAGGGCCGCGCCGGATCGTCCGCGCTTTGTCTAGAGCAGCACCAGTGTGGCCAGACCAAGGAAGATCAAGAAGCCGAAGAAGTCGGTGGTCGCCGTGACGAACACGGCCGATGACACGGCTGGGTCGAACTTCAGCTTGGACAGGGTCAGGGGCGTCAGGACCCCGATCGAAGCGGCGACCAGCAGGTTCAGGATCATGGCCGCGCCGATCACCAGGCCGATCTTCCAGTCTTCGTCCCTGAACCAGAAGCCGGCCGCGATTCCGATCAGGGGGGCCAGGATCAGACCGTTGGCCAGGCCGACCATCATTTCACGCCAGAAGGTGCGCGGGGCGTTCGAACTGTTCAGCTCGCGTGTCGCCAGGGCGCGCACGGTGACGGTCAGGGCCTGGGTGCCGGCGTTGCCGCCGATGGCCGAGACGATCGGCATCAGGACGGCGAGGGCGACGATCTGCTGGATGGTGGCCTCGAACAGGCCGATGACGCTGGCGCCCAGCGCCGCCGTCGCCAGATTGATCGCCAGCCAGGGCACGCGACCGCGCACGATCTCGGGCACGGACGAACCGCGGTCTTCGTCGGCGACACCGGCCAGACGCAGGATGTCCTCGCGGTTCTCTTCCTGAATGATGTTGACGATGTCATCGACGGTGATCTGACCCACCAGCCGACCGGCCGCGTCCACGACGGGCGCCGAGATGAGGTGATATTTCTCGAAGATGTAGGCGACTTCTTCCTGATCCTGATCGACGGCGATCTCGTTGATCGGCTCCATCAGATCGGTCAGGGCGACGGTGCGGCCGGCCCGCAGCAGGCCGCTGATCGGCACGCCGCCGACCGGGCGGTTCAGCGGATCGACCACATAGATGTCGAAGAACAGCTCGGGCAGGTCGTCGCCCTGTTTGCGGATGTGGTCGATGGTGTCGCCCACGCTCCAGAACTGGGGCGCGGCCATCACCTCGCGCTGCATCAGCCGGCCGGCGGACTCTTCCGCATAGCCCAGGCTGCTTTCGATGGCGGCGCGATCGACTTCGGGCATGGCGGCCAGAACGCGTTCGCGCTGGTCGTCTTCCAGGTCTTCGACGACGGCGGCGGCGTCGTCGGAATCCAGTTCCTGCAGCGCCTCGGCCAGGGTGCCGTGCGGGACCCGCTCCAGCACCTCTTCGCGGATATTGTCGTCGAGCTCGGGCAGGGTCTCGGCCAGAAGCTCGGGCGGCAGCCACAGCACGACGACGGCGCGGTGTTCCGCCGTCAGAAAGCCCATCAGGTCAGCGACGTCGGCCGGGTGCAGGTCTTCCAGCAGCGAGCGCAGCCGCATCCCGTCGCCGTCGTCGGCGGCGTCCACGACTTTCTCGACGAATTGAGGGGTGAGGACATAGTCCTCGTCCAGGGCGGCGTGGTCTTCGTTGTCGAGCGTCTCGTCTGGAGCAAAGGCGGTGTCCGTGGTGCTCACGTGGTCGCCTCCCTTGGTAGAATGTCCAGCCGTACTTAGCCGATGAATCGCCCTGTTTAGCCAGATGGTGCGGTCGAGAAGACTCGAACTTCCACGGGTTGCCCCACAGCGACCTCAACGCTGCGCGTCTACCAATTCCGCCACGACCGCTCGCATCGGAGCGGCGGCGAATAGACGAAGCCGTTGGAAAAGGAAAGGGCGAAATGAACGACGCAAAGACGTCGCGGATCAAAGCCTCAGGCCGACCCGGCCATGAAGTCGTACACGTCGGCCTGGCGGGTGACGGTGATGGCGATACGGTCGTCGCGGATCTCGATTTCGCCGCGCGCGACCGGATAGTTGTTGGCCAGGATCCAGACCTCGTCGCCCTCTGCGGCGTCCAGGGGAATCACCGCGCCGCGACCCATGCGCAGCAGTTGCGACATCGGCAGCACCGAGCGACCCAGCACCACTGAGATTTCGACATCGACGGCGTTGATCTGGGTCACATAAAGCTCTCTTCACTGGAGGGCCGTCTCTTGCAGAAACGCCCTGGCGACCACATTGAAGCGTCATGCTTGCTGAGCCGTTAAGCCCGTCCCTTCAGAAACTGCGTCTCGACGATGGCCGACCGGTCGAATGGGCCGTGTCGAAAGGCTACGTAGACTATGCGGCCGCGGAGGCTTTCATGGAGGCGCGCGTCGCCGCCATTGCGGCCGGCGAGGCGAATGAGATGGTCTGGTTGCTGGAACATCCGCCGCTCTACACGGCTGGCGTCTCGTCCAAGGACGACGACCTTCTGGATGCCGGCCGGTTTCCGGTGCATCGCACAGGGCGGGGCGGACAGTTCACCTATCACGGGCCGGGACAGCGCGTGGCCTATGTGATGCTGGACCTGAATCGGCGCGGCAAGGACGTCCGGTGTTTCGTGCGCGGGCTTGAGCTGTGGCTGATCGGCGCCTTGGATACGTTTGGCGTAAAGGCCGACATCCGGCCGGGTCGCGTGGGCGTGTGGGTCGAGCGCAAGGGGGCGGGCTGGTCGCGTGAGGACAAGATCGCCGCCATCGGCGTCAAGGTCCGCAAATGGGTCAGCTTCCACGGCATCAGTCTGAACGTGGAGCCGGATCTGGATCATTTCGGCGGCATCGTCCCCTGCGGCATTCAGGAACACGGCGTCACCAGCCTGGTCGATCTCGGCGTTCTGGCGACGATGGACGAGGCGGACGAGGCCTTGAGGCGCAGCTTCGATCGGATCTTCGGCGCAGCGGTCGAGGCGCCGGCGCCGCTTTGATGCGCGCCGCATCGCCGCAGCCCATGTGACAATCGGGCGAAAACCCGCGCGGCGGGGTTGGCAAGCGCCGGACGCATGGGGTTTAACCTTTCCCACGAGCTTGAAATCAAAGGCCGCAGGAAACCCCATGAACCGAATGATCGCCGCCGCATCAGCCGCCGTTCTGTCGCTGACCGTCGCTGCTGGCGCCGCTGTCGCACAGGATTTTCGCGCTCTGGCGCAGCAAGACCTCCAAGCCGCGCATGACGCCCTGGCCGCCAACCACCCCGCCGCCGTGATTCCCGGCGCGCCCAGCGAAGCGTTTCGCAGCTGGATCGATGCGGGCCTGACCGATGCGCAAGGCAAGGTGGGACGCGTGAACAGCGGCGACAGCCACGCCTATCTGATGCGCTACTACGCCAACGGCTTCCGCGATTCGAACATCGCGATTCGCCCGACCTACGAAGGCCTCGGCCCCTTCTTCGCGACCAGCTGGCCGGGCGTCACCACGGCGTGGCGCAACGGCGAATATGTCGTCTCCTATGTGAAGCCCGGCGTTCGCAACGTGCCGCCGCTCGGCGCGACACTGGTCAAATGCGGCGACAAGACCGCCGCTCAGTTGGCCGAAGAGCGGCTGGACCGCTGGGAAGGCGACCTCACGACGGAAGCCGGACGTGTCCGCACCGCCCCCTATCTGCTGTGGAACCGCAATAACCCGTTCACCGGCGGCGTTCCGTCGCTGTGCACCTTTAAGGTCGGGCGTCGCGATCGTGACTTCCAGATGCAGCCCCAGCCGGCCGACGCCGCCAGCCTGGAAGCCGCCTATCGCGCCACCGTCTATACGCCGGGCGCCAATCCGTTGTCGGTCGAGACGGTCGACGGCCGTCCGTGGATCAACGTTCACACCCTGACTGACGACGCCGGATGGGACGCCTTCTACGCCGCTGTCGAAGCCCAACTGCCCGCCATTCGCGGCGCGCAGGGGCTGGTCATCGATTTGCGCGGCGCAAACGGCGCTTCGCTGAATGCGACGGGCAAGGGCTATGGGCTGGCCAACCGCATCTGGACGCCGGAGTTCACTGTCAGCCGTCAGCCTGAAGCCGGCTCGATCACCTACCGCGCCACGCCCGCGAACCGTCAGTGGTTCGCCGACACGCTGACCCGCATGCAGGCCGACCCGCGCTTCGTCGCCGAATCCGGCCCGGTGATCGAACAGACCCAGGCCATCGTCGCCGCCTTCGATTCGGCCCTGGCCGCTAATCAGCCGACCTTCACCATGCCGGGCCGTCCTTCCGTGGCGGACACGGGCGCGGCGAATCCGGTTGCGGGTCCGGTCGTGGTCCTGGTCGATAGCGGCTGCACCAGCGGCTGCTTGGATACGTTGGACCTTCTGACCCGCCTGCCGAACGTGCGTCTGGCTGGCTCGGTGACGGCCGAGGATTCGATCTTCATTGAGCCGACCGTGCTGCGCCTGCCGTCGAACTATGCCGAGCTGACCTATGGTCATAAGGCCTGGACCACGCGTCAGCGCGGCAACGATGCGCCCTTCACCCCGGCGCAGGGCCTTGCCTATACCGGATCGGCGACGGACGAAGCGGCCGTGCGCGCTTGGGTCGGGACGCTGTTCCAATAAGTAAGGACCGGTCCGTCGAATGAACGAGGGGCGGGCAGGGGTGGAACCCTTCGCCCGCCCTTCTTATTTGCAGTCCATGACCGATCTCGCCCAAACCTCCGAAACCCTCCGTTCGCCGTCGGGCTATGACCTGACGCCGCCGAACGCCGAAGAACGCGCCCGGCTCGAAGCCGATTTGAATCCTGAGGAAAAGCGCGTCCTGCTGTCCCATGGAACGGAGGCGCCGTTCTGCGGCACTCTGCTGGGTGAGAAGCGGGCTGGCGTCTTCTGCTGCCGCGAATGCGGCTTGCCGTTGTTCAAGAGTGGAACGAAGTTCGAAAGCGGCACCGGCTGGCCCAGCTTCACCCAGCCGGTCGATGAAGCGCACGTCCATGCAATCCGCGACACCAGCTACGGCATGATCCGGGTCGAGACCCAATGCGCCCGGTGCGGCAGCCACCAGGGTCACGTCTTCCCCGACGGCCCGCCGCCCACCGGAAACCGCTATTGCATCAACTCGGTCGCGCTCAGTTTCGTAGCCGAGGGCGAGGCCTTGCCGGACCCCCTGAACCGTGGCGACGGCATCGCCTGACCTTGGCCTCAATCGCTGTGCTAGGATGATGTCGAACGGAGGTGGCCTATGCTGATCGCAAGTCTCTTGGCGGGTGTGGCGCTGGCGGCGTCGGACGGTGATCCGGATGGCGTGGTGACCACGGCGCCGACAAACGCGCCCACCTTGGCCCAAGCCCTGGCTGCGACGCCTGAGGCGTCGGTGACTGCGCCGACGGCTCAGGACGCCGCCCCGCACGGCATGACCACCGAACAGCAGATCCAGAACTGGATCAGCGCGCGCACGCCGGGCGCAACCTTCGACGAGAGCGCAGAGCCGGGGGCGCCGGCCGAACGCAAGATGCATGGCATGGTCGAGGCCGGGATCGGCACCGGCGGCTATCGCAGCTATGGCGCGGCCGTTTCCTTGCCCGTCGGCGAGAATGGTCGCCTGGACCTCGCCTACCGCGAAGGCCGCAACGAGCCGTGGGGATACGGCTACGGCGGCTATGGTCTGCGCGCGCCGGGCTTCTACTCGCCCTATGGCGGCGGCTGGCGCGGTCGAGGCTATGGGGCCGACACTACGACCAAGTCGATGTCGATGGGGTTTAGCTGGAGCAAGGACGGGGATGCGGATGATCGCGATCCCTATCGCCGCGGCCTGTACGGCTACGACTGAAGGCTTTTCCGTCCGATTTGGAAATCAAAAAGGCCCGGCGAAAGCCGGGCCTTTTCAAGTCTCAGATGGTGCCGCCGGGGGGAATCGAACCCACGACCTCAGCCTTACCAAGGATGCGCTCTACCACTGAGCTACGGCGGCCCCGACTGAGGAAGCGGCCGTATAGCCAAACCCTTCCGGGGAGGGAAGCGGCTTTTTGACGATCTGAAAGAAAGTTTGGACATGACCCGTGATCACGGCATCATCGCGCCATGACTCGCACGCCGCATGACGCCGATACGCCCTCCGCCGCCGCGCAGGCGACGCCGATCGTCGAATCGGGGCCTGAATTCGAGAAAGCGCGCGCAAAGGCGGAAAAGGCCATGCGGCTGGCCTCCGCCCTTCGCGCCAACCTGCGACGCCGCAAGGCGCCCGCGCGGACGCCTGCTGCGCCGCGCGACAGCAACTGAAAGTCATCGGCTCGCGATCACGCAGCCCTTTGGCAAGCGCCCATCGGCTTGCTAGAGAACCTTCCCCCCGAGGCGTTGGCATCGGGCGCGCTTAAGGACGTCATGGACAGCATCGCCATTCAGGGCGGCGCCCAGCTTTTCGGGGACATTCCCGTCAGCGGCGCCAAGAACTCCGCCATCAAGCTGATGGCCGCCTCGATCCTGACGGATCAGCCCTTGCTGCTGACCAATATGCCGCGTCTGGCCGACACCCGGTTCCTGGGTCAGTTGCTGCGCCAGTTTGGCATCGAAGTGACCGAGCGTGACGGCGCGGACGGGCAGGAGAGCCTGTTTCACGCCAAGGACCTGACCTCGACCTTCGCCCCCTATGATCTGGTGCGCCAGATGCGGGCTTCGTTCAATGTGCTGGGGCCGTTGCTGGCGCGCACAGGCGAAACCAAGGTCTCGCTGCCGGGCGGCTGCACCATCGGTGCGCGTCCGGTCGATCTGCATCTGCAGGCGCTGACGGCGCTGGGCGCCGAGATCGAGCTGGACGAAGGCTATGTCACCGCCCGCGCGCCCAAGGGCCTGAAGGGCGCCGAGATCGAGTTCCCCTTCGTCTCGGTCGGCGCCACCGAACACGCGCTTCTGGCCGCTGTGCTGGCTGAAGGCACGACTGTCCTGCGCCGTGCGGCGCGCGAACCCGAGATCGGCGATCTGGCCCACTGTCTGACGGCCATGGGCGCCAGGATAGAGGGCATCGACACCGACGTCCTGACCATCACCGGCGTCTCGTCGCTGAATGGAACGACCTGGTCTGTGATTCCCGACCGGATCGAGATGGGCTCCTACGCCGTCGCCGCCGCCATGGCGGGCGGCGAGGTGCGTCTGACCAAGGCGCGGGCTGAGTTGATCGGTTCGTTGACGGACAAGATGGTCGAGGCGGGCGTCGAGGTCTCGCCGACCGCCGACGGCGTTCTGATCAAACGCGACCCGAAGCAGCGCCTAAAGGCCGTGGATGTCGAGACGGCCATCTATCCGGGCTTCGCTACCGATCTCCAGGCCCAGTTCATGGCGCTGATGACGACGGCGGAGGGCGTCAGCACGGTTCGCGAGACGATCTTCGAAAACCGCTTCATGCATGTGCCGGAGTTGGCGCGACTGGGCGCCGACATTTCGGTTCATGCCGGAGAGGCGCACGTCACCGGCGTCGAAGTCCTGCACGGCGCACAGGTTATGGCGACGGATCTTCGGGCCTCGATGTGCCTGGTCATCGCGGGCCTCGTCGCCGAGGGCGAAACGACGGTCGGACGCGTCTATCATCTGGATCGCGGTTTCGAGCGTTTGGAAGAAAAGCTCGGCGCATGCGGAGCCGACATCCGCCGCATAAAGGGAACAGGTGATGAGCACTGAGATCGACGGCGTCATCCCCGAAGCCAAGGCGCCGGTCGAACCGCTGCGTCTGCTGGCCGAGGACGCCGACGATCTTCAGATCATCTCCGCCGCGCTCCAGGACGCCATCCTGCGTCCCGTGGATATCGTCTGGGAAAAGGCGGCCCGGACCCTGACCATCGCCTTCAGCCGCTTCTGCTGGGAGTGCGGCGGGACGCGGGTGATGTGCGCCATGCAGTTCGGCGACGTTCTGGCGGTCAAGAGCCGCCGCCTGTCGCGCAGCCCCGACGCCTCGCTCGAACTGCTCGCGCTCGACTTCATTCCGACCGAGGATCTGAGCGGGCGCGTCATCCTGATGTTCGCCGGCGGCGGTGATTTGCGAATCGACGTCGAATGCCTGGACGCCGTGGTCACGGACATCTCCGACCGCTGGCCTGCACGGATCGCGCCGACCCACCTGGACACGCCCGAACTGGACGAAGGGACTGCGGCATGAGCGCCGATCACAAGCTGGCCTCGGTCGAACTGGACGCCGCAACCCTGCCGGCGGCGACGGCCGAGATCGAGCACGAGCGTCGCGTCGCCATCTTTGATCTGGTCGAGAAGAACAGCTTTGAGCCCGTCGGCGCCGAGGGCGGACCCTACAGGCTGAAGCTGTCGCTTCAGGACAATCGTCTGGTGTTCGACATCGACGCCGAGAACTTCACGCGCACCTACGCCATCAGCCTGACGCCGCTGAAAGGCGTGATCAAAGACTATCTGATGATCTGCGACAGCTACTATGAGGCTCTACGCGGATCCTCGGCCAGCCAGATCGAATCGGTCGACATGGGACGGCGCGGCCTGCACAACGAAGGGGCCGAGCAGCTGAAGACGCGGTTGGACGGCAAGATCGTGGTCGATCACGAGACGTCTCGCCGCCTGTTCACATTGCTCTGCGCCCTCTACCGTCGCGGCTGACCTCGACTATCTCTGTGTTTTCGGGCATTAGGCCCGTCCATTCCGCCCCTCGCGCCCGCCCGGCGTGGGGTCGAACGCATATTCAACGGGCGTGAGAGGCCGCATGGCTAAGGAAGAACTGCTCGAGTTTCCCGGCACCGTCAGCGAACTGCTGCCGAACGCCACCTTCCGCGTGACGCTCGAGAACGACCACGAGATCATCGCCCACACCGCCGGCAAGATGCGCAAGAACCGCATCCGCGTTCTGGCCGGCGACAAGGTGCTGGTCGAAATGACCCCCTACGACCTGACCAAGGGTCGCATCACCTATCGCTTCAAGTAAGTGGCTGCGGGTCGCCCCGAACTGGTGCTGGCCTCGGCCAGCCCGCGCCGCATCGAATTGCTGGCGCAGGTCGGGATCACGCCCGACGACATCGATCCCGCCGACATCGACGAGACGCCTCTGAAGGGCGAGACCCCGCCGCGTCTGGCCGAACGGCTCGCCATCTCTAAGGCCCAGGTTGTCGCAGAACGCCGTCCCGACGCGGTCGTCATCGCCGCCGATACGGTTGTCGCCGTGGGGCGTCGCTTTCTGGAGAAGGCGGCGGATGAGGCCGAGGCGACGCGTTTTCTGAAACTGCTGTCCGGCCGCAATCACCGCGTCTTCACCGGCGTCGCTGTCTGGCGCGACGGAAAGATATCGTCGCGCGTCAACGAAACCCGCGTGACCTTCAAACCCTTGTCCGACCACGAGATCGCATCCTACGTCGCCACGGGCGACTGGCGCGGCAAGGCCGGGGGCTATGGCATCCAGGGCCCGGCGGCCGCCTTCATCCAGCGCATCGTCGGCAGCCATCCGTCCGTGATGGGCCTGCCCGTCTATGAGGCCGTCCAGCTTCTGCACGGCGTCGGCTGGCGTTCATGAGCGGCGCAGTCGAGGTCTTCCTCGACGAGACGCCTGGCGAGACGCGTGGCGCGATCATGCGCGACGGCCGCTACACTCATCTTCTGATCCACCGCGAGGATGATGCGGCGCAGACCCGGCTCGGCGCCCGCTCGGTGGGGCGTGTGATCGAGGTGAACCCTGGCTTACGCGGCGCCTTCGTCGATATCGCCGCACCGGCCGCCGCCTTTCTGCCTTTCCCGAGAAACGACCGTCTTACCCAAGGCCAGCGGCTAGCAGTCGTCGTCACCGCCGAACGTCGGGCCGGGAAAGGGGCGGTGGTTCGCCTTCTGGGGGCGGGAGAGGGGACGCCCCGCCTGATTCAGCCCGCGACCAGCATCGCCGAACAGTTGCGCGATCTCGCGCCCGGCGAGGAATCAGTCACCGGCATCGCCGCCATCGACGCCGTGATCGAGGCGGAGGAGGAGGCCCTAGCTCGGTCGTGCGTTTTCGCCTCGCAAGGAATCGATCTCGCCATAGAGCGCACCCGCGCCCTGGTGGCTGTGGACATCGACTTCGCATCCACGCCCGGTCGTGATCCGAAACAGGCAAGGGCGGCTGCGAATCGCGAGGGGTTGAAACAGGCGGCGCGGCTGATCGGCTTGCGGAACTGGGGCGGCCTGGTCGTCATCGACATGATCGGGGACGGTACGGACGCGGAGGCCCAGGCCAAGGTTGCGCGGGCCGCGTTCGGTCACGAACCCCAGGCCGTCTTCGGACCCGTCAGTCGATTCGGCCTGTTGCAGATGTCGCTTCCCTGGCGCCGTACGCCGATCGAGGAGGTTCTGCTCGACGCCAGCGGACGCCCGTCTGTTCAAACACGAGTTTTGTCTGTCGTGCGCGCTGTGCGACGGCAGCTACTGACGGATACCTTGTCGCCGCGCATCATCGCGCGTTGCGCGCCGGAAGAAGCTCTGATTGCTCATCCGTTGGCGGCTCGTCTGGGACCGCGAGCGGTGATCCAGGCCGATCCCGCGATCCCGGCTGGGCGCGGACGAATAGAAGAGGGTTGAGCCGTGGCTTCCTGTCCCATCTGCCGCAAGGCCGACGCCGATCCCAAGTACAAGCCCTTCTGCTCACGCCGCTGTTCCGACGTCGATCTGCAGCGCTGGTTCACTGGCGGCTACGCCATTCCGGTCGCCCTGGACGAGGGTGCGGAAGATGATGACGAAAAGGACTGATTGGGCGCTGGACAGGCGGAAAAGCCTCCCCTATAGACCCGCCTCTCGCGACGCCGCGTCGGCGCCTGGATAGCTCAGCTGGTAGAGCAGCGGATTGAAAATCCGCGTGTCGGTGGTTCGAACCCGCCTCCAGGCACCATCTTTTCCCGCCCCACAAAAATCGATTGCGCCTGCGCATTATCTTGCGCTGCGGCCCTTGCGCCGTCCTTGGCTTTCAGGCGGCTTGCAGCGATCTGCCCTACAATTTGCAGTATTGGGAAACGATCGCGCTCAGGATGGCCGTTTTGAACAAACTTGCTTCATCTGACGCCAGATCATCATCAAAATGTCGCGCGGCCGCACTTTAATGCGCCGGTTGGTGGAACTTTTCTCCATGTCTCTCGACGGGTTAAAAGCCCCTCTTGTCCCTTGACGCTCCGGTAAGGGTTCGTCAAAGGGTTGAGGCGCCTTCGCAAGAAGACGTTAATACGGATCGCCGGGGACGTGTCTCCGAAGGTTCGACCAGCGGAGACGAGGCGGGCGACCGGTTCGATTTCCACCGAAGATTTCAGCGAGCTCTGATCCTCGAAAGGACGGGCGCGTTGAAGGAAACATTTCAGGTTGGGGGGCGGTCGCTGACTATGGCCGCACCTTTGGTTCCACGAGTCAGACCAAGCAGGAACTGGCGAATTATGCTGAACAGCAAAAAGACGAATATCCTTCTCGCCATGGCCGGCGCCGCCGCGCTGATGGCGAGCTCGCCGGTCCTGGCCCAGGCCCCGGCCGAGCCCACCCCGGCCGCCTCGACTGCGGCTCCCGCAGCCGCCGCTCCGGCTGCCGGCGAAGCTGATCCCGCAACGGTGAACGACGCCGTCGGCGGCGGCCACGGCGACATCACCCCGATCTCCATGTTCATGGAAGCCACGGTCGTCGTTAAGGTCGTCATGGCCGGCCTGCTGCTGGCCTCGATCCTGTCGTGGACCCTGCTGCTCATCAAGCTGTTCGAGTTCGGCGCTCTGAACCGCAAGACCGACACCTTCCTCGAGAACTTCCGCGGCGCCCGCACCATCGCTGACATGCGCGCTGTCTCGACCCAAGAAGAGTTCGACGGCAATCCGCTGGCCGACATGGCCGCCGCCGCCACCGAGGAAATCGAACTGTCGCGTCAATCGGGTCTGTCGGTCACCGGCGATCACCTCGATTCGGCCATGGGCCGCGCTCAGTCGGCTGTCGCCGCCGTGCAATCCGGTCTGGCCCTGCGCCTTTCGGGCGGTCAGCAGTTCCTGGCTTCGGTCGGCTCGATCGGTCCGTTCGTCGGTCTGTTCGGCACCGTGTACGGCATCATGAACTCCTTCATCGGTATCGCCCAGTCGAACACGACCAACCTGGCCGTCGTGGCGCCGGGTATCGCTGAAGCTCTGCTGGCCACTGGTATCGGTCTGTTCGCCGCTATTCCGGCCGTTGTGTTCTACAACTACTTCAACACCCGCATCGCTGCTTACGGCACGCGCGCCGACGGCTTCGCCGCTGAGCTGCTGAACGGCATCTCGCGTCAGCTCGACAAGGGGGCGTAAGACGGATGGCCGCCAAGATTAAATCGGGCGGCGCTGGCAACCTGCCTCAGGCCAACAGTGATATCAACGTTACGCCTTTCGTTGATATCATGCTGGTCCTGCTCATCATCTTCATGGTGGCGGCTCCGCTTGCCTCTGTGTCGGTGCCTGTCGAGTTGCCAATCGCCGTCGCCAAGGCGGCCCCGAACCCGCCCAAGCCGGTCTATATTTCGATCCAGAATGACGGCGACGTCTATGTGGGCGACTTCAAGACCGACGTCGGATCCCTGGGCGCCGATCTGAAAGAACAGATCGGTTCCCGGAACCCGGCCGATGAGCGGATCTTCATTCGGGGCGACCAGAACACCCGTTACGGCGACTTCATGCAGGTCATGAATGCGCTGCAGGATAACGGCTTCTATAGCGTTGCGCTGGTCGGCGAAGACCAGGCGACGAGTTAGGATGCGGAGATAGTATGACAGACGTCGAATATCATCGCAGTCGCTACGACGTACCCAAGAAGAAGGGCTTCATGGGGGTGTCCTACCCCGTGCTGATCGTCTGCCTGATGGTGGTCAGCATCTTGTTTGCGTTGCTGATCTTCTTTGTTCAGCAGTCCAAGTTCAAGCTGAAGGAGTTCAACTACGTCGACGAGTCCGTCGAGGTCGAGTTGGTCGAGCCGGTTCCGCCGCCTCCGCCGCCTCCGCCTCCGCCGCCTCCGCCGACGGATACGCCTCCGCCGCCGAAGCTTCAGGTGCGCGTGCCGGCTCCGGTCCCGAACATCGTCCCCCCTCCGCCGGTCAACATCACGCCGACGAAGAAGGAAGATCGGGTTGAATACACGGGTCCGCCCGTCAATATTCCTGGACCGCCGCCTCCGCCCGCCCCCCCGGCTCCGGCTCGTCCTTCGACGATCACGAACGTGTCGTGGTCGCGGCAGCCCCGCCCGGAATTCCCCGCTCGCGCTCAAGAGCGTGGGATCGAGGAGGGAACGGTCGTGTTGCTCTGCTCGGTTCAGGCCAATGGATCGGCGACGAACTGCAGCGTCGTTTCCGAAACGCCTTCGGGCGCCGGGTTCGGTCGCGAGGCGCTTTCGTCCATGCGGTCTGCGCGCTTTGCGCCAGGCACGGTGGATGGTGTCGCTCAAGGTGGACAAGCGCGCTTCACGGTTCGCTTCCGCCTTCAGTAGGACCAATCTTCGACCAGACAGAACGCCCCGGCATCCGCCGGGGTGTTTTTGTTTGTCTGTTCCAAACTCTTCGCTTGATTGGCCTGTAAGGCCTCGGTAGAGAACGCGCCTCGCGATGCGCGGGCCGCCTTAGCTCAGTTGGTTAGAGCGCCGGTTTGTGGAACCGGAGGTCCTCAGTTCAAGCCTGAGAGGCGGTACCATCGCAAAGCACGGCCGGGCTTGCAGCCCGCCGTCGCCGCGACCATCTCCTGATCATCGGCCGTGTGGTCGATCCCCCACATCGACAGGAGAAGGCCCCATGAAGACGCGCAAGTTGGGTGCGAACGGCCCCCAGGTTTCGGCCATTGGTCTGGGCTGCATGGGCATGAGCGCCTTCTACGGCGGCGCCGACGAGGCCCAGTCCATCTCCGTCATCCATCGCGCGCTCGATCTGGGAATCACCCTCTTCGACACCGCCGAAATGTACGGCCCTCATACAAACGAGGTGCTGGTCGGCAGGGCGCTGAAAAATCGGCGCGACCAGGCCTTCATCGCCACCAAATTCGGCATCAACTATAACGCCGACCGGACCAAGCTGATGACCGACGGCAGCCCGGCCAATGTGCGTCGCGCCATCGAGGGCAGCCTGCAACGCCTGGGCGTCGATCACGTCGATCTCTACTATCTGCACCGCGTTGATCCGGACACGCCGATCGAGGACACGGTCGGGGCGATGGCGGAACTGGTCAAGGAGGGCAAGGTCCGCTTCCTGGGGCTGTCCGAGGCCGCGCCCGACACCCTGCGAAAGGCGCACGCCACCCATCCGATTACGGCGCTGCAGACGGAATACTCGCTGTGGAGCCGCGAGCCCGAAGACGAACTGTTCGGGGTCGTGCGCGAACTGGAAATCGGCTTCGTGCCCTATAGTCCGCTGGGACGCGGCTTCCTGTCGGGCGACATCACCTCGATCGATGACCTAGACGCAGACGACTTCCGTCGCACAAATCCGCGCTTCATGGGCGAGAACTTCCAGAAGAATCTGGATTTGGTGGAGGCGGTAAAGGCCATTGCTTCGGACAAGGGCATAACCGCTGCTCAACTGGCGCTGGCCTGGGTGCTGGCGCAAGGCGAGGATTTGATCCCGATCCCCGGAACGCGTCGCATCGCGACCCTGGAGCAGAATGCGGCGGCCGTAGACGTCGTGCTGACGCCTGAGGATCTCGCCCGGATTGAGGCCGTCTTCCCCAAGGGCGCGGCGACGGGGCATCGCTACGCCGAGGCGGCGCGGGCGGCGCTTAACCGCTAAGCTGCTGATCGATACAAAAAGGCCCGGTCAGATTTCTCCGGCCGGGCCATTCGTCCGTGTGTCGTGCTGATCCTATTGGATGCGGGTCCAGGTCTGGGTCTTGCAAAGCGGCGCGACGATGCAGCCGCGCAGACGCAGGCTGTTGTCATTGGTCATGGTGATGGTGCCGCGATAGGTGCCGCCGTCGGCCGGATTATAGACCGAGCCATTGCGCCATTCCGTCGGACCGCCGGTGAAGCCGGTCAGCATGGGCAGATTGCGCAGGGTGCGGTTCCGCTGGGCGGCATTGCGATTGTTGCCGTCCCGCGCATTGGCGTCGGCGCGAATATGGTCCGAAGTCACCAGCGTGCCGCACAGCGCCTGGCCGCAACGCGCGATCCGCACCTGGCCGCCATTCGTCGGCGTCTGCCACAGGCCGGTTGGATCACCCGCCAGGGCCGGAGAGGCGAGGGCCGTCGCCAGCGCGGCGGCGGCCAGCATGATCTTGGTCTTCATGGTCGTTCCCTTGTTCAGGCCGCCTGTGCGACCCTTTGATGCACAAGGTGATCCGGCTTTCGGCCGAAAACAAGGCCGAACTCATCCACGAAGACCAATGAAAACCGGACCTTAGGGAAGCTTTTGAAGCTTTGCGACGCATCCCTTGACCTTGGCTCGGTGCGGGCGTCTGATCGGAGCGAGAATGTCCTGGGAGACACCATGGCCGACCGGCCGGGACACAACCATGGAAGCCTGATCAAGCGGGCGCTTGAAAACGGCGCCGAGCCTGCGCGCTCGGCCCTGGCGGCGTCGTGGCGCCGATCCCTGTCGCTGTATGGCCTGGATCCCGGCGACCAAGGCATGCCGCAAACCCTGACCGAGGGTCAGCTGCGCGAGGCGCGCCAAGCGATGGAGCCGATGACGCGGGCCGCGCAAGGGGTTCTGGATCGGCTGTTTCTGGCCGTGGGTGATACCGGCTGCTGCATCCTGCTGACCAATGCCGACGGGGTGCCGCTGGAGCGCCGGGGGGCGGCGGCGGACGACGTCGCCTTTCGTCGATGGGGGCTGTGGCCGGGGGCCATATGGTCCGAGGCGGTGGAGGGCACCAACGGCATCGGAACCGCTCTGGCGGAGCACAGGCCCGTGACCATCCACCGTGACCAGCATTTTCATACGCGCAACACGGCCCTGAGCTGCACGAGCCATCCGATTCACGATCACCTGGGGCGGCTGGCGGGACTGCTGGACGTGTCGTCCTGCCGCGCGGATGCGACGGAGGGCGTGCTGGGACTGATCGCGGCGGCGGTCGCCGACGCCGCGCGCGCCATTGAGGCGCAGACTTTCCGCCAGGCCTTCCACCAGGCCCGGATCCTGCTGGCGGGCGATACCGGCGAGCGGAACACGGCGGCGCTGTTGGCTGTCGACCGGGACGATATGGTGATCGGCGCCACTCGCGCCGCACGCCTGGCCCTGTCTATCACCGATGAACGGATCGCGGCGCAGCTGGCGGCGTCAGAGGTGCTCGACACGGGGTCGGTCGAGGCCGAGCTTCTGGAAGCCGAGCGAGGCGCGGTGCGTCGGGCCCTGGCGCGCACCGGGGGCAATGTGTCCGCCGCAGCGAAAGCGCTGGGCGTCAGCCGGGCGACTCTGCATCGCAAATTGCATCGTCTGGGGCTGTCCCGGGAAACCCACTGAACCGACTGTCGCAGGGATGCGACAGGTTTGCGCTGCACCATGGCGTCGTCGTCTGGCGGACGGGCGCAGGCCGATGGCACTTCTTGTTCCAACGACGTCGACAATCGACGCCAGAGGAAACCGCAGGAGGCCATCATGACCAAACCCGAGTTCAGCCGCGCCGCGACCCCCAAGTTCAAGGCGCGCTACGACAACTTCATCGGCGGACAGTGGGTCGCGCCCGTCAACGGCCGCTATTTCGAGAACACCTCCCCGGTGAACGGCCGCGTCCTGTGCGAGGTCGCACGATCGGACGCGGCCGACGTCGAACTGGCCCTGGACGCCGCCCACGCCGCCAAGGACGCCTGGGGGCGAACTAGCGTCGCAGAACGCGCCGTCATCCTGAACAAGATCGCCGACCGGATCGAAGCCAATCTGCAAGCCGTCGCAGAGGCGGAGACCTGGGACAACGGCAAGCCGGTGCGCGAGACCACGGCCGCCGACATCCCCCTGGCGATCGACCATTTCCGCTACTTCGCCGGCTGCATCCGGGCGCAGGAAGGCGGAATCTCGGAACTGGACCACGACACGGTCGCCTATCATTTCCATGAGCCGCTGGGCGTGGTGGGGCAGATCATCCCCTGGAACTTCCCTATCCTGATGGCGGCCTGGAAGATCGCTCCGGCTCTGGCGGCGGGCAACTGCATCGTGCTGAAGCCGGCGGAGCAGACCCCGGCGTCCATCCTCGTGGTGATCGAACTGATCCAGGATTTGCTGCCGGCCGGCGTGCTGAACATCGTTTCGGGCACGGGGGCCGAGGTGGGCGAGCCGCTGGCCACCAATCCGCGCATCGCCAAGATCGCCTTCACCGGCTCGACCGCCGTTGGTCAGAAGATCATGCAGTATGCCACCCAGAATCTGATTCCGGTCACGCTGGAGCTCGGCGGCAAGTCGCCGAACATCTTCTTCAAAGACGTGATGGATCACGACGACGCCTATCTGGACAAGGCGCTGGAAGGCTTCGCCATGTTCGCGCTCAATCAGGGCGAGGTCTGCACCTGCCCCAGCCGCGCTCTGATCCACGAGGACATCTATGAGGCCTTCATCGAGAAGGCGATCGCGCGGGTGGAATCCATCGTTCAAGGCGACCCTCTGGACCCGGCGACCATGGTCGGCGCCCAGGCCTCGGACCAGCAACTGAAGAAAATTCTCGGCTATCTGAAGCTGGGCAGGGAGGAGGGGGCCGAGGTCCTGACAGGCGGCGATCAGGCCGCGCTCAAGGACGATCTGGCCGGCGGCTATTACGTCAAGCCCACCGTGTTCAAAGGCACCAACGACATGCGGATCTTCCAGGAGGAGATCTTCGGCCCGGTCCTGGCGGTGACGACCTTCAAGACCTTCGAAGAGGCCATGGAAATCGCCAACGACACCGAATACGGCCTGGGCGCCGGGGTATGGTCGCGCGACATGAACACCGCCTACCGCGCCGGTCGCGCCATCCAGGCGGGACGGGTCTGGACCAACTGCTATCACCAGTATCCGGCCCATGCGGCCTTCGGCGGCTACAAGAAGTCGGGCATCGGGCGGGAGAACCACCGCATGATGCTGGATCACTATCAGCAGACCAAGAACCTGTTGGTCAGCTACAGCCCCGACAAACTGGGCTTCTTCTGATCTGCATCAAGGATGGCCGGTCCCGGATCGGCCATTCTGTGATCGCTCTCTGATCCGTCGGTTCGGAGAAGCATACGTCCCAAGAGGGCGGGCCGGTGTCCTGCTTCCGGCCCGTCTGTCCCCTAAAATGACGAGGATGTTCCATGCCCAGAACCATGAAGGCCGCTGTCGTGCGCGCGTTCGGTCAGCCGCTGACCATCGAAGAGGTTGCGGTGCCCGAGCCGGGTCCAGGTCAGATCCAGGTCAAGATCGAGGCGTCGGGTGTCTGTCACACCGATCTGCACGCGGCCGAGGGCGATTGGCCGGTCAAGCCGAACCCGCCCTTCATTCCGGGCCACGAGGGCGTCGGCTATGTCTCGGCGGTCGGGGCGGGGGTCACCTTGGTCAAGGAAGGCGACCGGGTCGGCGTGCCGTGGCTGTACTCGGCCTGCGGCCATTGCAAACACTGCCTGGGCGGCTGGGAGACCCTGTGTCACGATCAGCAGAACACCGGATATTCGGTCAATGGCGGGTTCGCGGAATACGCCATCGCAGACCCCAACTACGTCGGCCATCTGCCGTCCAATGTCAGCTTCACCGACATCGCCCCGATCCTGTGCGCCGGGGTGACGGTCTATAAGGGGCTGAAGATGACGGACACCAAGCCGGGCGACTGGGTCGTGATTTCCGGCATCGGCGGCCTGGGCCATGTGGCGGTCCAGTACGCCAAGGCCATGGGGCTGAATGTCGCCGCCGTGGACGTGGACGACGCCAAGCTGGATCTGGCGCGACGGCTAGGCGCGACCGTCACCGTCAATGCCAAGACGTCCAACGATCCCGCCGCCGACATCAAGGCCCAGACCGACGGCGGCGCCCAGGGCGTGCTGGTCACGGCCGTCTCGCCCAAGGCGTTCGAACAGGCGGTCAACATGACCTCGCGCGGCGCGACCGTTGCGCTGAACGGCCTGCCGCCCGGCGACTTCCCTCTGTCGATCTTTGATATGGTGCTGAACGGAACCACAGTGCGCGGCTCCATCGTCGGCACCCGCCTGGATCTTCAGGAGGCGCTTCAGTTCGCGGCCGACGAGAAGGTCAAGGCTACGGTCTCGGTCGAGCCGCTGGAGAATGTGAACGGCATCTTCCAGCGGATGCGCGATGGTCAGATCGAGGGCCGCGTCGTGATGACGATCTGAAGCGCGGCAATGGCCCAACTGATGCCTTCGGGTGTCGACAGTTTGGGCGCGCTAGGCCTCGCCGGCGCGCCTACCCTCCGATCAGGGCCAGCCAGTCGTCCTCGGTCAGCACCTGGACGCCGTGCTTTTCGGCGTCCTTCAGCTTGGACCCGGCGCCGGGCCCGGCGACGAGGTAGTCGGTCTTTTTCGACACCGAACCCGACACCTTGGCGCCCAGGCTTTCGGCGCGGGCCTTGGCCTCGTCGCGGGTGAAGCGTTCAAGAGCGCCGGTGAAGACGACGGTCTTGCCGGCGACCGCAGTGTCGGACTTGGGCCGTTCGGCGTCGAGGATTTCGGTCAGTTCGGCTTCGAGTGCGGCGACGACCTGCAGATTATGCGGCTCGTGGAAGAAGTGGGCCAGGGCCTCCGCCGCGACCGGGCCGACCCCGGTGACGCCCGCGATCTGGTTCAGGATTTCGGACGGACCGTCCTCGCGCGCGACACGGGCCAGTTCGACCAGCCCGGACCAGTCGTTCGCCATCGTCGCCAGAGACCGGCGGGCCGGGGCGGCCATGCCGGGGAAGGCCTGGCTGATCTTCATGTCCATCGTCGCCTCGGGCCAGGGATCGACGGCGGGGGGCTTAGCCTCGGCCATCAGGGCCAGGACGCGGGGCGATATGGCGTGGGCGGCGGCCAGGTCGGTCCAGGCGTCGGACGGGACGCCAGAAGCGGCCTGGAGGCAGGCGGCCTTCAGCGCGGGCCAGCTCTCGAAGGCGCGGGCCAGGACGATAGAGGTCTGTTCGCCGATGTCGCGGATTCCCAGACCGAACAGGAACCGGTCCAGCGCGATGACGCGGCGGGCGTCGATGCCGGCGACCAGATTTCGGATGCTGGTCTCGCCATAACCGTCGTCACGCTCAAGCTCCCTCAGCCGCGCCTCGTCGCGCGCCAGTCTGAAGATGTCGGCCGGCTCCTTGATCCAGCCGCGCGTATGGAAGGCGACCAACTGCTTTTCGCCCAATCCCTCTATGTCGAAGGCGCGGCGGCCGACGAAATGCTTCAGCCGTTCGACGATCTGGGCGTCGCAGATCAGGCCGCCGGTGCAGCGGCGCTTGACCTCGTCGCCCTCGCGCACGGCTTCCGAGCCGCAGACGGGGCAGTGTTCCGGGAAGACATAGGGGGCGGCGTCGGCCGGACGTAACTCCGGGACCACGCCCAGGATCTGGGGGATGACGTCGCCGGCGCGCTGCAGGCGGACCGTGTCGCCGATGCGGACATCCAGACGCTCGATCTCGTCTTCATTGTGCAGGGTGGCGTTGCGGACCACGACGCCGCCGACGGTGACGGGGTGGAGCCGGGCGACGGGGGTCAGGGAGCCGGTGCGGCCGACCTGGATGTCGATCCCTTCCAGCACCGTGGTCGCCTGCTGCGCCGGAAATTTGTGGGCGATGGCCCAGCGGGGGCTGCGGGCGACGAAGCCCAGGCGGCGTTGCCAGTCGATGCGGTCGACCTTGTAGACCACGCCATCAATGTCATAGCCCAGGGTGGCGCGGTCGCGTTCCAGTTCGCGATAGACGGCGATCAGCCCCTCGGCGCCCTCGACCCGGCGCGAGCGGGCGTTGACGGGGAAGCCCCAGGCCTTGAGCTTTTGCAGGGCTTCCCACTGTGTCTCGGCGAAGTCGCTAGAGTGTTCGCCCCAGGCGTAGGCGAAGAAGTTCAGCGGGCGCTTGGCGGTGATTTCCGCATTCTTCTGACGAAGGGATCCGGCGGCGAAGTTACGGGGGTTGGCGTAGGTGCGGCGGCCCTCGGCTTCCGCTGAGGCATTGAACGCGGCGAAGGCGTCGTTGGGCGCATAGACCTCGCCCCGGATCTCGATCCGGTCGGGCCAGCCGTCGCCGGCCAGGGTCTGCTGCACATCGGCGATGGTGTTCAGATTGGCGGTGACGTCCTCGCCCGCGCGGCCGTCGCCGCGCGTGGCGCCGATCGTCAGCTTGCCTTCGACATAGAGAAGATTCGCGGACAGGCCGTCGATCTTGGGCTCGGCGACGAAGGCGATCGGTTCGTCGGCGGGCAGTTTCAGGAAGCGCGTGATCCGGGCCACGAAATCGCGCAACTCGCCCTCGTCGAAGGCGTTGTCCAGCGACAGCATGGGCACGCCGTGGCGCACCTCGGCGAACTGGGTTGAAGCGACGGCGCCGACCTTGTTCGACGGAGAGTCAGGCCGGATCAAATCGGGGAAGGCGGTTTCGATCGCCAGGTTGCGCGCACGCAGGGCGTCGTAGTCGGCGTCGGAAATCTCGGGCGTCGCCTCGTTGTAGAGCGCGTCGTGACGGGCCATTTCGGCGGCCAGCCAAGCCAGGGCCTCGGCGGCCGTCTCGGCGGTGAGGTCTTCGACGGGGACTTCAAGAGGAATCGCATTGGCCATGGCCGTCGTCATATCATCTGACGCGCCGCCCGTGCATCGCGCAAAGCCGATGATGACAGAACCGTAGGCTGACGCGCCGTCCGCTCTTCGCTAGGTTCGCGCGTCCTTATCGGAGCCTGTATGACTCGTTCGAGACTCTGCCTTTTCGTCGCCGGCGCCCTAATCGTCAGCGGTTGCGCCGCCGTTCCCGCGACGGCGCCGATTGCGCCGAGCGCCGTCGCGACCGGTACGAGCCAACTGCTGGAGGACGTGCGCATCCTGTCGGCCGACGACATGCAGGGCCGCGACACGGGCTCAGAAGGCGGCGAGCGGGCGCGCGCCTACATCGTCTCGCGATTGGAGGCCATGGGCATTCAGCCGCCGCCGTTCGGGCGTTTGCAGCGGTTCGAGACACCGGGCCGCACGCGCGAGGGCGTGAAGACCTTCAGCGGCGTCAACATCGTCGGCCTGATTCCCGGTACCCGCGTCGCTGACCGCTATATCGTGGTGACGGCCCATTATGACCATGTCGGCGTCAATGACGGCCAGATCTTCCACGGCGCCGACGACAACGCCTCGGGCGTGGCGACGATGCTGGAACTAGCGGCGCGACTGAAGGCCCAACCGCCGGAACACAGCGTGCTGATCGTTGCGCTGGATGGCGAGGAGCGGGGGCTGTTGGGCGCTCGCGAGTTCGTCAAGGCGCCGCCGGTGCCGCTGTCGTCATTGAGCCTGAACCTGAACTTCGACATGACGGCGCGGGCGGAGACGGATGGCCATCTGTGGGTCACGGGGACCTATCAGCATCCCAATCTGCGCCCCGTGCTGGAGGCCGTGGCGCCGAACGGGGCCGTCTCCTTCGCCTTCGGCAAGGACACCCCTCAGGACACGGGCGAGAACAACTGGGTAGACGCCTCCGATCATGGCGCCTTCCACGAGGCGGGGGTGCCCTTCCTGTACATGGGCGTCGATTATCATCCAGACTATCACCGACCGAGCGACACCTTCGACCGGATCACGCCGTCGGTCTTCACCAGCGCGACTGAGATCGCCATCGCCGGGTTCCGCGCGCTGGACCAGGCGCTGGATCGATGAGGTCCTCATGGGTTGTCGTCGCAGTCATTGCCCTGCTGAGCCTGGCCGCTTGCGAGCGGCGCGACGCTGCGACGCCGACGTCGACGCCGGAAGCGACGTTCCAGCATCGTCTGAGCGGTGATATTTCGGGCGACTATCGCCCGACAGGTGAGGGAGCCATTCAGCCCGTGGCATCGCTGTTCATCGGACAGGATGAGGCCTTCGCCGCCTGGGAAGGCGGGTCCCGCGCTTCGCCGCCGCTGATCCTGTCGCTGGCCGCGCCGCAAGGTGTGATCAGGGTTTTGCCGGACGCCTATGTCGTCACCGACGATCGGATCCAAATGAGCGGGTCTGCGCCTGGCATGGGCCCCGTCGAGTTGTCGACGCGGATTGACCAGGGCGCTTTGGCGACGGCGCGGCGCAATCTCGGCGATCAGACGCCTGTCGTTACCGGGACGGTTTCGGTGAGCGGCCGTCGCACGCCCTTCACGCTGAGTTGGTGGGGCGGCGACTGATCTGAGCAATCTGTGCTGACGACGCGCCAGGATTGCCACCCATGCAATCCCAAGTCATGGTGACGCTTGGGGGCCTGAATGTCTATATCGGAAGTGGCCGGGTGCGATGTGACGTCGACATGCGGCGTCGGTGCGTCTCGGCGCCGTGTTCGTCACGACCCGACCCGCGCCATGGATATCGCATTCGCCCTGATAGGCCTGCTTCTGACCTGGCCGCTCTTCCTTTTCATTGCTCTGGGCGTCAGGACGCAGGACGGAGGGGCCGCGATCTTTCGCCAGCAGCGCATCGGCCGCGACGGCCGAATGTTCGACTGCCTCAAATTCCGTTCGATGACGGTGGGCGCGGAGCAAGCCTTGCCGTCAGCCTCTGATCCGGAATGGCAGGCGATGCGAAAGCTGACGCACGATCCGCGCGTCACGTCGCTGGGCCGCCTGTTGCGACGGTCCAGCCTTGATGAACTGCCGCAGCTGATCAATGTGTTGAGAGGCGAGATGTCGCTGGTCGGCCCCCGACCGATCGTGATCGACGAGGCGGCGCGATACGGCCGTCGACTGGCCGACTACTGCACGGTCCGACCGGGCCTGACGGGGCTGTGGCAGGTCTCGGGGCGCAACGCCGTGCCCTATCCGCGCCGCGTGGCGATGGATGTCTGGTTCGTCAGAAACCGCACCATCGGCGTCTATCTGGCCATCCTGGCGCGCACGGTTCCGGCGGTGCTGAGCCGCCGGGGCGTGTCCTAGGGAAGACGCTGCTCAACGCCGTCGTCCGTGCCGATGATGGCGAGGTCCGCGAGATCCAGGAACAGTCCGTGCTCCACCACGCCGGTGATCAGTTTCAGGTCGTCGGCCAGACGGACCGGATCGTGGATCGCTTTGCAGCCCGCATCGTAGATCAGATTGCCGCCGTCTGTGCGGACCAGGCCGCGATCCGCCTGACGCACGCGCGCCGGCTGGTTGATGTCGTGGTCGATCAGCACATCGGCGATGCGGTTGGCCGTCGTCTTGTGACCAAAGGCGACGACCTCGATCGGAAGGGGGAAGGTTCCCAGCACAGGCACCACCTTGGCCGCGTCGGCGATGACGATGCAGCGGGCCGAGGCCTCCCACACCAGCTTCTCGCGCAGCAGAGCCGCGCCGCCGCCCTTGATCAACGCCAGACCCGGCCCGATCTCGTCGGCGCCGTCGACGGTCAGGTCGATGCGCGGCGTGTCTTCCAGCGTCGACAACGTCAGTCCAAGTTCGCGCGCGAGATCTGCAGTCTTTTCGGATGTCGGCACGCAGCGCAGGCCGGGAAGGTTGCGCGACGCCAACGCCTTGACGAACCAGGCGGCCGTCGAGCCGGTGCCCAACCCGACGATCATGCCCGCCTCGACGTGGGCGGCGGCGGCCTCGCCGGCGTTCTTCTTCTGGAGGTCGCTCATTTGGATTTTGCAGCCTTCCTGGCCTTGGCTTCGACACGGAAAGCCGCCGCCGCTTCGGGTTTGACAGTCTGGCGGGCGCGGCCGAAAGCCATGGCGTCGGCGGGCACGTCCTCGGTGATGACGGAGCCGGAGGCGATCAGGGCGCCGTCGCCGATGACCACCGGGGCGACCAGGCTGGAGTTCGATCCGACGAAGGCGCCGGCGCCGACCTGGGTCCGCGCCTTGTTGAAGCCGTCGTAGTTGCAGAAGATCGTCCCTGCGCCGACATTGGCGCCTGCGCCAACCGACCCGTCGCCCAGATAGGCCAGATGATTGGCCTTGGCGCCTTCGGCCATCTTGACGTTCTTTACCTCGACGAAGTTGCCGACCTTGACCCCGGTCGCCAGGTCCGCGCCGGGACGCAGGCGCGCATAGGGACCGACTTCGGCGCCGGCCGCGACCCGCGCGCCCTCGATATGGCTGAAGCTGCGAATGCGCGCGCCGGCATCGATCACCGCACCAGGGCCGAAGACCACGAAGGGTTCGACGACGGCCCCGCCGCCGATCTGGGTGTCCCACGCGAAATGAACAGTGTCCGGCGCCGCCATGGTCACGCCGGCCGCCAGGAAGGTGTCGCGTTGCACGCTCTGGAACAGGGCCTCGGCCTGAGCCAGCTCGGCCTGGGAGTTGACGCCCATCACCGCGTCCTCTGCGGCGAAGACGGCGCGGGTCGGGTGGCCGCCTTGGCGCGCCAGAGCAACGACATCCGTCAGATAGTATTCGCCCTTGGCGTTTTCGTTCTTCACCTCGGCCAGCAGCGAGAAGAGCAAGGCCGCCGGCGCAGCCATGACGCCGGAGTTGCAGGCGGTGATGGCGAGAACGTCTGACGACGCCTCCTTGGCCTCCGTGATGGCGGTCAGGGTGTCGCCGTCGACGATCAGACGGCCATAGGCGCCGGGATCGCGAGCCTCGAACCCGATGACGGTCACGCCGTCGGCATTGAACGCGGGCTCGATGTCGGCGGCCTTTAGCAACGGCACGTCGCCATAGGTGACGACCACCTCGCCGTCGAAGCCGGCCAGGGCCTGTTCGGCGGCGCGCACGGCGTGGCCGGTGCCGAGCGGCGGGTCCTGGACTGCGATGGCGGTCTCGCCCAGTCGTTTCACCACATGGGCCCGGACCTCGGGCGAGTGTTTGCCGACCACGACGACGATGCGTTCGCACCCCAGGCCTTCCGCCGCATCGATGGCGTGGTCCAGCATGGCGCGGTGGGCGACGGGGTGCAGCACCTTGGGCAGCGGCGACTTCATCCGCGTGCCCTGGCCAGCGGCGAGAATGATGGCGGCGCGGGCGCGCGTCTGGCTGGTCATGAATCGTCTCGCAGTCTAGTCGTCCTGCGATCTAGCCCATCATGCGGGCCAGCGGGAGATGTGGATGAGCGATCGCGACCTGGAAGGCTGGACCATCGCCTTCGACCTTGACGGCACGCTGGTCGATTCCGCCCCGGACCTGATCGGCACGCTGAACCGGATGCTGGTCGAGGAGGGTCTGCCGCCCGTGCCGATGGAGTCCGCCTCGACCCTGATCGGATCGGGCGCGCGGGCGCTGCTGGTGCACGGCTTCGAAGCCGCCGGCGCGCCGGTCGAGCGGGCCAAGTCGGACGAACTGTTCGAGCGGTTCCTGGTCGATTACGCCGCCCATATCGCCGACGGCTCGCAGCCCTTCGAGGGTGTGGTCGAGACGCTGGAGCGGCTCAGCGAGCGGGGCGCAATCCTGGTCGTGGCCACCAACAAGCGTTCGGACCTGTCTGAGCTGTTGTTGGGCAAGCTGGACCTGACCCGACATTTCGCCGCCATCGTCGGCCCGGATCGGGTCAGCGCGCGCAAGCCCTCGGGCGCCCATCTGAAGGAAGCTGTTGTGATCGCGGGCGGCGATCCCGAACGAGCCATCATGGTGGGAGACGCCGCGCCGGACGCGGATGCCGCCAAGGACGCCGGCATGCCCTGCATTCTGACGACCTTCGGCTTTACGCCGACGCCCGTCGAAGACCTGGGCGGGGACGTGCTGATCGACGCCTTCGAAGACGTCGAAGAGGCGATCGACGGCATCCTCTCCGACTTCTACGTGAGGCGGGCGCTGAAATTCTGATACCGGCCGAGAGGAAATCTGTCGGCTGAATGATCGCTGCTTCGGTTGCGGATCGCCATGGCGATGGACAGATTGGCGCACCCCTGTTGAAAGTGCCGTCATGCTCGCTCGCTTTTTTAAGATCCCGCTGTGGCAGCGGACCGCCGCCGGCTTCATCCTCGGTATCATCGCCGGGCTGATCCTGCGCGAGCGGGCCGAGACTTGGCTTCAGCCGATCGGCGACGTCTATCTGAACCTGATCCGCATGGTGGTGGCGCCTCTGGTGCTGTTCACCATCGCCAGCTCCATCGCCAAGCTGGGGGAAGGGGCGGGGGCCGTGCGGCTGGGGGTGCGGACCATCGTCTGGTTCGCCATCACCTCCTTGCTGGCGGTGTTGGTCGGGTTTGCGTTCGGCCACATCATCAATCCGGGCGTCGGCCTGTCGAACCTGCCGCTGGGCGAGGTCAAGGACCGGGTGATCCCGACGCCGCTGGAAGTCCTGATCGGCGTCGTGCCGACCAATCCGTTCGCGGCCCTGGCCGAAGGCAAGGTGCTGCAGATCATCTTCTTCTCGGCCCTGGTCGGCATGGCCCTGGTGGCGCTGGGCGACCGGGCGCAGGGCGTTCGGCGTCTGGTGGATGAGGGCGCGGCCATCATCTTCCGCATCACCCGCTGGGTGATCCAGCTGACGCCCATCGGCGTGTTCGGCCTGATCGGATCGGTCGTCGGCGGCTACGGCTGGGAGGCGCTTCTGCCCCTGGTGAAGTTCATCCTGGCCATCTACGCCGCCTGCCTGTTCCACATCCTGATCGTCTATTCGGGCCTGCTGAAGGTGCATGGGCTGAAGGTGACCAGCTTCTTCCGCGGCGCCTTCGCGGCCCAGCAGACCGCATTTGCGACCTCATCCTCGCTGGGGACGTTGCCGATCACCCTTCGCCAGACGGTCGAACGGCTGGGCGTGCCCCAGGCCTACGCCGCCTTCGCCGTGCCTTTGGGCGCCAATGTGAAGATGGACGGGTGCGGGGCCATCTATCCGGCCATCGCCTCGATCTTCATCGCCCAGTATTTCAAGATTGATCTGACGCTGACCCAGTACGTCCTGATCGGCCTGACGGCGGTGCTGGGGTCGCTGGGGACCGCAGGCGTGCCGGGGACCAGCATCGTCATGCTGACCCTGACCCTGTCGACCGCCGGTCTGCCGCTCGAGGGCATCGGCTATATCGTCGCCATCGACCGGATCATCGACATGATGCGCACCGCGACCAATGTGACCGGCCAGATGCTGGTGCCGGTGCTGGTCGCCAAGGAGGAGGGCATACTGAACCAGGACATCTACAACGGTCATGTCGCCTGGTTGCCGGGCGACCCGGAAGCCGATACGCCCGAAGGCGTTCGCGCCGCCGGAATCTGAAACAGGCGCTTGCGCGGGGCCGGCGACCGGGCTATGTCGCCGCCTCCGCAAGGCAAGGACGCGTAGCTCAGCGGGAGAGCACCTCGTTCACACCGAGGGGGTCACAGGTTCAATCCCTGTCGCGTCCACCATCCTTTTCAAGCGGTTGGCCAAAAAGGCCAGCTTTGCCCCCCCGATATACCCCCAGAAACGTGGGCCTGGCAGTCCGACTCTAGGTCAGCTTTTCCAGGTTCCGGACAGCGCAAGAGTGCTGCTCGTTGCCTCTCGCAGCCGCAGCTTCTACAAGTTTGGCCAGGGGGGCTCATGAGACAACACCAAGCGCTGTTCGCGAACTTCATCTGCAAGTTTGGCGGTCTCAACATGGCGGACCTCCTGAAAGAGGTTGTACTTCCGGCGTTCACCGACGACACGATGGTGCGCGAAGCATACGGCTCTAGCTTCCACCTGCTCGACGTTGAACTTTTTGAGACTCTTGCCGGAGCCGGCGAGGCCCCCGAACCCGCACTTGCGGGGCAATTTGTACGCGACACCGTCCTGACTCGGGAACAAGTGTTTGATGCGAAAACGGGCCAGCTAGTAGCCGATGAGGCATCTCTTGAGACTTCACCATCGGCGTTCTTCGTCCTCCTTCTGAAAGACCACCGCCTTATTTACTTTGCCGAAACCCGGCACGCTCCGAGTATAGGTTCATTTCAATCTACGATGGACCGCTTCCTCACTCGAAAGCATCGCGACTTCGTTGACGCGTCTTATGCGGCTTTTGAGGGACCGGGAAAGCGCGCGTTCAGAAAGGCACTTAAGGAAAAATATCCTGTCCCAACCCTGAGCGTTGTTCCGATCACGAACAGCGATCGCCTCGCCGACTTCATTAAGCGCTACGCCACACTTCAGAGGGTGGACATCATCGTCCACCGAAAGAACGATGAACCCACAACTGCCTCCCTCATCGAGAGTGCAGAAGCGTTCTCCGACATACTCAAAGCGAAAAAGACCGTTATTTCGGCCCAAGACAACCAAGGCTTGGATAAGGACGGGGCAGCCAAAGCTCTGGATCAGGCAACAGACGGCGCTAACGAAACCATCCGCCTCGCAGGAGTTGACCTTCAGGGCGACCGGCTCGTCGGCGAGAATGAGAGTTTTTCAGTTACCGCCGTTATCGACCACCTCGCGGGCGGCGTCAGGGACAAAGCGGCAGGCCTCCTTACCAAATTCAAAGAACTAGTGGCGCGGAACCATATATCTAGGCCTGCGGTCTCGGACGAAAGAGCATCCGCTATATCAGAAATGGTGGCGGGCGATGGCGAAGCCTAAAGCATCGGACGTTCAGGAAGTACCGGACTGGCGCAGGGACGCAACGCAGGACACCGGCCTGATTGCGATCTTGAGGGCATCTTTCGGAGTGGTTGGAAATGCCGGCGACTTGGCAATTTTCGCCGCCACCTTCGCGCTTGGACTGATCGGCGTGGCGGGGGCCGCCTATTACGGCGTGCTCGCGAGTGCTGGCGACACTGCCCGGTTAGTTCAGCAGTGGGCTGCGCTTGGATCAAATATCGCAGTTGCAATTCTTGGCTTTTTAATCGCCGGATTTTCTGTATTCGCCACTGTGACACGGCCGGAGCTGTTCAGATATATGGCTCGTTACAAGGCGAAGGGACGATCCATTTCTGAATTCAAGTTTGTTTTCTACAATTTTCTCTACATTTTCGCCCACTACATTATCTTCCTGACCGGAAGTGTAGCTGTTGCATTTTTAGCAGCTCCGCACTCGCCACTTTGGTGGCTCGCAGAGACGTTCTATGATGACTATAACAATATTGTAGATATTGCCGCTGCGATGATAGGCGTTATGATTGCGTCGTACGCCTTGTTTTCTATGCTGCTTCTGAAAAGTTTTCTTTGGAATCTATACCAGACACTAGTTTTCGCAATTTTTTTCAAACCTCCTGAAGGGGCCGAGGATTGACGGGTTTGCCTAGACTTTTGCCGCTGATGTCATCGGCCGCCTTCTCGTGAAGATCATTTCTAATCGAGGCACTGATCGCGCCATCGATCAGATCGAGGCCGCACCCGCGACCGCTGACGCCAGCGCCGTCAGTTCAGGCATCTCGATCTTCGGCCTCTCGACGCTGCAAGGCGCGCTGCCGCGCGGCCTGCCCCTGCGCCTGCTGCTGTCCGCCGACACCGTGCTTTCGGAAAGCATGCTGGGCGGCCGATCAGACCGCTTTCTGCGCAACGGCCTAACTGCCCGTCGGCTGGCGGGCGATGCGGCGCGCTGGATGTCGAGCGCCCAGGTCCGGGTCGCCCAAAGTCGGGTGCCGCAGTCTGCTTTCATGTTGCGCGACGTCGACGGCCTGCCCACGCTCGCCATGGTCGGGTCCTGCTCGATCACCACCCCCGGGCTAGGAGTCACGCCCGCCTACCCATTCAGCCTGCTTCAGACGGCGGAGACGCCCACCGAACTGACGACTCTGGCGTCTTGGTTTGAGGAGCAGTGGCGGACCCTGGGCGACAAGCCGGATGGCCGGGATGATTTCCTGAAGCGCCTGACCCGTGTTGCCGACCGCCGTTCGGCATCCGAAGTCCACCTACGTATCCTCGACGCCCTGTTCAACGAGATGGGCGAGGCGCTGGACGAAGAGCGGATCGTGCGGTCCGCGACCGGCATCCGCGACACCACGGTCTGGGCGAAACTCTACCGCTTCCAGCGAGACGGCGTGGTCGGCGCGATCGACAAGCTGCAACGCTATGGCGGCTGCATCATCGCTGACAGCGTCGGCTTGGGTAAGACGTTCGAGGCCTTAGCGGTCATCAAGTATCACGAACTGCGCAACGACCGCGTTCTGGTGCTCTGTCCGAAGCGGCTGAGGGACAACTGGACCCTGTGGAAGGCCAATGACCGACGCAACTCTCTGGCTGGCGACCGCTTCAACTACGACGTTCTGAACCACACCGACCTGTCCCGCGACGGCGGCATGTCAGGGGACATCGATCTGAGCCACGTTAACTGGGGCAACTACGACCTGATCGTCATCGACGAGTCTCACAATTTCCGGAACCGGGCCGCCCACAAGGATCGGGAAGGCCGTTACGACAAACTGATGCGGCAGATCATCAAGGCTGGGGTGAAGACCCGGGTGCTGATGCTGTCGGCGACGCCGGTCAACAATCGTTTGGCCGACATCAAGAACCAGATCGCCTTCGCCACCGAGGGCAATGACGCCGCCCTGGCTGCCCAGAACATTCCGTCGATCGAAGCCACGATCCGCTTCGCCCAGGGGCAGTTCAACCGCTGGCAAGAAATGCCCGAGGCCCGGCGCACCTCGGCTCGGCTGTTGGACATGCTCGGGTTCGACTACTTCCGGCTGCTGGACTTGATGACGATCGCACGCAGCCGCAAGCACGTCGAGCGCTACTACGGCACCAGCGAGACCGGCCGGTTCCCCACGCGCCTGCCACCCTTGAACATTAAGGCCGATGTCGACACCGAGGGCGGCTTCCCCCCAATCGGCGAGATCAACAATGCGATCCGGCGGCTGAACCTCGCCGTTTATGCCCCGCTCCGCTACGTGCTGGATTCGAAGAAGCAGGCCTACGACGAGAAATACAGCCAGCAGGTCCGGGGCGGAGGCGGCGTGTTCAGCCAGTTGGACCGCGAGGAGAGCCTGGTTCACCTGCTTCGCGTCAATCTGCTGAAGCGGATGGAAAGTTCAGTCGCCAGTTTCGCGATGACCCTGCGTCGTCAGCTTGAGTCCGTCGATGCCTTGATCGGCCGCATCGACGCGCACGAAGAGGCTCTGGACGAACCGTCTATCGACGACCTCGATTTGGATGATCCGCTTTTCGAGGTCCTGGCGGTCGGGCGGCGTGTCCGAGTGCTGCTGGCCGACGCCGACCGGGTGCGCTGGCGCCAGGACCTCGAAGAAGATCGCGCCGGTCTCGCCGCCATGCTAATCGACGCCGAGACGATCATCCCCGAACGCGACGCTAAGCTGGCGCGATTGCGGGCCTACATAGCCGAGAAGGTCGCGGTGCCATTCAACGCCGGCAACCGCAAGATCATCGTATTCACCGCCTTCGCTGACACGGCGCGGTATCTTTACGAGGAACTGACCCGATCCGGCGGCATGAACACCGCTTTGGTCACCGGCTCCGGTGGCAACCGCTCAATGGTGAAGGGCCTTCGCTCGGACCTGGGGTCGATCCTCACCGCCTTCTCGCCTCGCTCGAAGGGACGGCCCGACGACCTCGCCGAAGAAGGCGAGATCGACCTGCTGATCGCCACCGACGTTATCAGCGAGGGCCAGAACCTTCAGGATTGCGACTGCCTGATCAACTACGACATCCACTGGAACCCGGTGCGGATCGTCCAGCGGTTCGGACGGATCGACCGGATTGGCTCAATCAACGACACGATCCAGTTGGTCAACTTCTGGCCCAACGTCGATCTGGACACGTACATCGGACTGGAGAAGCGGGTCTCGGGCCGGATGAAACTGCTCGACGTCTCGGCCACCGGCGAGGAGAACATCATCGAGCCTTCGTCCGGCGACGTGATGAACGACCTCGACTATCGCCGTCGCCAGCTTGAGGCGCTTCAGACCACGGTCATCGATCTGGAAGACCTGTCATCGGGTGTGTCGATCGCTGACATGACCTTGAACGATCTGCGCGCCGACTTCGCCGCGCTGAAGCCGGAAGCGCGCGAGGCCTTGGCCTTACTGCCGCTAACGGCGCACGCGGCGGTGTGGGCTGATGATGAGGTGCCCGCCGGTGCGATCTTCTGCCTGCGCGCCGAGACGCCAAAGGCGCTGGCGGCCCTGTCGCCGAACGATCCGCTGCGGCCCCATGTCGTCGTCCATGTCGGGCCAGATGGCGAGATGCTGCTGACGCCGAGCCAGGCCAAGCGGGCGCTGGACCGGACGAAGTATCTGGCTGATTGCGGTCAGACTCCCGACGACTCGGCGTGGGATCGGCTGGATGCAATGACCCGGCAGGGCCGCGTCATGAACCCGTGGCAGGACGCCTTGGCCGCCGCCGTCGCGGCCGTCTCGGGCAAGGCCGAGGAGCGCGCCATCGACAGTCTGTTCAGCGCCGGCGACTTGGCCGATCCCGCCGGCTTCGCGGGCATGGACGACTGGGAGGTCGTCGGGTGGTTCGCGGTGCTGGAACGGCCCGGCACCGCATGACGGCCACCCTCGAACGCCTGTTTGAGGCTCTGGCCCTGCCGGCGGCGACCGCGATCAACCGGCGGGTGCCCAAGACGGTCTTTAACGAGCAGGCCGACTTGTCGGCGGCGGACAAGCGTCTGCTGGACAGCGGTCTGGAGCGTCTGGACTGGCGCAGTACGCTCAGGCCCGCGTCGGTCGGCCTGGCAGCCTATGAGGACGAGGTCCGAGCCTATCCGCAGATCGTGGTCATGTCGGCGCGGCTGCGGCCGGGGGCGGGGGTCGAGCGGCTGACGACCGTAGTCCACCGGGCCATCGCCCATCCGCTGCTATTGCTGTGCGAGGCGAAGGACGGGGTTGTTCTGTCCGTCGGGTTGAAGCGACGCCACGAGCGCGAGACGGAACGGGTGGTGGTCGAGCGGACGGCGGCCTCGCCGTCGCTGACCGTAGCGGCCAACCAGTCCCCGGTGACAAAGGCATTCCTGGCCAGCCTGTCGCTGGACGGGGTTGGCGGGCGCGACCTGTGGACACTGCATCAGGGCTGGGCCGAACGGATCGAAGCCCTGACGGCCGCCGGGATCACCGGCACCTTTCGCCTGCCACGCAACGAGACAGAGGCAGAGGCCCGGCGCACGGGCCTGGCCGAGCATGGCGCGCAGGTCCGCGAGATCGCGACCTTGCGCAAGCGCGCCCAGGCTGAAAAGCAACTGAATCGGCGTATCGATCTGGCGGGGGACGTGGCGCGGGCTGAACAACGGCTCACCCACATCGTCGCCCGATTGAACTGACGCCTGACCGACCGGAGCCCATACCTATGTCATCGCCGACATCCCTGCCCCCGATCACGCCCGTGACGGCCGATGAGCCGGAGGCGATGAGCGCCGATCCGGTGGCGTCCAATGTGCAGGCGCTGAAGGCCCTGTTCCCCGACGCGTTCAGCGAGGGCGGCGTCGATTTCGACACCCTGCGCCAACTACTGGGCGACGCGGTCGATGACGGCGAGGAGAAGTACGGATTGAACTGGAACGGCAAGCGCCGCGCCCGCCGTCTGGCCCTGACCCCGTCCTTGGGAACCCTGTTGCCGGCACCCGAAGACAGTGTCGATTGGGACACGACGAAGAACCTGATGATCGAAGGCGACAATCTGGAAGTTCTAAAGCTGCTTCAGAAGAGTTACGCCGGAAAGGTCAAGCTGATCTACATCGATCCGCCGTACAATACGGGGAAAGATTTTGTCTATCCAGATGACTACGCAGACAGCTTGGGTAACTACCTGCGTCGCACGGGCCAGAGGGATGCCGAAGGCGTCCGCAACTCCTCAAATTCCGAAAGCAGCGGCCGCTATCACACTGATTGGCTCAACATGATGATGCCGCGACTCATGTTGGCGCGAAATCTCATGACAAAGGATGGATGCATCATCGTCAGCATTGATGAAACAGAAGTAGATAATCTTAGAGGCACGTTGAATATAGTATTCGGTGAGCAGAACTTTCTTGGCACTGTCGTTCTGCAAACAGCTACTGACAACAACCCTACCCAAGTGGCCACAGAACACGAGTATATGCTTGTGTACGCGCGGGACGCCGGAGAGGTCGGGCCGTGGGGGCGGCCAAGCGAGAAGGCAGCTAGGATAGTCGCTGAGCACGACCGGCTACGAAAAGAAATAGGTCCTGACAACGCCGCAATCCAGTCTGCCCTCAGAGCATGGATCAGAAAACACCAAGATGAACTGGATGGTGTAACCCATTACGACAATGTGGATGACAAGGGCGTCTTCCACGACGGCGACGTGGCCAACACGAAATTCGGTGGATACCACTATGCCGTGCCACACCCAATAACGGGCAAAACCTGTAAAATACCCGCGAAAGGTTTCCGCTTTCCCGAAGCAACAATGAAGCGGATGATCGCAGACGGCGACATCATGTTTGGTGAGGACGAAACAACACTCATAAAACCTAAGAAGCGCGCGAAGACCGTGACAGAACTTCTTCGATCTATTATTTACGAAGATGGCCGCTCGTCGACAAAACGTCTCGACACTATGATGGCCCGAGGCGTTTTCGACAATCCGAAGTCAGAGACCATTCTATCCCGCTTAGTAGAATTGGCTTCCAGTACGGACGCGATCATTCTCGACTTCTTCGCCGGCTCAGGCACGATAGGCCATGCAGTCATGGCCCAGAATGCGGCCGACAGTGGTCGGCGCCGCTACATTTTGGTGCAACTTCCCGAACCGCTTGACCCCGAGAATAAAGATCAGAAGACGGCCTCCGACTTCTGCGACACGATCGATAGGCCCCGCAACATAGCGGAACTAACGAAAGAACGACTCCGGCGGTCGGCCACGAAGGTACAGGCGGATCATTCGGGCGCCACATTCGACGGTGGCTTCCGCGTCTACAAGCTGGCTGCTTCCAATCTGAAGGCTTGGCAGCCGGGAGCAGACCTGGAGGCCGACCTCTTGTCCGCCGCCGACAACCTGGTCCCGGGGCGTACCGAGGACGATCTGCTGGTCGAACTGCTGCTGAAGCGCGGCATCGACCTGGCCGAGCCCAGCCAAACGCGCGAAATTGGGGGACGCACGGTCCACGCCTTCGGCGGTGGCGTCATGCTGACCTGTCTGGGCGATGTGCGGGTCGCGGACGCCGAGGCCCTGGCCGACGGCATGGCCGACTGGGTCGAAGAACTGGTGCCGGTCGCCCCCACCATGATCTTCTTCAAGGACGCCGGCTTCGAGAACGACGTGGCCAAGACCAACGTGGCCAAGATTCTGGACCAGCGTCTGAACGGGCGCGGCCCTGGCGAGGCCCACCTGCTGGAAGCGGTGCGCAGCGTATGAAACTGCGTTTCGAATCCGACCTGGAGTTCCAGAAGCAGGCCATCGAAGCCGTCTGCGATCTGTTCAAGGGCCAGGAGATCAACCGCACCGAATTCACGGTGTCGCGGGTGAGCGCCGACGCCGCTCAGGCGCAACTGGGGCTGGACGACGACGGCCTGGGGGTCGGCAACCGCCTGACCCTATTGGACGACGAGGTGCTGGCCAATCTGCGTGATGTCCAGCTGCGTCACGCGCTTGCCCCAGCCGAGACGCTGGAGAGCATGGACTTCACTGTTGAGATGGAGACCGGCACGGGCAAGACCTACGTCTACCTGCGCACCATCTTCGAACTGAACCGGCTGTACGGCTTCACCAAATTCGTCATCGTCGTGCCGTCGGTGGCAATCCGCGAGGGCGTGGCCAAGACTCTGGAGATGACCAGGGATCACTTCCGTGCGCTGTACGCCGGACAGCCGATGGACTCGTTCGTCTACGACAGCGCCAAGCTGGGCCAAGTGCGCGACTTCGCCACCTCGTCGACGATCAAGGTCATGATCGCGACCATCGGTTCGCTGAACAAGCTGGACACCAACGTCTTCTATACGCCGCACGAGCGGACCGGCGGCGAACGTCCCGTCGATCTGGTGCGGGCGACCCGTCCCGTGATCATCGTTGACGAACCCCAGTCAGTAGACGGCGGTGCGACCGGCAAGGGGAAACAGGCGCTGGACGAGATGCGCCCGCTTTGCACCCTGCGCTACTCCGCAACCCACGCCACCAAGCATCACATGGTCTATCGGCTCGACGCCGTGGACGCCTATGAGCAGAAGCTGGTCAAGCGGATCGACGTCGCCGGCCTGGAGATCACCGGCGCGCACAACACGCCCTACGTCCGGGTCACCGACATCAAATTTTCCAAGACGAAGGCGCCGGTCGCCTCGGTCGAGATCGATATGCAGGGTCAGGGTACGATCCTACGTCAGATCAAGACCGGCCTGACTGACGGGCGCGACCTGGCTGACCTGACCAAGCGCGAGGTCTACCGCGACGTCTCCATCGGCACGATCGAAAGGTCGGCGACCGGCGAGGCGTTGATGCAGTTGAACCTGCCCGGCGACGTGAAGTGGCTGCGGGTCGGCGAAGCGCATGGCGACGTCGATCGCGGCAGCATTGTCCGTCGCATGATCCAGCGCACCATCAAGGAGCATTTCGACCGCGAGAAGGTGTTGAGGCCCTTGGGCATCAAGGTCCTGAGCCTGTTCTTCATCGACCGCGTCGATCACTACCGCGTCCATGGCGACGACGGCTCCCGCGCGATGGGCCCCTACGGCGTGATCTTCGAGGAAGAGTACCGCAAGCTGGCGACCCACCCTGATTACCGCTCCGCCCTGTTCGGGGAAGGACCGATTGAGCCCGACCGCGCCCACGACGGCTACTTCTCTCGTGACCGCAAGGGCAAGGTCACCGAGCCGGAGGTCAACGCCTCTGGCGATCTGAAGAACGCCGCCAGCCGCGAAGACGCCGAGCGCGGCTTCCACCTGATCATGCGCGACAAGGAGAAGCTGCTGGATGAGAAGGAACCGCTGCGGTTCATCTTCTCGCACTCGGCTCTCCGCGAGGGCTGGGACAATCCCAACGTCTTCCAGATATGCGTGCTGCGCGAGATGGGCGGCGACCGTGAGCGCCGCCAGACCATCGGTCGGGGGCTGCGTCTGTGCGTCGACAGCAAGGGCGAACGCCGGCGCGATGAAGGCCTGAACGTCCTGACCGTCATCGCCGAAGAAAGCTACGCCAGCTTCGCTGAGGGGCTCCAGAACCAGATCGAGACCGACCTGGGCATCAACTTCGGAACGGTCACCAAGGACGCCTTCGCCCACCTGCCCGTCGAAGACGACGACGGCGTGCTGGCCCCTCTGGGCGTGGCCGCCTCGACCGCCTTGTTCGATTACCTCCAGGCGCAGGGCTACCTGAACGCCAAAGGCAAGATCGACGACAGCCTGCGCCGCGAACTGAAGGCCGGGACGCTGAAGCTGCCCGAAGCCTTCGACGCCGTGGCGACCCACGCCCGCGCCCTGCTGACTAAGCTGGCCGGTCGCCTCGACGTCCGCGACGCCGATAAGCGGGTGCGCATCGGCATGAACCGCGAGGTCTTCCTAGGCGAGGAGTTCCGCAGCCTCTGGGAACGCGTCTCGGCCCGGACGACCTATCGCGTCACCTTCGACAACGAGGCCTTGGTCGCATCCGCCGCCGAGCGACTGAAGGCATCGATCCAAGTGGCTCCGGCTCAGGCCCGCTGGCGCAAGGGCGAGATGGAAATCTCCAAGGGCGGCGTGTCCGGCGTACGCGAGACAACGTCCCAGTTCATGACGCTGTCGGCCGAGAACGCCGCCGTGCCGGACGTGCTGGGCGAACTGCAAAACCGAACCGAACTGACCCGCCGAACTCTGGCCCGCGTCCTGATCGACAGCGGCCGGCTTGACGATCTGCGCCAGAACCCCGCTTCGTTCATCGACCAGGCCGCCGACCTGATCAACCGCGCCAAGGTCGATGCCTTGGTCGATGGGGTCCGCTATCAGGCCATCGGCCCGGACAGCGTCTACGCCCAGGAACTGTTCGAGACCGAGGAACTGAACGGCTACCTCGACAAGATGGTGGAGGTGCAGAAATCGGTCAGCGACGCCATCCGCTACGACTCGACGGTTGAGCGCACCTTCGCCGAGGCCTTGGACGCCAACGAGGCGGTGAAGGTGTTCGCCAAGCTGCCCGACTGGTTCAAGGTGCCGACACCGCTGGGGCCGTATAACCCCGACTGGGCTGTGCTCCTGACAGACGAGGCCGGCGACCGGCTATATTTCGTGGTCGAGACCAAGGGTAGCCAGTTTCTCGAAGACCTACGAGCGTCGGAGGCGGCGAAGATCCAGTGCGGCGCCGAGCATTTTCGCGAGATCGCCCGGTCGGAGCGGGAGCCGACGTTCATGCAGGCGGCGACGGTGGAGGATGTGCTCAAGCAGGCGGCAGTGGGGGCTAGCCGAGGTGGCAGCCGGCGCTAATCTTCAACTATCAGCGCTTTGGCATGACCAAGGTGAAAAGAGGCCGTGGGGCGGCCTTGGCAATCGCTGCCGCCACCGCCCATAGATTGATCAAGCCCGCCGCTTCGATTGTCTCATCGGCGGCGTCTTCGTTCAGGACGTGGAGAAGCCGACACTCGCCGTTCTCGATAAAAGCGTGCCGGTAAACCTGGGCCATGTCGTTAAGCTCGGCCAGGATCAGCATGTAGGATTGATCGACGCCCCGTTCGAGCGAGTCGATGTAGGCGGCGGCCTCCGCTGCCGTCCCGTCGACGGCCAAAGTCTGCTTCTGGTGTTCAGCCAGAGCAGCGAACACGACGCCGGGCGCCGCTTCCACCGCCGCCCGCCGGGCGTCCGGCAGGGACACCCCCAGGCTGCGCAAGCGCATCATCAACCGCATTTCAGCCAATTCGCGCGGTGTGAAGCTTGCCCGGCCTCCTTCGCGTGGCCGCAACAGGCCTTGGCTGCGCCAGTCACGTTGCAGGTGCAGCGGTGTGCTGGTGATGGCTGCCGTTTCCGAGGGCGTGAACTGGCCCTCTCGGTATCGGAGCGAAATCTCAGCGCTTGACATCCTGCTCATCCCGTGTGAACCAAACACTAACCGCATCGACGACACGGTATTAGATGTTGGTTACGTTATGAACCGCGCCAACGCGACGCGCAAGCGCAATCACAGGAGGAGAAAATGATTTTGCCGATCGACGTGAGCGGTTACGACATGGCCGAAACGCTGGCCAAGGACCGCCGTCGCCGTGGCGAAGCCGAACTGAGCGAAGGGATGGCCGACCTGGACGCCCTGCTGCTGCCGTTCGCCCTGGCGGTGGCGCGCCTGTCGGCGCGGGTGCGGGTGGCGGGCGACGTCCAATGAGTCGAGTCGCCATCCACCTGGCCGGTGCCCTGCCTGTCGATCACAACACGATCTGTGCGGTTTTCCGCGAAGTCCGGCTGTCGGGTGGACGCGTTGTGGTGCTGACCGATGATGCCGGCGAGGACGACGAAACGCCCCGCCAACTGCTCTATCGACTGGGTGACGAGTTCGACCGGCTGTTCAGCGTCGCTGGCGAAGAATTCTACGAATGGATCGTGGACGGCGACAACGGCCCGCAGCTCGCGACAGCGACGGCGCCCTGATGCGCGCCTTGCCCCCGCCCGGCAGCCGGGTCGCCTTCTATAGCCGCTACTCCACTGATCGCCAGAAGCAGGCTTCCATTGAAGGCCAGGAGCGCCTCTGTGCTGCGTATGCCTCTGAGCGGAGTTGGTTGGAGTTCAAGCGGTTCAGCGACGCAGAGCGCTCCGGTACCACCACCATGGGTCGCGCGGGCTTGTTCGAGATGCTGGCTGCGGCGGAACGTGGCGAATTTGATGTGCTCCTGGTCGAGGACATCGACCGCACCAGCCGCGATGCGGCCGATATGCACCAGATCGCCAAGGACCTGGACGAGTTGGACGTCGTCATCTGCACCGTTGTCAGTGGTGTGGTCACGGACATCGAACTGGCTTTCAAGGCCGTTCAGAACAAGGAGTTCATCAAGCAGACTGTCTTCAAGTCCAAGCGGGGCCAGGAACTGGCGGTCAGCCAAGGCCGCATGTCTGGATCGATCCCTTATGGCTATTGCAAGGTCCACAAGTTGGATGCCAAGGGCCAGCCCATCAACGGGCTACGGGAGATTGAGCCCAAGAAGGGGGCCATTGTTGTCCGCATCCACAACGAATTCGACGCCGGTCGCACCACTTTCGAAATCTGCGCGGCTTTGAACGCCGACGGCGTGCCCGGGCCGAAGGGAAAGGACTGGCGTCCCGGCGCGCTCCTGGGCAACCGTAACGGGGGTTTGGGCATTCTGCGCAACCCCATCTACACCGGCGAATACCAGTTTCGGAAGACCAGCCGCCGGCGCCGCAAGGGGCGGATGAAGACCCGTTTCACCGCGCATTCGGAACGCATGATTACGCAGCACCCGGAGCTGGCGATCATCGATCAAGGCCTGTGGGACCGCAACCAAGCGCGCCTTGCTGAGAACTTCGACCGTCCGTTCTACACCAAGCGCAAGGTCGAATACGTCTTCAGCGGTAAGGTTCACTGCGGCGTCTGCAAGTCCACCTGCATCGTCAACACCGGCAAGTTCGTCTGCACGGGCCGCCAGTTGAAGGGCATCTGCTCCAATTCCCGCCGCGTGCCGCGCGAGGCGGTAGAGACCTCCATCTTTAACCGCATCAAGGTCCACGTCCTGAACACGGCCGTTCTCGGCCCCGCTCTGTCGGCTTTTCGCGAGGAGGTCGAAAGTGCCCGGGCCGACCACGCCGCCAAAGTCCAGTCCCAGCGCGATCGCCTGAAGAACATCGACGAGTGCATATTCAATCTTATGGTCCAGCTTGGCGGCGCCGCGGAGTCGTCCTTCGCCAGCCAACTTCTGCTGACCGAGCTGGAGCGCCTGGGCGCAGAGAAGCGGGGCCTTGAACTTCAGGTCAAACAGGTGCCGCCCCCACCGCCCGTGGGCGGCGACATCGAGGCGATCATCGCCTCCATCTCGGGCACCCTTGATGACCTGCACACTGCGCTCCAGGCTGACGACGCCGAAGCTGCCCGGGCCAAGGAACTGCTGCGGGGTCTGATTACCCGGATCGTGCTGGTCCCCACTCCGGGCACGGTCGCGGATGGCCGGGGTGCGGGCGACATGACCATCACCGTGGAGGGGCCCATGGCTGCCCTGATCGATCTCGCCGGCTTCAACGTCGATCGCGTTGCCAAGCATGGACATCGGCCGATGTTCGGTCTGGGCAACGCGATTGACGTCTGGACCATCTCCTACGTACTGGAGTGGCGCGACCCCCGTTTGGCCACGGTGCGGGCCGACCTGCCGATCCTCGCGCGCCTGCTGGATGAGGCTGACGTGCCGGTGCCCATGGACAGGATGGCCCGGGCCCTCGGCGAGGCGGGCCCCACCACCGGGCCCGACACGGACCGCTCGCCGGACCAGCGCGCCCGCAACGCCGTCGGCTATCTGCAGGAACAGGGCCTCATCCGCTGCATCAACATGCGCAGTCCCGACACCGGGTATGTCTGGAACGACCGGGGGCTGAGCGACGACGACTGGAAGGCGCGCATCGCCCAGCCCCCGATGATCCAGACCATCCCGGTCATGCGCCTCAGTGCACCCGAGGCCGTCGTGGTGGTCGTCGGTCCTCCTCGCACCGACGAGGGGGCGGACGATTGATATATGGTCCGTAACCCGATGGCTCGTCTTGCGCTTCGTCCTTCGCCCAACGACTGGGCCGATGACGAGCCGATGACCCTGAAGGAAGCGGTGGCGGTCTTCTACCCCCAAGGACCGCTCACAGTGTCCTCCCTACGCACGGAGATCATCAACGGCCGGCTGCCCACGGCCATGGTCGCCGGTCGCTACTACGTCACCCCCGCCAACCTCAAAGCCCTGTTCCAACCGCGCACCCTGTCATGCCCCGAAAGCCAAAAGGCCCCCGACTTCATCTACGCCCGGCGCGAGTCGACCGACGGACAGAAGCCGTCTACGTCATCCGCGATGGTCGAACAGAGGTCAGCACTGGCTGCGGCCCGAATGAGTTTGAAGGCGCTCAAGAAGCGCTCTGGCAGTACCTCGGAGCGAAACGCCAACCGGAACCGCAACATGGACGCGCCCGCGACCCCGATCATGTCCTGATCGCCGACGTCATCGCCCTGTATGCACGGGAAAAGGCACCGAGCGTCGCTGACCCCGTGTCTTGCCGGGGGCGGCTGGAAACTCTCTTGGAGTTTTGGGGAGAGGCGACTGTCGGCGACATCAAGCGGTCGAGTTGCAATGACTATGTGGCTTGGCGCGTGCTTCAACCGAACCGGTCCTACAAGGACACCGCGAACGCGCCTCGGGTCAGCGATCAGTCCGCCCGCCGGGAACTTGAGGACCTGTCCGCCGCCGTCTCCTATTGGAACGGCGAGTTTCCCCTGACCCGGCTGCCGGTCTTCACCCTCCCGGACAAAGACGAGGGCAATCGCGACGCCCTGACTCGCCAACAGGCCGCCCGGCTGCTGAAGGCAGCGATGGGCTATCGCTTGGACAAAACGACCGGGAAGTGGACTCGGCTGGTGCCGTCGAGCCGCAAGAACCGAGCCCATCTGCGCCGGTTTCTGCTCATGGGTTTCTATACGGGGACGCGGCCCGGGGTTCTGCCGAAGGTGCGGTGGGAGATGTCGGACGAGTCGGCATGGGTCGATCTGGACGCGGGCATCATCTATCGGCGCGGTCGTCGGGAGCGGGATCATCGCAACAAGCGTCGCCCGCTGGTTAAAATCCCGGGTCGCCTGCTGGCCCATCTGCGCCGCTGGCGCCGGATGGATAGCCTCTCCTTTGCTGACGGCGGTGACGACGACGATGGTCCGGGCACGGTGATCCACCATGGCGGCCGCGCGCTGGCTGGCCGGATTCGCACGGGGTTTGAAGGGATCGCACGGGATGCCGGTCTGGACCCCGAGACCCTGACGCCTCACTGGATGCGCCACACCTGCGCGACTTGGCTGATGGAGAATGACGTTCCGGTATGGGAAGCCGCTGGCTACCTCGGCATGACCGTCGAGATGCTGGAGAGGAACTACGGTCACCACAGGCCTAATCATCACGCCAGCGCCCGTTCGGCCTTTACGAACACCAAGGACCGGTGACCGGCCTTAACCGTCGTGATACAAATCCTCGGATATTAGCACCTAACCTCTGAGGTTTCGTAGCCTTTGACCAACGCGCCAACCAACCGTGACCTTGCCCGTAAGACCCTTGCCGCACGAGGCATGATGCGTCTCGCTGACCTCAAAGCCGTCGGCGTCACTGCCGCAACGGTCCGTCGAATGCTGGACGCAGGCGAGGTCGTGAAGCTGGCGCGCGGCCTCTACCAGGCGACGGACGCAGACTACACAAGCAACCACACGCTCGCGGCAGCAGCCCTGCGGGTCCCGAACGGCATCATCTGTCTGGTGTCCGCTCTCACCTATCATGGCCTGACCGATCAACTGCCGTCCAAGGTCTGGATGGCGATCGGACATAGGGACTGGTCGCCCAGCGCCTCACAGCCGCCGCTGCGGATCGTTCGGTTCGCGGATCACCTGCTGGAGACCGGCGTCGAGACCGTCGTCATCGAAGACGTGCAGGTCCGCATCTTTGGTGTTGCCAAGACCATCGCCGATGCCTTCCGCCACCGCCGCACCGTCGGGCTTTCTGTTGCCCTGGAGGGGCTCCAGGAAGCGCTTCGGCAGCGAAAGGCCAGTCCGTCCGACATCCTGATCGCAGCAGAACAGGGTCGGGTCGGAACGATCGTCCGGCCCTATCTGACGGCGCTAACCGCCAATGGCTGACCCAGCCCGCAACATTGAAGCCTCGGTCCGCGCACGGCTGCTGAATCTTTCGCGGGAGACGGGGCGGCCTTTCGAGAGCCTCCTTGTGCATTATGCACTGGAGCGTCTGTTGTATCGGCTGGCACGAACGGAGCACGCCGAGCGCTTCGTGCTCAAGGGCGCCATGCTGCTCATAACCTGGCTCGAAATCCCGCTCCGAGCCACGCGTGACATCGACTTCCTTGGCTTCGGCGAGCCGAGCCCTGAGGGCATGTTGCAGGTCTTCCGCGAGGTCCTTGCCGTCGATGTCGACGACGGCGTCGCCTTCGACATCGACGCCCTGAAGGTCGACAGAATTCGCGAGGAGGTCGCCTATGGGGGCCTGCGCTTGCAGACCACTGCCACCATCGACAAAGCCAGGATCAAGGTCACGATCGACATAGGCTTTGGAGACGCCACCGAGCCGGGCATCCAGGAGTTGGACTACCCCGCCTTGCTCGATTTCCCTGCACCCCGATTGCGGGCCTATGCCCGCGAGACGGTCATAGCCGAGAAGTTCCAGGCTATGGTCGACCTCGGACGGGCCAATACCCGGCTCAAGGACTTCTACGACATCTGGGTGCTGAGCCGTCTGTTCACCTTCGACGACGACCGGCTGGCGCGGGCCATGGCGGCAACCTTTGCTCGGCGCGGCACACCATTGCCAACCGAACCGCCCGACGCCCTGACGCCGGCCTTCTCAGGCGATCCGGAAAAACAGGCGCAGTGGCGGGCTTTTGTAGAAAATGTTGCTGAGGACCCCGGCACCCTCGACGGCGTCGTGGTTGCGTTGGCCGGCTTCCTCATGCCGCATGTCGTCTCCGCTTCCCGTCTTGATCGGGCGCCCCCGTGTTTCCCCCCAGATACGACCTCGTAGGAAGACTTTTTGCGCTAAAACTTACCCCTGAAACCCCTGCTATGACTGGACAGCATCTGTATCGCCCTTGTTCACACCGAGGGGGTCACAGGTTCAATCCCTGTCGCGTCCACCATTTCCACTTCGATCTAAACTTGGCCTTGCGTTCCCCAGTTCTTGGGCCACGCGCCCGTGACGGAACGATAGGCGAGGGCCAATGCGCCGACCAGGCCCGCGGACACCCCCGCGGTCGGCGCCGCGATATAGGTCTTCATATCCAGATCCCGCAGGCTCGCGTCATAGCCGCCAAGCTGTTTCACCAGCGCCTGTCTGACCAGATCGTACATGTGCGGCTGCATCACGCCGCCGCCGATGATGATTCGCTCCGGCCGCAGCGTGTAGGTCAAGTTGGTGCACAGGCCGGCGATATACTCCGCCGCCATCGGCCAGGCCGGATGATCGTGAGAAAAAGTCTCGGCCGCCGCGCCACAGCGCGCTTGCAGCGCCGGCCCGCTCACCAGGCCTTCCAGGCAGTCGCCGTGGAAGGGGCAGACGCCCGAGAACGTCTGGTCGCCCTTGGCGCGCGGCAGTCGGATATGACCGGCTTCGGGATGGTTCGCACCGCCATGCGGCGCGCCCCCGATCATCACCCCGACCCCGACGCCCGTGCCGACCGTGACGTAGCAGAAGCTCTCCAGCCCTTGCCCGCTGCCGAACAGGCGTTCGCCCACGGCCGCGCCGTTCACGTCGGTGTCCAGCGTCATTGGAACATCGATGAAACGGCGCAGATGGGCCAACAGGTTGACGTCGCTCCAGCCGGGCTTGGGCGTGCTGGTGATAGCGCCGAAATCCGGCGCGTCCGGTTTCAAGGACAAAGGGCCGAAACTGACGATCGCCAGCGCAGAAAGCCGGCCGTGCCTCGACTGGGCGTTGACGAAGAAGGCTGCAACCGCATCGAGCGTCTCGTCGGGCGACGTCGTGGGTATACGAATCTGGTCGACACCGCCGAGGAGGATGGGTTGGGTAGACATGGCTCCTGTCTTTCGGGTGCGACGAAGGTTCGCGGGACTGAACATCAAATAGGGCCAAGCGTTCAAAGCCCATGACCCTTCTAGCCCGCCTGTTCATCGCCTTCGACGCCGCCGCCAAGATTTTGATGCGCAAGGAGAGACTGCTGTGAGCCGCTTTTGCATGGTGCTGGATTTGGCGATTGCGTCTGACCGAATGCATCGCCACCTTCACCGCAAGATCAAGATATGAGACGAGGACGCCGATGGCTCGCAAACCCAACTACAGCTTTGAGCGTCAGGAACGCGAGCGCGCCGCAGCGCTGAAGGCGGCCGAGAAGGCGGCGGCGAAGGCCGAACGCAAGGCTGAAGCTGCGGCGGAAAAGTCGCCTTCTTCGGAAGACTGACATTTCGCGGCAAAATCCGCCTGCCTTTTCGTTGTTTGAATAGGCGCGAAGCCCTATTCTTGCGCGATGACACGCTGGACCCCCGAAAGCTGGAGAACCAAGACCGCCCTGCATATGCCGGCGGACTATCCGGATCCTGCCGCCCTCGCGCGGGTGGAAGACGAGCTGCGCGCCTTGCCGCCGCTGGTCTTCGCCGGCGAAGCGCGGCGCCTGACGTCGAAGCTGGCGCAGGTCGAGCGGGGCGACGCCTTCCTGCTTCAGGGCGGCGACTGCGCCGAGAGCTTCAAGGAGTTCTCGACAGACAATATCCGCGACACCTTCCGCCTGATCCTGCAGATGGCGGTCGTCCTGACGTTCGCTGGGCGCAAGCCGGTGGTGAAGGTAGGGCGGATCGCCGGCCAGTTCGCCAAGCCCCGCTCGTCGCCATTGGAAGAGATCGACGGCGTCGAACTGCCCAGCTATCGCGGCGACATCATCAACGGCATGGGCTTCACGCCAGATGAGCGCGCGCCCGATCCGCAGCGTCTGATCCGCGCCTATAACCAGTCGGCCTCGACGCTGAACCTGCTGCGCGCCTTCGCCGGCGGCGGCTATGCCGACCTGTACAATATCCATCGCTGGACCCTGGGCTTCGCCGGCGACAATGCCGCCGGCGCCCAGTACCGTGAGCTGGCCGACAAGATCACCGAGGCCCTGGCCTTCATGGAGGCGGTCGGCGTCACGCCCGAGACGCATCCGGACCTCAGCCGGGTCGAGGTCTTCACCAGCCACGAGGCCCTGCTGCTGAACGTCGAAAGCGCCCTGACGCGTCTGGACGGCGGTTCGGGTGAATGGTTCGACACCTCGGCCCACATGCTGTGGATCGGCGAGCGCACGCGTCAGCTGGACGGCGCCCACGTCGAGTTCATGAAGGGGATCAAGAACCCGATCGGCGTGAAGTGCGGGCCGACCATGACCGCCGACGACCTGCTGCCGCTGATCGACGCCCTAAACCCGGACAATGTTTCCGGTCGTCTGACGCTGATCGGACGCTTCGGTCACGACAAGGTCGGCGAGCGCCTGCCCAAGCTGATGCGCGAGGTGAAGGCCTCGGGCCGCAAGGTGATCTGGTCCATCGACCCGATGCACGGCAACACGTTGAAGGCCGGCAATGGCTACAAGACCCGGCCGTTCGACCGGATTCTGGGCGAGGTCCGGACCTTCATCGACGTGGCCGAGGCCGAGGGCGTCCACCCCGGCGGCGTCCACCTGGAAATGACCGGCCAGAACGTCACCGAATGCATCGGCGGCGCCCAGGCGGTTACAGAGGACGATCTGTCCAATCGCTACCACACCCACTGCGATCCGCGCCTGAACGCCGACCAGGCGCTGGAGCTGGCCTTCCTGGTCGCGGAGCGGCTGAAGGCCGGGCGGGTGGCGCAGTCGGCGGCGGCCTAGCCGTCGTCAGCGCCCCAGATGCGGGCCGATCCGGTCATGGTGACGCCACCGAGGCAGCGCCAGATCGATCCGAGACCGAGGGAGTGATCGATGCAAGTAGCGGCTCCAACTGAGGAAAAGCCCGGCCGGGTCGCCTATCAGGGCGCGCCCGGATCGTTCAGCCATGAGGCCTGTCTGGCCCTGCGTCCGTGGGACGAGGCGGTGGCGTTCGAAACCTTCGCCCAGGCCCTGGATGCGTTGCGCGCCGGCGACTGTGGTTGCGCCCTGATCCCTGTCGAGAACTCGACCATCGGCGTGGTCGAGCCGGCGGCGACGCTGGTCGGTGCGATTGGCGTGGAGCCGGTCGCTCAGGTCTGGCGGCCGATCCGTCATGCGCTGATGGCGATCGACGGCGCGCGTCTGTCCGATATCCGCACGGTCGAGAGCCACCCCATCGCCCTAGCCCAGTGCAAGGACACGCTGGCCGGTTTGAATGTCGAGGTCATCGAGCATTTCGATACCGCAGGCGCGGCGCGCGATGTGGCAGAAGCGGGCGACCCGACACGGGCGGCCATCGCCCCGGTCGGCGCCGCCGAGGTGTATGGTCTGTCGATCCTGCGCAACGACTTGCAGGATTCCGGCGATAATCAGACGCGTTTTGTCCTGTTGAGCTTGCCTGAGGCTTGACGGCGCACGGTCTTTGCGTCCTTAAGACACCCACGGATCGCAACACGATCCGCATAGACCGGAACCGGACCATGTCCCGCCTGCGCGCTCTTTCTGTTTCTTTCGACCGTTCGCGCGCGGTTTCCGGCCTCTATTTCGGCTACGGCTTTTACGGCTTTCGATACGCCGGCTGAGGCGTCGGGCGCACTCCGTCCCTGACTGCTTCACCGGCGACCGCTCTGGACCAGAGCGGCTGTTCGCCCCTGCACATATCGAATCTCAGAATCCTGAAAGCCCTATCCCATGCCCCATTCCAACCTTCAGCAAGTCTGGCCTGACATGGCCGACCTGACCCCCGAACAGCAGGCGCTGGCCGCCCTGCGCGCCGAAATCGACGGCATCGACGACCAGATCCTGGCCCTGTTCGAGCAACGCCTGGCCATCGCCGCCACCGTCGGCCGGGCCAAGGACGCGCCCACGGGACCGCACACCAAGCTGCGTCCCGATCGCGAACAAACCGTCCTCTCGCGCATGCTCAAGCAGGCCAAGCCCGAGAACGCCGAGGCGGTTGAACATCTGTGGCGCGAGATCGTCGGATGGGGCCTGGCGCGCCAGGGCCGCCTTCAGGTGCAGGTCTGGGCCCCGATCGAACCGACCCGCGCCTATGACGGCGCGCGCCTGCGTTTCGGCGCCGCCGCCGACATCAAGATGGTGCGCGATCCGCAAAAGGCCCTGGCCTTCGCCGCCGAGGGCCACGGGATCGCCGTGCTGGCGATCAATACCGAGGACGCTTGGTGGATGGGCCTGCGCCGCGAATGGTCGATGTTGAGCGTGTTCGACGGCTACGGCGGCGAGACGCCGACGTCTCTGGCGGTTGGGAAGATCGATCCGCCGGCTCTGCCCAAGGGCCGACGCGTGGTGGTCACAGCGGGTGGGGACGCCGGCGACGGCGGCGGCGCCCGGCGCTGGGGCCTGAACACCCATCACGGCTGGACCATCGCCCTGACGGACGCCGATCTGGCGCCAGGCGACGCCGAGGGCTGCGTCGGCGCGATCGGCTGATCTGACACGGCCGCATCCGGCGAACGGATGCGGCCATTGTCGTTTCAGACCGCCATATTGTCGATCAGGCGCGTCTTGCCCAGCCAGGCGGCGGCCAGGATGCGGGCGGGGGCGTCGACGATGTCGTTGCGGAAGGGCGTAAGGTCCTCGGCGTGGCGGATGGCGACGTAATCGACCCGATCAAACCCGGCTTTTAGAAGGGCGGCATAGGCTTCACGCTCAACGCCGGGCAGGGGGCGGCCGCTTGAGGCATGGACGCCGGCTTCCGCCAGAATGCCGTTCAGCCGGCGCGCGGTCTCAAGCTCAGTCTCGGACAGGTAGGCGTTGCGTGACGACAGGGCCAGGCCCCAGCCGTCCCGCTCCGTCGGCGCGCCGACGATCTCGACCGGCAGGTCCAGGTCGCGCACGAACCGACGAACGACCATCAGCTGTTGGTAGTCCTTCTCGCCAAAGACGGCGACATCGGGCTGGACCTGGTTGAACAGCTTGGTGACCACCAGGGCGACCCCGCCGAACATCTGCGGCCGGAAATCGCCCTCAAGACCCAGCGCCGGGCCCGCGACGGCGACGGTTGTCGCAAAACCCTCCGGATACATCTCGTCGGCTGAGGGCGCGAACATCAGGTGGCAGCCGGCGCCGGCCAGCAAACGGGCGTCGTCCTCCTGCTGGCGGGGATATTTGCCCAGATCCTCATGCGCCGCGAACTGGGTGGGATTGACAAAGTTGGAGGCGACGACGCGGTCGGCGCGGCGTGCGGCCTCGCGCACCAGGGTCAGGTGGCCTTCATGCAGGGCGCCCATGGTCGGAACCATGCCGACGCTCAGGCCTTGACGTTTCCAGTCCCGGACGATCGCCCGCAGGTCGGCGACGGTGCGGACGACGGGGAGGGGGGCGGCGTCTATCATGATGAAGCGATTAACCTTTCCGCTTAAGCCTGTTGATGCACCAGACCGCAAAGTCTGGGCTCTAGGGTCGTGCTTATGACGCCCGCAGAAGCGACCCGTCCAGTTCTGATCGCCCTGGCTTTCGCCAGCAGCCTAGCCGTCGCCGGCTGTGGCGCGGTGGACAGCGATCCCCATCGATTCAGTGCGATGGCCGAGAACGTCGCGGCGATCGACATTCCGCTCTCGGCCGGTGACCGCGAAACCCGGCATGCCGTGACTGAAAAGGCCGGACTGCGGCCTGTGCGCTTCACGCCGGTTAAGGTCGAAGTCATGGATCCCCACGCCATGTGGGACGCCCGAGACGTTCAGGTAGGCCTTCGCCCCGTCGGTGAAGATGCAGGCCTGCGCGATGCGGTCGTTCGGGCTGCCTCGCCCGCAGTTGTCAAAGCCGTGGCGGATGAGGCGGTCTCGCGGGTTCGCCCGCCGGTGTTGCGTCCCGCCAGCCTTACGACGGCGCGTGAGACCGGACGAACAATCCAACTGGGCGCCTATGCCAGTGCGGCCGGCGCGCGTCAGGCTTGGGATCGGATGAAGGCCACGTCAGACCTGTCGGGATTGTCGCCGATCTATCAGGAGGTTGAAGTCAACGGCCGTCGGCTGACGCGGCTGAAGGTCGGGCCGGTCTCGACCGAAACCGCCGCTGCGGTGTGCCGCTCCGCCGCTGTCGCCGACGCTTGGTGCGCGCGCAACAGCTGACCGACCCCGGTTCGCCGTCCACAGGTCTGCGTTAAGGTTCCGTTGACGTTTGGCCCGTTGAGGCCGAGTCTCGCCGGACCTAGGACCGCGCAGTCTGAGTCGCGCGGTCGGCACAGAGGATTCCCTCGAATGACGCAGCCGCATGTGATCGTCCTCGGCAACGAAAAGGGCGGGGCGGGCAAGTCCACCCTGGCCATCCACATCGTGACCGGCCTGCTGCACGCCGGGCGCTCGGTGGCGATCATCGATCTGGACCTGCGCCAGCGCTCGATGCAGCGGTTCTTCCAGAACCGCGCCGCCTGGCTAGCCGCGAACGGTCACGAGCTTCCCCAACCCTTCGTGCCCGACATGGGCGACGGCAAGGCCCTGGCCAAGGCGGATGTCGCCGACCAGATCGCCACCTTCGAGCGCGCCTTCGACGAGGCGGCGGCGCGGGGCGTCGACTGCATCCTGATCGACACGCCCGGGGGGGACACGGCCGTTTCGAGCGCCGCCCACGCCCGCGCCGATCAGATCGTGACGCCGATGAACGACAGCTTTGTCGATTTCGACCTGTTGGGCGACGTCGATCCGGTCACCCTGGACCTGCTGAAACCCTCAATCTATTCCGAGAGCGTCTGGGAGGCGCGCAAGCAGCGCGCCATCGCCCAAGGCCGTCACGCCACGATCGACTGGCTGGTGGTCACCAACCGCCTCGCCGTCGCGGAGGCCCGCAACCGCAAGCGTCTGGAAGAACGGATGACCAAGCTGGCTAAACGCGTCGGCTTCCGCGTCGGGCCGGGCCTGCGCGATCGGGTCATCTATCGCGAGCTGTTCCCGTTCGGCCTGACGGTGGCGGACCTGTCGAACGACATCCGGCCGGTCGCGGTGTCCTTGGCCCATGTCGCCGCGCGCCAGGAGATGCGCAATCTGATGATGGCCATGGGCCTGGAGCAGGTTCTCAGCCCTTTGGACGTGGCGGCCTGATCGCCTGATGGGGTTGATCTGGCTGGCCCTGGCGGCGATCGCCGTATGGGCGCTGGTGCGGCTGGGCCGGCAGACCGAGCGACGCGGACGGGGCCACTGGCGCGTGACCGCGACCCTGCTGGGCGCGGTGCTGCTGGCGGGCGGCGCGCTGGCGGCGTTTCGTGGATCGTGGCTGACGGCGGCGGCGCTGGCCGGGGCAGGACTTTATCTGGCCTGGTCGTCCCGACTCCGACCGATCATCCGATCCGAACCCATCAGCGATGCTGACGCCCGCGCCGTGCTGGGCGTCGGGCCTGCCGCGACCGAGGCTGAAATCCGCGCGGCATGGAAACGCGCCATGGCCCGCGCCCACCCAGACCAGGGCGGCACGGAGGGACTGGCGATGCGCGTCAACGCCGCGCGCGATCGACTGCTGGGAAAATCCGGGCGCCGCTGATCGTCAGCCCGGCTTGACGTCCAGCAGTTCGACCGAGAAGCGCAGGGTCGAGTTGGGCGGCAGTTCGTCGCCGCCGACCCAGCGCGAGCCGTAGCCCAGCGAGGCGGGGATGACGAACTCGTAGATTTCCCCGACGCGCATCAGGGCCACGCCCTCGGTCCAGCCCTTGATGACGCGGTTCAGCGGGAACTCGGCCGGTTCGTTGCGGGCGTAGGAACTGTCGAACTCGCGCCCGTCAATGAAGGTGCCGCGATAGTGGACCTTGACCGTGTCGGTCGCCTTCGGCTGAGCGCCCTCGGGGTGGGCCTTGCCGACGCGGCGATATTGCAGGCCGCTTTCGGTGGTGGTCCAGCCGCGCCGCGCGCCGTTCCAGGCGAGGTAGGCGGTGTTGCCGGCGTCCCAGGCCTGCTGCGGCGTCAGGGCCCCCTGGCCGTTGACCTGATCGGCGGCGCGCGCGGCGGCCGAAGCCGTCTCGGCATAGGTCACCGGCTCGCGATGGGTGGCGCAGGCGGAAAGGGCGAGAGCGGCAAGCAGGGGCAGGGCGATACGTGTCATAAGGCGACGCTAGATCAGGCCATCGTCGCTCGCAACGATATTGGTCCGCTCTGTCGAAAAGGTTCCCTGGGGCCTTTATTTCGTCGCGAATGCGCGTATATGTGCGCGCTCCGCAACACTCCATATGAGTCTGCGCGCAAGCGCCGAGGCCCGGTCCGTCGCCCTCCGACCGAGCGAAGGCGCGGCTCCTTCCCAGGGAGCCGGTACATTTCAGGCGTCCTGGCCCGGCAGCGGGCCGAGGGTGGATGCCGAAACCCTGGCTGCGGACGCGGAGACGCGCGCCGTGGCTGCTGCATTTCACGCACGCCTTCCCCGGGGCGTGCGCCATGGGAAACACTGAATGACTGACGTCGCCCACGATCTCGCCATCAACGGTCAGATCGCTTCCGCCACCTCGTTCACCGGCAAGAAGCGCATCCGCAAATCCTTCGGGCGTATCCCCGAAGCGATCGCGATGCCGAACCTGATCGAGGTTCAGCGCGCTTCCTACGAACAGTTCCTGCAGCGCGAGGTCCGTCCGGGCGTCCGCAAGGAGCAGGGCATCGAGGCGGTCTTCAAGTCGGTGTTCCCGATCAAGGACTTCAACGAGCGCGCCATCCTGGAATACGTCTCGTACGAGTTCGAAGAGCCGAAGTACGACGTCGAGGAGTGCATTCAGCGCGACATGACCTATGCGGCGCCGCTGAAGGTCAAGCTGCGCCTGATCGTGTTCGAAACCGACGAGGAAACGGGAGCCCGTTCGGTCAAGGACATCAAGGAGCAGGACGTCTACATGGGCGACATCCCGCTCATGACGGACAAGGGCACCTTCATCGTCAACGGCACCGAGCGCGTGATCGTCTCGCAGATGCACCGTTCGCCGGGCGTCTTCTTCGACCACGACAAGGGTAAGACGCACTCGTCGGGCAAGCTGCTGTTCGCCGCCCGCGTGATCCCGTACCGCGGCTCATGGCTCGACTTCGAGTTCGACGCCAAGGACGTGGTCTATGTCCGCATCGACCGCCGCCGCAAGCTGCCCGCCACGACCTTCCTCATGGGTCTGGGCATGGACGGCGAAGAAATCCTGAAGACCTTCTACGAGACCGTGCCTTACGAGAAGCGCGGCGAGGGCTGGGTCACCCCTTACAAGGCCGAGCGCTGGCGCGGTGTTAAGCCCGAGTTTGACCTGATCGACGCCGACACCGGCGAAGTGGTCGCCCAGGCCGGTCAGAAGATCAGCGCCCGCGCCGCGAAGAAGCTGGGTGAGACGACGACCTCGCTGTCGCTGGCCGCCGACGCCCTGGTCACCAAGTATCTGGCCAATGACGCCGTCAACTTCGAGACCGGCGAAATCTTCGCCGAGGCCGGCGACGAACTGGACGCCCCGACCATCGAAGTGCTGGAGCAAAACGGCTTCACCACCATCGAAGTGCTGGACATCGACCACGTCACGGTCGGCGCCTACATGCGCAACACCCTGCGCGTGGACAAGAACGACAACCGCGAAGACGCCCTGTTCGACGTCTATCGCGTGATGCGTCCGGGCGAGCCGCCCACCCCGGAAGCCGCCGAGGCCATGTTCAACTCGCTGTTCTTCGACAGCGAACGCTACGACCTGTCGGCCGTCGGCCGGGTCAAGATGAACATGCGTCTGGAAAGCCCCGAGGTCTCTGACGAGATCCGCGTCCTGCGCAAGGAAGACGTGCTGAAGGTGCTGCAGATCCTGGTCGGCCTGAAGGACGGCCGCGGCGAGATCGACGACATCGACAACCTGGGCAACCGCCGGGTCCGTTCGGTCGGCGAGCTGCTGGAAAACCAGTACCGCGTCGGTCTGCTGCGCATGGAGCGCGCCATCAAGGAGCGCATGTCCTCGGTCGATATCGACACGGTCATGCCGCACGACCTGATCAACGCAAAGCCGGCCGCCGCCGCGGTTCGCGAGTTCTTCGGCTCGTCGCAGCTGTCGCAGTTCATGGACCAGACGAACCCGCTGTCGGAAATCACCCACAAGCGTCGTCTTTCGGCGCTTGGCCCGGGCGGTCTGACGCGTGAGCGCGCGGGCTTTGAAGTCCGCGACGTGCACCCGACCCACTACGGCCGGATCTGCCCGATCGAAACGCCGGAAGGCCCGAACATCGGCCTGATCAACTCGCTGGCCACCCATGCGCGCGTCAACAAGTACGGCTTCATCGAGAGCCCGTACCGCCGCGTGAAGGACGGCCAGGCCCAGGGCGAGGTGGTTTACATCTCGGCCATGGAAGAGTCGAAGTACACGATCGCTCAGGCCAACATTGAACTGAAGAACGGTCAGATCGTCGAGGACCTGGTTCCCGGCCGGATCAACGGTGAATCCCAGCTCTTGAACAAGGACGCCGTGGACATGATGGACGTGTCGCCGAAACAGGTCGTTTCGGTCGCCGCCGCCCTGATCCCGTTCCTGGAAAACGATGACGCCAACCGCGCGCTGATGGGCGCCAACATGCAACGTCAGGCCGTGCCTCTGGTGCAGTCGGACGCGCCGCTGGTCGGCACCGGCATGGAAGCGGTTGTAGCCGTGGACTCCGGTGCCGTCGTGGTCGCCCGTCGTGACGGCGTCGTCGAACAGATCGACGGCACCCGGATCGTCGTGCGCGCCACCGGCGACGTGGACGCCGCCCGCTCGGGCGTCGACATCTACCGCCTGTCGAAGTTCCAGCGTTCGAACCAGTCGACCTGCATCAACCAGCGCCCGATTGTGCGCGTGGGCGATCAGGTGAAGGGCGGCGACGTGATCGCCGACGGTCCGTCGACGGACCTGGGCGAACTGGCCCTGGGCCGCAACGCCCTCGTCGCCTTCATGCCCTGGAACGGCTACAACTTCGAAGACTCCATCCTGATCTCCGAGCGGATCGTGCGCGACGACGTCTTCACTTCGATCCACCTGGAAGAGTTCGAAGTCGCCGCCCGCGATACGAAGCTTGGCCCTGAGGAAATCACGCGCGACATCCCCAACGTCGGCGAGGAAGCCCTGCGCAACCTCGACGAAGCGGGCATCGTGGCCATCGGGGCCGAGGTCCAGCCGGGCGACATTCTGGTCGGCAAGGTCACGCCGAAGGGCGAAAGCCCGATGACGCCGGAAGAGAAGCTGCTGCGCGCCATCTTCGGCGAGAAGGCTTCGGACGTGCGCGACACCTCCCTGCGCCTGCCGCCCGGCGTCGCCGGCACGATCGTCGACGTTCGCGTCTTCAACCGTCACGGCGTCGACAAGGACGAGCGCGCCATGGCGATCGAACGTGCCGAGATCGAACGTCTGGGCAAGGACCGCGACGACGAGCTCAAGATCCTCGAGCGCAACGTCTATGGCCGCCTGAAGCCGCTGATCGTGGGCAAGAACGCCGTGTCGGGGCCCAAGGGCATCGGCCGTGGCGAACTGACCGACGAGAAGCTGGCCGAGGTCAGCCGTGGTCTGTGGTGGCAGATCGCCCTGGACGACGAAAAGGCCATGGGCGAGCTGGAAGCGATGAAGCGCCAGTTCGAGGACGCTCGCAAGCAACTGGACCGTCGTTTCGAAGACAAGGTCGAGAAGCTGCAGCGCGGTGACGAACTGCCCCCCGGCGTGATGAAGATGGTCAAGGTCTTCGTGGCCGTGAAGCGCAAGCTTCAGCCCGGCGACAAGATGGCCGGCCGTCACGGCAACAAGGGCGTCATCTCCAAGATCCTGCCGATCGAGGACATGCCGCACCTGGAAGACGGCACGCACGTCGACGTCGTTCTGAACCCGCTGGGCGTGCCTTCGCGCATGAACATCGGCCAGATCTTCGAAACCCACCTGGGTTGGGCCGCCGCCGGTCTGGGCAAGCAGATCTCCGGTCTGCTGGAAGCCTGGCAAGCGGGTGGTCAGAAGCAGGCGCTGATCGATCGTCTGACGCATATCTACGGCGAAGAGACCCCTCTGCCGCAGGATGAGGAAGAGCTGATCGAACTGGCGAAGAACCTGTCCAAGGGCGTGCCCTTCGCGACCCCGGTCTTCGACGGCGCGCACATCGGCGACATCGAGCGTCTGCTGGAAGAGGCGGGGCTGAACAAGTCGGCCCAGTCGATCCTGTACGACGGTCAAACCGGCGAGCAGTTCAAGCGTCCGGTCACGGTCGGCTACATCTACATGCTGAAGCTGCACCACCTGGTCGACGACAAGATCCACGCCCGCTCCATCGGCCCGTACTCGCTGGTCACCCAGCAGCCGTTGGGCGGCAAGGCGCAGTTCGGCGGTCAGCGCTTCGGGGAAATGGAGGTCTGGGCTCTGGAAGCTTACGGCGCCGCCTACACCCTGCAGGAGATGCTGACGGTCAAGTCCGACGACGTGGCCGGCCGGACCAAGGTCTACGAGGCCATCGTCCGTGGCGACGACAGCTTCGAGGCCGGCATTCCCGAGAGCTTCAACGTGCTCATCAAGGAAATGCGTTCGCTGGGTCTGAACGTGGAGCTGGGGAACAGCTGATCCGGATCACGAGCCCTCTCTCGCCACGGCGGGGGAGGGCGATCCCTCCGCTTTTCTCCGTTCTGAATAATTTTCGCGGGTCAGCCCCGCAGAAGGAATCAAGATGAACCAGGAAGTCCTGAACATCTTCAACCCGGTCCCGGTCACCCCGACCTTCGACCAGATCAAGATCGCCCTGGCCTCGCCCGAGAAGATCCGTTCGTGGTCGTTCGGCGAGATCAAGAAGCCGGAAACCATCAACTACCGCACGTTCAAGCCCGAACGTGACGGCCTGTTCTGCGCGCGTATCTTTGGCCCGACCAAGGACTACGAATGCCTGTGCGGCAAGTACAAGCGCATGAAGTACAAGGGCATTATCTGCGAGAAGTGCGGCGTCGAAGTCACCCTGGCCCGCGTTCGCCGCGAGCGCATGGGTCACATCGACCTGGCTGCGCCGGTCGCCCACATCTGGTTCCTGAAGTCGCTGCCCAGCCGCATCTCGCTGATGCTGGACATGGCGCTGAAGGACGTCGAGCGCGTCCTGTACTTCGAGAACTACATCGTCACCGAGCCGGGCCTGACCCCGCTGAAGCAGAACCAACTGCTGACGGAAGATGAGTTCTATCGCTACCAAGAAGAGTTCGGCGATGACGGCTTCACCGCCGAGATCGGCGCCGAGGCCGTCCGCAACCTGCTGATGGGCATCGACCTGAACGCGGAAGCTGAAAAGCACCGCGCCGAGCTGGCCGACAACCCCTCGGAAATGAAGGCCAAGAAGGCGTCCAAGCGCCTGAAGCTGATCGAGGCCTTCCTGGAATCGGGCAACAAGCCCGAGTGGATGATCCTGACGATCGTGCCGGTCATCCCGCCGGAACTGCGTCCGCTGGTGCCGCTGGACGGCGGTCGTTTCGCGACCTCCGACCTGAACGACCTGTATCGCCGCGTCATCAACCGCAACAACCGCCTGAAGCGCCTGATGGAACTGCGCGCGCCGGACATCATCATCCGTAACGAAAAGCGGATGCTGCAGGAGTCCGTCGACGCCCTGTTCGACAACGGCCGTCGCGGCCGCGTGATCACGGGCGCCAACAAGCGTCCGCTGAAGTCGCTGGCCGACATGCTGAAGGGCAAGCAGGGTCGCTTCCGTCAAAACCTGCTGGGCAAGCGCGTCGACTATTCGGGCCGTTCGGTCATCACCGTGGGTCCGGAACTGAAGCTGCACGAGTGCGGCCTGCCCAAGAAGATGGCGCTGGAGCTGTTCAAGCCGTTCATCTATGCGCGCCTGGACGCCAAGGGCCTGTCGGGCACCGTCAAGCAATCCAAGCGCATGGTCGAGCGCGAGCAGCCCGCCGTCTGGGACATCCTGGACGAGGTCATCCGCGAGCACCCGGTTCTGCTGAACCGCGCGCCGACGCTTCACCGCCTGGGCATCCAGGCGTTCGAGCCCAAGCTGATCGAGGGCAAGGCCATCCGCCTGCACCCGCTGGTCTGCACCGCCTTCAACGCCGACTTCGACGGCGACCAGATGGCCGTTCACGTCCCGCTGAGCCTCGAGGCCCAGCTGGAAGCGCGCGTCCTGATGATGTCGACCAACAACATCCTGTCGCCCGCCAACGGCAAGCCGATCATCGTGCCGTCGCAGGACATCGTCCTGGGCCTGTACTATCTGTCGCTGGTCAAGGACGGCGAGCCGGGTGAAGGCAAGCTGTTCGCCAACATCGGCGAGATCGACGCGGCGCTGGACGCCAAGGTCGTCACCCTGCACACGCGCATCAAGGCGCGCTGGACGGAACAGGACGCCGAAGGCAATGAGGTGACCAAGGTCATCGACACCACGCCGGGCCGAATGAAGCTGGCGGCTCTGCTGCCGCGCAACCCGAACGTCGGCTACCGCCTGCTCGAGAAGAACCTGACCAAGAAGGAAATCGGCAATCTGATCGACGTGGTCTATCGCCACTGCGGTCAGAAGGCGACGGTCATCTTCGCTGACCAGATGATGGGCCTGGGCTTCCGCGAAGCCGCCAAGGCCGGCATTTCGTTCGGCAAGGACGACATCGTGATCCCGGCCAAGAAGGTCGAGCTGGTCGCCGAGACCCGCACCCAGGTCGAGGAGTACGAGCAACAGTACGCCGACGGCCTGATCACGCGCGGCGAGAAGTACAACAAGGTGGTCGACGCCTGGTCCAAGGCCACGGACCGGATCGCCGACGCCATGATGGGCGAGATCGCGCAACCGCGCGTGCTGATCGAGGGTGAAAACCCCGACATCAACTCGGTCTTCATGATGGCCAACTCCGGCGCCCGGGGTTCGCAGGCCCAGATGAAGCAACTGGGCGGCATGCGCGGCCTGATGGCCAAGCCGTCCGGCGAGATCATCGAGACGCCGATCACCTCGAACTTCAAGGAAGGCCTGACCGTCCTTGAATACTTTAACTCCACCCATGGCGCCCGTAAGGGTCTGGCCGACACCGCGCTGAAGACCGCCAACTCGGGTTACCTGACCCGCCGTCTGGTGGACGTGGCGCAGGACTCCATCGTCACCGAGCAGGATTGCGGCTCGACGCGCGGCATCACCCTGCGTGCGGTGATGGAAGGCGGCGACGTGCTGGTCTCGCTGGGTCAGCGCATCCTGGGTCGCTATGCGGCCGAGGACATCAAGGAGCCGGGCACGGATACCGTCCTGTTCCCTGCCGACACCTATCTGGTGGAAGAAGTCGCCGAGGCCGTCGAGGCTGCGGGCGTCCAGTCGGTCAAGGTCCGTTCGGCCCTGACCTGCGAGGCCGAAGCCGGCATCTGCGCCCACTGCTACGGCCGTGACTTGGCGCGCGGCACCAACGTCAACATCGGCGAAGCGGTCGGCGTCATCGCCGCCCAGTCGATCGGCGAGCCGGGCACCCAGCTGACGATGCGGACCTTCCACATCGGCGGTACGGCTCAGGTGGCGGAAACCTCCTTCATGGAGGCGACCAACGCCGGTACGGCCAAGGTCACCGGCCCGACCGTCGTCGCGGCTCACGGCGATCTGGTGGCCATGAGCCGCAACGTCATCGTGACCGTGGTCGTCGACGGCAAGGACCGCGAGACGCACAAGGCTCCTTACGGCGCCCGCATCCGCGTCAAGGACGGCGACGAGGTCAAGAAGAACCAACGCCTGGCGGAGTGGGACCCCTACACCACCCCGATCCTGACGGAAGTCGGCGGCGTCGTGCGCTTCGAAGACCTGGTCGAAGGCCTGTCAGTCAAGGAAGAAACCGACGAAGCGACGGGCATCGCCCAGCGCGTCGTTAGCGACTGGCGCGCCAGCCCGCGCGGTTCGGACCTGCGTCCGGCCATGGGCGTCACCCTGGGCGACGCCTACGCCAAGCTGTCGTCCGGTTCGGACGCCCGCTATCTGCTGCCCGTGGGCGCGGTTCTGTCCGTGTCGAACGGCGATGAGGTCAAGCCGGGCGAGATCATCGCTCGCGTTCCGACCGAAGGCGCCAAGACCCGCGACATCACCGGCGGTCTGCCGCGCGTCGCCGAACTGTTCGAAGCTCGCCGTCCGAAGGACTGCGCGGTCATCGCCGAGATGGATGGTCGCGTCGAATTCGGCCGCGACTACAAGAACAAGCGTCGCATCAAGATCACGCCGGAGCCCAACGCCGACGGCGTGCAGGGCGAACCGGTCGAGTTCCTGATCCCGAAAGGAAAGCACATCTCCGTCCACGACGGCGATCTGATCCAGAAGGGCGACTACATCATCGACGGCAACCCGGATCCGCACGATCTGCTGCGCATCCAGGGCGTCGAGGCGCTGGCCGAGTATCTGGTGAACGAAGTGCAGGAGGTCTATCGACTGCAGGGCGTGCCGATCAACGACAAGCACATCGAGGTCATCGTGCGTCAGATGCTGCAGAAGGTGGAAGTGCTGGATTCGGGTGAAACCACCTTGATCCGCGGCGACACCGTCGAAGTCGCCGAAGCCGTTCTGGAAAACGCCAAGGTCGAGAAGCGTGGCGGCCGTCTGGCCACCACCCAGCCCGTCCTGCTGGGCATCACCAAGGCGTCGCTGCAAACCCGCAGCTTCATCTCGGCGGCGTCCTTCCAGGAGACCACTCGCGTCCTCACCGACGCCTCGGTCCACGGCAAGAAGGACATGCTGGAAGGCCTGAAGGAAAACGTCATCGTCGGCCGCCTGATCCCGGCCGGCACCGGCGCCTACCTGCGCAGCCTGCAGAAGATCGCCAACGAGCGTGATGCAGAACTGACCTCGGCCCTGGAAGAGGCGATCGAGCCGCTGCCGGCCGATCTGCAACTGGAGCTGGAGAGCAGCGAGAGCTGATCTTTCGTTTCAAAAGCGAAGACATGAAGGGGGCGGCGCCGGCGACGGCGTCGCCCTTTTTCTATGACTTGACGCGTGCTCGGATTGCGGTGAACTGAGCCAGGGTTGTGTAGAGGGCCGCCATGACGAAAGCCGACAAGGTGCTGTGGGGCCTAACGGCCGTGATTTTGTCGCTCTTCGTCGTCGTTGAAGCCAAGACGATGATGCTCAATCTCGGCGCGGCCATGCACGACGCCTATTGCCAGGATCACTGACCTCAATCTTTCCACCGCTCTATCGGGGCTGAAGCACCTGGCGTGATCGGTGCGCCGCCGGCCCGGTGGCCGTCGCGTCGGGTCTGGACGTTGCGGGTCGAGTCGGGCGCCAGCGAGGGATTCAACTGCGCGCCAGCGCAGCCTGTGCCGAAGTTCGAGCCGACGCAGTCCGCCGGGCCCACCACGCCGACGCCGCCGGACAGAGGACGACGGCCCGCCTCCCATTCAGCCAGACGCCGCGCGCCTTCGCGCGCAAAGGCGGCGTCACGTTCGGGGTTGCCCGTGCCGGTGATCGGAGCGGCGTTCATTCCGCGTCGCATGGCATCCTCGCGGCAATGGGCGCGCTCGGCGGCGTTGAGCTGTTGCGGCGTGGTGCAGCCGATCAGGCCCTGACGCAGGACACGGGACATGGCGCCGGCGCGATCGTTCGGATTGACCGTCCAGGCGCCCGGCGGCGCGGGCGCGCCTTGGGGCGTGGGCGCAGCGATGCGGGGACGCATTGGGGCAGGGCGACTGTCCGGTGCGGACGCGACCCTGTCTGTGGGAGCGACGTCGAGGCTGCCGGCGTCACGCGATGCGGACATGGCGACGGGCTCGGGCGTCTGCATCGCAGGGCGGGGCCGCTCGTTCGGCAGCAGAGGGCGTGGGCTGATGTCGATGTAGAGGGGGCGTGAATCGGGCGCGCTCGGCGGAGCGTCGATCCCCAGGGCGGTGAGAGAGAGGGTGGCGATCAGCCCTGCGTTGATGGCGACCGAGGCGGTGGCCAAGGCGACCTTGCGCCAGTCCGGACGAGTTCGTCGCGGCCATGGGCCAGGGGAGGGCGCGGAGGCTGCGGTCATTCGCGACGCTTTCTGAGATTGGGCAGGAAGCCATCTCGCGAGGAGAAGAGTTCGACCTGAATGTTCACGCCCTCGCATCCTGCCATCGGATGTGGCGTTACGCACGGCGGATCTCCGCGCGGCGGTGCGGCGCGTTGAGCCTCCCAGGCCGCCAAGCGACGTGCGCCTTGCTGAGCGAAGGCCGCGTCGCGTTCTGTATCCCCCGTGCCTCGAATGGGACGGACCGCCGCATGACCGCTCCAGCGCTCTTCGCAGCGGCGGCGGTCGTCGGGCGCTAGGCGGTGCGGGGCGTTGCATGAAGGGGAAGATAGTCTCGGCCCCGCAAAGGCGCCGTCGACCCGCCAGCGGGGGTCGATCCCGACTTCCTCTTTCGCCTGGTTCATGGACGCGAGGGGGCGCGCCGACGTCGTCAGATCGCCTCTGTTGGGCGCATCCCCTTGCGATGCCTGCGCGCGTCGGGGCGCGGCTATGGCGTCCTCAGAGGACGTGACAGACGGAGCTCTTGGCGCGTGGACCAGGGCCGGCCAGGCGTCCTCAAGATAGACGATCATCGGCGCAGGCCGCAGCGACCGCGCGCGCAGCCCCGGATCCGTCATGGATAGAAGCACGACGGCGCCCGCATTCAGCCCGACGGCTGCGGCCGCAAAGGCCGCCTTGCGCCAGCCAAGACGGCGGGGCGCCTTTGTCGGCGTCATCGCCCCAGGTCCGATGTCAAGCGCAGCCATCCTCAGTTCATGCCGAACAGGGACCGCAGCCCGGGATAGGCGCTGTCGCCCTCGCGGTAGTCGCGCCAGCGTTTCTTGACGGCGGCTTCTTTTGCAAAGCCCGCCGTCCTTTCCTCATCGCCGGAGCGCACCATCGGCGGCGATGAATCAGCGGCTGCGCTCGCCAGCGCCCGGCAAACGTGCCGGTCTTGCGTGGACCGTGCCATTTCGGGGCGGCAATCCGGTTCGCCATTGCGCGTCGCGTTCCCCGTCGGCCAGGCGGCGTCGGGTAAGTGGCTCGGTCGGACTGTCCAGCGCGGGTCATAGGCGGGCGTGGCCGGACGATCCGATGTCGGCGTCACGGTCGGCTCCGATCCCGCAGTCTCGGAATCTCGCAAGCCGACTGGCGCCCGGCGCTGGTCCTGCGCTTGCGGCGCGGGCGTGGGCGCCGGCGCCTTGCGGGCCTTGGCCCCTATGATCACGGGTTCGATCTGGATGTAGAGAGGCGAGTGTCCCGAAACCCGACGCGGCGCCGGGCGGCGGTCTTCCAACGCGATCAGCGTCAGCAAGCCTGCGTTCACCGCAAGCGAGAGCGCAATCGCCCCTGTTCTGGCCAGCCCCACCATGACCCATCCCCGGTTGGTCGTGTCGTCAAGCTGAGCGCGAAGCGTGGCGGGTTTCAGGCGAAAGGTCGCTCCATTGAAGACCGCTAGGCTTCATCGAAGCGGCTGCATTCTGGAGTGTTAACGCCTCCGCCTTGACCTTCGCGCCCATCGCGCGTAGAAGCCGCCCACTTTCGAGGCGTGGCCGGTTCGCCGGTCGCTGAGATCGTGACAATCCAACGGACGGGCTGTGCCCGCCGGAACGCCCAAAGCGCGCGTTCCGGTTTTTCTGTTTGTCGCTGTCACATCTCAGTCTCGATGACACCCGGGCGAGGGGATGGTCCCCCGTTCACAAGAAGGCGAGAGGCGCTTCGGTCGAAAGACACACGCCTCCATCAGAAGTCGAGACGAGTTTCGAATGCCTACGATCAACCAGCTGATCCGCAAGCCGCGCAAGCCCAAGCCCACCCGCAACAAGGTGCCGGCTCTGGAGGGTTCGCCCCAGCGTCGCGGCGTCTGCACCCGCGTTTACACCACGACCCCGAAGAAGCCGAACTCGGCTCTGCGTAAGGTCGCCAAGGTCCGTCTGGCCAAGAATGGCTACGAAGCCGTTTGCTACATCCCCGGCGAAGGCCACAACCTGCAAGAACACTCGGTTGTTCTGATCCGCGGCGGCCGCGTGAAGGACTTGCCCGGCGTTCGCTACCACATCCTGCGCGGCGTTCTGGATACCCAAGGCGTCAAGGACCGTAAGCAGCGTCGTTCGCACTACGGCGCCAAGCGTCCGAAGTAAGCCATTCTTCTCCGGGCCATCGCGCCCGGAGGCCTTTTCGAGATCTTCCCGGCGCTGGTCGGGCACTGCAAGGAATACCCCATGTCGCGTCGTCACCGCGCCCAGAAACGTGAAGTTCTGCCGGATCCCAAGTTCGGGGACCTGATCGTCACCAAGTTCATGAACTACGTCATGTACGAAGGTAAGAAGGCCGTCGCCGAAAACATCGTGTACGGCGCCTTCGACATCCTGGCCGAGAAGAAGAAGGACCAAGAGCCGGTCGCGACCTTCCACGCCGCTCTGGACAACGTCTCCCCGTCGGTCGAAGTGCGCTCGCGTCGCGTCGGCGGCGCCACCTATCAGGTGCCCGTCGAAGTCCGTCCGGACCGTCGCCGCGCCCTGGCGATCCGCTGGCTGGTGAACGCTGCGCGCAAGCGTGGCGAGAACACCATGACCGAGAAGCTGGCCGCCGAACTGCTGGACGCCTCGAACAACCGCGGCACCGCGGTCAAGAAGCGTGAAGACACCCACAAGATGGCCGAAGCCAACCGCGCCTTCAGCCACTATCGCTGGTAACGCCTTCAAAGCGTCATCTACGCTGACTATCTAAGGGTTTCCGGCGCGGGCGGTTTAAGTTAAATCGCCCGCGCTCGCTTATCCGAACACCGACATCCTTCCGAGGGCGCACCTGAGCGTCCTGAAATTTTCAAGGCACGCTTTCATGGCCCGCACTCACAAGCTCGAGGACTACCGCAACTTCGGCATCATGGCCCACATCGACGCGGGCAAGACGACGACGACCGAGCGGATCCTGTATTACACCGGTAAATCCCACAAGATCGGCGAAGTCCACGACGGCGCTGCGACCATGGACTGGATGGACCAGGAGCAGGAGCGCGGCATCACCATCACGTCCGCCGCGACGACCGCCTTCTGGCAGGGCAAGCGCCTGAACATCATCGACACCCCCGGCCACGTGGACTTCACCATTGAGGTCGAACGTTCGCTGCGCGTCCTCGACGGCGCCGTGACCGTGCTGGACGGCAACGCCGGCGTCGAGCCGCAGACGGAAACCGTCTGGCGCCAGGCCGACAAGTACAAGGTGCCGCGCATCGTCTACGTCAACAAGATGGACAAGATCGGCGCCGACTTCGACGCCTCGGTCGAGTCGATCCGCGACCGTCTGGGCGCCAAGGCCGTGCCGATCCAGTTCCCGATCGGCGCTGAGTCCTCGCTGTCGGGTCTGGTCGATCTGGTCCGCATGACCGGCGTGGTCTGGGACAACGACGGCCTGGGCGCTTCCTACAAGGACGTGCCGATCCCCGACGACCTGATGGACAAGGCGATCGCTGCTCGTCAGTACCTGATCGACAACGCCGTCGAGCTGGACGACGAGGCGATGGAAGCTTACCTCGAGGGCAACGAGCCCGACGAAGCCACCATCAAGAAGTGCATCCGTAAGGCCGTTCTGACCGGCGCCTTCTATCCGATCCTGTGCGGCTCGGCCTTCAAGAACAAGGGCGTGCAGACGCTGCTGGACGCCGTCGTCGACTACCTGCCGTCGCCGCTGGACATCCCGCCGACCCCGGGCATCGACTTCAAGACCGAAGAGCCCGTCGTGCGTAAGGCTTCGGACGAAGAGCCCCTGTCGGTCCTGGCCTTCAAGATCATGGACGACCCCTTCGTCGGCTCGCTGACCTTCTGCCGCCTGTACTCGGGCAAGATGGAAACCGGTCAGTCGCTGCTGAACTCCAGCCGCGACAAGAAAGAGCGCGTCGGCCGGATGCTGCAGATGCACTCCAACAACCGTGAAGACGTCAAGGAAGCCTACGCCGGCGACATCGTCGCCCTGGCCGGCCTGAAGGAAACCCGCACGGGCGACACCCTGTGCGACCCGATCAAGTCGCCCGTCATCTTGGAGAAGATGGAGTTCCCGGCGCCGGTCATCGAGATCTCGGTCGAGCCCAAGACCAAGGGCGACCAGGAGAAGCTGGGCGTCGCCCTGGCCAAGCTAGCCTCGGAAGATCCTTCCTTCACCGTCTCGACCGACCACGAGTCGGGCCAGACGATCCTGAAGGGCATGGGCGAGCTGCACCTGGACATCAAGATCGACATCCTGAAGCGCACCTACAAGGTCGAGGCCAACATCGGCGCGCCGCAGGTCGCCTATCGTGAATCGCTGGGCCGCAAGGTCGACATCGACTACACGCACAAGAAGCAGACCGGCGGTACGGGCCAGTTCGCCCGCGTCATGATCACCTTCGAACCCGGCGAGCCGGGCTCGGGCTTCGTGTTCGAGAACTCGATCGTCGGCGGCGCGGTGCCGAAGGAATACATCCCCGGCGTCGAAAAGGGCCTGAACTCGGCCAAGGACAACGGCCTGCTGGCCGGCTTCCCGCTGATCGACTTCAAGGCGACGCTGACGGACGGCAAGTTCCACGATGTCGACTCCAGCGTGCTGGCGTTCGAAATCGCTTCGCGCGCCGCCTTCCGTGAACTGAAGGAAAAGGGTTCGCCCAAGCTGCTCGAGCCGATCATGGCGGTGGAAGTCGTGACCCCCGAGGAATACCTCGGCTCGGTCATCGGCGACCTGAACGGCCGTCGCGGCATGATCCAGGGTCAGGACATGCGCGGCAACGCCACCGTCGTGAACGCCTTCGTGCCGCTGGCCAACATGTTCGGCTATGTGAACACGCTGCGCGGCATGTCGCAGGGCCGCGCTCAGTTCACCATGCAATACGACCACTACGAGCCGGTGCCGCAACACGTCGCCGACGAAGTGATCAAGAAGTACGCCTAAGCTTTCCCTTTTCGGAAAGCCCGCCTATATGCGCCCGGACCGTAAGGACCGGGCGTCCTTAACCCCCAAACTGCAGGAACCCCGGTTCGGGGACCTTAGGAGCTAGAAAA